>JACRDB010000106.1 GCA_016218725.1 Deltaproteobacteria bacterium
GCTTTGAAGGAGGGGGCTTTGAAGGAGGGGGCTTTGAAGGAGGGGGCTTTGAAGGAGGGGGCTTTGGCGGCGGGACCCTTTGCGGTGGGGGCTTCTGGGGTGTGCTGGCCTTGGGGGGCTCCGACGGGGCGATGGCCTGGGGGACTGCGCCCTGGTCGTCCGGGGCGCGCTCGGGGGTGGCCTCGGGCGGGCGCACGGAGCGGCGCACGAGCCTCCGGGCGGAGGCCTCGGTGTGCCCGGCCAGGGCCATGGGCAGGTCCGCGCGGCGCAGGGGTTGCGTAGCGGCGTCATCTTCCTCGCTCTCGGGCGGGGCGATGACGGCCCTGGAGCGGCCCCTGGGGCGCTCGCTCGGGGGCGCCCTCAGGGGCCCCGCGGGGCGCTCCGAGGGCCTCGGGCGGGCCACCGGGGCGGGGGTGAGCGAGGCCGGCACCGGGGCGGGCTCCGGGGGCTTTGGCTCGGCGCTGGGGAGGTTGATCCTGGGCGCGGGGGCGATGGAGGCCAGACCGGACTCCATGCGGGCGGTGCGCGGCGGGGGCTGGGTGGCCTTCGGGTCAAAGACCCGGAGGAGGTCGCCGATGGCGGCCCCGGCGGAGGGCGGGCGGGCGGCGGGGTCCGGGTCCAGGCAGCGCAGGAACCAGCGGTCGAAGCCCGCCGGGAGGCTCACGCCCCGGAAGCGTGCGATGGCGCTGGGCCTCGGGCGCGCGGCGCGGTCGGGGATGGCCTCCAGGAGGCTCGCGGCGGTGTGGCCGTCCCAGTAGGGCACGCCGCAGAACAGCTCGAAGGCGATGAGGGCGAGGGCCCAGAGGTCCGTGGCGGGGGAGACCTCCTGGCCGAGGATCTGCTCGGAGGTCATGTAGAGCGGCGTGCCGATGCGCCCGGCGAGGGTGTTCTCCGGGGAGGACCCGACGAGCTTGGCGATGCCAAAGTCCAGGATCTTTACGCGCGGGGGGCCGTCCGAGGGGAAGGTGAGGAAGAGGTTTGCGGGCTTCAAGTCCCGGTGCACGATGCCCTGGGCGTGGACCTTGTCGAGGGCCGTGGCCACCTGCCGGAGGAGCTCAAGGATGAGCGACGGGGGCATCGGTGTGCCCGCGCTGGTCTGTTCACGGACGTGGTGGGCGAGGTCCGTGCCGTAGAGGCGCTCCATGACCAGGAAGGGGAAGCCCGTGGCGCGGTCCACGCCGCAATCGATCACGGCGACGATGTGCTCGCTGTCGATGTTGGCGCAGACGCTGGCCTCGCGCTGGAAGCGCTCGACGGAGTCCGGGTCGGCCATGGCGGCGGGGCGCAGGAGCTTGAGGGCGTGGCGGCGCTTTGTGTGCAGGTGCTCGACCTCGAAGACCTCGGCCATGCCGCCGGCGCCGAGGAGGGACACGACGCGGTAGCGCTCCGCGAAGGTGGTGCCGGGCTCCAGCGGGATGCGGGAGCCCGGGCGCTGGCGCGGTCCATCGGAGGCAGCCACGGCGCGCGGATCGTACCCCAGGACGGGGCCTCCCTGGGTGTTTATGGGCAGCGGCCGGCGATCCGGGCGCAGCGCAGGGCCCGGACGGCGGTGTACACGGGGTAGGGGTCGCCCCCCGGGCGCACCCAGTTGAAGGGCTCCCAGCCGGGGTCCGAGAGCTCGAAGGGCATGACCGCGCGGACCAGGGGGTCCGTGAGCCAGACGGACTCATAGGCCTGGCGGGTCCAGGTGGCGATGTCGTCCCGGGAGTTGCTGCCGCCGTCGCGGTTGGTGCTCCAGCCGGTCTCCGTGAGGAGCACCGGGAGGCTCAGGCCCAGGGTGGACAATTCGTCCCGGAAGTACCTCAGTCCGACGCCCGCGGAGGCGAAGGGCGCGAAGAACCCGAAGCCCCGCCCGGAGGCCGGGTAGGCGTGGGAGGCGAAGGCGTCGAGGGAAGTGAACACCCCGGGCACGGCGGCGTTCATGGCCCGGAGGAAGTCCAGCGAGGTGGTGCCTCCCTCCCACTCCCCGGGGCGAGTGTCGCGGGCGCCGACGCAGGCGCACCAGCGCACCCCTCCGGGGGCGAGGCCGCCGTTGGTGACGCGCACCAGGGGGTCCCGCAGGTCGTGGAGGGCGCGGGTGACGTCCCGCAGGAGCGCGGCGTACTCCGCGGCGATGCGCTCCACGGTGATGCGATCGCCGGGCATGGTCCCGGGGTCGCACTGCCACTCGTAGCAGAGGTTGGGCTCGTTGTGGACCTCGACGTAGAGGGGCCAGGAGGCCCTGCGGGGCAGCCCCCGGACGATGGCTACGTAGGCCGCCGCGAGGCGGGTGAAGGCCCTGCCGTCGCCCGCGTCGGACTGGTTGCGCACGCGACGGTCGCCCCACGGGGGACCGAAGCGGATCACCGGGATGAGGTCCCGGGCGTAGGCGTCGCGCACCGAGGCCACCCAGGACGGGTCCGGGCCCGAGAGCCCCGGGCGCACGTCGGGGAAGATGAGCTTGACGTACCCTCCGGGGCCCGAGAGGTTGGCGGCCAGGTCGAGCTGTCGGGCGTCGCCGGGGCCCACGAGGCCGATGCCGAAGCGGTTGCTGGGCGGCGCGGGGCCGACGCCCGTATCCGTCGGCGGGGCCGTATCCGTTGGTGGGGCTGTGTCCCGCGGCGGGGCGGTGTCTGGCGGCGGCCCGGCGTCGGGGTCCCCCGGGGCGATGTCCAGGGTGCATGCGCCGAGGGCGCTCATCGCGGGGTCGGCAGTGAAGCGCAGGGTGTAGCGCCCGGCGCGGTGCCCGTTGACGGCGAAGCGCCAGGTGAAGGGCGGCCCCCCGGCGACGTCCAGGAAGCGCCAGGAGGGCACCGAAGGGCCCAGGAACGCGAGGCCGATGTTGGTGTAGCCCGCGCGGTCGGTGAAGAACACCTCGAAGCTGGCGCCCTCCCGAGGGACCGCAGGGGAAAAGCGAAAGCGCGGGTCGCACGCCGGTGGAGGCGCGGTGTCCGGCGGCCGTGCCGTGTCGGGTGGAGGGGCCGTGTCCGGCGGCCGTGCCGTGTCCGGCGCAGGGGCCGTGTCCAGGGGCGCCGCGGTGTCCGGCGGCTGCGCCGTATCCGGGGCTTCGATGTCCGGTGGGCGAGCGTCCGGCGCGGTGGCGTCGGTGGCTGCGTCGCTCGGGTGGTCTTCGCTGGAGGTGTCCTCCGCGCCGCTGTCGGTGACGACCTCGGGGATTTCTCCGACGGAGCAGCCGAAGCACACGAGCGCGGCGACCAGCGCGGAGCGTCCCATCGGGGCCCAGCATAACCCGAGCGGGCGGCGCTTCCCACCGGCGGGCGCTTGACTTGCGAGGCCCAGGACGGCATAGACCGGAGCGCCCCACCATGTCCTACGAGGGTGACCTCCAGCCGGGCGCAGCGTTTGCGGCGCCCGCGTCGGCGCCAAACCGCGCCTCCTCTCTGGGGGCCCTTGCGCGCGACCTCGTGGCGCTGGCCAAGCCCAGGATCACGGCATTGGTGCTCATCACCACCGCCGGGGGGATCCACCTGGCGCACGGCGTGCTCACGGCGCGGCGCTCGGTGCTGGCGCTCCTGGGGACCACCCTGGCGGTGGCGGCGGCCAACGCGCTCAACTGCTGGTGGGAGCGCGACCTGGACCGCTTCATGGAGCGCACGCGGGGGCGCCCGCTGCCCGCCGGGAGGCTCTCTCCGTCGGTGGCGCTGGCCTTCGGGCTGGCGCTGGCGCTGGTGTCCGTGCCGGTCTTGTGGCTTGGGGTAAACACCGCCACGGGGGCCCTCGGGCTCCTGGCGCTGGTGAGCTACGTGGGATTGTACACCCCGCTCAAGACCCGCTCGCCGCTGGCGCTGTGGGTGGGGGCGGTGCCCGGGGCGCTGCCGCCGCTCATGGGCTGGACCACGGTCACGGGCCGGGCGGAGGCGCCGGGGCTGGTGCTCTTCGCGGTGCTGTTCTTGTGGCAGCTCCCGCACTTCCTGGCCATCGGGGTGTTCCGCCGGGAGGAGTACGCCCGGGCGGGGTTCAAGATCCTCCCGCTGGTGCGCTCGGAGCCCGTGGTGCGCGCCCACATCGTGGGCTGGACGCTGGCCCTGGTGGCAGTTTCGGTGCTCCTCACACCGCTCGGGGTGGTGGGGCGCGGGTGCCTGGTGGCCTCGCTGGCGCTCGGGGCGTGGTTCCTCGCCGCGACGCTCTCGGGGGACCGCGCGACCACCACGGACCGCTGGGCCCGCGGGGTGTTCAAGGTCTCTCTCGGATACCTCACCGCGCTCTTCGCGGTGATCGCCCTCGACGCGCGATGAGCGCGTCGGGCGCTTCGCGCGATGAGCGCGTCGGACACCTCGCGCGATGAGCGCGTCGGGCGCTTCGCGCGATGAGCGCGTCGGGCACCCACGCGCGGTGAACGCCTCCAGGGTCCTTCGACGGGCGCAGGTGGTGGCGTGGGTGCTGGTGCTCCTCGCGCTCCCCGTGGCCTGGTGGCTGCGGGTCCACGCGCGCCCCCCGGCGCCGGTCCTCGGCGCCCTGCCGGAGCTACAGCTCACCGACGACCGGGGTCGGCCCTTCACCCTGGCGTCGCTCCGGGGCCGGGTGTGGGTCGCGGATTTCATCTTTACCAGTTGCCCCTCGTCGTGCCCCAGGCTCACCGCGTACCTGCGCCGCGTGCAGGACCGCACCCGGCGCCACGGCGACGCCGTGGGGCTCGTGTCCTTCTCCGTGGACCCGGAGGTGGACACCCCCGAGCGCCTGCGGGGCTACGCCGCCCGCCACGGCGCGGACCCCGCCCGCTGGCGCTTCGTCACGGGCGACCTCGGGATGATGCAGCGCACCGTGGTCCACGGCTTCAAGATCCATATGGAGGCCGCCCCGCACCCGTCCCAGCGCACGCAGCCCCTCGGGATCATGGACATCGCCCACGGCAACCAGCTCGTCCTCCTGGACCGCCACGCCCGCCTCCGGGGATACTTCCACGCCGACGACGGCGAGCTCGATGCCCTCCTGGGCGCCGTCCAGGACCTCACCCGCGAACCGTGAACCCCCCGTGAAGACCGTCACGCTCCTGGCCACCAACAACGCCGCCCTCAACGCCACCAGCGCCGTGTGCCTCGCCCTGGGCCTGCGCGCCCTGCGCGCCGGGGACCGCGCCCAGCATCGCCGCTGGATGCTCTCGGCCCTCGGGGCCTCGGCGCTCTTCCTGGTGTCGTACCTCACCCGGGTGCTGCTCTACGGCTCCGTCCCCTTCCGGGGCGCCGGGCTCCTCCGGGGCTTCTACCTCGCCCTCCTCGGCAGCCACATGGTGCTCGCCATGGCCGTGGTCCCCCTGGCCCTCAGGGTCCTCTGGCTCTCCGAGCGAAAGCAACGCTTCGACGACCACAAGCGCCTCGCCCGGGTGCTCTTCCCCATCTGGATGTACGTCTCCATCACCGGCGTGCTCGTGTACTTCATGCTGTTCCACCTCCCGGTGTAGGATCCCTGGCCGAAAACACCCCAACGGGAGGCCACGAAAATGGGCGGGACTCGGACGACAGTAACACTGGGACTTCTTGCCGCGGGACTTTTTGTCCCAGTCTCGGCCCAGGCGCAGTATGTGGTGGCGCAGCCGGGGATGGTGGTGGTGGACCAGCCCATGCGGCAGCGGGCGTCCATCACGTTCTCGCCGATTCATCTCATCCTGCCGATGTTCGAGGTGACCGGGGAGTTCGCGCTGCGGCCGCGGGTGAGCGTGGCGGGGATCCTGGGCCTCGGGGCCATCAAGGTGAGCGGGGAGACCTTTGGGATCTTCGAGATCGGCGCCCAGGGGCGCTTCTACGTCCTCGGGGATTTCACCCACGGGCTGAACCTCGGGGTGGAGCTTCTCTACCTTGGGATCTCCAACGCGGGCTCCAGCAGCGGCTTCCTGGCCAACGGGGCGGGGCTGAGCCTCGGGCCGCTGTTGGGCTACAAGCTCGCCACGCGGGTGGGCTTCACGCTGGACATCCAGGGGGGGGCGGCCTTCGTGGTGGCGGGCGCGCGGGCCTCCGGCGGCGGCACCACGGCCACGGCGTCGCAGTCGCAGATCATCCCGGTGCTCAACCTGAACCTCGGCTGGTCGTTCTAGCCGGTGGGCCCTTGACCGGGCGGGCCCTTTGGGGGGAGACCTTGGCGCCGCCATGGCCACTCCGGACCCCCGCCACGCGTATGTGCGCTTCTACCTCCAAACCCTCCACGAGATCGACGGCGCCGCCCGGGCCGTAGCGTCCACGGAGGCCTCGCTCCGTGCGCAGCTGCAGCCCTTCGCCGACGCGCTCCGGGAGTGCGGAGGGAGCGCGCTCCTGGCGGCGCCGGAGGGGCTCCCGAGCACCGCGGGGCAGTGGCGCCCCGCGGACCCGGAGCACCTCACGGGCCTGACGGACGTGTACGAGGTCGTCGGGCGCTTCACCTTCCAGGGCGACGATGACCAGAACGTAAACGCCGTGGGGGCCGTGCTCCAGGGCCTCCGGGCGGAGGTCTCCCGGCAGCGCGACGCCCTCAAGGACCTGGCCGAGGCCCCCGCACGCCTGCGGGCCCGCGCCGAGCACCTGGAGCAGCAGGACCTGGCCAGCGCGCGCTCCTCGCAGGAGGGGGCCTTGAAGCAGTTCGAGCCCGAGGCGGTCACACTCCGGAAGCTGTGCACCAGCCTCCTGGACGCCCTGCGGGCGGTGAAGGCCCCGGACCTCTCCCGGCTGGACACCGCCGAGGCGCTCTATCAAGACCATGTGTCCAGGCTCCGGGGGCTCTACGCCAAGGCCCTGCCGTACCTCCGGAGCAGCCTGGCGGACCTGTCCCGGGTGGCGGGCTGCGAGGTGCCCCCGTCCTGGCCCGACGCGCTGCCCTTCGCGCCGTCGCTCCCGCCGGAGTATGTGACCGCGCCGCCGGGGGAGACCCCGCAGCTCCTCCAGGCGCGGCAGGACCTGGATGCCTTCACCCAGCACGAGGCGGCGCTGGCGCGCGCGGTGGACGAGCTGGGCGTGCAGCTCCGGCGCTGCGAGGGCGAGGCCCAGGCCCTGGCCTCGCGGACCGCGGAGGTCAACCGCGAGCTCGCCCTGGCCAGGCTCGTGGTGCGCCACGCCCAGAAGCTCGACGAGATCGATCACCTTCGCGCCCAGGGGGCGTCCGCGGCGCAGGAGGCCCTGGCACGCGGGGCGCGCGTGGCGCAGTACGGCACCGAGCACGGGCAGCTCACGGCGGCGCTGCAGCAGGCCCAGGCGGAGGCCACCGAGTGGGCCCGGAAGGTGCCCGAGCGGGAGCTCCTGCTCCAGCAGCACCGCGAGGCCGAGCCGGCCCTCTTCGGCAAGGACGAGTGGCGCCGCAAGCTCGACGACCTGGAGGGCGAGCTCTCCGACGCGCGCACGGAGCTCGCCCGGCGCCAGCAGGGCCTCCAGGCGGCCAACGCGGAGCTGGCGCGGCTGCGCGCGCTGGCGGAGGCCGAGCAGGGCACCATCTCCGCCCTGCAGCGCGCCCAGGACGAGCTCCGCGCGCGGGAGACGGCGCTCCAGAGCGAGCTGCGCGCGCTGGAGTCGGAGCTGGGGGCCTCGCGCCCAATGCGCAGGCTCACCGTGGCCCAGGCCGAGGAGACCGTGACGGCGCTCCAGAGCGCGGGCAACGAGGTGCGCGCCCGGGCCGAGCGCCTCTCGGCCGAGCAGCGACGGATCAAGGAAGAGGCCGACCGGGGCTCGGTGCAGGCGCGGCAGGTGACGGCGGAGAAGCAGAAGCTCCAGGCCGCGGTCGCCCAGGCCGCCCAGGCCGCCCAGGCCGCCCTCGACGAGGCCCTGAGGGCCCTCTCCCAGCGCCGTCAGGCGGCCTTCGAGCTGCACCTGCGGCAGGTGGTGGAGGCCCTGGAGGACTCGCTGGCCAACGTAGACCGGGTGTTCATCGACCCGGCCCGGAGGGTGCTCCTGGAGCGCGCGGGCGTCCTCTCGGCGGGCCCCGGAGCGCTCCGGCAGAAGGCCGACGCGCTGGCCGGGAGGGTGCCCGAGCTGGTGGCCCTGGCCGACAGCGGCACGGCGCCCGCGCTGGCCACCGTGGAGCGCCTGGAGGTGGACTTCGTGGCGCGCGCCCCCGCCGCGTGTCGCGCGGCGTGGTGATCACCGCGCGCTGCGCGGTGGGGTAATCACCGCGCGCAGCGCGGTGGGGTGACCGCCGCTACTCCGCGGTGGCGCAGCAGCGAAACCCGATGCTGTAGTCGTGGTACTGGGTGTTGTGGCCAGCGGTGCGGTACCAGCACCCGTCGCCGTTGATGGTGGTGTCCATGTAGTAACCGCCGCGGAAGGTGCCCTGCGGGTCCGAGGTCCACTCGTGGAGGTTGCCCACCATGTCGTACACGCCGTACTCGTTGGAGCAGCCGCGGTGGGCGCCGGAGAGGGCCACGGTGCCTGGGAGCTGGTTGAGCTGCGGGTCGTTCATCTGCACGAAGCCCCAGAGGTAGCGCACGGTGCCGCCGAAGAGGCGCACCACCGGGTGCCAGCTGTGGTTCTCGTTGCAGCGGCCCTGCTGGCGCTGGGCGCCGTACCCGAAGGTCTGCTCCCGCGGCCCGCGGCAGGCCCGGAACCACTCCCGCTCGGTGCACAACCGCTTGCCGCTGCGGGCGCAGGCCCGGGAGGCCTCCACCTGTGAGATGTACCCCTGCGGCACCACCCCGTGGGCGCTCACCGCGCGGACGTTCACCCGCTCCGGCGCGAGGTACGGCGACCACGGCCGCTCCTGCCCGTTGGGGAGCACCTCCAGCAGCGAGGACTCGTAGCGATCAATGCAGTAGCCGCCGTCGATGTAGACCATCCCCATCGGGCACGGGACGTTGCTCCGCGCCGGCTTCGAGACCACTACACCTGTCAGACCAAGCAAAGCCAAGGTGAGCGTCTTCGACGGGGTTCGCATCGTCGCCTCCCACCAGGTGGCAGTGAACAAGTCACGGTTGTTAGCAGCCAGACCCCCCCGCTGAAAACCCACAAACGACAAGGAACCTGCTTTTTTTCCGAGAGATTACGCCAACATGCGATGGTTCCGCCCTCACTGGATCGACGCAAGGGATGCGGGGCTGTGCGCGCGGGTGCTACCTTGGAGGTCGTGCAGGTGCGGGTGTTACGCTGGAGCTCCTGGGTGTTGCTGCTGGTGGCCTGCGGGTCCGAGGCGCCGATGGTGATCGACGAGGACACCGGCGCGCCCGCGGAGGACACCGCGGAGGACACGCTGGTGCCCGTACCGCTGGACTCTTCCATGCAAGAAGACGCCGCCGGGGACGCGCCCATTCCCGGGGACACCGTAGCTCCCGACGGCGACGCGCCGCCCATGGTGGACACCTCGGCGCCGCTGGACGCCACGGACGCGAGCGCGCCGGACACACCCCCGGAGGACAGCGCGGCGCCCGGGGACACGAGCCCGCCGGACGCGGTGGCGCCGGACACGGTGGCGCCGGACACGGCGGCGATGGACGCGCCCATCGCGGACAGCGCGCCGGACGTGACGGCGATGGACACAAGGCCCGACGCGCCGGTGGGCACCTGCGGCAACCCCGGGCAGCCGTGCTGCGCGCGCGGGGTGTGCCTGACCGGGGCCGAGTGCACCGCGGCCGGGCAGTGCCGGGCGTGCGGCGCGGCCGCGGAGCGGTGCTGCCAGAGCCTCGCGGCGCGCTGCGGGATGGGCCTCGCGTGCGGCGCGGGGGGTGTGTGCCAGCCCTGCGGGATGCCCGGACAGCCGTGCTGCGGCGGGGCTTGCGCGGCCGGGGGGCTCTGCGCGGGGGACGTGTGCGTGGCGTGCGGGATGCCCGGGCAGCCGTGCTGCGCGGGGCGCGCCTGCGGGGCCGGGAGCCAGTGCAACGGGGCGTCGCTGTGCCAGCCCTGCGGCATGGCGGGCCTGCCCTGCTGCGGGGGCGCGTGCCCCGGGGCGCTGGTGTGCCGCGGCGGGGTGTGCCAGGTGTCCCTCTGCGGGGCCGACGGGCAGCCCTGCTGCGGCGGGCGGCTGTGCAACACCGAGACCCTGGCCTGCGCGGGCGGCGTGTGCGCCCCCTGCGGGGCAACGGGGCTGCGGTGTTGCAGTGACGGGAGCTGCAACCCGGGCCTGGCCTGCGCGGGCGGGGGCTGCAACCCCTGCGGGTCCGGCGGGCAGCCGTGCTGCGCGGGCAACACCTGCAACGCGGGCCTCGCGTGCGGCGCCGTGGACGGCGGCGTCGGGTGCCAGCCCTGCGGCGCCGCGAGGCAGCCGTGCTGCCCCGGCAGCCGGTGCAACGTGGGCCTGCGCTGCCGCCTCGACGGGTGCGGGTAGCGTACGCGCGCCGACGGCGGCGCGTCAGCGGGGCGCCGCCAGCAGCGCGCGGCGCAGAGGCGCCTCCGGCGCGGCCGGGTCCAGGGTGACCGCCCCGCCCTCCTCGCGCACGCCGAGGGAGGCCAGCGCGGCGTCCACGGGAGGGAACCGCGGGCTCGACACCAGCGGGCCCACCACGGCGCTCCAGCGGCCCTCGGAGGCTTCATCGAAGAGCCCCGTGAGGTCCCGCAGGGGCCAGACCCTGGTGGGGTCCGTGGCCCTTGCGTGGAGCGCGCGCACCAGCGCGTCCAGGGAGAGCGCCCCGCGCGTCTGGCGCCGTAGCTCAACGTCCGCCAGGAAGCACACCGCCGCCCCGGTCCAGTACACCCGCTGGTAGCGGTGCGTGCGCGCCATCGCGTCGCTCTCGGCCTGGAGGCCCCACGCCCCGGCCTGCTCCCTGCCTCGCGCGAAGCCCTCCAGGAGCTCCGCCCAGAGCGCCTCCTCGGAGAGCGCCCCGGAGCGCGCCCGGAGCACCTCCTGGTAGTACGTGGCCAGGCCCTCGGTGAGCCACGTGGCGCCAGGGTCCGTCGCGGGGTGGAGGAAATGCGAGAACTCATGCACGGCCACCCAGTCCCGCTCGAAGCCCGGGCGCGTGCTGTCCAGGGTGAACAACACGCTGGCACCCCCTCCGCGGGAGGTGAGCCCGAAGGACACGGGCTCCTCGGAGCGCTCGCCGTCCAGGGCCAGCACCTGCACCCGGGACACCGGGAAGCGCCCGAGCACCCCGGACACCGCCCTCGCCGCCGCGCCCAGCCACGCCTCCGAGGGCAGCCTCGACGCGCACCCCGGAGGGCCCACGCACGCCACGTCGAAGCGCGCTCCCTCCGCGGTGACCACCGCGCGCTCGAAGCGCCCGAGGCCCAAATAGCCCTCGAAGGCCCACGCCGACGGAGGGATGCTCCAGCGGTCACCGCCCAGCTCCGGGAAGGGCGCCGAGAGCGCCCACCCCGCCGGGAGCGCCACGGACAGCGTCACCTCCGCGCCCCGGGCGAGCCACGGCGGGCGCCACAGCCACGTGGAGGCAGGCACCACCCAGAGGTCCCCGCGCTCGCGCACCCGCACCGTCCAGCGCACGCACGGCCCCGTCGGGGCCTCGGTCACCCCGCCCCGGAGCCCGAGCGGGCGGCCGTCGTCCTCGGTGAGGGCCACCAGGTGCGGCACGCCCGCCGCAGGGGGCGAGAGCGCCGGCGCTCGCGCGGTGTCCCCGCAGGCACGCACCGCCACGGTCCCTCGGGCATGGTCCACGGTGAGCGTCTGGTGCCAGCGGGTGGGATATGTCGGTCTATGTGCGCAGGCCAGGAGAGCTAGCGCGGAGAGGGCGCTGGAGCGTGGAGACACACACACGGACTCTAGCACCGCTTGCGGGGGTGGGCCCTTGGGGGCTAAGGCCCTGGGCCATGCGAGAGCTCCGAGGGCGCACGGCGCTGGTGACGGGTGCGGGCAGCGGGATCGGCCGGGCGACGGCGCTGGCGCTGGCGAGAGAGGGGGCCTCGCTGGTGCTCTGCGACGTGAACGAGGCGAGGCTCCGGGCGGTGGAGGCCGAGGTGGACGCGCTCTCGCGGTGTCTGCAAGCGTCCGTGGTGGACGTCGGGGACCGGGAGGCGATGGGGGCCCTCGCGGAGGCGGTGCACGGGAAGGTGCCCGCGCTGGACGTGCTGGTGAACAACGCCGGGGTGGGGCTGAGCGGGGGGGTGCTCACCACCACGCTGGAGGACTGGGACCGGATCCTCCGGGTGAACGTCCTGGGGGTGATCCACGGGTGTCATTTCTTCGTGCCGGCGATGGTGCGGGAGGGCAGGGGGCAGGTGGTGAACCTGTCCTCGGCGCTGGGCTACGCGGCGGCGCCCAACGTGCTTGGGTACGTGACCAGCAAGTTCGCGGTGCTGGGGTACTCCAGGGCGCTTCGGGCGGAGCTCAAGGGGCGCGGCGTGGGGGTCACCGCGGTGTGCCCTGGGATCGTGCACACGAACATCGTGAGGGACACGCGCTTTGCAGGCGTGCAGGACGAGGCGGCCATGCGCGACAAGGTGGACGCCCTCTACGCGCGCCGGGGCTACGGCCCCGAGCGGGTGGCCGAGGCCATCCTCCGGGCGATCCGGAACGACACGGCGGTGCTGCCGGTGACGCCCGAGGCGTGGGCGCTGTACTACCTGTCCCGGGTGAGCCCCGGGCTCCAGGAGCGCGTGGGGCGTTGGATGGCCGGGCGCGTGGTCGGTGGGTGAAGCGCGCTACGGCGCCGCGGGCACTTGAATGAACACGGGGCGGGAGTCCACCACGGTCCCGGCGCGCCCCAGGACCTGGATGGTGGCGGTGAACACCTGCGCCGAGGCCCCTCCGCGCGCGAGGGTGTTGTCGAAGCTCGCGGCGAAGGTCACCCGGGTCGACGGCGCCACGTTGTAGAACGTGGTCATGTCGCGGCGCTCGTACCCGGTGGGGGCCTCGGGCTCGCCTCGGACGGGCGCGACGCCGGTGACAAAGTCCGCGGTGCTGCGGCCCATGGGGAGCCTGCGCTCCATGGGGTCGCCCACGACGCGGGTGGTGATGTTCTGCCGGGTCTGGCCGGTGAGGGTGGTGACCGCGTCCACCACGTTGGTGGCCACGGACATGGGCGTGCCCCGGAAGGCGATGGGCATGCCCATGGCGTCCACGGTGCCCGTGGCGCGGGCGAGGTTCTGGGACACCGCGAGGGTGGCCCCGGAGCCCACGTCGATCCCCAGGAAGTACGCGTTGCGCATGCGCATGGCCGTGACGAGCGCGTCCCACAGGGGCGCCGTGGGCACCGAGCGGTAGAAGTTGGCGGCGACCATCGGGCCGTTGTGCCAGTCCGCGTCGGAGAAGAGCACGAAGATGGGCACCCTCCCGGGCCGGAAGCACCCCCAGCCGAAGGCCATGGCGTCGCCGGCGCAGTCCGCGGCGGTGGCGGGCCGCACGGCCAGGCCGCCGTAGTTTGGCACCCCGAAGCCCGTGAGCAGCGCGTGGAGCGCGGGCACCTGGGCCTCCGGGCCGTCGCCGCCGCCGGCGGCCATGAGCATGTCCACCGCCCGCTGGGCGGGCATGGACTCCGTGCTCATCCGGGCCGGAATACGCAGGGCGAAGTCCCCCATGGAGCGGTCCCCGCCCTCGGCGAAGTCCCGGAACTCCGCGACGCCGTAGCGCACGTCGGCCATGGGCCCCCCGAGGGCGCGCACGATCCCCGGGATGATCATCGTGGAGAGGTTGCTCCGGAGCGACGCCAGCGTGCTCCCCATGGACCCGGTGGTGTCCACCAGGAACATCACGTCCGCCGACCGGATCCGGGTCTGGAAGGTGAACTCCCGGCGCACCGCGGGGACCATCACCGTCGGGTCGTGGTGGGGCAGCACCACGTAGAGCCCCGTGGAGGGCGGCAGGGACATGCGATCCAAAGGGTTGGAGCCCGCCACGCGCTCGACCAGGTCCGAGACCCCGTCCAGGTCCGTGTCGGCGCCGCACGGGTCCGTGCGGGCCATGCGCTCGTCGGCGTCGGCCAGGCCGTCGTTGTCCGAGTCCAGGTCCTGGTGGTTGGGCGCCCGGTCCGGGGGCGCGTCGCAGTTGTCCGGCGCGCCGCCGCAGGTGACCTCGCGGCCGTGGCTCTCGTAGCCCGGGTACGCCTTGGTGGACTCCACCCGGTCCGAGAAGCCGTCGTCGTCGGAGTCCGTGTCCCGGAAATCCGGCGTGCCGTCACGGTCCGTGTCCAGCCCAGGCGCGCCCTCCAGCACGTCGGAGACCGAGTCCAGGTCCGTGTCCATGCAGGTCACGCACGCCCCCAGGGAGCACGTGAGGGTCCCCGGGCAGGCCATCAGCGTGTAGGTGATCCCGTCCGCGTTGCACCGCCGCCGCTCGCCCGTGGGCGCGCAGCTCTCCTCGCCCGGCGTGCACGGCCGCGCGCAGGCGTCCATCACGCAGCGCTCTCCGGCCCCGCAGGCCACGTCCACCTCGGCGGTGCCCCGGTCGTCGCAGCGCCGCGCCCGCGTCACGTCCAGGCAGCGCGACGCCCCGGGGGTGCACACCCTCGGGCGGCATGCGTGCCCCGGGCCGCAGTAGCGCCCGGCGCCGCAGTGGGCGTCGGTGTTGCACTCCACGCACACCATCGCCGCGGTGTCGCAGACCCGCGTGGTGGAGGCGCAGTCGCCGTCGCCCCGGCACGGGGTGGGGGGCACCACGCACACGCTGGCGCGGCACACCTCGCCCATGGTGGTGCAGTCGCCGTCCACGTTGCAGTCCACGCACCGCATCATCGTGGGGCTGCACACCTGCCCCGGGCACATCCGCGACGTGGTGCACGGCACCGCCGCCACGCAGCGGTTGGAGGCGCACACCTGCCCCGGCATGCACTGGGCCGCCGAGGTGCACTGCACGCAGCGCCCGGGGGGCCTCTCGCAGGTGAGCCCCGGGGCGCACTCCCCGTCCGCCCGACAGGCCCCGCCGACGGGGGTGTCCCCGGGCACGTCTCCCGGGACGCCCGTGTCCGTAGGGACCCCCGTGTCCGGGGGGACCCCCGTGTCCGTGGGAGGGACGCCCGTGTCCATCGAGGGGGTGTCCTCGGGCATTGTATCTCCTGGCAGGGCCGAGTCTTCCGCGTCCGTGAGGACCCCCGTGTCCGGGGGGACACCCGTGTCCGTCTGGACCCCGGTGTCCACCGGCGAGAGCGTGTCCGCCGCGGTGTCGGCGGCGCTCCCGTCGGGCTCGATCACCGGCGGCGTCGAGGGCGGGCAACCCATGACCAGCGCCGCGCAGGCCACCAGAATCCATGATGTTCGCATGAGGAAGGCTCCTACCCGGAGAGTAACGCCCCTCTGGGTCCGAGGGACAATCCCCGGGCGGGCGCGCGAAGGACCTTCCCGACCCGCGGCGCGGAGGGCACACTGGACCCATGGGTCCGGGCCTCCGCGGGTTGCTGCTGGTCGCCCTCGGGGGCGCGGGTTGCGTGGTCCCGCTGGCCTCGCCGCCGCTGCGGGCCACGGCGCTGGTGGGCGTCGGAGGCGGGCGTTTGAGGCCCTCGGCGGGGTACCCCGCGACGCAGCGCGCGGCGATGCCCCTGGCGGGCCTGAGGGTGGCCTTCCACCCGAGCGCCCTCCCCCGGCGCTGGTTCCACCGCCGGGCGGACGTGGGCGTCGGGTACCTCCTGGAGCGCTTCCTGGGTGACGGCCTGGAGCCCTACCTGCACGGGATCTTCCTGGAGGGCTCCGGGTGGCTCCGCACGGACCGCGTCGGCGGGCGCTGGGTGCGGCGCCTCGGGGTGGTGGGTCAAGCGGACCTGCTCCTGGCCGCGGTGGAGCCCGAGCAACCCGCGGTGGGCGTGGGCGTCGGCGCGGGGCTCACGGTGGAGTACGCCATCCACGCCGAGGGGGCCTTCAGCACGACGGACAACACCAGCTCGCGCCCCACGGCCAGCGCGGGCGTCGCCGCGGGGGAGTTCGGGCTCACCTTCTCGCTCCTCGGGGCGTGGCGCCAGGTGGGCGACCAGAGCTACTGGACGGCGACCTTCCAGCTCGGGTTTCGCCTCCCCGCGCTCCTGGGGTTGCTGGTCACCTCCCCCACCCGGTAAGGGATGGCGGGTTGAAACCGCGCCGCAGCGAACGAAGAGCACGCCGCTTCGGGCGTCCTGCCCAAGGCGCTCCCGGGCGAGTCCCGCAGGGCGCTCGAAGCGGGCCCGCAGTTTACACTTCGCGATCGAGAGGCCGCTCTCGCGGTGGCGAAGTACCAGGTCTTCGCAGATCGCCGGGCTTCGTCGATGACGTGTGTGCTTCATGCCCCTACCTCCGCGTCCAGCGACGGCTATCGGGAAGAATGCGGCCTGGCGCAGCGGTTGCTTCCTGGCGGGGGGCGGCGCGGGCGTCGGCCCCCTCCCCGTCCCTCCCCTTGAAACGAACTGCACCGCCCGGTCAGGCTCGCGCTCCCTGCGCGGTCAGCCGGACGTCCGCCGCCGCGGCGACCCTGCGCCCCTCGTCGATCGCCAAGACCACCGGGGAGGGGCCCCACACGCCGTCGCCCGGCGGCGAAGACCCCCGTGACGCTGGTGCGCCCGCCGCGCGCCGCGACGTCGTCGGGCGCGTATCCCCTGCGAGACACCGGAGCTCCAGTCATAACAAATCGTGCATTCTAGCACGATTTTCCAATTGGACACCCTCTTAGCGCCCGAAGGCTCACCTGGAGACGCAGCGCGCGCAGGCGCACGAGCCGCAGCGCTCGGCCGTTGCGCGAGCCGCCGCGAGCGCGGCGCTTCGGGCCAGCGTCCAGCTCACGGCGCGACGGAGGCCTCGGGCCACGCTCCCAGCGGCTCGCAGCGCTCGACGAACACACGCTGCGCCCGCGCGTCGTTGTCGATGTACACCTGGTTGGTCGGCGAGACCGGCAGGGTGAGTCCGCCCTCGCACCGCGCGCTCTGCCCCGGTCCCAGGACGAAGCGAGCCCCCGCCCGGAGCTCGCACCGTGACCACGCGTCCAGGGCGCTCCACTCCGGGCAGATGACGTTCTGCCCGCGGTACCGGTCTCGGGGCCCTTCGGGTCGCTCGAAGGTCCACCAGCGCCCGAGCTCGGTGTAAGCTCGGTCGCGCTGCCACACCCGGTACAACGTGAGCGGCCTCGTCGCCTCGAACACCGCCCCCGCGCAGAGCTTGCCCGCCCCCGCGGCCCCCAGCGCGCTCGCCAGCAGGGTGGGGTCGTCCACCGGGCGCGTCCCCTCGGGCGCCGCCGCGATGGTGCCGGCGCACGCAGGAGCTTCCAGGGTTGATACCGGCGCTCCGCGCGGAGCGCCCGCGCAACCCAGGAGCGCCCCCAGGACCCACAGCGCCGTGCGACGCGACACCCTGCCATGGAGTTCAAGGGGTGGCCTCGCCGGGAGCCCTCCTTCGCACCGCTGGCCGGGTAGCGTGTCCACGACCTCGGCACCCTACCACCCCCCGCACCCTGGCGTCACGTACGAAGTGCTGGACGCGGAAGACTACCTCCGCGAGCACTGCTTCGCCAGCAGCGTGTTCTCGACCCTCGGCCTGGTCGACGTGCGTCGCGGCCCCATTGACAGGAACCTGGTCCTGGCTACGAGCGGGCTCGAGGGCACGCTCGACGCCTTCTACTTCGCCACCCCCCACATCGGCACGCACGGCGGCGGCTTCGAGGTCGAGCGCTTCCGGCGCTTCGCGCGCATCTACGTCGAGGGCTTCGCCGCCACGCTCGCCGCGTGCCGCGCCGTCGCTCCCGGCGCGCTGCGCGTGGTCGACGCGTGCCTGGCCGCTGCCCAAGCGCCTGCGCGAGCTCGGCCTGCGCGACGTGCGACCGTTCGACCCCGGCCAGACCCTGGCGCTCAGGCCCGTCGAGCTCACGGTCACGCCGTCGGGCGATCCGCGCGAGGTCGGCATGCTCGTGCGCGCCGGCGGGGTCTCGGTCTGGAACCAGGTCGACACCACGCTCGACGAGCCCGTCGTCCAGGGGGCGCCGCTCCCGAGGCGCCGCCCAACCGCTTGCTGCGCACGCAAAGAAGGGGCAGAACCTACCCCCATGGACCGACCCCTGCGCTTGCCCTGGATCCTCGCGTGGACCCTCGCGGCCTGCGGTGAGGCGCCGCCCATGGCCACCACCCCGGACGCGGCCCGGGACGGGAGCCCGGACACCGCCTCGGACGCGCCCACGCCGCAGGACACCGGGACACTCGCGGACTCGGACCTCCCGGACACCACGGACTCCGACGCGCCACCACCACCGCCGCCCCCGGGCGCCTGCCTGTCCCTGGTCGGCGCCGAGGCGCTCCTGCCGGCCTTCGGGCGAGGCACGGCGCCCCACACGGCCATCAGCATGGCCCCGGACCCGGCCCTCGGCGGGGTGGTGCTCGAAGCCCACGCCCACCCGGGGTCCTGGACCGACCAGCGCGCCATCCCGCGCGGCGCCCACGACTCCGATGGGGCCTACCACGACGGCTGGTTCTACCTCCTTGGTGGACAGAACAACGGCATCCCCATGAACGAGGTCGCCGAGTTTTCCATGTACGCCTCCAGGATGGAGGCCGATGGCTCCCTCGGCCCGTGGCGCGAGGCCACCCCCTTCATGATCCCGATGCGCGACCCGGGCATGCCCTACCTCGGGATCACCGACCACATCATCACGCTCCACGCGAACGTGGCGTACCTCACCGGCGGCGCCGGGGCCCTCGGGATGGACCGCTTCCGGCAGATGACCCGCGTCGTCTTCGCCACCCCGCGCGACGGCGAGATCCCCTGGAGGATGGGCCCCGAGAACCCTCAGCGACGCTTCGGCCACGACGCCGTGGTGGCCTCCGGGTTCCTCTACACCCTCGCGGGCGAGGACGGCATCGGCGGCACCGATGACGTCTCCTTCGCGCCGATCCTGCCGAGCGGGAACCTCGGGGCCTGGCGGCGCACCACACCAGTACCCGACGGCAACCTCATCTTCCTGTCCGGCGCGGCCTCGGCCCGGCGTATCTATGCCATGGGCGGCTGCCGCCGGAACAACTGCCTGAGCACCGCCAACATCGAGCGACGCATCTTCGCCGCGGACCTGGGCGACGACGGCGCCCTCGGCCCCTGGCGCGCGGCGGGGGAACTCCCCGGGCGCACCTTCGACATGAAGTCCTTCATCTCCAACGGCAGGCTCTTCGTTTTCGGAGGCCGCCCCGGCGGGTTCAGCCGCTGCGGGGACACCGGCGGGGACAACTACCGAGACGTGTGGTGGGCCGACCTCCTGGCCGACGGCTCCCTCGGGCCCTGGCAGGGCGGCGCTGCCATGGGCAGCGCCCTGCCCCGCCCCCGCAGCGATTTCTGGATCCGCCGCGATGACCGCGACCACCTCTGGATCTTCGGCGGACGCACCTCGTGCATCGCGGGCGAAGGCTCGCAGAACCAGAATTTCCCTCGCTCCGTGTGGCGGGCGGCGCTGGAGCGGGACCCGGGCCGGGCCCACCAGGGCTCGTGGCTCTCGGGCCCGCTGAGCCCGATGGCGGGGACCGCCTCCGCGGTGCGCGTCACGGCCACCGGCGGCGCCGTCACCACGCGCATCCGCGTGGCGCTCCGCGCGACGCCGGACGTCTGGGGTCCCTGGCGCGAGCCCGGCGCCATGGCCGAGGTGCCCGTGCCCGACGGCGCCGCGGCGGTGCAGGTGCTCGTCGAGGCCACCGGCGACGGGATGAGCACCCCCGTCATTCTGCGGGTGGACGTCCTATGTCGTTGACCAGACGTATTTTACGGCGCCAGCCGTAGGTCGTACGGGCGCATGCCCGCGCCGAGGGGCAGCACGCCCTCGCGCAGGGGGCGCCCCTGGAGGTCCCGGAGCCTCACGCCCGCGCCCTCGAAGTCTTCGCCCCCGGGGTCGGGCAGGAGCACCGTGTCCCCGAGCACCACCGGCAGGGCCGGGCTCCAGGTGTCCGAGCTGAGCCAGACGCCCTCCACCACGGCGCGCCCGAGGTCCACGGCCACCACGCGGTTTCGCTCCAGGGCGCTCCCGGCGCGGCGCGCGCCGGAGACGCGCAGGAGCGCGCGGTCCCCGGGGAGCGGGACGAAGCCGTCGATGTTGCCGCCCACCGCGCCCTCCGAGAGGAGCGTGCGGGCCCGCCCCGTGGCGCGCTCCACGGCGACGACGCCGCCGTCGTCCGCGCGGGCGTAGTCCCCGAGGGTGGCCACGCGCACCTCGCGCCCGTCGGGCGAGAGCCACAGCGGCCCCAGGGGGTTGGCGTGGGGAAGCGTGAGGGCCCCCATCACCGTGTCCGTGCGAGGGTCCACGCGCACGATGAGCCCCGGCTGGGTGGGGTGCGCAGGGTCGTCCAGGCGCTCGAGAGTGACCCAGACCTCGTCGCCGACGAGGGCCAGGGCGTCGGGGTTCGGGAGCCTCGCCCTGCCCCTCCAGGGGGACAGGTCCACGGTGCGCACGATGGCCCCGGTTCCCAGGTCCAGCACGGCCAGCGAGGGGAGGTTCCAGCGGGCGATGTAGGCCCGGCGCCCGTCGACCACCAGGAGGTCGTGGGCGTTGCCGTAGGGCTGCGAGGCGCCCCCGGCGCGGCGCTCTTCTTCGGTGATCACGGGCACCTGGCAGAGCCTCCGGGGGAGGGCGCCCCGGAGGTCGAAGAAGTCCAGGTTGTCCCCGGCGCCCTGGGCGCGGTTGAGCACCACCAGGGCGCTGCCCACGGTGCGCAGCACGGCGTCGCCGGTGACGGGCACGGCCAGGCGCTCGCTGCGGCCGAGGCGCGCGTCCAGGGCGAAGAGCGCGCCGTCGCCGTAGTTGCTCCCGACGGCCAGAGCGCGCGCGGGCTCCGGCGGCCGGAGCGCGTCCGTGGCGAGCCACCCGGGGCACTGCGCCCGCTGTGCGGGCAGCGCGGGGTCGCACCCGCCCAGGGAGAGCAGCGCCGGGAGCCACGCACGCACGGCCCCACCGTAGCAGCGGAGCCCGCGGCGCTACAACCCGCAGAAGCCGTTCTGGCTGCTACAGGACACCTGCTCCGCGGTGGTGTGCAGGAAGGTGAAGCTCACCGCGAGGCCCGAGACGAACTTGATCGCGGCGCCGATGGAGGTGAGCGGCGAGGTGGCCGTCAGGGTCTTGGTGGCCGCCGAGCGGGTCTGCCCCGAGGGGAGCGTGTACGTCCCCGGCGAGACGCTGAACTGCACCGCGAAGGACGGCGACTCCAGCGAGGCCTGCACTAGGGAGTAGATCAGCGAGATGCCCCCGAAGGCCCGGATCGGGATCGCGTCCAGGCGCCCTCCTACGGACCCGAAGCTCTTCCCGAAGGAGACCGCCAGGCCGTCGAAGGGCCCCGCGTAGGAGCCCGGCGTGGGGCAGTCAAAGACCGCCCCGGCGTAGCCCCCCGCGGAGAAGAGCCCGATGGGACCGAAGGCCTCGCCGTCGTAGTCGTAGCCGGCGTTGAAGTTCAGCAGGCTGAAATTGCTGAAGGGCGCGAACACCGCGTTGAGGAGAATGTCCCCGAGCTCCCCCACGCTCACGTTGTCGGTCCCGGCGGTGTACTGCCGGAAGAACGTGAGCGACAGGCTCGGCCGCGCGAAGCTCGCCCCGAGCACCACCCCTTCCAGGGAGAACGCATGCGGCGTGGAGAACACCCCGTTGTTGAAGATCGCGTCGATGAAGGCCACCACCCCGCGGCCCAGCGCCGCCACGTTCAGCGCGAGCTGCACGTACCGGAACGCCGTCAGCGACGCCGTGCTGTTCAAGATCCCGCTGATCACCGCCCCGAAGGACACATCCAGCGCGAACTCCCCCGTCGGGTCCACCCGCAAGGTCGGGCTGTCCTCGGCGTAGACATACCCGTTGAGCATCCTACCTTCACCCACACCAACCGACACCGGATCCATGGAGATGAAGCGCCCGAGGTGCGGGGCATAGCGTCGGGCTCGGAGGTCATAGAGCCCGGTGGAGGGGTCCAGGCGCTCGCCCGCGAAGCCGTAGGGGGAGGCCTCGTCGGGGCCCGGGCCCTCGGCCTCGCCCCAGGCGTTGAAGCGGTACAGGGTGGGGGCCCCGGCGGTGGAGGTGACCACCCGGACGGAGCCGAGGCGGTCGCGGTGGAGGTAGCGGGTGGTGCCCCCGGCGCTGCGGCCGACGAGGCGCGCCTCGGGGATGTTGCGCGCCACGAGCCTGCCCGCGGCGTCGGTCTCTTCAAGCACCTCGGGGACGCCCCGGCGGTCCCAGAGGTAACGCCGGACGACGCCGTCCACGGTGCGCTCGACCAGGAGCCCGTCGGCGTCGTAGGCGTAGCGCACGGAGTGAGCGCCCAGGGCGGGGCCCGTGGTGTCCGCGCCGGTGAGGCGCCCGAGGGCGTCCCAGGTGGAGCGCGCCGCGCGGGGGCCGCCGGTGACCTCCACGAGGTTGCCCTCGGGGTCGTAGCGGTAGCTGGCCTCGCCGTCGGAGGTGAGGCGGTTGAGCGTGTCGTAGGTGAGCGTCCGGGCGCCCGAGGGGCCCGCGATGCGGGTGAGGTTCCCCGCGGCGTCGTAGGTGTAGTCCGTGCGGCGGGCGCTGCCCCCGGTGGGGGTGCGCGTCTCCGAGAGGAGCCGGTTGGCGGCGTCGTAGGTGTAGTCCGTGACGCCCGCGAGGTCCCTCACGGAGAGCACGCGATCGCCCGGGTCGTAGGTGTAGTCCTCGCGGAACACCGGCGCGCTCGCGGCGTCGAGCACGGCCACGGAGGCCAGGCGCCCGGTG
This sequence comes from Deltaproteobacteria bacterium, assembly GCA_016218725.1. Taxonomy (GTDB): domain Bacteria; phylum Myxococcota_A; class Polyangia; order Polyangiales; genus JACRDB01. Next base: position 22,411 of record JACRDB010000106.1, read on the forward strand.
GAGGGCTCGTAGGAGTACACCTCGCGGTAGCCGTCGGGGGTGGTGACCGTGAGGGGCCTGCCGACGGCGTCGCGGGTGTAGGTGGTCACCCCGGCGGAGAGGTCCGCAACGCGCAGGAGGCGCCCGGCGCTGTCGTACTCATAGCGGGTGGTGCCGTTGGGGGTGGCCACCTCGGCGAGGGCGCCATCGACGGCGTACTGGTAGCGCACCGCGCGGCCATCGGGCTCGACGAAGGCCGCGGGCATTGCCCCGGCGGTGTAGAGCACCGAGGTGGCGCCCCGCGCGTCGCGCGTCGAGGCCCGGCGCCCCGACGGGTGGTAGGTGTAGCCCAGGGAGGTCCCGTCGGAGGCCGTGACGCTGATCGGTCGCCCGCGCGCGTCCATGACGCCGGTGACGGTGGTGCTCCCGTCGAAGAGCGTGCGGGTGTTGGTCCGGCGCGGGGTGTCGTAGGCCACGGTGGAGCGCCGCCCGTCGGGGCGCGTCTCCGCGAGGATGTTCCCCGCGGCGTCGCGGTCGAGGGTGGTGCGGCGCCCGAGGGGGTCCGTGACGGCGCTCACGCTGCCCCCGGAGCGCTCGTAGCGCACGGTGTTCCCGAGGGGATCGGACCAGGCCGTGAGGAGCCCGGAGGCGTAGGTGAAGCGGGTCTCGTTGCCGTTGGGGTCCCGCACGGAGGTCAGCCTGCCGCTGGCGCCCAGGAAGGTCACCCGCGTGGTGGCCGAGGCTCCGCCCGGCAATGGTCGGGTGATGGCGCTGGTGCGCCCGATGGGGTCGCGCTCCAGGGTGGTGGTCACGCCGTCCGGCGCGGTGGTGGCGGCGAGGCGCCCGTCCCGGCCGTAGGTGTACCGCGTGACCAGCCCCCCCGGGGACGTCACCTGCGTCTGGCGCCCGAGGGTGTCGTAGTCGTAGCGGGTCTCGCGCCCGGCGGGGTCCACGGACGACGTCACGCCCGCCAGGCCGTAGGCGCGCCGCGCGGAGCCCCCGCCCGGCAGGGCGATGGCGGTCACCCGCCCGAGGGCGTCCCGGGTGAAGGCCGTGCGCGCGCCCGAGGCGCTCACCACGGCGGTCACCTGCCCCTCGGCGTCGTACTCGTAGCGCGTGGCGGTGCCGTCCGCGCGGACGCTGGCGGTCACCCTCCCGAGGAGGTCGTACTCCGTGCGCTCGCGCTCGCCGCCGGGGCGCACGCTCTCGGTGCGGCGACCCAGGAAGTCATAGCTGGCCGTCGAGCGCCAGCCCTCGGGGGACACGATGGCCGCGGGGCTGGCCTCCTCGGGGCCAGGCTCGTAGCGCACGGCGTGGTCGCGCCCGTCGGCGGTCCAGCGGTCCGTGAGCACCTCCCCGAGGGGGCTCAACTCCATGGTGTGCCGCGCCCCGTTCCCCGTGAGGGCCGTGGCGAAGCCCCTCGCGTCGCGCTCCAGGGAGAAGCTCGCGCCGCCGGCCAGGGCGACCCCCGAGAGGGCCCCCTGGGTGTTGTACGTGTAGCCCTCGGCGTTGCCCGCGGCGTCCACCCAGCGCGTCAGGAGCCCCCCGGCGTCGTAGGTGAAGGTGCTGGTGTGCCCGAGCCCGTCGGTGGACGTGAGCGCCCGCCCCGCGCTGTCATACGTGGCCGCGCGCGTGAGCCCCGTGGGGAGCGTCATGGCGCTCAGGAAGCCCGCGGTGGTGTAGCTGTAGGTGGTGCGCCGCCCGAGGCGGTCCGTGACGGCGCTGCGCTGGGCGCCGGTGGTGTACTCGTAGCGCAGGGCGCTCCCGTCGGGCAGGGTGGTGGCGGTCTCCAGCCCGCGGGCGTCGTAGGTGGTGACCGTGCGGCGCCCGAGGCGGTCCGTGGCCGTGAGGGTGCGGGCGGCGTCGTCGTAGGCCATGGTGGTGCGGCGCCCGAGGGGGTCCACGGTGGCCGTGAGGCGCCCCTCGGGGTCGTACTCCGAGGTGATCCCGGGGCTGCCGCTCGGGTCGATCACCTGCGCGAGGCGGTGATTTCGTGCGTAGACGAACCGAGTGGTATTACCCCGGAAATCCGTGGCGGCGACGAGGTCCCCCACGGAATTGTACGTATACGTACGATTTGCCCCGTCGGGGCGGGTGACGCGGGTGACGCGCCCGGAGGGGTCCCGGGCGATGGCCACGGTGACGCCCGAGGAGTGCCGCACGGCGGTGGGGGTGACGGTGATGCCGTTGCGCCGCGGGTCCGTGGCGGAGGTGATCCCCCGGGTGCGGTTGAACCGGATGACGTGGCCCTCGGGGAGCGTGAGGGTGAAGTCCTGCGGGTCGTAGATCTCGCCGGTGGGGCCGAGGCCGTCGCGGTCCATGACGTCCAGGTAGTCGAAGGCGCCCTGGAGCTGGAGGAAGTTGGGCTCGTTGTCGGGGGTGAGGGTGCCGACGGTGCCCGGCATCGGGCTCCAGCGGGGGCGGAGCACCACGGTGCCGACGCCGCAGCGCTCGCGGAAGGGCAGGAACCGGAAGGAGTAGCGCCGGCCCAGGAGCCGGATGGTGAGAATGTGCTCCCGCACCGGGGTGGCGTCCCGGCCGAAGAGCACGCAGCGCGAGAAGTCAAAGGTCCACTGGCGCCCCGGCGGGAAGGTGAGCTCGGGCCGGGCGCCGACGGAGAGCTCCCAGCCCACGCCGAAGTCCAGGCTCCTGGCGTCCATGGAGTCATAGCGGCGGTCGAGCACGATGGGCACGCCCACCAGGTTGAGCTCCAGGTCCCGGAAGGACAGCCGGTAGTTGCCCGCGGCGCGGTCGGAGTCCACGACGAACGCGGACTCGGTGCGGGTGCCGTGGCCGTGGGTGTCGTAGGCGGTCACGCGCAGGGTGTAGGTGCCGGCGATGTAGCGCGCCGGGTCGAGCACCGCGAGGCGCCCGAGGGTCACCGGCGCGGCCCCCGTGGCGACGGTGGTGAAGGTGCTGCTCCCGGCGGGGGCGACCTCGACGACATAGCGGGCGAAGTCCGTGCCGCCGGCGCTGCCGGTGACGTCCGTGGCGGCGGTGAGGATCGTCCCATCGGGCGGCGCCCGGAGGTCCAGCGTGGGGCGCGAGCCCGAGTCTGGGGTGCCCGCCGCGTAGAGGGTGGCGCGGAACTCGGAGCTCGTGCCATTGGACGCCGTGACCACGGCGACGACGTCGTAGGCCCCGGGCGCGCCGGGGGTGAAGGTCGCCCGTCCCGCCCCGTCCACCGGGACGCTCATGCCGTTGACGGTGAGGGTGCGGCCGGTGATGGTGACGCCAGGGGCGGTGGAGGACACGAGCCCGAAGGTCACGGGCGTACCGACCATCACCACGGTGCCGGTGGCCGTGAGGGTGAGCGTGGGCGGGTCGCTGGAGGGCGCCGTGGCGGTGACCGAGGTGTACGCGGGCGCGCTCTCGCCGCCGGAGCCGGACACCACCAGCGCGAGGCGGTAGCTGCCGGGGAGGTCCGGCACCAGCGAGGGCGTGGCGCTGGAGGCCCCCGCGAGGGTGGCCGCGCTCCCGGCGGGGGCGGCGTCCACGGTCCAGCGCCAGGCGATGGGGTCTCCCTCGCGGTCCGAGGAGCCCGCGCCGTCGAGGGTGGCCGCGGCGCCGACGGCCACGACGCGCGAGGACCCCGCGTTGGCCACCGGCGGGTCATCGAGCTGGATGGTGCCCGTGGCGCGGGCGCTGCCGAGGGTGTTGGTGACGTCCACCATGACCGGCAGGTCCGCCGAGCCCCCCACGGACACCGTGAGCGACGGCGCCGTGAGCGAGCCCGAGAGCACCCTGGCCTCGCCGACGAACCACTGGTACGAGAGCGCCCCTCCCGTGGAGCCCGAGGCGTCGAGGCGCACCACCGTGGCGAAGGCGTCCCCCCGCCGCGGTCGGCCGGTGACCGAGAGCACCGCCGTGGGCCGCTCGGTGGCGCCGGGGCGAGTGTCCGTCACCTCCACGTCCATGGCACCGGAGTCCATGGGTGGGGCAGTGTCGGGCGGTGTGGTGTCAGGCACGTCCATCACCGACATGGTATCCATGACCGGTGTGGTGTCTGGCGCGGGGGCGGTGTCCCGCGCGGGGGTCGTGTCCGCGAGGGGTGAGGTGTCTACGGGCGCGGTGTCTGGCGCAGGGGTGGTGTCTGCCGGGGCGCTGTCCTCCGGTGCGCTGTCCATGGTCGGCGCGTCGGGGGCGGTGTCCGTGGGCGAGCCGAGGTCCGCGGGCGCGCTGTCCGCCGCGCCGGTGTCTCCCGCGGCGCTGTCCGGGGTGGAGTCCACCGGGCCGCGGTCCTCCGAGGCGCTGTCGGTGACGGAGTCCTCGGCGGTGGTGTCCGCGACGGCGGTGTCCGCGGCGTCTCCCGAAGCGTCGGAGGCGCTGTCCGCGGCGCTGTCCTCCGCGGCGTCCTGCGGGGCGTCGGTGCTGTCCTGGGCGGCGCCGTCGGCGCTGGCGTCGGAGTCCTCGGCGTCGACAGCGCCGTCCAGGGCGTCGCCCCGGGCGCTGTCGACCTTGCTGGATGCATCGCCTCCGGTGCCCGGCGCGGCGCCTCCGGAGCATGCCGCCAGGACCGAGAGGACAAGCAGGAACGCAAACGAGCGGAGCAGAGCGGACATGCCGCGGGCCTCCTGGTCGGGATTCCGGTGGGCGGACATCACCATTGGCGGATGCGTCGCGCGAGACCCCTTGGATTTGGGACATTCTGCCCAGGCACGCCAGACGCACAAGATGCAGGCGGCGTGGGCCGCGAGCGGTGGAACCGATTTTCTCTCTCGACCACGCAACCACCTCCTCGCTGGCCGCGATTACGGACCCTGCGTGCGAGAGGCACGCCCTGCGGAGGTGCGCCATGGGAACCGAAGTCTGCCCTTCAACGAACCGTATGGATCTGAGCTTGTGCCTGGGGCCCGAGGCCCCCGCCCCGGGGGCGACCCCACCCCGGGGACCCAACACCGCGGCGGCGGGCCCAGCGAGAGGGCCCGCCCCGGGGCCCGCGGTGGTGCTGGAGATGAACGGTCAGGATGCGAACGCCGCGAGGATGGCGCTGCTCGTCCGAGGTGGGGGCGGTGGCGCCGGTCCTGGGGCGCCGGTGTGCAACGGCCCCGGCGGTCTCCCGGTGGTGGAGCACCCCACGCCCGAGGCCCTGGCGCAGGGGCTCGGGTACGGTCCGGTGCCGCCGGACCGCACCCGCTCCGACAGGGCCCAGCGCCTGGTGGACGCCAACCATCCAGGGGAGGTGCTGCACGTCGGGTCCGAGGCGAGCGTCATGGCTGCGGAGCTGTTGACCATCGGTGGGGTCGCCGCAGCGGCCCCGGTCGGGGCGGTGCTCGGCGTCGCGGCGCCGACCATCACGCTGCTGAACCTGCTCCGCAACGCCGCGACCGACGGCGCCATGCCCCACTGGGGGCCCGCGGTCATCCGCACCGACGAGGATCTCCAGGCCGCGAGGGCCACCGTGGAGCGCGATGCCAGGCTGGTCACCAGCTTCGACCAGGGGGCCTACGCGGGGCTCCGGGGCCAGGGGCCCGAGCGCCCGAACGACCAGGCGTACATGCTGGGCTACGCGCGCGCGCAGGCCCTGCGCGAGCACTGCGGCGGCGAGCGGATCGACCAGGTCATCGCCGCCCAGCCCACGCTCTCCGGGTCCCGCCGCACCTTCGTGCCCATGGCCAGGAGGTAGCACGCCATGACGCTACAATCGCCCTCCCCCTACCGCGGGGAACCCCCGCGGGAAGAACTCCCGCTGTGTCCCTTGTGCTTCCAGGAACACTCCGCCGACCGCTTCCTGGGCTGCACCCGACGGCTCCCGCGCGTCGCGCTCTCCCTGGCGATCGTCGTGACCGCGGAGGCCGTCATCGGTTCGCTCTTCCTGGTCTACGTGGATTGGTTGTCCGGTTGGGTGTCGCCGCCCTTCGCGCCCTTGAAGGTCATCGCGCTGGCCGCCCTCACGTTCGGACTGCTCTCCGGCCTCGTCGCGATCGTCTGCCGGCGGCTGTTCCCGAGCTTGAGGGCGCCAGGCTGGTGTTGAGCGTCCACCGCAGGAGTTGACACGCGCCGCGACGGGTGCTTCGAGAATTCCATGACGAAGCGCGCTTGCACGCTCCTGACCGGCGCCGCGGCGCTGGCGCTGGCCTCCGTGGCCCTGGCGGACCTCGCCCCGCCGCCACCCCCACGGGCCAGGCCCTCCACGGCGGTCGCGCTCGCCCGCGGCAACCCCGCCGTGCAGCGGGAGCTCGCGCGGGTGCGCACCCAGACCTGCGGGGCCCAGCGCTGCCGCGAGACCACCGTGGAGGCCCCCCTCGGCGGCCAGTGCGGCTATGTGGGCTGCTCCCGGAGCACCGTGGTGGTGTTCTCCTTCGAGCGCGCCGGGGTCAACCCCTCCACCGGCAGCGTGGTGGTCCTGGTGGACTGCGCCCCCGTGGGCGACGCCTGCAACGCGCGCCTGGCCGACGTCCGCGCGCGCTGAAGCGCCTAGAAATTCGGCTCTTCCACGAAGGTCGGCTGGATCCCCTGGGGCGTCGGCGCGCGCGGTACCCTCGGCGCGCCGGGCACCTCCGGCGCCGCGGGCGGCTGGGCGCTCCCCCCGGCGCCCGTGACCCCGGGCACCCTGGGCAGCGCCACCGGCACCGCCACGGGCCCCGGGTCCCGCGCGGACTGCGTGGACACCGGCACCGCCCGCGCGGGTCCGCGTGGGTTCGCCGGAGCGGGCGGACGACGCGCGGGCGCGTCGGTCCTCTGCGCCACCACCGGCGGCGCCCCCTCGGGCGCGGCCACCACCGGCGCCGCCACCACCGACGCGTCCGTGGACTCCGGCGCCACTGGCGCCACTGGCGCCACGACCACCGACGCGTCCGCCGCGTCCTGCACCTCCGGCGGCGCGACGGGCGCGCTCGGTGGCGGCTCCGCCTGCGCGACGGGCACGGTGACCACCACGGGCGTGGTGAGCACCACCGGCGACGGCGCCTGCGGGGTCTGCGCCGCGCTGCCCGAACGCGCGGTGAGGTAGAACGCCCGCGCCCCGAGGGCCGCAGCGCCGCCGCACAGGATCAGCGTCAGGGCGCCGCCCAGGGCCCACGGCAGCACGCTCCGGCGCTTCTGCTGCGCGGGCAGGACCAGCGTGGGCTTGCGCACCAGCTCCACGTCCATGGCCACCGGCGGCGCCACCGGCGAGGGGTGGCTGTCCGCGTCGAGCCCTACGGGGTCCTTGTCCGTGGTGCCGTTGAAGGGGTCGTTGGGGTCCGGGCCGTCCTCCAGGTTGCCTGGGAACGTCGGCAGGAGCGGCAGGGGCAGCGCCCCCCCGTCGGCCCCCGCGTCGGCCCCGGAGGCCCCCGCGGCGTCCGGCGGCTGCGCCGCGGTGCCCATCACCGGCGTCGGGGCCGACACGCGCGCGGAGGACGCGCCCTGGGCCGCGGCGCCCCGAGGGCCCGCGCTCATCCCGGCCATCACCGAGGTCAGGAGCGCCGCCACCCGCGACGCGTCCACCGCCAGCGCCGCGGGGTACGCCTGCGCCAGGCGCATGCGGAACGCGTGGGCCGTGGGCAGGCGCTGCTCCGGGTCCGGGGCCAGGGCGTCCATCACCGCGCGGTCCAGGCTCTGCGGCACCGCTTCGTTGTACGTGCTCGGCGGCTTCGTGGACGGGCTCCGGATCTGCTCCAGGAGGGCCATCTCCGTCTCCACCGTGTGGAAGCGGCGCCCGGCCAGGAGCTCCCACAGCACGATCCCCAGGGCGTATACGTCCGTCCTGCGGTCCACGGGCCGCCCCAGGGCCTGCTCCGGGGCCATGTACCGCAGCTTCCCCTTGAGGTTCCCGCCGACGGTCTCCTGGAGCCTGCCGCGCGCCTTGGCGATGCCGAAATCAATGAGCTTCAGGTGCCCCTTGAAGGCCAGGAGCACGTTCTGCGGGGACACATCCCGGTGCACCACCTCCAGGGAAGCCCCGTCGGGGCCGCAGGTCTCGTGCGCGGCGTGGAGCCCCTCGGCCACCTCGATGGCGATGTGCGTGGCGAGGTCCACGCCCATGCGGCGCTGCTGCTTGTCCATCGCCCGGGAGAGCTGCCACAGGGAGCACCCCTGGACGTACTCCATCACCAGGTAGAGCGTGCCCGCGGCCTCGCCCATGTCATGGATGTGCACCACGTTGGGGTGATCGATCCGGGCGGCGAGGCGGGCCTCGTCGAGGAACATCTCCACATAGCGCGGCTCCGCCGCGAGGTGGGGGTGCACCACCTTCAAGGCCACCTCGCGCTCGAAGCCCGCCAGGCCTGAGCGGCGCCCGAGGTACAGCGTGGCCATGCCCCCGGCCCGGATCCGAGAGACGATCTGGTACTCACCGATCGTGTCGCCGACGTTCACCACCTGAGCCTCGGACACACTATGCCCCACAGACCCTTTCAGCAAGCCGACCCTTGGCCGTTCAGTGCCGCTCGCGGGGGTCCAGCCGGTCCCTCAGGCCGTCCCCGAGGAGGTTGAAGCCCAGCACCGTCAGGGCGATCGCGGTCCCGGCGGTGAAGGCCAGCCTCGGGGCTCGCAGGAGGTGCGCGGTCCCCTGGTCCAGGAGCGCCCCCCAGGAGGCCGCGGCCCCCGGCCCAAGGCCCAGGTAGGACAGGCTCGCCTCGGCCAGCACGGCCCCTCCAAGACCAAAGGTCGCCTGCACCACCAGGGGTCCGAGGGCGTTGGGCAGGACATGCCGGAGGAACACCCTCGCGGGCGAGGCCCCGAGGGCCCGGGCGGCCTGGACGAACTCGCGCTCCCGCAGGCGTAGCACCTCGGCCCTGGCGACGCGGGCGTAGGGCACCCAGCCCGTGAGGCACAGCGCGACCACCATGTGCGCCACGCCGGGGCGGGCCGCCAGGGCCAGCACCGCCAGGTTCAGGAGGAGCGCGGGCAGGGCCTGGACCCCGTCCGTGAGCCTCGCCACCAGGTGCGCGAGGTAACCCCCAGCGTAGGCCGCCCCGCCCCCGAGGAGGGCGCCGAGGACGAGGGAGAGGGCCACCGTGAGGGCGCTGACGGTGCCCGCCAGGCGCGCCCCGTCGAGGAGCACCGAGAGCACGTCCACGCCGTTGTCCGCGGTGCCGAGCCAGTGCGCAAACGATGGCGGGCAAAGCTCCTCCGAGAGGTCGACGGCCCTCGGGTCGTAGGGCGCCACCCAGGGCCCCGCGAGCGCCGCCAGGGCGAAGACCGCCACCAGGGGCGCGCCCACGAGGGCCCTGCCGGCGAGGCGCGCGCGGGCCATCACTGCACCCGGATGCGCGGGTCCACCGCGGCGTAGGCCAGGTCCACCAGGAGCTGCATCACCACGGCGGTGGCCGCCACCACGAACACCCCCGCGAGCACCACCGGGATGTCCCGTCGGGTGAGCGCTTCAAGCAACAGCAGCCCCACCCCCGGGCGATCGAAGACCTTCTCGGTGACCAGGGCCCCGCCCAGGAGCGCCGAGAGCTGCGCCCCGCCCACCGTGAGCAGCGGCACCAGGGCGCTGCGGAGCCCGTGGCGCACCAGCACCGCGGGCTCCGAGAGGCCCCGGGCGCGCGCGGCGGTGATGTACGGCTCCAGCAGCACCTCCCGGAGCGACGCGCGCCCCATGCGGGTGAGCATGCCCGCGAGGCCCGCGCCCAGCGTGAGGCTCGGCAGCACCAGCGAGGAGAGCCCCGTCGCGTCGGGGCCGGGGAAGGGCAGCACGGGCACCGTGACGCACAACAATGTGATCAGCAGCGGGCCCGTATAGAGCGTGGGGAGCGCGACGCCCGCGAGGGAGAGCACGCCCACCGCGGCGTCCGTGCGGGAGCCGGGCCGGGCGCTGGCGACCAGGGCCAGCGGCAGGGCCACGGCCCAGCCCACCGCGGCGGAGCTCAGGGCCAGGGCCACGGTGGAGGGCCACACCTCGGCCACCTCGCGCAGGGCGCTGTGCTCCGGGTGGGCGAAGGACGGCCCCATCCCGCGCAGGAAGGCGTCCCGGAGGAAGAGCGCGTACTGGGCCAGGAGCGGGCGGTCCAGGTGCAGGGCGTGGCGCAGGGCCTCGCGGTCGGCGTCCGTGGCGGTCTCGCCGAGGAGCGAGTCCGTGGGGTCCCCGGGCAGGAGGTGCAGCGCCAGGAAGCAGAAGGTGACTACCCCGAGCACCGTCAGGGCGCCCGCCAGCACGCGGAAGAAGAGGAAGCGCAGGAGCTTCACCCTGCGGCCCCTCAGGGCGCGGGAGGGGCGCCCTGGACGCACCACCCGACGACGCCCTGGGAGGGGTCCGGGGTGTCCAGGAGCACGTTGCAGGTGCGCCCCGCCGGGAGGAGCTCCGGGGCCCCGACGCGGCACGCGGCCGGGTCCGGCCGCTGGCAGTGGTACAAGGGCGTGCGGCAGTCGCTGTCCTGGGCGCAGGGGGCCATGCAGAACCTCCGCGAGAGGCGCGGGTTGTGGGCGTTGAAGGCCACGCACAGGGAGGTGTCCGGGCAGGAGCCCGGGTCACACCCGGACACGATGCAGTACCCGTCCGGCTGCGAGGTGTCACACAGGCGGTCGCCGTTGATGCTGCAATCAGACGCGATGGTGCAGGAGTCCCCGATGGCTTTGGAGCAGGAGAAGAGCACCACCAGGGTGGAAACCAGAGCCATTCGCATGGAAGGAGCGGGACCATACCCCACGATCCCCGCCGCCGCACCCCCCGCCGCGCGCTTCTGGTAGGATCCCCGGCGCCTCCGTGGAAACCACCGCCCGCCCGGCCGAGGGAGACCTCATCGATGGCCGCTATCGCCTCTCGGAGCGCCTCGGGGAGGGGTCCTTCGGGGGCGTCTGGCGGGCCCTGGACACGCGCCTGGCGGACCGGAGCGTGGCCGTCAAGCTCCTCAAGCCGGAGTTCCTGGCCCGGGAGGACACCATCGCCCGCTTCGACGCGGAGGCCAACGCCCTGGCCCAGGTGACCCACGCCAACGTGGTCTCGGTCATCGACCGCGGCACCTGGAGCGGCCAGCGGTACATCGTCACGGAGTACATCGACGGCAGGCCCCTCAAGGCCTGGCTCCTGGAGCACCGCGCCCGCAGCACCCTCCCGGGCCTCGGCGCCGTGGCCGCCCTCTTCGACCAGGTGTGCGCGGGCCTCGAAGCCGCCCACGCCGTGCGCACCCCGGGCCCCATCGTGCACCGGGACCTGAAGCCCGACAACGTCCTCGTGCGCGCGCTCCCGAGCGGCGAGCTCGCCGTGAAGCTCGTAGACTTTGGCATCGCCCAGCTCGGGCGCCGCAGCGGGACCCAGTCCGGCGTGCTCCTCGGGACGCCCATGTACATGGCCCCGGAGCAGGCCTTCGGCCACTCCGCGGGCGTGGGCCCCTGGACCGACGTGTTCACCCTCGGGGTGCTCCTGGTGGAGCTCCTCACCCTGCGCGAGAACCTCGTGGACAACGAGCCCTGGTGGGGCACCGTCCTGCACCGCGCCCCCGTCGTGCGAGAGCGCCTCCTGGCCCTGCGCCTGGACGTGCCCGTCAGCGTGTGGGAGGTGGCCCTGCGCTGCCTGGAGGCCCACGGCCCGGACCGCTACCCCGACGCCAGCGCCCTGCGCCTCGCGTTTCGTCAGGCCCACGTGGGCTTCATCACCGCCCCGGGCTTCGCGGGGGGCTCGGCCCTCCCCGGCGCGCTCTCCTACGTGCCCTCGGCCCCGCCCGTGGTGGCCCCCGTTCCCAGTCCCGTGGAGAGCGACCCCACCCCCGCCCCGCCCTCGCCGTGGGTGCAACACGCCACCGCGCCCACGGGCCCCACGCTCCCCCATGGAGGCCCCTCGGCGCGCTCGGACCTCGCCCTCGCGCGTACGGTCCTCGCGGGGCCCGTTGCGTCCAGGCCCCAGAGCGCGCCCTCTCCCGGGAGCGCGCCCCCGTGGTGGAAGGTGCTTCTCATCGTCGTGGGCGTGGCCATTCTCAGCGCGGGCTTGCTGGTGGGCGCCGTCATCGCGTACGACCTGTTCCTTGAGCCCGATGCCGCCCCGAACGCCCTGGGGACACCGTAGGGCAAGAGCCCACCTCCCCCTACAGCGCCCTACGGAGACCCACACCCCGTGGGTGCTGGTGGCGGTGCTTGTGGGCGGGTGCCGCGAGCCCCCGAGGCCGGAGCCCGACGCGCTGGCGCCCGCGCCCGATGCGCTGGAGGAGCGGGTGGAGGTGCGCGTCCCGGAGGACGCCCCGGGCGCTCCCACGGTGCGCGTGGCGACGTACAACGTCCATCGGTACTTCGACGCGGTGTGCGACAGCGGGCGGTGCGCCGCGGGGGACTTCGAGGAGGCCCCGACGGAGGAGGCCTTCACGCAGCAGACCGACCGCATCGCCAGGGCGGTCCTGCGGCTGGACAGCGACGTGGTGCTCCTCCAGGAGGTGGAGACCCGGGGCTGCCTGGACGCGCTGCAGGCGCGCCTCGGGGCCCTCGGGGCGGCGTACGAGACAGCCGTCCACGGCGAGATCGGTACGCCCGGCAGCGTGGACGTGGCGGTGCTGGCGCGCTGGCCCAGGGTGGCCACGAGGCTGCACCGCCGGACGCGGCTGCCGCTTCCCGACGGCGGGACCACCACCTTCGCGCGGGAGTTCCTGGAGGTGGAGCTGCGGGTGCGGGGGCGCACGGTGGTGGTCTTCGCGGCGCACTTCCGGTCCATGGTGGGGGACGACCCGGCGCGGCGCCTGGCCGAGGCGGTGGCCGCGCGGGAGCTGGTCACGGCCTCGGCGCGGCGCGCCCCCGACGCCCTGGTGGTGCTCGGCGGGGACCTGAACGACACCCCGGGCTCGCCCACCCTCGACGCGCTGGAGGCCGGCGGGGGCGTGGTCCGCGTCACCCGGGGCCTCGCGCCCGCGGCGGTGGCCACGTACCAGTACTTCGGCGTGGGCCAGGCGCTCGATCACCTGCACTTCGCCGCCGACGCCGCCGGGAGGGACGTGCCCGGCACCGCCGCCGTGGTGCGCGACCGGCTCGACGGCCGCGCGGGCCTCGGCGACTCGGACCACGCCGCGCTCCGGGCGGAGTTCACCCTGGGGCCGTAGGGCCCTTCACGGCACGCACATCCCCATGGCGCAGGTGCGCCCCATGGGGCACTCGCTGCCGCAGCCGCCGCAGTGAAGCCGCGACTCGCGGGTGCTGGTCTCGCAGCCGTTGGCGCTCACCCCGTCGCAGTTGCCCCAGCCCGAAAGGCACAGCACCGCGCACAGGCCCACCATGCAGCTCGGCCCCGTGGTGTTCGCCAGCGGCGGGCACGCCCTCCCGCACATCCCGCAGTGGGTGGGGTCCGTGCGGGCGTTGACCTCGCACCCGTTGGCGGCTTCCCGGTCACAGTCCAGGAAGCCCGGGCTGCACGAGACCACCCGGCAGGCGCTCATCGCGCAGGCCCCGCTGGCGTTGGCCAGCGTGCACACCCGGCCGCAGGCGCCGCAGTGGAGCACGCTGCTGGCGGTGTTGGCCTCGCAGCCGTTGGCCTCGCTCCCGTCGCAGTCCGCGAAGCCCGCGTTGCAGGTCATCAACCGACACACGCCCGCCGCGCAGGCCCCCGCGCCGTTGTTGAACGTGCAGCGGTTGCCGCAGCGCCCGCAGTGGAGCGGGTCCGTGCGGGTGTTGGCCTCGCACCCGTTGGCGGCGCTCCCGTCGCAGTCCCCGAAGCCCGCGCTGCACGAGATCCCGCACGTCCGGGCCATGCACAGCGCGACGCCGTTGGCGCTCGGGCAGGCGTTGCCGCACCCCCCGCAGTGCATGGGATCCCGGTCCAGGAACACGCACGCACCCCCGCAGGCCGTCTGCGCCGTCGGGCACCGCAGCGAGCACGCCCCGCCGTCGCACACCTCACCGGGGCCGCAGGCGCTCCCGCAGCGGCCGCAGTGGGCGGCGCCCCGCAGGTCGGCCTCGCAGCCGTCCGCGGGGTTGCCGTTGCAGTCCGCGAAGCCCGCGTTGCACGCCAGCAGGCGGCACGCCCCGGCCACGCACTGCGCCGTCGCGTTGGCGAACGCGCAGCGGTTGTTGCACCGCCCGCAGTGCTGCGCGGAGTCCCGCAGCGCCACCTCGCAGCCGTTGCCGCTCACCCCGTCGCAGTCCCCGAAGTCCGCGAGGCACGCCGCCAGCGCGCACCTGCCCGCCGCGCACTGCGCCGTGGCGTTCGGGACCGCGCACGCGCGCCCGCAGCCGCCGCAGTGGGCCAGGTCCCCGCTCGTGTTGGCCTCGCACCCGTTGGCGGCGGTCATGTCGCAGTCCCCGAAGCCCGGCATGCAGCCCGCCACCTGGCACTGCCCCGCCGCGCAGCCCGCCACCGCGTTGGGCGCCACGCAGCGGTTCCCGCACCCCCCGCAGTGCATCGGGTCCGTGGCGGGGCTCACGCACCCGTCCCCGCAGCGCGTCTGGGTCCCCGCGCACGGCGCCGGCCTGCACGCCGCCGTCGTGCCCTCGCGCACGCAGCTCTGCCCCGCCAGGCAGATCGCGTTGCAGCGCCCGCAGTGGGCGTTGGAGTTGAGCTCCACGCAGGACCCGTCACATAGCTGTGTCCCCGCGGGGCACGAGACGCACCGCCCGGAGACGCACGCCAGCCCCGCGGGGCACGGCTGCGCCCCCGTGGGCCCCGTACAGCAACGCCGGAGCTCATTGCACGCCGCGTCCGGAGACCCCACCCCCGCCTCGGGGTTGCGCAGGGGCGGGGTCCACGGGTCCACGCCGCACCCAAGCAGGGAAAAGACCACACCCCACCACCTCGCCCTACCTTTCCTCACAGGGTCCCCCCAAGGTGGAAGGTCACCCCACCGGGCGATGGCACCACGGCCACCCTCGGCGCCCGCGAGGGCGAAGGCCGCAGGAAGAGCCACCAGGCGAGGCTCCCCGCGGCCAGCGTCAGGCCCACCCCGAGGAAGACGTTGGCGTCGGTGTTGTAGGTCCTGGCGCTGCGGTCCGCGCGCAGGGCGTCGCTGTAGTTGCAGCGGGTGGCGTCCAGGTCGCATGCGACGCGCACCTGCTCGGAGAGCGTGTCCCGCTCCGAGAGGGACAGCGCCCGGAGCCCGAGGAAGAGCCCCGTGAGCGCCAGCGACGCGCCCGCCCCCACCCCGAGCACCCACGCGCCCTCCTCCCGCCACCAGCGCCACGCGGGCGACGGCCCCGCCGGGGGCGTCGCGGGTCCTCGCGGCGGCGGGGGCGCGACCGTGCCCCTCGGCGGGACCGCGGGCGCTGCGCCCGGAGCGAGCACCACCCTCACCTCGCGCTGGTCGCCCTCGCGGAGCTGGAGCTCCTGGCGGAAGGGCTGAGCCCCGGGGGCCCTCGCCTCCACGGTGACCACGCCCGGCGGGACCGGGTACGGCACGTTCCAGAAGGCCTCGCGCAGCGCCTCGGCGTTCACCGTGACCGTGAGCCCCTCGGGCGCGGGGGACGGCACCCGGAGCGTGACCCTCGCGAGCCTCGCGGCGAGCGTGTCCACCAGGGAGGTGCATGCCGCCAGGAGCCTCCGGCGGTTGCGCACGTTCTCGTCGGCCTCGGCGTCCAGGGCGCACCTCCGGGCCATGGCCAGCGCGTCCAGGAGGTGCCCCAGGGCGCCGTGCTCCTGCGCCAGGAGCAGCGCCAGGGAGGGCGTCATCCGGAGCCTCCCGGCCCGCGCGGCCAGGTCCAGAGAGCGCGCGTGATCCCCCGCCTCGCAGGCCTCCTCGGCTTGACGGATGAGCTCCGCCCGCGCCACCTCCTCGGTCGGGGCCTGGGCCCCGGCGGC
Source organism: Deltaproteobacteria bacterium (assembly GCA_016218725.1). Classification (GTDB taxonomy): domain Bacteria; phylum Myxococcota_A; class Polyangia; order Polyangiales; genus JACRDB01. Next base: position 38,018 of record JACRDB010000106.1, read on the forward strand.
GCCCGCCCACAGGAGCGCGAGGGCCGCCATCACACCGCGGAGCCTCCCAGGTCCCACCCGCGCTACTCCGCGGGGATCCGGTCGTCCGCGGGGGAGCGCCCGCGCGTCCTCGAACGGACCACCCGGGACCGCACCGGGGCCCTGCGAGCAGTGGCCCCCACGTCCGTGAGGCTCAAGGCGCCAGCGTCCCCGACGGGGTCCTCGGCGCTCACGGAGAAGCCCGGGACGAGCACCCGCTGGAGCCCCGCGTCGGGCTCTTCCAACGGCGCAGCGAGCGTCTGGGGCGCGCGTTGCGGGGTTTCTCCGTGGTTCGATGGAGCCCCGCCGCGCCGCGCCGCGAGCCCGCCGATGGCCACGCCGGTGAGCCCGGCCACCAGCACCCCGGCCCCGAGCGACGGCAGGATCCACCCGAAGGACCTGGGCGCCGAGGGCCTCGGGTTGGTGTTCGACGACGCCCGCTCGTGGGGGTCCAGCGTGCCGGCCACGGACGAGGCGCTCGCCTCCCGAGGAGGGCCTTCCAGGGGCACCGGGGCGATGGTGGGCAGCACCTCCTCCAGGGCCGCCAGGAGCGCCCGGGCGTTGGGGTGGCGCTGCACGGGCTTGACCGCAAGGGCGCGCACCAGCACGGGCTCCCAGGCCCCGACGTCAATGTGGAAGCGCGCGGGCGAGGGCCTCTCGGGAGAGAACACCACCTGGTGCAGGTCCTCGCCGCGCAGGCCCCGGTACGGCAGCTCGCCGGTGACCATCCGCGTGAGGATGAGCCCGAGCGCGTGCACGTCGGTCCAGGGGCCCGTGCGCGTCCGGGCGAGCTGCTCCGGCGCGGCGTAGTCCTCGGAGAAGGCCACCCGGTCGGCGCTCACCGTGTGGGTCTCTCCGGTGGGGGTGGGGCTCTCGTCGGGGTTCATCACCTTGGCGATGCCAAAATCAAGGAGGCGCACCGCGGGCGCGCCCCGGCGGCCGGTGAGGGCGGTGGACTCCAGCCGCTCCGGGTCCACCATGAGGTTGCCGGGCTTCAGGTCCCGGTGGGCGATGCCCTGCTCGTGGGCCTCGGCCAGGGCTTCAAACACGGGCTTCAAGAGCGCCAGACACTCCGACGGCGCCATGCCGAAGCCCGGGCGGCGCTGGAGGTACTGCGTGAGGCTCTCGCCCTCGACCCAGTCCATCACCATCCACGGCACCTGCTTGCCGTCCGGCAGCGCGGAGATGCCGAAATCATGGACCTTGACCACCGCCGGGTGGCTGAGCCTGGCGATGATCATCGCCTCGCGGCGGAAGCTGTCCAGGTGGCCGTGGTAGTCCTCCGGGCCCAGGTGCTTGGGGAAGCGCAGGATCTTGATCGCCACGGGGCGGTCCAGGTCCCGCTGGAGCCCGCGGTACACGGTCCCGAAGCCCCCCCGGGCGATCACCTGCCTCACCTCGTAGCGCCCGTCCAGGGTGGCGCCTTCGAGGCCGAGCTGGTCGAGCGATGCACCCACGGCCGGAGAAGGATACCACACCCCCGGGGGCGCCTGCGTGCTACCCTCGGGGCCCTATGCTTCCGCGATGGCTCCTCCCGGCGTTGTGCCTCTCCCTCCTCCCCGGCTGCGGCCGCCAGGAGGCCTACCAGGCATGCTCGTACCAGCTCCCCTGCGGCAGCGACGCGCCCCTGTGCCTGGCCAACACCACCGCCACCGGGCGCACGGTGCTGTTCTGCTCGCGGCGGTGCACCACCCCCGCGGCCACCTCCAGCGACTGCCCCAACAACGGCGCCTGCGTCACCCTCAACGGCATGGACCGGGTGTGCATGAAGCGTTGCACAGCCGCCTCGGACTGTGATTTCGCCAACGCCGAGTGCCGGGTGCTCCCGGAGTCCCTGGGCGCCACGGTGTGCGCGGCGCGACCGTGAGCATGGCCCCGGGGCCCGAGGACCCCGTGGTGGCCACGGTGCACGCCTCGGGGTCCCCGGAGACCCGCAGGCTCGACGCGGTGCTGTCCCTGGTGGCCTTCGCGGCGCGGCAGGTGCCGCTCCTGACGGCCCTGGACGAGCTCCCGCGGCGCACCGCGGAGGTGGTCGCCAGCGACATCTGCTCGCTCTACCTGCGCGAGGGCCGCGACCTCGTGATGCGCGGCAACGTGGGCTTCACCGCCAACGCCCTGGGCGAGGTGCGGCTCTCCATGGGCGAGGGGCTCACGGGCCTCGCGGTGGAGACCGGCCGCCCGGTGTCCGCCGACGTGGCCGCCAACCACGCGCGCTACCGGCACTTTCCCCTCCTCGGCGAGGAGCGCTTCCCGGCCTTCCTGGCGGTGCCCGTGGCGGGGCCCCAGGAGCCCGTCGGCGCGCTGGTGGTGCAGCGAGCCCGCGCGTACGAGCCCCACGAGGTGGAGCTCCTCGCGGCCCTCTCGGGGGTGGTGAGCGCCGTGGTGGAGCGCGCCCGGATCGTGGGAGGCGCCTCCCGCGCCGCGCCCACCGCCAGCCGACGGGTGACGCTCCCGGGCCGCGCCCTGGTCCCCGGCAGGGCCCTGGGGCTCGTCCGGGCGATCCCCAGGCCCACGGGGAAGGCCCGCGCCCAGGAGCCCCGCGGCGCCCGCGAGGCCGCGCACCTCCTGGAGCGCAGCCTCTTCCAGGCCGACACCACGCTGGACATGCACGCCCGCGCCGCGCGCCGCGCGGGGCTCGACCCCTCGGCCCTGGAGATGCACCGCACCATGCTCGCCGACGCGCGGCTGGTGGAGCGCGCCCTGGAGCTCGCGGCCCACAAGGGCATCGGCCCGGCGCTGGCCCAGGTGGCCAGCGAGGCCACGCGCACCGCGAGGCTCACCGGCGACCCCACCCTGGACGAGCGCGCGCAGCACCTGGCGGAGCTCTGCGACGCGCTCCGGGCCCTCGCGCTCCCGGAGGCCGCCCTGGAGCTCCCGCGGGACGCCGTCTGGATCGCGGGCCACATGACCGTGTACGACCTCCTCCTGGCCACGCGCCGGAGGCCCTCGGGGCTCGTCCTGGAGGAGCCCTCGGAGGGCACCGGGCGCACCGTGGTGGAGCTCCTCGCGGTGCCCTCGGTGTGCGAGGTCACCGGCCTCTTCCGCTGGGCCTGCGAGGGCGACGTGGCCATCGTCGACGGCGACCACGGCCTCGTACGGCTCAACCCCACCCGCCGCGAGCGCGACGACGCCAGGCTGCGCCGCGCGCGGTGACCTCACCGCTCGGCGCGGTCAGCGCCCGCCGCGCTCCGCGCGGTCGAGGAGCGCCCGCGCGTAGGCCCCTCCATGGACCCAGGCGGCCGGGTCCTCGAGCACCAGACGCACATCGTGGAGGGCCCTTCCCCGAGGAGACCCGAGGTCCTGCGGGGTCGTGACCGCATGCGGTACGCGCCCCGCAGGGGTGCCCGTGAGGCGCAGCCAGAGGGCCTGGGCGCGGGCCTGGAGCGCTCCCGGGGCTCCGGGCTCCGGGGGCGCCGAGCCCGTGTGGCAGGGGCCGCAGCGGGCACGGTCCACGGTGAAATCGTGCCCCTGGCCGGGGCCGGGGCGCGCCCCGGCGTGGCACCCGAGGCAGCCCCCGGGCACCGCCGCGTGGGGGGCGGGCACCGCCAGGGCCTCGCCCGAGGCGGGCTCCACGCCGCCGCGGCCCAGCCACAGGCTCGCGGCGCTGGCCTCCACCAGGGCGCCCTCCTGCGGAGCGTGGCAGGACACGCACACCCGCGACGGAACCGACGAGGCCAGGGCCTCGGGCCCGAGGGACGCGGGCCAGGGCGCCACCCGTAGGAGCGACGGGCCCGTCGCCTCCGCGTGGGGCGCGTGGCAGGCCGTGCACGTCACGCCGAGGCCCTCGGAGCCTGGTGGGTGCGTGGTGGTGGCGGGCACCCTGAGCGCCCCGAGGAAGCCGTCCACGGCGTGGCACCCGCGGCACCGGGGGTCCTCCCCCACGCCCGGGGCGCGGTCCGCGCGGGCCATACGGCTCCTGCGCCAGGCGTCCACGTGGCCGTAGCGCGGCGGCTGGTCGTGGCAGACGGCGCACACCTCCGCGCGGAGCACGGCCCAGCGCGCCTCCCGGAGCGGGAGCGAGGCCGGCCCGTGGCATGCCACGCACCCGGCGCCTCCGAGGCGCCGCAGGGGCCCCGGGAGGCTCGCCCAGGCGTCGCCTCCGCCGTGAGCGGGGAAGGGCACCCCGAGCTCGCGGGAGACATGCTCGAAGCCTCCGTCGTCCACGCCGGGCTCGCCGGTGGTGTGGCACCCCACGGAGCATGCCCCGGGGTTCACCTCCGGCCCCCGGAGGGCCCTCTGGAGGGCGTCGCTCATGGGCGAGCGCAGGGCCGCGTCCGCGGTGCGGCGGTGGCAGTCCGAGCGGCCACAATCGAGCCGCACGTCGTCGTAGCGGGCCACGTCCAGCGAGAGCGTCCGGCCGTCACCATCGGCCAGCACCCAGCGCCCGCGGGCGTCGGGCAGGAGCGACGCCAGGGGCGCTCCGGCGAGCACCTCCGCGGCGCCCTGAGGGGGCCTCTCGGTGACCCTCCAGCCCGCTCCCCCAAGGAGGATCCGGTGCCCCTGGGCCACGCTGGACACCCCGCTGGCCCGCGCCGCCGCGGTGACCGTCACGGTCCCTCGCACGGGTGCGTGCCCGGGTCCCTCCCAGGTGTACTCCAGCACCGTCAGCCCCTGCTCCGACGACGCCACGGGCACCACCCCCCAGGGCGCCTCGCGCCCGAAGGGACGGGTCCTGCCCCGGAAGACAAAACCCCGGAGCTCCTCCCGGCGGCTCGCCAGCGGTGTCCCTTCGAGCACCCTCCAGGTCACCTCGCCCGCCGAGGCTGCCTCACAGCCCAAGCGCACACTCACCGTAAATGTGGTGTCATACCCTACCTGTGGGACATGCTCCGGGGCGGAGACCCAGGGTTTCAGGAGCACGTTGGCGGGGCGTCCAGGGTGGCGGTCCGGGGTGAGCTCCAGGGGGCATGCCTCGGGGTGCTGGAGCCGCACCGAGCGGGTCCCTGGCCGCACCCTGAGGGCGACCGTATGGTCATTGAGCCTCCAGCTCCCGAGGACCGCCTCGCGAGGGCTCCAGGTGAGCGCCCCGAGGTCCCGGACCTCCCCCTGCGGCACGTGCACGAAGGCCTCCCAGGGAGGGTCGGAGCAGCCCCCGAGGCCCAGGCACAGGGCGGTGACCGCGGGCGCTACGTGGCAGGCGCGCACAGTCCCCACCGGCACCGTTGCCGCTCGCCGCAGTCGGCGTCGAACCAGCACGAGGGCTCCGGAAACGCTGGCACACAGCGGTCCTGCACGCACCGGGCGCCCTCGGGACAACCCCCCTCGCAGGAGCCCCCGAGGTCCCGGGTGTGGGCCTCGCGGGTGCAGAGCCTCACCTCCCTCGGGTCGTGTTCGTAGCGGCAGGACCACACCCCAGGCAGCGGCGGGCGGTCCGGAGAGAGGTCCACGCAGACGCGCTCGTCGGGGTGCCCCGCGCGGGGGCCGCAGCGCCAGCCGGGGTCCACCGGCGCCGAGGGGACGCCCGCCGCGGGGGCTCCTCCCATGCACACCGCGGCGCCGTCCTGGTCGATGCAGTCCCACTCTCCGTCGTCCGGGAGCCTCGGGTGCCGCTGGCGGCACTCGCCTCCGTCGCACACAAACGCTCCGACCCCGCGGCCCCGGTCCTGGCAGGTGCGGGCGGCTCCTGCGCCCAGGCAGCGCCAGCCGGCCCTCGGAGCGGGGGCCCTGGGCACCGTCCGAGGGAGGACACACACGCCCCCGGGGCAGCTCGGAGCCCAGCATGCGCGGGAGGCCCCCACATCCAAACAGCGCGCCCCCACGTCCTGGGCGGGCACCCGGAACAGCGGCCCCGCGCCGGAGCTGGCGTCCGCGGGCGAGGAGCACCCCGCGGCGAGCACCGCCCCGAGGAGCACCGAAGGCAACACCGAGGCGCCGGGGCGTCGCGCGCTGGCCCGACCTCCGCCCCGGGGGGCGGGGTGTTTCACATGCACCGCAGAACGGACATGCACATCCCGACGTTGTCGTCGTTGGTCGGGAAGTTCTGGCAGCAGGCCCCGCTCCGGATGCAGCACGCCCGGTCGTAGAAGTACGACGCGCAGCCCCTCGGCCGCAGCGAGGTCTCCACGCAGCGACCCCAGCGCCCGTCCGGCAGGCACGTCTGGAGGCCCCAGGCGCAGCGCTCCGGGGTGTCACACCACCGGGCCGAGCTCGGGATGCACACACCCGTCGGCGGCCTCGGAGGGATCAGGCTGTCCGGGCGCACGTCCACCCCGGCGTCGGGGACCGGCGTCGGCCCCGGCGTGCCGGAGTCCATGGTGCCCGGCGGGATCCCCGTGCCGCTGTCCCGGTTGCCGCTGTCCGTGCCCGGGAGACCGCCGTCGGTCCCCGGACGACCGCTGTCGGTCCCCGGGAGGCCGCCGTCCGTGCCGGGGAAGCCCCCGTCACCCGTGCCATCACCGCCGTCGCCCGGACGACCACCGCCGTCGGTGCCCGGAGTGCCCGTGCCGTCTCCACCGTCGCCCGGACGGCCACCGCCGTCGGTGCCCGGGATGCCCGTGCCATCACCGCCGTCGCCACCACCCGGGCGGCCACCGCCGTCGGTACCCGGGATGCCCGTGCCGTCTCCGCCGTCTCCGCCGCCGGGGCGCCCGGTGCCGCCGTCACCCCCGGTGCCCGGCGTGCCCGAGCCGTCCCCGCCGGCGCCGCCGCCGGGGCGCCCGGAGCCGTCTCCGCCGGACCCCGGCCGCCCGGTGCCGCCGTCACCCCCGGTGCCCGGAGCGCCGGAGCCATCACCCCCGGCGCCGCCGCCCGGGGTGCCGTCCCCGCCGGACCCTGGCCGCCCGGAGCCATCACCCCCGGAGGTGCCACCGGAGCCGTCACCCCCGGAGGAGCTCCCACCGGTGCTGTCCCACCCCGCGGTGCACACCGCCATGCCCCCGGAGCCCACGCAGGGGCCCCAGAGCCCGACCTCGTTGGTGCCAATGCACTCCTGGCGCCCCCAGGGGCAGTTGCGGCTGCCCGCCTGGGCGGGGTTGCCCACAAAACACCGCTGGAAGAGCCCCGTCATGCACGCACAACGGTCGTCCGGCTGGCCGTTGCGATCATCGTCCAGGCCATTGCCGCAGATTTCCGCCCGGGGGCGCTGAGGCACCGGCGCCAGGCCCCCATCGGGGATCTCCGGCGGCAGGATGGTCTCGTCCAGGCCAGGCTCGACCGCGCAGTTCGCCGCGCCGAGGCCCGCCGCAACCAGGAACACGCGCACCGAGAAACGCACGACTCGAACCTCCGCCAGGAGAAGACCCCAGGGACGACCTGTGCCCATCGTCACGCAATCGCGGGACCACCGCAACGGCCTGACAACCCGAAAGAGGCAAATGTCACAAAGTCTTTCCCCCACAGGGTTTTTGGCCCCGGCACCGGCCCACCTCCACGGGCCTACACCTTGGACACTCTTGTGACCAGTGCTGGGGGAAAACCACCCACCTGAAGGCGCCTTGCGCGCTCACGAGACAGCGCGCCGGAGTGGTGTAGGCTCTGGCACACCATGGGAACGACACACGCACGAGGGTACGTCTCACGGATGCCGCTGGGGGGCTACGGGCTCCTCGCGGCGCTCACGGCCTGCAGCGACAGCGGCGCCGCGCAGGACGACGGGGGCGCCCCGGACGCGGACCCGCGGCTCGACGTGGCCGCGGTGGAGCTCCGGCCGCCGCCGCCGGGGCCCCTCGGGTGCCGCGCGGTGGACGTGCTCTTCATGATCGACAACTCGCCGAGCATGCGGCCCAAGCAGGAGCGCCTGGCGGCGGCGTTCCCGACCTTCGTGGACGCCATGTTCGATCGGCTGCCGCGCAACACGGACCTGCACGTGGGGATCACCACGTCGTCGTTCACCACCATGGCCACCATGGAGGGCCACGCGGACTGCCGCACCAGCGCCACGCCGGAGTACATCATGTCCCGGTACCAGACCCCGGGCATGCTCAACAACAACGAGAACGGCGGCCAGGGCAGGCTCTTCCGGCACGAGGGCATGGTGTTCTTCACCGCCAACACCTCCGGGGACCGCGAGGCCCTCAAGCGCTGGTTCACCGCCGCCGCGCCCGCCGTGGGCGAGCGGTCGTCCTCCGTGGAGTGCTCCTCGGCGGGCGTGGCCTACGTGACCGACCCGGCCAACGCCGGGGTCAACCAGGGCTTCATCCGCGACCTCGGGGCCGTGATGGTCATCGTGGCCCTCACCGACGAGCCCGACAAATCCCCCGAAGGGGCGCGGCGCTACCACGACCTCTTCGTGCGCGCCAAGGAGCAGTGCGGCGGGGACCGCTGCATCGTCACCGCGGGCATCCTGCCGCCCTGCGCCATGGGCGCCAACGAGCCGCTCTACCAGTTCCTGAACGCCTTCGGCCGCCCACCCACCATCGGCGACATCGAGGGCACCTCCATGGACTACACCCGCGTCGTGGGGGACGCCCTGGCCCGCACCGTGAGCGAGCTCTGCTCGAACATCCCCGCGCCGCCGTAGGCGCTCACCGCCGGGAGAACCACGCGTCCGCCCCGGGCGCCACCCGGGCCCGCAGCGCCGCGCACCCGAAGGCGTCCTGCACCGCCGTGTGGAGCGCCTGGTCAAAGCCCTCCTGGGCCTGGGCCCGCGGGCTGAAGAACGCCTCGGCCTCGCGGATGGTGGCCTCGTCGCAGAGGCCCCCGAGGAGCCACAGGGCCCCCCGGGCGCCGCCCTGCCAGCGGGTGACCAGCGCGTCGAAGTTCGCGTGGAGCCAGGTGTTCGCCATGGCCCGGTGGGCCTCCGTGGGCTGCGACCGGAAGAGCGCGCGGGCGTCCTGCACCCGGAGCTCGTCCCCGAGGGACAGGTCATAGGTCCGGCGCACCAGGGACAGGTCGTCGAAGCACCCCATGGCCGAGAGCGCCGTGGCCCGCTCCTGCGGCAGCGCGGCGCGCGTAAACGCCGCGTGGAGCGCCTCCCAGCGGGCCGCGTCGCCGCGGCGGGTGGAGACGCACAGCGCCACCGGGGCCACGTCCCCGTCCACCGAGGCCGGGTCCTGGAGCCAGCGGGCCGCGAACTGGTCGGCGTTCTGCCGCGCCCAGGGGTCCTCCGTGAGCTGCCCGAGGATCGAGAGGGTCGTGCGCCGAAGGCCCCGCGTGAGGTCGCCCTCGCCGGGCCTCGGGGCCCAGCCCAGGGCCCGCGCCCAGGGGCCCACCCGGGCGGTCACCCAGCGCCGGAAGGCCGCCCGGGAGGCGGGCGTCACGATCCTGCGGTCGAGCCGCCAGAGGGCCCCGAGGAGGTGGTCCCGCACGTGCGGGTCCCGGCTCGTAAACAGCGCGTCCAGCGCGTCCAGCCAGAGCTCCGCGGGGACCTCTCCGCCCTTGAGGAGCGCCTCCAGGTCCCCGAGGAGGTCCAGCGTGGCCGGCGGGTCCAGGGCCCCCGGGGACCGCAGGAGCGCCCGGAGCTGCGCGGGCTCCAGGCGGTACCAGTAGTGCCCCGTCTGCCGCGCGTTGGGCCGCACCCAGCGCGGGCACGCGCTCCCCGGAAGCGCCAGCTCGCCCTGCGGTTCGGACAGGAGCGTGCACGCCTCGCGGGCGCCGCCCGGCGCGTCGTAGCGCACGCACACGGGCACCGCCCAGCGCTGGTCCAGGGTGCCGTGCTCGGCCCCCCGGGGCGCGTACCGCGACTGCGCGAGCCCCAGCGTGGCCGGGGCGCCCGCCGCGCAGCGCAGCGTCATGCGCACGAGCGGCAGCCCCGGCTGGTCCAGGAAGCTGTTGGCAATGGGCGCCACGTCCCGCCCGGTGGTCCGCTGGAGCGCGTCCAGGAGGTCCGCCGCCGTGGCGCTCCCCTCGGCATGCTCACGGATGTACGTCCGGATCCCCTGGCGGAACGCGTCGGGCCCCAGGTACGACTCGATCATCGCGATGATGCTCGCGCCCTTCTGGTACGTGGTCCCGTCGAACGCCGACACCGCGTCGGAGCTGGAGCGCACGGGCTGACGGATCGCATGCGCGGGGGGGTCCGTGTCGATGGACCGCGCCCAGGTGCGCGAGCCCACCTCGTCCACGGCGGCGCCGAGCTCGGGCCTCCAGCGGTCCACCACCCGCGGCCCCATCCACGACGCGAAGCCCTCGTTGAGCCAGAGGTCATCCCACCAGGTCATGGTGACCAGGTCCCCGAACCACTGGTGGGCCAGCTCGTGGGCCGTCACCTGCGCCATCGCATGCCGCGCCGCCACCGACGCATGCGCCGGGTCCAGGAGCAGGAGCGCGTCCCGGAAGGTGATCAACCCGGGGTTCTCCATGGCCCCGGGGAGGAAGTCCGGCACCGCCACCAGGTCCAGCTTGGGGTACGGGTACGGCCGGTCGAAGTACTCCGCCAGGATCGGCAGGTGCTGCGACGCCGTCTCCGCCGCCAGGGCCCCGTGGGCGCTCCTGCCGCGCACGGTCACCACCCGGATCGGCACCGGCGCCGTCGGCCCCTGGTGGAACTCCAGCGTGCCCACCGCGAAGGCCAGGAGGTACGTAGGCAGCGGCGGCGTCGGCTGGAAGCGGTACGTCACCCTGCCCCCCGACGGCGCCGACCGCTCGGCCTCGGGCATGTTCGCCACCGCGGTCATCGCCTCGGGCACCGTGAGCGTCAGCGCGAAGGGCACCTTGAAGCCCGGCTCGTCGAAGCCAGGGTAGATCCTCCGGGCGCCGTTGGGCTCGCAGTCCGTGAAGCCGTACCACCCGCGGTCCACCTCCACCCGGTAGAGCCCCCGCAGGTGCGGATCAAACGGCGCTTCATAGCGAAACACCAGCGCCGCCGACCCCGCGGGCAGCGCCTCGGGGAAGGTCACCACCAGCTCCTCCGGCGCCTCCCTGCCGCCGTGGGCCATCCTCGCCCGGGCCTCCCCGGAGACCGTCCTGCCGTTCACCTCCGCGGTCACCGCGCGCACCGTCAGCCCCCGGCCGTGGAGCACCACCGCCCGCGTGGGGGAAGGCACCTCCAGCGCGATCCGCGCGACGCCCGTAAAGCTCGCCTGGCCAGGGTCCACCTCCAGGGCCAGCTCGTAGCGCGTCGGCCTCGCCAGCGGCGGGAGCCTCCCGTCCTCCCGCGGCGCGGGGACCTCCGCGGGGGTCGCCACCGCCGCCGCGTCCGGCGCCCCGGAGGTCTCCACCCTCGCCGTCACCCTCGGGGGGGTGTGCGAACAGCTTGCACCAAGCGCCGCCAGCGCGGCTCCTACCAACAGCTTGCGCATCAGGCGCCGGAAGGTAGAACCCCGCCCGGAAAAGGGCTACACCCAATAAAATCGGCCAAAATGGCCGATTTATGTATTCTCCGGCGCGCCTGCGCCCTCGTCCAGGGGGCGCTCGGCGTCTTCGACGAGGGTGAGGGCGATCAGGAGCGCGCGGCGGGCCTTGTCCGCGAGCGAGGCGTTGCGCGCCAGGAGGGCCTCGGCGGCCTGGAGGCGGCCCCGGAGCCCTTCGAGCTCCTGCGAGAGCGCCTCGGAGCGCACGGTGACCGAGGCCAGGGAGCCCTCCAGGGCGCGCACGCGCTCCCCCTGGCGGGTGGAGGTCTCACGCAGCGAGGCCTCGCGCTCGGAGGCCTCCGCCAGGGCCTGGGCGTGGGTCTCCCGGAGCTGGGCGAGGGCCTCGGCGTGGGCCTCGTCGGCCACCGTGCGGGCGGCGTGGTACTCGTTGCGCAGGGCCTCCAGCGCGCGGGCGTGCTCCTCGCGCCCCTGGGCCTCGCGGGCCTCGTGGGCACCCCTGGCGTCGGCCAGGGCCTGGGCGTGGGCCTCCTCGGCGCCCCTGCGCTCCAGGGCCACCCCCGCGGCGACGGTGAGCGCCAGCGCGGCGGCCGCGGCGCGGTCCTCGTCGCGCCGCCGCTCGGCCTCCGCGAGGGCCAGGTCGTGGGCCTCGCGCTCGGCGTCGCGCTGGGCCTCGTGGGAGGCCACCGCGTCGGCCAGGGCCCGGGCGTGGGCCTCCCGCGCCTCCCGGAGCGCGCCCTGCAGGGCCTCGGAGTCCGCCTCGGCGCGGGCCCTGGCGGCCTGGAGCTCGCCCCGGAGGGCCTCCTCGGCCTGGCCGTGGGCCTCCTGGGCACGGGCGGCGCGGGCCTCGTGCTCGGCGAGCGCCTCGGCGTGGGCCTGCGCGGCCTCCGCCAGCCTGGCGGCCTGCGCCCGCTCGGCCTCCGCGAGGAGGTCGGCATGCTCCCTCCTGGCCGCTCCCAGCGCCTCCTCGGCCTCCGTGAGGGCGCGGGCGTGGGACGCCTGGAGCGCGTCCAGGGCGGCCTGGTAGCCCTCCTGGGCGGCGCTCACCGCGGCGGCGTGCTCGCCCTTGAGCTGCCCGACGATGTGCTCGTGCTCCTCGCGGGCGCCGGCCACGAGCGCGCGGCCCTCGGCCTGGGCGTTCTCCAGCGCCTCACGGGCGCGCTCCAGGGCCTCGGCGTGGGCGGCGCCTTCGGCCTCCAGGGCCTCGCGGTGGGCGCGCCCGAGGCGCTCCTGCATGGCCTCCAGGGCCTCGGCGTGGGCGGCGCGGGCGGCTTCGAACTCCCCGCGGAGGCGGGCTCCCTCGGCCAGGGCGAGGGCCGTGCGGGAGGCCTCGGCCTCCAGGGCCTCGGCGCGCGCGGCCCGCTCGCCCGCGAGGGCCTCGGCGTGGGCGGCCTCCAGGGCGCCCCGGGCTTCCTCCGCGCGGGCGCGCAGGTCTTCGTTCTCCGCGGCGAGGGCGCGGGTGTCCTCCTCGGCGCGCTGGGTGAGCGCCTCCAGCGAGGCCCGGGCGCTGCCGAGCTCGGCCTCCAGGGCCACGGCGGTGGCCTGCACGCCCTCCAGGGCGCGGGCGAGCTCCTCCCGGGCCTCGCCCTGGGCGGCGACCTGTTCGCTCAGGGCGATGACCTCCTGCTCCCGGGCCAGGAGGCGCTCCTCCAGGTCGAAGCGCTCCTGGTCGCGCTGGAGCAGGGTCTCCCGGGCCTCCAGGAGCTCCTTGTCCCTGCGGTTGCCAGCCTCCCGGAGGTGGAGGAGCTCCTTGTCCTTGCGGTTGAGGGACTCGCGCAGCTCCAGGAACTCACGGGTGGAGACCCCCCCCCCGGCGGGGCGCACGGCGCGGGCGCGCAGCTCGTCGAGCTCGCGCGAGAGGCGCTGGGCGTCCTCCGCGGCGGCGCGCAGCCGGGTGTTCTCCTCCGCGAGCTCCTCGCCGCGGCGCTGCTGCTGGCGCAGCTGCGACAGCTCTCGCTCGGCCTCCTCGGCGCGGCGGCGGTAGCGCTCCAGGTCCGCGCCGTTGCCGGGGGGCTGCCCGGGGCTGGTGACGGGCCGGAGCACCGAGGGCGGCACCGGCGGCACGCTCCCGCGCGGCAGGGCCTGGGCGGCCATCATCGCGGGCAGGGACGTGGACACCGCGGTGAAGTCCTCGAAGTCATCCGGGAGCATCGGGAGCCCGGGGCCCGCGCCGTTGTCCGGCAGGGGCTCATCGAAGGGCCCCTCGGGTTGCTGGAAGGGGTCGGGCTCCTGGTCCAGCATGATGTTCCCGAAGGCCGCCTCGGTGAGCCCCTCGACCTCCTGGTCTACGTGAATGGGGTGCGACCCGGTGGGTTCATTCTCCGCGGGGTCGGGCTCGTACGGGTACGCCGGCGCGCCGGGCTCGGGCTCGGGCTCCAGGCTCTCCACCGGCGGAGGGATCCGCACGAAGAGCGCGCAGCGGTTGATGAGGTCCTCCGGGGCGAGGGGCTTGTGGGCGTAGTCCTCGGCGCGCGTGCGGAGCTTGCTGTGCTGCTCGAAGGTCTCCATCGGCGAGTCCGACGAGACGATCACCAGCGGGACGTCCTTGAGCTCGGGGTGCTTCTTGAGCCGGTTGCACACGGCGAAGCCGTTCATCCTCGGGAGCTCGATGGCCAGGATGATCAGGTCCGGGCGCTCCGCCTGGGCGAGGTCGAGCCCCGCCTGGCCGTCGTCCACCACGCGCGCAAGGCACCCCCTCCGGGCGAAGGCGCGGGTGAGCGCCGCCGCGAAGGCCTGGTCCGCCTCGAAGATCAGCACCCGGAGACCGCTCATGCACCGAAGGGTAGAAGCCCCTCGCCACGCCCTTCAACAACAATCAACGCCCCGCTGGCCGCCTGAGGCCACCAGGGCCGCCAGGTCCTCCACCCGAAGCCCCACGAGGGACGGGAACACCCTCCGGGCCCCGCTGGCCTCCAGCGCCTCCGGCGGGTAGGTGTGCGCCACCCCGACGGCCACCAGGCCCGCCGCCTGCGCCGCCACCAGGCCCGCCCCGGAGTCCTCCAGGGCCACCACCCGCGAGGCCTCGCTGCCCGGAGAAATACATCGTAACCACGCCAGGGCCGCGCGGTAGCCCTCGGGGTCGGGCTTCGAGCGCGCCACGTCCTCCGCGGCCACGACGCACCCCACCAGGGCGCGCACCCCCAGGCGCTCCAACCCCAGGGTCACCTCCGCCCTCAGGGCCCCGGACACCACCGCCACGGGGCCCTCGCCGGCCGCCGCCCGCACCAGCTCCGCCGCCCCGGGGAACACCCGGAGCTCCGACCGGGCGCGCGAGGCGTACACCTCCGCCTTGGCGGCGATGAGTGCGTCCACCTCGGGTGGTGTCGGTGCGTGTCCGTGGTCGCGCAGGATGTGCTCAAAGGCTCCGCGGTCATCGAAGCCCAGGTAGCGCTCGGCGTAGAGGGCCTCGGAGACGTGGATCTGGCGCGGGGCCAGGACGGCGTTGAAGCCCTGGAGGTGCAGGTGCTCGTCGTCCACGAGGAGGCCGTTGAAATCAAGGAAGAGGCCGTCCACGGGTGTCTAATGGAGCTCCCCGAGGGGCGCCTGGGGGGTGGGCCTGAGCCTGGCGAGGATCTCCAGGCAGCGCCGGCGCACGGGGTTGGGCAGGTGCCAGTCGGCGGCGACCTCGCGGAGCTCCTCGGCGGGCAGGAGGGCGACGATGGACAGGGCGATGGCCCTCGGGGTGTAGGGGTTCTTGACCAGGGCACTGCGGACGCCCGCGCGGGAGGCCCAGCGCTGCGTGGCGAAGACCCGCTGGAGGATGTCCGGGACGCCCGGGCGGCGGGAGCACAGCCGGACCACGTCGGGCTCGGTGAGCCTGGGGTTCTGCAGGAGCAGGGCGATCACGTCCGGGTGGGGGTCCGCGAGGACGCGCTCCAGGACCCTCCGGTCGGGCTTGCGCGCGAGGGATTTTCGCTCGCCCAGGGTGAGCACGCGGCCGCGGCCGTAGTCCGGCACGCGGGCCGCACCGCGCTCCGCCCGGTCGGCCCCCAGAGGGTCTCCCGAGGGGTGGTCCCCGGGGAGGGGCGCGTCCGTCGCGGGCTCCTCGGGGAAGAGCTGCGGGGGCTGGGCGCGGGCGATCTGGAGGGTGAGCAACGCCGAGCGGGCGTCCGGGTCCCGCCACCCGGCGCGCTCCGTGAGGGCCTCCGCGAGGCGCTCCAGCGTCTCCAGGGGGAGGGAGAGCACCACGGACCGGAAGAACTGCACCCGGGCGATGGGGTCTGCCATCGTCGCCGCGCGGCGGCACAGGGTGTCCACCAGCCCCTCGTCCATGCTCCCGGGAGCATAGCACTTTCCGCCGGGGCCTTGACCGGGTGGTGACCGGGGGGCTAGCACGGCCCCTGTGAGCACGCCGGACACACAACCACCGCCCGCGGGGCCCGCCGCGCCGCGGGTGGTCAAGCGGTACTCCAACCGCAAGCTCTACGACACCGCCGAGAGCCGCTACGTCACCCTCCCGCAGATCGCGGAGATGGTGCGCCAGGGCCAGGACGTGCGCATCATTGACAACAACTCCAAGGACGACATCACCAGCATGACGCTGGCGCAGATCCTCTACGAGGAGGAGCGCAAGCAGTCCCGGCCGCTGCCGCTGACGGCCCTCAAGGACCTCCTGGCCTCCGGCGAGCGGATCATCACCACGCTCCGGGAGGGTCCCGTGAGCAAGCTCCTGCGCCGCGCGGAGCCGCCGGTGGACACCGCGCCGGAGCCCGATGCCCCGGAGACCCCGGCCCCCGCTGCCGTCCAGGAGGCCCCCCCGGAGACCCCGGAGAGCCCCGCGGGGCCCTCGTCCACGCCCACGGCCACGCGGGTGCAGCAGTTCGTGGAGCAGAGCCGCGAGGCCCTGGACCAGTGGCAGCACAGCCAGAACGAGCGCATGAGGCTCTTCTGGGAGAGCATCAACCCCGCGGTGCAGATCCAGGCCCTGCAGGCCGAGGTGCGGCGCCTGAGCGCCCGGGTCGAGGCCCTGGAGGCCCGGCACCCGCCGGAGCCCCCGGACGCCCCAGGGGACACGCCGGGCTCCGAGGGAGGCCCCGGAGACCCATAGCCCGCTGGACGAGGGCGGAGGCATCGGGTAGACAGCCGCGTCCCGCGGGTGCGGGGCGCTTTCATCCCACGGCCGTGAGGCGCCCGGTGGTCGGGCTCCAGGCGGATGGGGGACCTCGAGGACGACCATGGAGACGACGCTCACGCTGAACGCAACGCCAAGGGACCAGCACGGCAAGGGGCCGGCACGGAGGCTCCGGGCCTCGGGCAAGCTCCCGGCGATCATGTATGGCCCCGGGGAGACCGCCCGCTCCATCGCGGTGGACCCCAAGGACATCAAGGCCATCCTGGCCGCGCCGCTCGGGCGCAACACCGTGGTGACCGTCTCCGTGGAGGGCTCGCGCACCCTGGCGATGCTCAAGGGCTACGCGTACCACCCGCTGACCCGCGCCCTGGAGCACGCGGATTTCTACACCGTGGCCGTGGGCCGCAAGATCATCGTGCCGGTGCCCTTCCACACCACGGGCAAGAGCAAGGGCGTGGCCACCCAGGGGGGCATCCTGCGGCAGATCTACCGCACCCTGCCGGTGCTGTGCACCCCGGACAAGATCCCCGCCAAGATCGAAGCGGACGTGACGGCGCTGGAGCTCGGCCAGGCGCTCCACGTCCGGGACCTGGCGCTCCCGGAGGGCGTCGCCGTCAAGCTCGACGCGGGGCAGACGGTGGTGTCCATCGTGGCGCCGGAGAAGGAAGAGCGCGCCGCCGAGGCCGCTCCGGGCGCCGCCGGGGCCGCTCCGGGCGCCGCGGCCCCCGCCGCTGCCGGGGCCAAGGACGCCAAGGCCCCCGCCGCGGGCGCCAAGGACGCCAAGGCGGCCCCCGCCAAGGACGCCAAGGCGGCCCCCGCCAAGGACAAGAAGAAGAAGTAACCCCAGACCGGCGCTCGCGTCGGCCTCCCACCTCTCACGACACCCACCGCCATGCGCCTCGTGGTAGGGCTCGGGAACCCGGGCCCGCAGTACAAGTCACACCGGCACAACGTCGGCTTCCAGGCGCTGGACGCGCTCTGGCAGCGGGCGAGCGGCAGCGAGTGGCGCGAGCGCTTCACGGGGCTCGCCGCGCGGGCGGTGGTGGCCGGCGAGGAGGTGCTGCTCATCAAACCACAAACCTTCATGAACCTCTCCGGGCGCACGGTGCAGAAGGCCCTCCAGGAGCTGCGCCTGCGCCCGCTGGACGCGCTGGTCCTGCACGACGAGCTGGAGCTGCCCTTCGGCGAGCTCCGAGCCAAGCGGGGCGGTGGTCACGGGGGGCACAACGGCCTGAGGGACATCACCGCCGCGGTGGGGGCGGACTTCGGGCGCCTTCGCATCGGGATCGGGAGGCCCCTCCAGGGCACCGTGGAGCACCATGTGCTGTCGCCCTTCCGCCCGGAGGAGGCGGCGCTCCTCGGGCCGGTGCTGGAGCGCGCCGTGGACCTGGTGGAGCTCGCGCTCGGGGCGGGCCTGGACGAGGCCATCCTGCGCACGAACCCTCTGCCCCGGGCGCCCCGCAAGGCCCCGTGACCGCCGCGGCGCCCGCCGTGGACCGGGTCCTCCAGGCGCTGGCCCCCGCGCTCCCGGAGGCGCCCCGCGAGAGGCTCCGGGCGTCCGTGCTGGAGCTCACGCGCTTCGGCGCCCACACGGACCTGACGGGGGTGCGGGACCCGCTGGAGCTGGCCGCGGTGGCCCTGGCGGACGCCCTGGTGCTGGCGCGGCACCGATCGCTGCTCGGTGCTCCCGTGTGGGAGGTGGGCGCGGGAGGGGCCTCGCTGCTGGTGCCGCTGGCGCTGGTGGACCCCACGGTGGAGGGCGTGCTGGTGGAGCCCCGGCAGAAGCGCGCGACCTTCCTGCGGCTGTGCCTCGGGCGCTTCGGGCTCGCCCCGAGGCTACGGGTGTCCCAGACCCGGGTGGAGCCCGAGGCGCCTCCGAGGGCGGTGTGCCAGGGCGCCGTCAGCCGCGCGGTGTACGCCCCGGAGCAGTGGCTCCCGCTGGCGAGGGCGCTCCTGCGCCCCGCTGGGGCGGTGGTGGTGCTCACCACCGAGGCCCCCTCGGTGCCCGAGGGCTGGACCGCGCTCGCCCAGGAGCGCTACGCCCTCCCCGGGACCGGCGCCCCGCGGGTCGCCACCTGGCTCACGGCGGCGCCGTAACGATCGCCGATCGGTTTAGCAGCAGGACGGGCCGCAGACGCCCTTGGTGGCCACGTAGTCCTGGCCCTTGGACTCCCTCGGGTGCCGGGGCTCCGCGCGGTCACAGTCGTAGGGGCGCGCCTCGCCCTCGGGCACCGCCACCCGCGGGAGCACCGGCTCGAACTGCCCCTGGTACGGCGCCCGGGAGAGGAGCTGGAAGGTCTTCTCGCAGACCGCCTCGCGCACGCCCCGGCGGAAGGTGTGCCCGTCGTCGTCGGTCACGGTCTTCCACGGGCCCTTGTAGATCATCGCCTTCAGGGTCTCGTGGCAGGGGCCCTGCTTGCCCTTGTAGGCCGCCACCGTCACGCTCCGGAACTCGTAGCCCTGCACCGTCTGCCACGGCTCCGCGTCGCGCTTCACCAGCTCCACCCCGTAGAAGCCCGCCTCCTCGAAGGCCTCCAGGAAGCCCGTCTCGGTGAAGGCCCCGGAGATGCACCCGGACCACAGCACCGGGTCCTGCCGCAGCGCCTCCGGCACCTCCTCGTCCGACACGATGTCCGAGATCACCGCGCGCCCGCCCCGCTTGAGCACCCGGAACAGCTCCCGGAACAAACTCCGACGGTCGTCGTCCTGCACCAGGTTCAGCACGCAGTTGGACACCACCACGTCCACGCTGTCGCTCGCCACCAGCGGCCGCTCCGCCCGGAGCCGCCGCTGCGCCGCCTCCAGCGCCACCAGCTCGTCCGCCGTGCGCACCGGGTGCTCCAGGAGGTACGCGTCCAGCGCGTCCAGGTCCAGCCCCAGGTCCTGGATGCGCCCCCGGCGGAACTCCACGTTGCCGTGCCCCACCCTCCGCGCCACCTCGTCCCGGTGCCGGCGCGCGATCGCCAGCATGTCCGGGTTCATGTCCACACCGATCACTCGCCCCGTCGGCCCCACCACCTGGCTGGCGATGTAACAGATCTTCCCCGTGCCGCTCCCAAGGTCCAGCACCGTCTCGCCCTCGCGCACGTACTGGCTCGGGTCCCCACACCCATAGTCCTTCTCCAGCACCTCCTCGGGGATCACCTTGAGGTACTGCGGGTTGTACTTCACCGGGCAGCAGAGCTGCGTCTCCACAGCCTTCGCCCCGCCCGAATACCGCTCCCTCACCGCCGCTTCAACATCCAGAGCCATGCCTGAGGTCCTCCGTTCTGGCCCTGTTCCTAGCACACCCCTCCGCCCCAAGGCAGCCGTTGGGACCACATTCATCGTATTTCAACGATGGCACTCATCGTCGGTTGACGATGTTTCCCTGTGATTCCAAGAGGTTGCGGAGGGGCGCGGGGTGCGCCATGAAGGTCCCCGGAGGCCAAGGCACGGTGGAGCTCGGGCGACGGACGTTGCTGGCGGTGTGGGGTCTTGGCGCTCTCGGCGGGTGCCGCCGGGCCAGCGCCGCGGGGGGCAGGCTCACGGTGGCCGGGTCGTCCACGGTGCAGCCCGTGTGCGAGCTGGCCGCCCAGGCCTTTGAGCGGGAGCACCCCGGGGCGAGGGTAGAGGTCCAGGGCGGGGGCTCCGGGGCCGGGATCCGTACCACCCGCTCGGGCCTGGCCGGGGTGGGCATGGTGTCCCGCGCCCTGCACCCGGACGAGCGTGACCTCACGGCCTACACCATCGGCCTGGACGGCATCGCGCTCATCGTCCATGGGACCAACCCCGCGCAGAACCTCACCCGCCAGCAGGTGGTGGACATCTACACCGGCGCGACCACCGATTGGGCCTCGGTGGGCGGAGCCCCCGGGCCCATCACCGTGGTGAACAAGGAAGAAGGCCGCTCCACCCTGGAGCTCTTCGAGCAGCACTTCGGGCTCCGCGGGAGGTTCGTCCGGAACGCGGTGATCATCGGCCCCAACGGCCAGGCCATCGCCACCGTGGCGGCGTCGCCCGCGGCGGTAGCGTACGTCTCCATCGGCAGCGCCACGGCGGCCATCGCCCAGGGCACCCCCCTCAAGCTCCTGGCCCTGGACGGCGTCGCCGCCACCGTGGAGAACGTGCGCAGCGGGCGCTTCCCCCTGCGGCGCGAGCTGAACCTCGTCACCCGCGGGCCGGCCGCGGGCCTCGCGCGGGATTTCATCACCTTCGTCCGTGGCCCCGAGGGCCGCAGGATCGTCGCCGCCCAGGATTTCGTGCTCCCTTGAGCCGCGGGGACCGATGGCTCCTCGGTGCCTCCCGCGCCTGCGCCGCCCTGGCCGGCGGCGCCGTGCTCGTGGTGCTGGCCTACGTCACCCTCCAGGCCGGGCCCCTGGTCCTCCGGGTGGGCCTCGGGGCCTTCACCGGCAGCCGCTGGGCCCCCACCGCGGGACACTACGGGCTCCTGCCCATGGTCGCAGGCACCCTCCTCACCACCGTCGGAGCGCTCGCGCTGGCCGCCCCCCTCGGGGTCTCCTACGCGGCGGTGACGGTGTTCTGGGCCCGGCCCCGGGTGGCCGGGGCGCTCTCGTCCCTGTCGGGGCTCCTGGCCGGGGTGCCCTCGGTGGTCTTCGGGCTCTGGGGCATCGCCGTCCTGGCCCCGAGGGTGGCCTCGCACCGCCCCCCGGGGCTCTCCGTGCTCACGGCGGTGCTGGTCCTCGCGGCGATGTGCGTGCCCACCGTGGCCGCGCTCTCCGAGGCCGCCTTCCGGCAGGTGCCCGCGGGGCTCCTCCAGGCCGCCGCGGCGCTGGGCCTCGGGCGCCACGCCACGCTGTGGAAGGTCTCGCTCCCGGCCGCCCGCCGGGGCGTGGCCACCGCGGTGCTCCTTGGCTTTGGCCGCGCCGCCGGGGAGACCATGGCCGTGCTCATGGTGGCGGGCAACACCGTGCAGGTCCCCCGGGGGCCCTTCGACGCCACGCGCACGCTCACCAGCAACGTCGCCCTGGAGATGGCCTACGCCCTCGGGGACCACCACCGCGCGCTCTTCGCGTCGGGCCTCGCGCTCTTCGCCCTGGTGGCGGCGCTCGTAGCCCTGGGGAACCTCGCGGGCCACCGGAGAGAAGCGTGAAGCGCGCGGCCCACGCGCTCTCCCTGGCGCTCCTCGGGGGCTCCGTCGCGGCCGTGCTGGGCGCCCTCCTGGCGCTGCTCGCGGGCACGGTCTCCCGGGGCGCCCCGGGCGTCACCCTGGCGCTCCTCCTGGAGGACCCCTCGGACGCCGGGCGCTCCGGGGGCCTGGCGCCCATCCTCGTCGGCACCCTGGCGGTGCTGCTGGTGGCCCTCCTGGCGGTGCTCCCGGTGGGCCTCGGGGCGGCCGTGTGGCTCTCGGAGTTCGCGCCCCGGCGAGGCCGCGCCGTGGGCGCCGTTCGCTTCGGGCTGGACACCCTCGCGGGCGTGCCCTCGGTGGTCTTCGGGCTCTTCGGCATGAGCCTCTTCGTGGACGTCCTGGGCCTGGGGTGGAGCATCCTGAGCGGCGGGCTCACGCTGGCCACCATGGTGCTCCCGGTGTTCGTCCGCGCCGCCGAGGAGGGCCTCCGGGCGGTGCCCTGGGACCAGCGGGCCGGGGCCCTGGCCCTCGGCCTCACCCGCGCCGCGACCTTGCGCAGGGTGCTCCTCCCGCAGGCGTCGCCGGGCATCGCCGCGGGGCTGGGGCTCGCCCTCGGGCGCTGCCTCGCGGAGACCGCGGTGGTGATGTTCACCGCGGGGGCCTCGGTGCGCTGGCCCACGAGCGTCCACGACCCCGCGCGCACGCTGGCCTACCATGTGTATCTCCTGGCGGTGGAGGTGCCCGGAGGGGCCCCGAGGGCCTGGGCCGCGGCGCTGGTGCTCCTGGCCATGGTGGTGCTCACCCACGAGGGCGTGCAGGCATGCGTGCGCCGGGTGGGGCGCCTCGGGGCCCAGCGGTGAGCGCCCCGGCGGTGGAGCTCACGGCGCTCACGGTGCGCTACGGCGCGAGGGTGGCGCTGCGGGGCGTGACGGTGACCTTCCCGGCGGGGGCGATCACTGCGGTGGTGGGCCCCTCGGGGTGCGGCAAGACCACGCTCCTGCACGCGATCAACCGGCTCCACGACCTGGACCGGGCGGTGACCGTGGAGGGCCGAGCGCGGATCGGTGCCCTGGACGCGCTGGCTCCCGAGGTGGACCTGGAGGCGCTCCGGCGGCGGGTGGGCTTGATCTTCCAGCGACCGAATGTCTTCCCGGTGTCGGTGCTGGGGAACGTGACCCTGGCGCTGGAGCACCACGGAGCATCCCGCCGGGAGGCCCTGGCGCGGGCCGAGGCGGCCCTGCGGGAGGTGGGCCTCTGGGACGAGCTGAGCGGCGAGGCCGGGCGCCCCGCCGAGCGGCTCTCGGGGGGGCAGCAACAACGGCTGTGCATCGCCCGGGCGCTGGCGCTGGAGCCCTCGGTGCTGCTCCTGGACGAGCCCTGCAGCGCGCTGGACCCGGTGGCCACGGCGCGGATCGAGCGGCTCCTGGCGGGCTTGCGCGGGCGCCTGACGATGGTGCTGGTGACGCACAACCTGGCCCAGGCCCGGCGCGCCAGCGACCACCTGGCGTGCCTCTGGCCGGAGGACGGCGCCGGCGCGCTCCGGGAGCACGGGGACACCGCGGCGATGTTCGAGCGGGCCCGGGACCCCACGGTGTGGGACTACCTCACCGGCCGCCTGGGGTAGCGCTCCCCCGGACTACACTCCGGGGTGGCGTTACGGCAGGAACACCCGGTCGGGCGAACTCTCCGTGGCCGCGCGGGTGAGCCAGAGGCCGAGCGTGGCGGGGTCGGCGCACGCCCCGAGCGCCGCGGCATGGGCCTCCGAGAGGGCCACGCCCCGCGCCGAGAGCACCGCCCGCACGGCCTCGCGCAGCGCCCGCAGCTCCCCCTCCCGGAGGCCCTCCTGGTGGCCCTCCTGGTGGCCCTCCTGGTGGCCTTCCTGGTGACCCTCCTGGTGGCCCTCCGCCCGGACGGCGTCGAGGGAGTCGTAGCCCTTGCGCTGCAGGAGGTTCGTGAGCGTGGCCTCGTGGGCGGCCTCGCGGTCGTAGAGGGCCTCGACCAGGACGGGGTTCTTGAGCACCCCCGGGGCCAGGAGCCTCTGCCCCGGGGTGAAGGTCTGCGGGGCGACGCCCTTCTCGTAGACCTCGACCCTGCGCGGACCCGCGAGGCGCAGCACCCAGACCCAGCGGGTGCCCGCCGCGTGGAGCTCGGTGATCTTCACCTGGAGGTCCCTCTCGTCCTGCTCGCGCGAGGCATACTCCACCACCAGGGGCGGGACCGTGGTGCCCCAGCCAGGCGCCTCGGGCCCCAGGCCCACCCCTACATCCGGCGCCCGGAGCGTGTCGTCCGACAGCTTGATCCCCGGGTCCACCCCGGCGCGCTCCACCGCGGGGTCCGAGCCCAGCACCGCGGCGCCCAGGGCGTTGGGCACCGTGCCATCGGCCCCCGTGGGCGCGCATTGAATGGGGTGTCCCCGGGACAGCTCGTACGGGTCCCCGCTCTTCAGCGACGCCGCGCGGAAGGGGCCTCGCGCCGTGGTGGGTCGGGTGCTCACCCCTGGAGCATACCCGCGGAGCGCGGCAGGCGCACGCCGCCCCGCCGCGCGCCCACCGGCTCAGACCGAGAAGATGCGCGACGCGTCGATTCGGAGACCCCTGGGCGCCTCCCGGAAGGGCCCGCTGGCCGTCGGGGGCGCCCCTCGGGACGGCACCTCGAGCGTCGGGACCTGCTCCCACCGCGCGACGCCGACGACGCAGACGTGCAGCCCCTCCGTGAGCGCCCACTCGAAGCAACTCCACTCGCCGTCACGACCGACCCCCACCGGCGGATCCTCGACGACCACCCCCCGGCTCATCGTCACGCGCGCGCGTCCGGTCTGGTCCTCCAGGTCGAAGTCGCTGTAGGCTTCGGCGTGACCCTCCTCCACGTTGCCGCCCGCGCCGCCATGATCGATGTACCGGCTCTTGTAGCCGCGGAAGGAGGCGCAGTCGCGCCCGCTGAAGGGGGCGCGGAGCGCGGGGCTCCGCAGGATGACCCGCCCGACGACCGCCGCAGCCTCGCCGTCGCGCACGTCGTGAAGCAGGCGCCTCCCGCGGGTGATGGCCGCCCGGCGGCGGGCGTTGAACCACGCACCGACCGCCAGAGCGACCGCTGACACGCCCGCGAAACCGAAGACCAGAACTTCGAACCAGTTGCTGCTCTCCATCTTGCGGCCCTGGGTTGGGAAGGGATCGGGGCTCCGGCGCGAGCGCTCCCGCGACGTTACACCGTGGGCGGTCCTCCTCGCGAAGGCGTCGCTTCAGGACGCGGAGAGGGGCGCTCTCCAAACGAGCGCGTCAGGTACTCGGCCACCACGACGAGGAACCACAGCTCGGCCACCTCGTGCATCACGCCGCCCGCCAGGGCGTCGCCGTGTATGCGGAAGGTGATCAGCTCCAGGTAGACGTACGCCAGCACGCCCGCCGCCGCGAGGGTCAGCCGCAGCCCGGCGCGGTGGCTCCCCCGCCGCAGCAGCGCGACGCCCCCGACCGCCGCGACCAGGGCGGCGGCGGGCAGCACGCGGAACTCGAGGACGTTGACGACCTCCCGGATCACGTAGGCGCCGCCGGTGGGATCCATCCCCGGCAGGAGCGACCGGACCCAGGGGATGAAGCTGTGATCGTACCAGGCGTTGAGCGCTGGGAAGGGCAGGAGCCAGCGCCGCGGATCGGCGATCATGGGCTCCGTGGAGGCGAGGAAGGGCGGGAGCGCGGCGAGCGCCACGAAGCCCGCGAGGAGCAGCAGCAGGGCGCTCATGCGGCAGCCCTCGGGCTCGGCGAGGGTGCAGCCCCGGCAGACGCGGTTCACCAGGCAAGACGGCTGCCCGAAGCGCAGGAGCTCGCGGTCGAGGTGCTCGAAGAGCCCCAGGGCGAACAGCGCCATGCCGACGCCCGACGCCACGGAGTGGATCGACGACAGCCAGGGCGACGAGCGGAAGATCACATAGATCTCGATGCCGCAGGTGAGCTCGGTCACATAGAAGAGGACCAGGGCCCAGGTGAGGAGCCGCACCTCCGGCGTGTTGCGCCGGGGCACCAGCAGCCAGGGTCGGCGCGGCGGCGCGCCGTGACGGGCCCGGAAGACCTTCACGAGGAGCCGGGCGCCGAGGACCATCACCGCGACCTTGAGGACCAGGGCGAGGCCGAGGGCGACCAGCGCAGCGCCGAAGTTCATGGCGCGCGAGCTGACGCCTGGGTGGCGCGGTTGGGGAGGGGACGGCGGGCGGGGATCGCAGGGCCTCCCTTGAGCGCGTCGACGAGCCGCGCGGGGTTGGCGACGGAGCAGGAGGTCAGGCGGTCCAACACCCCGTGACGGTACCACCGCCCCCTCCCACAAGCCCTCCGGGATGCTCCGCCCGATCTTGGCCTCCGTCAACTCCTGCCGTTCCAACCGGTGCCCCTGGCGGCGACGTCACCCCGCGCGGCCGCTGCGCCGAGAGCGTCGGGCACCGATTGCCCCTCGG
The DNA here is from genome assembly GCA_016218725.1 of Deltaproteobacteria bacterium. GTDB lineage: Bacteria > Myxococcota_A > Polyangia > Polyangiales > JACRDB01. The sequence goes on from JACRDB010000106.1 coordinate 63,802, forward strand.
TGGCGAAGGGTGTACGGTGCGCTCATGAACTCACCGCTGCCGCTCCTGGGGGTGCTGGAGGCCGCGGTGCTGGAGCACCTCTGGGAGGTCGGTTCTGCCATCCCGCGGGACGTGCACGGCGCCGTCGGCGAGCCCCGAGGCATCACCGTGAACACCGTGCAGTCCGCCCTGGAGCGCCTCCACCGCAAGCGGGTGCTCATCCGCGAGCGCCTCGGTCCCGCGTACCGCTACGCCCCCGCCCTGCGGAGAGAGGAGTTCCGCGCCCGGCGCATCGCCGACGCCCTCGGCCCCCTGGACGGCACCGATGCCCGCTCGGTGCTCGAGGCCCTCGTCGAGCTGGTCGCCCGGGGCCCCGCCGGCCGCCGCAACATCGACCACCTGGAGGAGCTCTGCCGCGAGGCCCGGGACCCGAGCGCCCGCCGCAAGCGCGCCTGAACGCCTCTGATGCCCCCAGGGAACAACCACCCTCGCCCCGCGGTTCCACCCGGGATGACGCGCGTCCTGGCCCTGGCGCTGCTCGCGCTCTCCAACTCCGCCCTCGCCCAGACCGTCTCCCTCGACCCGCACACCGTGCGAGCCCTGGCCGCGGAGCGCGCGCCCCTGGTCGCCCTCGGCCTGGCCGCCCTGGACGAGGCCCGCTCGGTGCGCGAAGCCGGCGCCCGCCAGGGGCCCGGCAACCCCGTGCTGTCCCTCCGGGCCGGGCCCCGCTTCCTACGGGAAGAAGGCTCCCCCGTGCTCCTCGATGTCAACCTCGCCCTCACCTGGCCCCTGGACCTGGGGGGCGTCACCCCGGCCCGCGGCGCCCACCTCTCCGCCGCCGAACGCTCCGCCGAGGCCCACCTCGACGAGGCCCGCTGGCGCGCCGTGGGCCTCGCCCTGGAGGCCCTCCTCGACGCCGTCGCCGAAGGGCACCGCGCCGCCCTGGCCCGCGCGCGGCTGGACACCGACGAGGCCCTCGCCCGCTGCGCCCGCGCCCGGCGCGACGCGGGCACCACCGGCGACGGCGACGTCGCCCTCACCGAGGCCCTCCGCGCCGAGGCCCGCGCCCGGCTCCTCCTGGCCGAGGGACGCCAGCGCGCCCACCTGGAGACCCTGCGCGGCGCCCTGGGCCTCGGCCCCGAGGCCACCCTCGTCCCCGCCGAGGAGCCCGACCCCGCGGCGCCCCTGGGACCGCTGGACGCCCTCCTCCGGGGCCTCTCGCGCCGCGCGGACCTCGTCAGGGACCGAGCGGCCATCGGTGAGGCCCGCGCCGACGAGGCCCTCCAGGCCCGCCTCGGGCTCCCGGTGCCCAGGCTCTCGTTCCAGGGCGTGCGCGAGAACGAGCTCTTCGCCCAGGCCGGCGTGGAGCTCCCGCTGCCCGTCTATGACCGCAACCAGACCGCCCGGGGCCTGGCCTCGGCCCGGGTGCGCCATCGGGAGCGCGCCCTCGCCGTGGCCCTGCGCGCCGCCGAGGCGGAGCTGCGGGCGGCCTACGCCCGCTGGGAGGGCGCCCTCGGCGCCTTCCGCGCCCTCTCCGAGGCCGCGCCGGCCGCGGACTCCGCCGAGCGCCTCGCCGCCCGCGCCTACGAGCTCGGCCAGCGGGACCTCACCTCCGCCCTCGCCGTGCGCCGCGAGGCGCTCACCCTCCGAGAGGCCCTCGGTGAATCCCGCGCCGAGCTCGCCCGCGCCCGCCTCGCCGTGCTCACCGCCGCGGGGGTCGCCGAGTGAGCCAGCACCCTCCAGGGCCCGCCGCGGGCCTCCTCGTGGCCCTCTGCCTCCTCGGATGCCGCCGCCCGGCGACGCCCGAGGTCACCCGGGCCCCGCCGGCCACCGATCGCCCATCGGTGGCCGAGCCCCGGGTGGTGGAGCTCACCGAGGAGGGCCTGGCCAACGCGGGCATCGAGGTGACCGCGGTGAGCCCCGAGGCCTTCGCCCCGCGCTGGACGCTGCCCTGCGCCGTGGAGGCCGACCCGAGGCGCATGGCCCGGGTGGGCTCCCGGGCCCCGGGCCGGGTGCTCTCGGTGAGGGCGGGCCTCGGGGAGCGCGTGCGCCGGGGCCAGGTGCTCCTGGACCTGGACACCCTGGAGTACCACCAGGTGGTCACCGAGTACCTGGGCGCCGTGGCGCGGCTGCGCGCCGCCGAGGACCAGCTCCAGCGCCACCGACGACTGGTGGAGGAGCGCGTGGGGGCGGTGCTCGACCTGCGCCAGGCCGAGGCCCACCACGCCGAGGCCGCCGCGGTGCTGCACGAGGCCGAGGAGCACCTGCACAACCTCGGGCTCACCGAGGGGGCCATCCGGGGGCTGCGCATGGGCACCAGCCACGGCGAGGCCCGCGCCGCCGTGAGGGCCCCCATGGACGGCACCGTGGCCGCCCGGGACGTGGTGCTCGGCCAGGTGCTCACGGGCAGCGAGGCGCTGTTCGTGCTCGTGCGCACCGACGAGGTGCGGGCCACGGCGCGGGTGCCGGAGCGGGACCTGGCCCGTATCACCGAGGGGCAATCGGTGACGGTGGAGGTGCCTGCGTTCCCGGGCCGGGCGTTCCCGGGCGCCGTGGCGGTGCTCGGGGCGCTGCTGGACCCGGCCACGCGCACCCTGGAGGCGGTGCTCTCGCTCCCCAACGCCGACGGGGCCCTGCGCCCGGGGATGAGCTGCGTGGTGGCTCTACCGATCGCCGATCGGTCCACCGAGGCCCCGGCGTTCTGGGTCCCGCGCGAGGCCGTGCAGGAGACCGACGAGGGCCGCAGCGTGTTCCTGGAGGTGGGCCCTCGGCGCTTCTCGCCCCGGGCGGTGGCGCTGGGGCCCGAGCGGGGCGACCGGGTGCCCGTGCTCCGAGGGCTCTCGGCGGGCGACCGGCTGGTGGTGCGCGGGGCCCTGACGCTCCGCGGGGAGCTGGAGCGCGACGAGCTGGAGGAGGAGGAGTAGCGTGGGCGCGCTCCTGGCGTGGAGCATCCGGAACCGCTGGGTGGTGCTGTTCCTCACGGTGCTCCTGGCGGCCCTCGGGGCGCGGGCCTTCCTGGCCCTGCCCATCGACGCCGTGCCGGACCTGACCAACTCGCAGGTGCAGGTGCTCACCACGGCCCCGGCCCTGGGGGCCCTGGACATCGAGCGCATGGTCACCGTGCCCGTGGAGCGGGCCCTCACGGGGCTCCCCAGGGTGCAGGAGCTCCGGTCCCTCTCGCGCAACGGCGTGAGCGCCGTGACGGTGGTCTTCGAGGACGCGGTGGACCCCTTCGCCGCGCGGCAGCTCGTGAACGAGCGCGTCACCGCGTTGAGGGACACGCTCCCCCCGGGCGTGGGGCTGCCGGAGCTGGGGCCTCCCACCACGGGCCTCGGGGAGGTGTACCAGTTCGAGGTGCGGGGGCCGGGCAGGAGCCCCATGGAGCTGCGCTCGGTGCTGGAGTGGCAGCTCGCCCCGAGGCTGCGGCTGGTGCCCGGGGTGGCCGAGGTGAACACCTTCGGCGGGGAGCTTCGGGCCTACGAGGTCTCCGTGGACCCTCGGAGCCTCCGGGCCCGGGAGCTCACGGTCACCGACGTGGTCGAGGCCCTGGAGCGAAACCACCGCATCGCGGGGGGAGGCACCGTGGAGCGTGGCCCCGAGGCCCTCCTGGTGCGCGCCGACGGGCTCTTGTCCAGCCTCGAGGACCTGCGCCAGGTGGTGGTGGCCCGGCGCGAGGGGGGCGTGGTGCGCGTCGAGGACCTCGGCGTGGTGCGCTACGCGCCGGTGCTGCGCCAGGGGGCCGCGAGCCGCGACGGCCGCGGGGAGATTGTCGTAGGCATGGCCATGATGCGCCTCGGGGAGAACTCCCGCACGGTGTCCGCCGCGGTGGACCGGGCGGTGCGAGAGCTCGCCCCGTCGCTCCCCGAGGGCGTCACCATCGAGCCCTTCTACGACCGCACGGCGCTGGTGGAGCGCACCATCAGCACCGTGGCCAGGAACCTGCTCGAGGGCGGGCTCCTGGTGGTGGCGCTGCTGTTTCTGTTGCTTCGCAACCTCCGGGCGGGCCTGGTGGCCGCGGCGATGATCCCGCTGTGCATGCTCGGGGCCTTCCTGGGGATGCGGGCCCTGGGCCTGAGCGGCAACCTCATGAGCCTCGGGGCCCTGGATTTTGGTCTTGTGGTGGACGGGGCCATCATCCTCCTGGAGAACGCCCTGCACCACCTGGACGTGGCCCGGGGGCGCCTGGGGCGCGCGCTCACGCCCGAGGAGCGCGACGAGGCCGTGCTCCAGGCGTCCCTGGAGGTGCGGGGCCCCACGGTCTTCGGCGAGGCCATCATCGCGCTGGTGTACGTGCCCGTGCTGGCCCTGGAGGGCTCCGAGGGGAGGATGTTCGGCCCCATGGCGTGGACCGTGCTCTTCGCGCTGGGGTCGGCCTTCGTGCTGTCGCTCACCTTCGTGCCCGCGCTGGCCTCACTGGTGCTCTCCCGCGAGGAGCGGGACCGCCCCTCGCCGGTGGTGACCGCGCTCGGGTGGCTGTACCGACCGGCGCTCGGTGCGAGCCTCCGGCGCCCGTGGCTGGCGGTGGCGGGGGCCCTGGGGCTCTTCGTCCTGGCGGGGGTTTTGTCCCGGGGCCTCGGGAGCGAGTTCGTCCCGAGGCTTGACGAGGGCTCGCTGGTGATCGAGGCGGTGCGGCTGCCCAGCACGTCCCTGGCGGAGAGCGTGCGCACCGGGGGGCTCGTGGAGCGCGCGCTCCGGCGCTTCCCGGAGGTGCTCACGGTGGTCACCAAGACGGGCCGGCCGGAGATCGCCAACGACCCGATGGGCGTGGAGGCCAGTGATGTCTTCGTGATGCTCCACCCGCGGGAGACGTGGCCCGGGGGCCCGGACCGGGAGGCCCTGGTGGAGCGCATGAGCGCGGCGCTCCGGAGCGCCGTGCCGGGGGTGGCCTTCGGGTTCTCGCAGCCCATCGAGATGCGCACCAACGAGCTGCTCTCGGGCTCTCGCGGGGACCTGGCCCTGCGGATCTACGGCGAGGACCTCCGGGTGCTCGGGCGCCTCGGGGGGCGGGCCGCGAGGATCCTCGGGGGCCTGCGGGGCGCGGCGGACGTCCGGGTGGACCGGGTGGAGGGGCTCCCGGTGCTCCACGCCACGCCCGACCGGGCGGCGCTCTCCCGGGCCGGGGCCGACGTGGCCTCGGTGGTGGACGCCATCGGGGCCGTGGGGGGGCTCACCGCGGGCACGGTGCTCGAGGGCCGAAGAAGGTACCCGCTGCAGGTGCGCATTGACCCTCGGTTCCGCGGGGACACCGAGGCCCTCTCGGCGCTGCCGGTGCGCGCCGGGTCGGTGCTCGTGCCCCTCGGGGCCGTGGCGCGCTTCGAGCTTCGGGACGAGCCGGTGCTGATCCAGCGGGAAGGCACCGAGCGCCGCTCGGTGGTACAGGTGAACGTGCGCGGGAGGGATCTCGGGGGCTTCGCGGCGGAGGCCCAGGCGAGGGTGGACCGGGAGCTGCCGCTGCCGCCGGGGTACCGCCTCGCGTGGGGTGGGCAGTTCGAGAACCTCCAGCGAGCCACCGAGCGCCTCTCGGTGGTGGTGCCGCTTACCCTGGCGGCGATCCTGGGGCTCCTGGTGCTGTCCTTCCGGCGCTGGGCCCCGGCGCTGGTGATCTTCCTGGACGTGCCCTTCGCGGCGACGGGGGGGGTGTTCGCGCTGTGGGCGCGGGGGATGCCCTTCAGCATCTCCGCGGGGGTGGGGTTCATCGCGCTCTTCGGGGTGTCGGTGCTCAACGGCCTGGTGCTGGTGAGCCAGGTGAGGCTCTTGCAAACCGAGGGGCGCTCGGTGCTCGACGCGGCGAGGGACGGGGCGCTCCGGCGGCTCCGGCCGGTGGTGACCACGGCGCTGGTGGCGTCGCTGGGCTTCCTGCCCATGGCGCTGGCCACGGGGGCCGGGGCCGAGGTGCAGCGCCCGCTGGCCACGGTGGTGGTGGGGGGCCTGGTGAGCTCGACGCTGCTCACGCTCCTGGTGCTCCCGGCGCTGTGGGTGTGGCTCGGTGGCGGCGGCGGGCGCTCAGCCGCCGTCCAGGACCCGGCGCACGGCCAGGGCGAGGGTCAGGGCCCCGGGGGTGTCCCCGTGGAGGCAGAGCGTGTCGTAGCGCCCTGAGGCCAGGAGCGCGCGGGCCTGCGAGGCCACGACCGCGGGGTCCGTGAGGAGGTCCCCGGGCTCTCCCCGGGGGACGAGGGACCCATCGGGGCGGTAGCCTCGGTCGGCGAAGCCCTCGCGCAGGAAGGGGAGGCGGGCTCTCCGCGCGGCGCGCTGGAGCTCCCCCCCCGGGGGCCCGAGGAGGGCGACCTTGGGGAAGACGCCCCGGGCGGCGTCCAGGAAGGCCCGGGCGACCACCGGGTCGCGATCGGCGCGGTGGTAGAGGGCCCCGTGGGGCTTGACGTGGGAGACCGGGACGCCCTCGCTCCGGGCGACCACGGCGAGGAAGGCGCACTGGGCGAGCACGGTGGCGTGGAGCTCCTCCGGGGAGAGGTCCAGGGCGACGCGGCCGAAGTGTTCCCGGTCGGGGTACGAGGGGTGGGCACCGACCCTCGCTCGGTGCCCGCGGGCTCGGCGGCATGCATCGGCGATGGAGTCTCGGTCCCCGGCGTGGCCGCCGCAGGCGATGTTGACCCGGTGGGCGAGGGCCCAGAGGGCGGCGGGCTCGTCGGGCAGCTCGCCCACGTCCATGTTGAGGTCCGGGGTCTGGCGGGCGCTCACGGGGGGTGGTCTGGAGGGTACACGGGGCGTGGGGGGCCATGGTAGAAGGGCGGGCCTATGGACCTCACGACGCTGAAGCGCACGCCCTTGTACGAGGCTCACCTGGAGTTGAAGGCGCGGATGGTGCCCTTCACGGGCTACGCGATGCCGGTGCAGTACACGGGCCTGGTGGACGAGCACCACGCGACGCGCAAGGCGGTGGGGCTCTTTGACGTGTCGCACATGGGGGAGCTGGTGGTGGAGGGCCCTCGGGCGCTGGCGGTGGTGGACCGATTGGTGACCAACGACGTGCGGGGGCTCACGGACGGCCAGGCGCGCTACACGCTGTGCTGCAACGCGCGGGGCACGGTGCTGGACGACCTGATCGTGTACCGGGTGGCGCAGGACAAGGTGTTGATCGTGTGCAACGCCTCCAACCGGGAGAAGATCGTGGGGCACTTCGTGGCCCAGGCGGGGGCCGAGGCGAAGGTGACGGACCTGTCGGACGTGACGGCGCTGCTCGCGGTGCAGGGGCCGAGGGCGCTGGACCTCCTGCGGGCGGCGGGGATGGAGGGGCGGGTGGCGGAGCTGCCGGCGTTTCATTTCACGGACACGGCGGTGGCCAACGTAGCCTGCACGGTGTCTCGCACGGGTTATACGGGCGAGGACGGGGTGGAGCTCTTCTGCCCGCCGGCGGACGCGGCGAGGGTGTGGCGGACGCTGCTGGGCCTCGGGGCGGAGCTCGGGGCGAAGCCCGCGGGGCTGGGGTGCAGGAACACCCTGCGGCTGGAGTGCAAGATGGCGCTCTACGGCAACGACATCGACGAGACGACGAACCCGCTGGAGGCGGGGCTGGCGTGGGCGGTCAAGCTGGACACGGGGGATTTCGTGGGGCGGGAGGCGCTGCAGGCGGTGAAGGCCGCGGGGCTCACGCGGAGGCTGGTGGGCTTCGAGGTGACGGACCGAGCGATCGCGCGGGACCACTTCGAGGTGATCGATGGAGGGGACGTGAAGGTGGGGTATGTCACCAGCGGGAGCCCTGGGCCGACGGTGGGGAAGAACCTCGGGCTGGCGTACGTGCCGGTGGCGCTGAGCGAGCTTGGGACGGCGCTTCGGCTGCGGGACCCGGAGCGGGGCCGGGTGTGCAGCGCCGTGGTGGTGAAGACGCCGTTCTACAAGCGCGCGCGGTAGGGAGCACCGATCGGCGATCGGTGCTCGGTGCTCGGCGGAGGAGCAAGACCGTCCGCGGTGCGGGTGGGCGCCGTTGTGTGACCGTGTTCGATGCGGGTGAGCGCCGTTGTGTGACCGTGTTCGATGCGGGTGAGCGCCGTTGGGTGACCGTGTTTGATGCGGGTGAGCGCCGTTGTGTGACCGTGTTCGATGCGGGTGAGCGCCGTTGGGTGATCGTGTTCGGTGCGGGTGGGCGCCGTTGGGTGACCGTGTTCGATGCGGGTGAGCGCCGTTGGGTGACCGTGTTCGATGCGGGTGAGCGCCGTTGTGTGACCGTGTTCGGTGCGGGTGAGCGCCGTTGGGTGACCGTGTTCGATGCGGCCCACCGGCCCGATGGGCCGGCCTGTTCACGAATGCCAGCCCCCC
>JACRDB010000108.1 GCA_016218725.1 Deltaproteobacteria bacterium
GGCGCCGCATGCGCCACCAGCGCCGACTGCTGCGCCCCCGCGGCGTGCGTGGGGGGCCTGTGCCGCGCGCCCTGCGTGGCCTCGGGCGGGCCGTGCGTCGCGGACCGGGACTGCTGCGCGATGAGCGCCTGCCGCGGCGGGGTGTGCCGCCCGCCCTGCGTGGCCTCCGGGGCCTCCTGCGTGTCCGACAGCGACTGCTGCGGCGTGGACGCCTGCCGCGGCGGGGTCTGCCGCCCGCCCTGCGTGGCGCTGGGCGGGCGCTGCGTCACCGCGGCCGACTGCTGCGCGCCCTCGACGTGCACCGCCGGGCTCTGCGCGGCGGCCTGCGTCCCGTCCGGCGGCCCCTGCGTGTCCGACAGCGATTGCTGCGCGATGACCGCCTGCCGCAGCGGGCTGTGCCGCCCGCCCTGCACGCCCACCGCGGGCGCCTGCGCCACCGACGCCGACTGCTGCGCGGGGACCTGCGCCCGCGGGAGGTGCGCCCCGCCCCCGTGCCGGATGATCGGCAGCGGCTGTACCACCGACGCCGATTGCTGCTCCGGGGTGTGCGTCAGCGGCGGCTGCGCGCCGGGGTAGCGCCCTCGGGGGGCGCCCCGAGCCAGCTCACCGCGGGCCTCGGGCGCGCGTCCACCTCGAGCCGGAAGAGGTCCGGGCGGCCGTAGTGGCCCGCGACGTCGAAGTCAAAGCGCGCGCGCGCCAGGGCCCGTGCGTCCAGGTCCGCCAGCAGCACCGCGGGGCCGGTGAAATCCGGCCCGGCGAGCACCTCCCCGAGGGGCCCCACGACGCAGCTCCCGCCGCGCAGGAGCACCGTCTCCGGCGCCTCGCCCTGGAGGGGGTGCGCGTCCTCCGGGAGGTCCGCGCGGGTGAGGTACTGGCACGCCGACAGGACGAAGCACCGCCCCTCCAGCGCGATGTGCCGCAGGGTGGACAGCCAGGTCTCCCGGTCGTCCGCCGTGGGCGCCAGGTACAGCTCCACGCCGCGGGCGTACATCGCGAAGCGCAGGAGCGGCATGTAGTTCTCCCAACAGATCACGGCCCCCAGGCGCCCCACGGGGGTCTCCAGCACCGGCAGCGTCGAGCCGTCGCCCTGCCCCCACAGGAGCCTCTCGGCCGCGGTGGGCACGAGCTTGCGGTGGCGCCCTCGGAGCGCGCCGTCGGGCCCAAGGAACAGCGCCGTGCAGTAGAGCGTCCCGCCGTCGCGCTCCAGCACGCCCACGACCAGCTCCACGCCGTGCCCGCGCGCGCACGCCCCGAGGCGCTCCGTGGCCTCCCCGGGGACCTCCACGGCGCCCTCGAAGTAGCGCCGGAACTGGTCCCTCCCCTCGGCGCTGCGGCCCCCGACCCGGGTGCCAAAGTCCAACCCTTTAGGGTAACCCCCGACAAAGACCTCCGGGAAGAGCACCAGCCTCGCGCCCTGCTCCGCGGCCTCGGCGGTGTACCGCTCCACCCTCGCGAGGCTCGCCTCCCGGTCCCACCCCGCCGACGCGGCCTGCACCACCGCCACCCTCACGCTCTCCATCGGCAGCCCTCAGTACGCCGGTGGGTCGTAGTGTGTATGAGCATGTACGTCCATGTGAGAGCTATGGGTGTCTGTATGGGAGTGTACGTTGGAGTGGGAGGCGTGGGGGCCATGGTGCTGCCTGCGGGGCGTGCGTCCAGGGCCTGGGACCATCACCAGGGGGCGGTCACCGTGGACGACCCGCTGCACCGCGGGCTTCGCGAGGCCCGTATAGACGAACTGCCCGCGGGAGGAGTGCTCGTAGACCACGTCGCTCTCGGCGGTGCGCCCTGCGGCGGTCCAGGTGATCCTGAGGGGCGTGCCGTGGAGCCCGGCGTCACCCCGGACCCACAGCCCGTCGCCTACGCTCCGCACGCGCACCATGCCGCTGCGACGACCCGAGCGGTCGTAGAGCGGGACCGCGGTCCCCCGGCGCAGCAAGACCGCCGCCAGGAGCGCCAGCGCCGCGAGGGCCAGGGCCAGCGCGGGCAGCACCACGCACAGGAGCGCGGAGTCTGCTCCGTGGTCGGGCGCCTCGTCGGGCGCCAGGGTCGGCTGCGGCGGGTCGAGGTTCGGGACCGGCAACGGCAGGGGCACGGGCACCGGCGCGGGCGCGTCCACGCCCATCGCCACCCGGAAGCCGTTGTCCGCGTTGCGGGTCCCGGGCGTGTTCCGCGAGCGCGCCGCGCAGCGCCAGTGCCTCCCCTCGCGCAGGAACGACGCGCCGCGCAGCACCCGGCGCGCGGGCTCCCCCGGCGGGGGTGACAGCGTCCAGGGGTCCCTCGCGCCGCTCGGGCCGTAGGGGCCGTAGATGTCCGCGGTCCACTGGTGCACCTGCCCGAGGAGGCCGTAGAGCCCGAGGCCGTTGGCGGTCCCGCTCCGGGCGGGCGTCGTGCCGTCGCGCGAGGGCGCCGGCGAAGGCGCCGGGTCCCGCGCGTCCGGGGCCTCCCCGCCGCCGCGGCAGGCGAGCTCCCACTCGGCCTCCGTGGGGAGCCGGAGCCTGCGGCCGGTGACGCCCGACGCCCACGCCAGGAAGCGCTCCGCGTCGGTGGCCGTGACCAGCACCACCGGGTGCTCGTCGCTCTGGGCGAAGCCCGGGCTCCGCCAGGAAAAGCCCGCGCGCTGCACGAGCCTGCCGCCCTCGAGCCCGGAGCCCCCGCTGGTGCCCACCTCGGCCTCGGTGCGATAGCCCGTGGTGTCCGCGAAGCGCGCGAACTGCCCGCGCGACACGGGCGCCTCTCCCACATAGAAGTCCCGGGTGACCTCCACCGCGCGGGGTCCCTCGTCCTCCCCGCGCCCACGCACCGTCGGGTCCGAGCCCTGGGTGAAGGTCCCGCGGGGCACCCGCACCATCGTGAGGGCCACGCCCCCCAGGTCCAGGTCCTGCCTCGCGGGCGCGGGCTGCGCCAACGCCTCGCCCAGCGAGACCCACGCCAGCGCGACCGCAAGCCCGCCCGAGCGCCTACGCATGGCGCGAGCTTGGGGTATCCCGCGGGCGTTGTAAACCGCTCACCGGCGCCACGGGGCGCAGCGCGGACCCAGCGCCTCCGCGGCGCCCGCGCGGTCGGGCTTGCCCGAGGGCAGCCGCGGGAGCGCGTCCACGAAGAGCACGCTCCGGGGGCGCTTGTGCCGCGCGAGCCTCGCCTCCAGCCTCGCCCAGAGCCCCGCCTCGGCCACCGCGTCCGGCTCACCGCCGTCCAGCACCAGCGCGCACGCCACCCGCTGCCCATAGACCTCGTCTGGAATGCCAAAGACCAGGGCCTCACGGACGCCCTCCAGACCTTCAAGAGCGGCCTCCACCTCCAGGGGGTAGACGTTCTCTCCGCCGGTGACCACCAGGTCCGTGCGGCGCGCGTAAACCGTGAGTCTGCCGCGCGCATCGAGGGCCCCGAGGTCCCCGGTGGAGAACCACCCATCCCCCCTCGGAGCCTGGTGGAGGTATCCCGAGAAGAGCGTGGGACCTCGCACCTCCAGCGCCCCGACCACGCCCCTCGGGGCCTCCTGGCCGTCCTCGCCGAGGACGCGCAGGGACACCCCGGGGAGCGGCCTCCCGCTCGACCTCCGGGCGCCCGGGAGGAGCGCCTCCGAGGGGTCCTCGCAGGTGACCTGCGAGCAGGCCTCGGTGAGCCCGTAGGTCGCCAGGGCGCGCACCCCTCGCGCGGAGCACTCTCGCAGGAGCGCCTCGGGGCACGACGCCCCCCCCACCAGGATGGCCCTCGCGCGGCGGAGGTCCCCGGCGTGGTCCGCGCCGAGGAGCGCCCGGAGCATCGTGGGCACCACGGACAGGAGGGTGCCCCCCTCGCGCAGGCTGGCGAGCACGGCGTCGGCGTCGAAGCGCGGGTGGAGCACCACGGCGCGGCCGGCCAGGAGGCACCGGGTGAGCACGCTCAGGCCACCCACGTGGCACAGCGGGAGGCACAGCACCCAGCGGTCCCCGCGGGCCCACCCGAGGTTCTTCCCGCTCGCGCGCGCGCTGGCCACGAAGGCTCGGCGCGAGAGCACCGCGCCCTTCGGTCGCCCGGAGGTGCCCGAGGTGTAGAGCACGCCCAGGGGAGCGCCGGGGAGGGGCCCCGAGGAGGCGCTCCAGCGCGGGCCATGGCCCTCCCAGGGCCTCGCTGCGAGCGCCTCGGCGGTGAGCACGAGGGTCGCCCCGGAGTCCCTCACCAGGGCGTCGCGCTCCGGGGGTGTGAGCCTCGGGTGGAGCGGCACCACGGGTGTTCCAAGCGCGACGAGCGCGTGGAGCACCAGCGCCGCTTCCAGGGTGTTGTCCGCCACCAGGGCCACCGGACCCACCGAGCCCGCGAGCCACCCGCACACCGGCCCGAGGGCCTCGGCCAGCGCGCCAAAGGACCACACGCTCCCCTCGGGCGCCAGCACCAGCGCGGGGGCCTCGGGCCAGCGCCGCGCCGCCTCGGGGAGGCTCAGACGGTCCCTGGATGCCGCCACCGCCGGGGTTGTATCATCCGCGCCCGGAAAGGGTACCCGCGGATGCGATGGGACGGCAGCGAAGGGCGTTCGATCCTGGTGTTCGCCCTCCAGGGTCGGGTCGGAGGCATGGACCGCAGCACGGGCGAGGTCCGCTGGCTCCGGGAGTTCGGCGACGGCGGCGAGGTCTTCCTGGTGGTCACCGACGAGGTCGTCCTGGCCTCCTCCGACGCCCCCGAGCTGTGGTGCCTGGACTACACCACCGGCAAGGCCCTGTGGCAGTCACCCACCACCGGGCGAGGCAGGGCCACCATCGTCCTGGACCGGGACCAGGTCGTCGTGGCCAAGGGGGGCTATGTCAACTGCTTTGACCGCACTGGAAAGCACCTCTGGAGCAACCTCTTGAAGGGTTATGGCACCGGACGCATCGCGCTGGGCTTCCCTGGCAACGTCGCCCAGGCCGATGACCAGGGCAGCCAGTAGGAGCAGTTGTCAACTTGAGTATACGACATGGAGCGCGTGGTTGCGCGGTGGCCGGGGGCGGTCCACACTGCGAGGGATGAAGAGAGAGCCGCTCTGGGCGAGGGTGCTGGCGCCCTGGATCGCGAACCCTCTGCGCTACGCCTTTGAGCGCAAGGCGACCTCGGCGTGGGCGCGCGGGGCGGTGGGCCTCCTGGGGATGCCGCTGGCCGTGGGCTACGGGCTCTGGATGCTGGGGCTGTTCACCCTGGCGGGCGACGACCTGGACCAGCCGTCGTGGCTGCTGCCGTTGGTGGGCTGGGCGCTGGCCCTTGCGGTCCCGGCCTTCCTCGCGGCCACCGCGGGCGGTGGCCCTCCGCGGACCGTGCTGGTCAGCCGGTGGACGGCCCTTTGGGGGGTCCCGGCGGTGCTGGCCCTGGCGGCGGCGCACTTCCAGCAACCGCTGGCGTCCTACCGGGGGGACGGGCTCTTCGGGCTGGTGCTCCTGGTGGCGTTGTACCTCCCGGTGGCCTTTGTCCTTGGGAGCGTGACGGCGCGGCTGGTGCCGCTGCGCGCCGAGCGGGTGCTCCGCGGGGCGTCCAACGGCGCGGCGGCGGTGGTCTTCCTGGCGACGCTGGCGTCGCTGACCACCCTCCGGCACCCGACGCTGCTGGCGTACCAGCAGGCGCTCCCCGCGCGCTGGACCACGACCCTGACGTCTCGCGCGGAGACGCGGGAGGAGCCCAGGGCGGTGCGGCGGCAGGTCCTCGGGCCGGTGACCGTGCGCATCGAGGGGACCACCCTGGCGCTGGCCAGGACGGGGCCCGGCGCGGGCGAGTGCCGCGGGTGGTTCCGCGAGGGGCTGGTCACCGTGGCCCTGGACGAGGACAACCGCGTCGCCGCGCTCCGGGGTGAGGGCCGCACCACGCTCTGCGTGGAGGACCACGGGGGCTGGCGTCAGGCCCGCTACGCCGACCTCGCGGGCCGCGTGAGGGTGCCCTGGACCTACGCGCTGGCGGCGCTGATGGCGCTGGGCGCGGGGATCGTCCTGCGCCAGCGGGCGCGCGGTCTCGGCGCTGAGCTCGGGGACCCGAAGCGCTGGCTCCAGGCAGAGCTCTCCTCCGGGTGGCTGCGCTTCCCGGGGCGCGCCGGGCAGCGCCGGGCGGGCCCGGGCGTGGAGGCCTTCGAGGGCCCCGTGGTGGTGATCCCCCTGGGCGCCGAGGCCAACGCCTCCTACCGCGATGACGGCGCTCCACCCGACGGGTACGTGGTCCCCGGCTCCCTGGAGGCCCTGCGTGACGCGCACCAGACCTGCGCCGTCGGGGCCGAGGTGCTGTTCCTCGCCTTCGCGCTCCTGGGCGCGGCGCCGCTCCTGGTGGCCATCGTCCACGGCGCCCTCTGGGGGTGAGCGCGCCTCACCTTTGCTACGCTCCACGCCCATGATCGACCTCGATGGCGCAGGGCTGGCGTTCTCCTTCCCACCGCTCCAGGCCCGCCTGGACGCGCTCCTGGAGGCGCACATCGCGCACGGCCGTCAGGCCCTGCTGGCGGAGCCCCGGGATGCTGCCTTCGGGCGGTTGATGACCCGGTATATTTACTCCCAGGCGCCTCAGGACTGGCGCGACAGGGCCCTGGTGGCCCTCCGGGCGCTCACCGACGCGCACATCGCCGAGGCCTTCGCCCAGGCCGTCCGTGGCCACTGGAGCGCGACCGTGCCACCTCTGGAGGTGGGCTTCCAGCGCACGCTCCGAATCCCTGACGACGGAAAAGACCACCCGCTCCCTCCGGGCCTCGGGAGCTTCCCCCTAAAGCACCTGGACGCATGCACCGGCGCCATCCCCGAGAACTGGAAGGCCCGCGGCGGCGTGGTCCTGCCCATGTACCAGGGAGAGGCCCTCTGGGTGAGCTTCCACGGGGGCTACATCTGCGCCCTCAAGCTCGGCGCCGGAGGGATCAATGCCATCTCCGGCGAGCCCTGGAGGCGCGGCCTCTCCAGACAACCGCAAGACTATTGCGTCATCCCAGGGCAATCCTGGCTCGATGGCTTCTGTGTAGGGAAAGGTGTGATCCGTCAGTTCGTGGCGATGCCGCTTGGGGAGGGATACACGGCGGAGGAGCAGGTGACGGGCAGGGCGCGGGTGGGCGGGGTGCAACTCCGGGTGTTCCCGATGCGGATCGAGCTCTTCTTTACAAAAGTGGTGGAGCCGGTGCTGCCACGCTCATTGGAGGAGTTGCTCCCATCGCTCCTCCCGCCGGTGCCGATGCCAATGCCGTCCTACGGGGTCACCACCGGGGCGATGCCGATGATGGCGCCGTGCGCCGCGGCGCCTCCCGGGGGCGGCGGGGCGATGGGCCTCGGGGCGGGGGGAAAGATCCGGCAGGAGATCTACACGGACACGAAGCAGCTCGGGGACTACGACCTGGAGGCGGGCGTAGGGTGCTTCGTGCATGTGGTGAACTCGCAGCGGTGGCGCGCGTTGACGGGGACGGACCCGCCGCAGCCGCCGGTGACGGCGCAGACCTACGCGCAGCACCGGCTGCCGTGGTTTGACTACTACCGAGACGACGGCGCCGCGGCGGTAGGTGGCTCCGGCGTGCTCGCGAAGCTCAAGAGCGTGTTCCAGGTCGCGCGGGAGAAGCAGTCCTCGGTGTTCGCGGAGGACGCCTCGCTGCCCGACGTGCCGGTGGTGCACCTGGGCCCCGGGGACCGGCCCGGCTCCGTGCGCGGCTGGCGCGGCGACCCGGGCTGAGGGCCTCGACGGGGAGTCCCCCGCGTGCGATGGTGCCGCCATGGGAGACGGCTGGAGGGCTCTGGGGTTCCTCGTCGGCGCGTGCGCGCTGGGCGCATGCAGCGGCACCACGGGCACCGCGGACGGCGCGGTCGTGGACAGCGCCGCCGCCGATGGCGCGGCGGACACGGCCGTGGCGGCGGACACGGCCTCTCCGCCGGACACCCTGGTACCAGGGGACACCGCCGTCCCGCCGGACGCCGCGAGGGACGGCGCGCCGGTGTGTCCCGTGCCAGGGGACACCACTTCGTGCGCCCTGGACGGCGATTGTGCGATGGTGGCGCGGGGCTGCTACTGCGGCCAGCAGCCGGTGGAGGGCGTCACCCGCGGGGCCTTCGCGGCGGTGGCGGCGTGCGAGGCCGTCGCGGCGGGGTCCTGCGCCCTGGGCTGCGCCAACATGCCCGGCCAGCGCGCCCAGGACGGGCGCTCCGCGGACGACGGCGGCGTGCTCGCCGTGCGCTGCGCGCGGGACGGGGGCGCGGGGGCCTGCCAGACCTTCGTGCGGTGACCGCCGGCGGGGGCTTCGGGTATGATGGCTGGCGTGAGGGACCCACGCGTCAACGCCAACCGACGGATACGGTTGTGCATGAAGGACCTCTACCACGCCGACGTGGTGGAGATGGTCGAGCGCGAGAGCAAGAAGTACGAGCTGTGGTCCATCACGGACCCGGACGACCCGGACTTCGAGCGCGCCTACAAGGTCCTCTGGGACTGCTTCGGCGCCGTCGGGGAGATGGAGCCCGTGGAGGCCATCCGGAATTTCCTCCGCGAGGACCCCTTCGAGCCGTCGCCCTCGGGGACGTACTTCAAGTACTTCATGATCGCCGCCAGGGACCGCGAGGGGCGGCTCTGCGGGGTGCGCGACGGGACCGTGCTGGTGAACCCCGGCTACGACCCGGACCTGTGCGTGGTGTACCTGTCGCACATCTTCACGTTCCCCGAGGCGCGCAGCACGGTGCTGGCGTACTGGCTGCGCATCGCGCCGATGGAGTGCGCCATGCAGTTCCTCGCGGACCTGCACGCCCGGGGGCTGGTGAGGCTCCCGCTGCCGGACGCGCCGGGGCGCTTCTTCGGCATGACCGTGGACCTCGCCGCGGAGATGGAGTTCTTCTCCCCGGAGGACCGGATCTCCTGGCAGCGCATACTGTTCTACGGCCGCGGTGGCTTCGACGTGATCAACCCGCGGCACTTCCCGTACCGCCAGCCGGACTTCCGCCCGCCGGAGGAGATCCGCCGCACGGGGAACATGCCCGTGCCCTTCATGCTGCTCCTGCGCAGGATGGGCCGCGAGCGCCAGGCCACGCTCCCGCTCGAGGAGGCCCGCGCCGTGATGCGGCTCCTCTACGACGATTTCGAGACCTTCTGCAACCCGGCGCAGCTTGAGAACAGCCTGGCCCTAGTGCTGCGGCGGTTGGACGAGCGCGAGGCCTCGGGGAAGAACTCCGTGGAGCTGATCCCGCTGCCGACGGGCCCCAGGGACCTGCACCGCCTGAAGAGGCTCTTCCGGTACAACGCCTACACGCGGTACTACCCCAACGCGCCGGAGACGCGGGCCTACATGGAGAGCGGGGTCCGCGAGCGCCTCCGGGCCAACCCGCGGTACCTCGACGACGAGCTGGCGAAGATCGCCGCGGAGCTCGAGGCGCGCCCCCGCTGGGTCTACGCCAACCGCGAGCGGGGCTTCGAGTGGAACGGCCTGCCGCTGCCGCCCGACGTGGAGGCGCCGCAGGACGGGGACCCGTAGGGGTCTCAACGGCAGGTGATGTCCGCGCGCACCGCGGAGCGGTCGGTCACCGCCGCGCAGGGCGCGCCGAAGAGGGTGAGCTCCCGGGCGCCGGTCCAGTCCCAGCCCTCGGCGCGGGTGGGGTCCCGAGGGACCGGGGCGCCGTCGAGGGACACCCTCACGGAGTCCGTGGCGCGGGCAGGGATGGCGAAGACGCACCGGGTGATCGCCTGACGGATCGCGGCGAGCGCCTCGGTGAGCTCCTCGGAGCGCCGCGCGCTGTAGTACCGAGGGCGCGACGGCCGGGGCCTTTGCCCCGCCACGGCCAGCGCGTCGAGCACGCTCAGGAGCTCGGGCCTGCGGGGGTCATCGATGCCGACGAGGTACGTCGGGACCCCGTCGCGGGCCAGGGCGCTCAGCGCTTCCGCGGTGCGCAGGTCATCGATGCACTCGCCCACGCGACAGGGCAGGCCCGGGACCTCGCAGCGGCATGCGCGGCCGGTGAGGGCGGGGTTGCAGCTCGGGCCCCCGTCCGTGGCGAGCACCAGGAAGCGCGCGGCGTCGGTGCTGGAAGAGAACACCCTCCGGGCCACCTGGAGCGCGGCCCAGGTGGGCGTTCCCCCGTTGACGCGCACGGCCTCGTAGGTGGCCAGGAGCCGCGCGGCGTTGCGCGTGGCGAGGGGCACCTCGGGCTCCGGGTCCACCTCGCACTCGCGGCCGTTGCCCGGGAAGATGATCGCCCCGAAGGGGAGCGTGGCCTCCACGGCGGGGAGCGTGGCGCGGAGCCCGTCGTGGAGGGCGCGGGCGCGGGTGCGTCCGTCCGGGAGCGTGTACCCCATGCTCCCGGAGCGATCGAGGACGAAGAACACCTCGGCGCGCCTCGCCGCTGCGGTGTGGACGCCGGGCGCGCACTCCGCGGCGTCCGGCGGTCCCGCGTCGGGCGTGGGCGGCGCCTCCAGGCCCGTGCGGGCCCCACATGCGAGGGTCGTCACCAGAGCCAGCTCGCACCAGCGCGCCACGCTCCGAGTGTAGCGCGGCGATCTCACCCCGCGCTGCGCCCTTGACGACCACCCTCCGTCACTGGTGCCATCGTGCCATGCGCCGT
Source organism: Deltaproteobacteria bacterium (assembly GCA_016218725.1). GTDB lineage: Bacteria > Myxococcota_A > Polyangia > Polyangiales > JACRDB01. The sequence goes on from JACRDB010000108.1 coordinate 10,500, forward strand.
CCGTGGCTCGCGCTCGTCGTCCTCGGGTGCCTCGCTCCCCTCGCATGCACCACCGACGAGGTCGAACCCCTCGGAGACGCCGCGGCGGACTCCGCGCTCCCCGAAGACACCGCCGTCGACACGCCGTTCATACCCGACACCGCCCTACCCGACACTACCGCGCCCGACAGCGCCGTACCCGACACGACTGCGCCCGACAGCGCCGTACCCGACACTACAGCGCCCGACAGCGCCGTACCCGACTCGGTGACCCCGGTGACGCCCGACCGCGTGGTGCCTCGCGACACGTCCCCGCCGCCACCGCCACCCCCGCCACCCCCACCACCACCGCCTCCGCCGCCCATATGCGTCCGGCCCGCGGAGGTGATTGTCTACAACCAGGGCGGGTGGAACGTGCTGGGGGACGCGTTCCGGGACAACGCCTCGCCCTGCGCGGATTACTACCTCTCGCTGCCGTCCATCGCGGGGGACCACACCCGCCCTCGCGGCGACGGCCAGGCCGCCATCACCCGAGGCCTGGGACCGCGGTTCCACGCCATGGCGGAGTTCCACTACCAGGGCTGGAGCGCCGTCACGGGCATGAGCTGGTACGACAAGGGCGTGGAGTTCCGTCGGCGCATGGACGCCGCGGGCTACGACCTCGCCGCGGGGGACACCTGGGCCATCAACGAGCTGCCCTCCAGCGCCCGCGGGGAGGCCGCCGTGCGGCGGAACGTGCGGGACCTCCTCCGGGGGCTGTTCACCGGCCCGGCGGGGGCGCGCGCGGCGCGGGGCGCGGTGTTCATCATCGGGATGGGGCACCGCACCATGGGCTTCTCGGTGTACAAGCCCGAGCTCCGGGAGTGGCTCACGGACGCGGACTTCTGGGCCGACGCCAGCCGCTACGCGCGCTGGTGGGCCCAGGAGGTGTACGCCAGCCCCGAGAACACCTGCGTGGGCAGCGCCTCCATCGGCGAGCGTGCCGTGCAGCTCAACGCCTACACCATGCACGTGCCGCGCTACGCGAGCGCCGCCGGCGCCCCCGCGGGGACCGGCGCCGCGCGCTCGTACCTGGCCCGCGCGTACGTGCCCTTGATGAACGCCGTGTGGCAGAACGCGGTCTACCGCACCGAGGCGCTCACGCTGGACCAGATGCAGCACTTCGTATCGCTCCAGGCGTACGCCGCGCGCGCGTGGGCCTCGTCCCACGAGTACCCCGACGGGCGCGTGGGCTTCGCCTGGGACCACGCCCTGGGCTCCGGCCCCGCCGCCGAGCGGGCCCTCGCCGACCGCCTGGCCTCGGCCCTGCGCTACGCCTACGACGCAGACGGCGGCAGCGCCTCGCGGGCGTGCAGCCCCTCGGGGGCCTTCACCTGGTGCGGCTGCGCGGTCCCCGGCGCGGCCTTCAACACGCTGTGGGAGAGCTTCGACCGCTGGCCGTAGGCGCGGGGACCCTTTACCCTCAACGCTCCAGCGTGACCCTCGCACCCATGATCACCGTGCCGTCGAGCCGGTAGGGGGTGAGCTCCAGCCGCGCCCGCGTGGCCCTCACCTGGACGAAGTTCACCACGCTCTCGGAGTAGCGCGTGAACTCGCTCGTACCCGCGGTGTACAGGTTCGCCCCGGCCCCGGCGGTGGTCACGTACACCGTGCCCTCCCGGGGGCCCACCGGCCGCCCGGCCCGCAGGGGGTGCGTCACCTCGATGTTGTGGTCGTGACCGCACAGCACCAGGTCCACGTGGTGCCGGTCATAGACGGGCACCCAGGCCTCGCGCAGGAGCGCCCCGTCGGCGTCCAGCCGGTGCATGGACGAGGTGTAGGGGCTCTTGTGGTGCATCGCGATCACCCAGGGCGTGCGGCGCCGGTCCACCGCCGCGAGGTCCCGGTCCAGCCACCGCGCCTCGGTCTCGGAGATGATCCTCGGGTCCAGGTCCAGCGGCGAGTCGTTGAGCACCACCAGGTGCAGCGGGCCGTAGTCCAGCGCGTAGTACTGCTCCCCGCCGGGCTCCGGGGGGCCCGCGAACTGCGCCAGGTAGTTCACCGCCAGCACCTCGTGGTTGCCGTGCACCACGACCCAGGGCATGTTCGCGAAGGCCTCCGGCGCCGCGTCGAACCACCGGTTCCACAGGTCTTGAATCGGGCCAAAGAGCACCGCGTCGCCGGTGAACACCTGGAAGTCCGGCTGGTCCCTCCCGGTGAGCGTGCCCGCGATCCGGGCCTGCGTCTGGCCCCACACGCTCACGTCGTCCCGGGAGTCCCCAAGCGCCACGAAGTTCACCGTCGGGTCCATGGCATCCGGCGCCGGCGCCGTCTTGAAATGGTACTCCCGCGACCAGTGGCCCTCGGAGCCCACCCGGTAGCGGTACGTCGTGTCCGGGCGCAACCCCCGGAGCGTCGCCTCGTGCACCGTCACCGTGTTCCCCCGGGAGCCCACGGTCTGCACCGTGGCCTGCGCTACGCCGTCCCCGGGGCCATACTCCACCACCCCCGGCGGCGCGCTCTCGTCCGTGGACCACAGCGCCGTCACCGTGGTGGCCGGGTCGCCGGTCCAGTTGAGGTGCACGTGGCGCGGGTCCCGGGTGAAATAGGGCGGCCCGGCGTCCCTCATCGGAGCCGCGATGGCGCCACCGGCGTCCGTCATGGGCGCTGTCTGAGGCGCGCTATCGCACGCTCCAAGCAACAATACTGGCAAGATCGATGTCACTTCATGAAGTCTCATGAGTACTCCTGAGAACCTCTCCTGTCATTACTCCCGGACCTCGAGCTCCGCCGGGGGCGCGGCCCGGTAGGTGCGCCCCACCCACTCGTAGAGGTCCAGGAAGAAGCTCTCGAGCTGCGCCCTCCCCGCGACGGAGTCCACGAAGAAGGTGCCCTCCAGGCAGCCGTCCCCGGGGCGGCAGCGGCCGTCCGGGAACACCATGATGAACTTCCCGGGCCGCGCCCAGGAGGGGCTCTGGGCGCTCCCGGCCAGGGCGCTCACGAGGAGCCCCGAGGCCGCCAGGTCCGAGGGCTGCATCCCGTACCCATGGAGGAAGAACAGCACGGGATAGGTGAGCCCTCGGTGGTCCGGGTCGTGGTAGCCGGGCGGCAGGAACACGCTCACGGGACCCGCCCGGCGCGCCCGCTCGGAGCGGAACTCGAAGGCGCAGGAGTACCCGTCCCGGCAGCGGTTCTCGTTGTCCTGGGTGGTGCCCAGCGGGGCCACCGCGTGGTCCGCGTCGGGCCAGCGCGAGGCCGCCCACTGGAGCGCCGAGAACAGCCGGTGCTGGAGCTGGGTGTTGGTCCCCACGTGGGCCCCGTCCCCGTCAAGGACCTCCTCGCGGGTGGCGTCCGGGTCGCCGTAGCGCAGGAGCACGTGCGACGGTACGCGCGCCCAGTCCACGTCCTGCGGGCGGTACGTGGCCTCCCCCGCGCGCCCCGTGGCGGCGAAGGGCACCAGCCCCGCGAAGTTCTCGTACACCGTGAGGCCCACCCGCTGCTGCGCCACGGCGCCCGCGAAGTGGTTGGCGTTCACGCCGAACTGAAGCGCGTCCCGCAGGCCCCCGTCCATCCAGAGGCTCAGCCTCCGGGCCTCCTCCCGCGGGAGCCTCGCCACCAGGGCCCGAGGGTCCAGCCGGTCGCTCCCTGGGAGGTGCGTGGTGCCCGCGTCGAAGGTCCCGTTGCCCTCGCCGCGGTCATACGGACAGCGCCGCCCCGCGGGGCACCGCACGCCGTCCAGGCCGACGTCTTCGTAGGGCTCTCCCGGGTCATGGCGCAGGTTCCCCTCGGCCCCGGCGGGGTTGTACACCCGGTCGTAGTCGTCGGCGTTGGGGTCCGGGTTGGTCACCGAATTGTAGCCCGGCTCCTCGGCGCTCGGCAGGCCGTCGGTGCCCCAATCGCGGGTGGGCTCGGAGAAGTCCCGCACCACGGGCTCTCCGGGGTCCCGGCGCCCATTCCCATTGCGGTCAATCGCCAGGAAGAGCTCCGTGGGGTACGTGCCCCGCTCCCGGTCCCACACCCCGGGCTGGTCCCGGAGGGAGCCCCCGTCGCAGAAGGTGATCGCCGCGAAGCGACCGTCGGGGTCGTACTCGTCGTCGTAGAAGCGCGCGTCGAGGGAGGCGTCGGGGCCCCCCAGCACCACCGGGCGCGCGCAGCGCTCTTCGTCCGAGCGCGCGAGCTCCGAGGGGTCCACCCCCAGCGGGAGCACCGGCTCCCGAGGGTCCGTGGGCATCGCGGGGTTGCCGAACATCCTGCCGATGTCCCGGAAGCCCTGGAAGCGCGCCCGGCGGTCAAAGGTCCCGCCGGTCCCCCTCCCCGGCGGCGCGAAGAAGTGCTCGTAGTCCTGCACGGCGATGTTGAAATCGTCGGCGGGCTCGGTGCGCGCGACGCTCGACGTGGCGCAGCGGGCGTCCCCCAGGCGCGCCCTCTCGGCCTCGGTGCAGAAGCCCCCGAGGACCCATCGACGGATGTAGCTGCCCGACAGCGCGCTGTCCGCCGCGCCCCCGAGGGGCACCACGCTGTCAAAGAGCTCCGGGTGCCTCGAGGCGATCATCGACGCCCCCACGGCCCCCATGGAGATCCCCAGGATCGCGCGGTGTACAAAGCGCCTCCGCGTCAACGTGCGCCCGAGCCCCGCGCGCGCCACCGCCCGGTAGGTCCCCAGGCGATACCCGTGGAAGGTGAGCGAGAGCCCGTCGTCCGCCACCCGCGTGGCGGCCACCGGGACCACCCGTGGCGCGCCTGCCCCGAGCGGGCTCCAGACCAGCTCCACATGCTGCTGCCACAGGGGCGGCAGGCGCGTCCCGTCCACGGGCACCCGGAACTCCACCTCGCCGGGCAGGCGCGTGGTGGCCTGCGCCCCCACAGTGAACGAGACCGCCGGCCCCAGCGCCTCGTAGCCCTCCGGGAGCGCGCCGCTGCCGCACTGGATGCTCACGACCCCGCGCGGGAAGGTCACGAGGCGCTCTGGCACCCGCACCCCCGCGTGGCCCGCCCGCGTCTCTACGGTGACGCCCGCCTGGAGCATACCGCTGGCGAGGGTGCCCCCGAACCCCTCGCAGACGCGCTCCAGGGGCCTCGGGACGTGCACCTCCACGGCGGCGCGGGCGAGCCCCTCGGGGTCCGGCGGCTCCACCTGCCTCGCGGTGAGCGTGGTGACCCCATACCCGGTGGCCTCCAGGGCCACCTCGGCGACGCTCCCGCCCCGCTCGATGCGCACCTCCGAGGGCCCTCGGGCCACGCGCCCGTCGGCGGTCTCGAGCACGTACCGGGCCCCGCAGGCGTTGCGGTCTCGCGCGAGGCGCAGGAGCACCGTACCGGGCCTCCCCGCCCCGAGGAACACCCGGGGTGGGTACACCGAGTGGATCCGGGTGAGCTCCGCGCACGCCGCAGGGCGGTCCACCGCGGCGTCGGTGACGGAGGGCGGAGCGCCCGGCGAGGGCCCCGAACAAGCGAGAAAGAACCCCAGGAGGCCCACGGAGCGCCGGAGGGACATCCCTTGTGTCTACAACACATCTCTCCCGGAGGGTGGACAGCGCCCCCGGGAGGACGCATGGACCGTCCATGGCCAGGCCCGTGGAGAACCCTCCGAACCCCTGGCACTCCACCCACGTGGAGTACCTGGAGGAGCCCCCCAGGGCCCTCCTGGAGGTGTACGAAGAGCGCGCCCGGAGCATTCTCTCCGAGAACGAGAGCCCGGACCTGCCGTACCGTTACAGCCTGAACCCCTACCGGGGCTGCGTCCACGGCTGCGCCTACTGCTACGCGAGGCAGTACCACCCGTACCTGGACTTCGGGGCGGGCACGGACTTCGAGCGCAAGGTAGTGGTCAAGACCAACGCCCCGGAGCTCCTGGAGGCGGCCTTCCAGCGGCCCTCCTGGGCGGGCGACGCGGTGATGTTCTCCGGCGCCACGGACTGCTACCAGCCGCTGGAGGCCAGCTACGGCCTCACCCGACGCTGCCTGGAGCTGTGCCTGGCGTACGGCAACCCCGTGGCCATCGTCACCAAGGGGGCCCTGGTCCAGCGCGACCGCGCCCTCCTGGTGGAGCTCCACCGACGGGCCCAGGTGTTCGTGTTCCTGAGCATTCCGTTCGACGACGACGCCCTCGGGCGCGCCATGGAGCCCTGGGCCTCCTCGGTGTCCCGGCGCCTGGAGGCCCTCCGGGCGCTCTCCGAGGCGGGCGTGCCGTGCGGCGTGGCCTTCGCGCCGGTGATCCCCGGGCTCAACGACCACCAGCTCCCGGCGGTGCTCGCCCGCGCCCGGGAGGCCGGCGCCTCGCGCGCGTTCATGACCCTCCTCAGGCTCACCCCGGAGGTGCGCCAGGTCTTCGAGGCCCGGCTCCGCGAGGCCTTCCCCCTGCGCGCGGACAAGGTCCTCCACGGGCTCGTCGCGCTCCGCCGGGGACGCACCGACGAGCGGCGCTTCGGCGCCCGCATGCGCGGCGAGGGCGACCGCTGGGAGGTGCTCCGGCAGCTCTTCGAGCTCACCCGCAAGCGGTGCGGCTACGACACCGGGCCGTACCCAGAGCCCCCTCGGAGCTTCCGCCGCCCGAGCGCCCAGGGCTCGCTCTTTGACGAAGCACCCCACCCGCGCGGGACGCCGACCCCGAGGGGGTGATACAAGGGCGTATCCATGCTCAGACCGCGCCTCGGGCTCCTGGCGATCCTCCTCTGCCACTGCGCCGCCAACGGAGGGAGCAGCGACCCGTCGTTCTTCTTCGATGGAGGCGCCAGCGGCCGTGACGCCGCCAGGGCGGACACCACCGCCGCCCGAAACGACGCCAGGGCCGACCTCCCCGCGGTTGAAGGAAGCACCGAGGACGCACGTCCGACACCCGATGGGGGCACCAAGGACGCGCCCACACCGGACGACAACGGGGTCGGTGTCGGGGATGGTGGGACCCCGTCTCCCATGGGCTGTGGTCCCCGGGAGGTGTGCAACGACGGCCTGGACAACGACTGCAACGGGATGATCGACGAGGGCTGCGTGTGCCTGCCGGGGTCCACGTCGCGTTGCTACGACGGGCCTCCGTCCCGGGCCGGGGTGGGGGTGTGCAACTTCGGGATGCAGCGCTGCGAGGGCAGCGGAGAGTTCGGGACGTGGTCCCGCTGCGAGGGCTCCGGGCAGCCCCAGCCGGTGCGCTGCGGGGAGCGCATGGACTTCCGGTGCAATGGGATGATCGATGAAGGCTGCGGGTGTCCTCCGGGGATGACCCGAGGGTGCTACCCCGGCCCCATGGGCACCGCGGGGGTGGGGCTCTGCCGCGAGGGCATGCAGACCTGCGTGGCCACGGACGGGGGCGCCGAGTGGGGGCCGTGCACGGGCGCGGTGACCCCCTCGCCGGATACATGTGACGGCATGGACCGGGACTGCGACGGGGACACCGGCACGGGCTGTAGCTGCGTGAGGGGCACCAACCGAACGTGCTACTCGGGCCCCATGGGCACCGCGGGGGTGGGCACCTGCCGCGCGGGGCGCCAGACCTGCGTGATGACCGCCGACGGGCGCAGCACCATGTGGGGCCGCTGCGACGGCGAGACGGTCCCCGCCATGAACCTCTGCGACGGGATCGATCGGGCGTGCAACGGCCGCCCGCTGGAGGGTTGTGATTGCACCGTGGGCATGACCCGGGCGTGCTACTCGGGCCCGGCGGGCACTCGCCGGGTGGGCGTTTGCCGCGACGGCACCCAGGCCTGCGAGGCCCGCGGCGGGATGAGCGCCTGGGCCACCGGGTGCGCGGGAGAGGTGCTCCCCGGGCCCATGGAGCTCTGCGGCAACGGCCTGGACGACAACTGCAACGGCGCCGTGGACGAGGGCTGCACGGCGGGGCTCACCTGCCCCGGGGACCGCTCGGTGCCCGCGGGCACGGCCATTTCCCTCACGGCCATGGGGGCGGGGCTCCGAGGCATCACCTGGACCATCGTGTCCGCGCCCACCGGGGGGGCCTCCTCGGCGGTGTGGGCCCCGAACCCCCCGACGGCCCTCACGGAGAGCTTCACGCCGTATATTGTAGGTGTGTACACGCTCCGGGTGAGCGGCACGGACCCCAGCGGGCGCGTGGTCACCTGCATGTTCAACGTGACGGCCCTGCCCCACGGGCTCCGGGTGCAGCTCACCTGGAACGGCTCCGGCGACGTGGATCTGCACCTGCACAACGCCACCACCTCCGCGTGGTTCAACAGCAACGACTGCTACTACGCCAACCTCCGCCCGGCCTGGGGGGCCGTGCTGGACTTTGACAACGTCACCCGCGACGGCCCGGAGAACACCCGGGTGGACGCCCCGGTGGTGGGCAGCGCCTACACCATCGGGGTGCACAACTACTCGTCCGCCCGGGGGCGCACGGCCACGGTCCAAATTTTCTGTGGCACCACCACGGGCACCACCCCCACGGCCACCTTCACCAGCCGGGCCTTCACCTTGTCGGCCAGCGGGAACTGTAGCAACAACGATTTCTGGCGCGTGGCCCGGGTGGTCTTCAGCTCCCCCACCACCTGTACGGTCACCCCGATCAACACCTACACCACGGGCAGCGCGGCCTGTACGGGCTTCTGAATCGTCGCCGGGGGCTTTGGGCCTGCAGAAGAATAACTCCAGGTTTCGCATCCCGCCCGTCGGGCGCCCTGCGGCTTACGTCCTCGCGCGCTTCCTGCGGCGTACCAGGAGGTACGCCTCGGTCGCGCGCTCCGGGCGCGCTCGCAGGTCGCCTCGACGGGTCGGGCGCGAAACCTGGAGTTATTCTTCTGCAGGCCCTTTGCGGCGCACGGGGTGCCGCCCTAGACTCCCGCGGAAGCCATGGCCGCTGATCCACGTCCGCCCCGCCGGGAGGTGCTCGTCCGAGCCGGCAAGGCCCTGGGCCTCGTGGCCGGGGCCTCGGTGTTGGCGAAGCTCCGGCTGGACCATGGGGGCTGGAGGGTGCCCGGCGCCGAGGGCACCCGGGAGGTGAGGGACTACCGCACCGCGGACCACGGGGGGCCCAGTGACTTCGCCGTGGTGCATGCCCAGGGGGTCCCGGACGTGGGGGCCATGGTGCGGGAGGCGCTTGGGGCCCTCGGGGGGATCGCGCGCTTTGTCTCCCGGGGGGACGTGGTGGTGCTCAAGCCCAACATCGGCTGGGACCGCACGCCCATGCAGGCGGCCAACACCAACCCCGAGGTGGTGGCCCAGGTGGCTACTCTCTGCCTCCAGGCCGGGGCCCGGAGGGTGGTGGTCACCGACGCGAGCTGCAACGACCCCGGGCGGTGCTTCCAGCGCAGCGGGATCTGGGCCCGGGCCCACCGCGTGGGCGCCGAGGTGATCCTCCCGGCCGAGCACCGCTTCCGCACCATGCGCCTGCGGGGCGAGGTGCTGGACGAGTGGCCCGTGTACCGCACGCTCATCGAGGCGGACAAGGTGATCAATCTTCCGGTGGCCAAGCACCACAACCTGGCGAAGTACACCGCCGCGATGAAGAACTGGTACGGCACCCTCGGGGGCCGCAGGAACCGGCTCCATCAGAACATAGACGTCTCCATCGCGGACCTGGCGACCTTCATGCGCCCCACCCTCACCGTGGTGGACGCCCTCCGGGTGCTCCTCCGCAACGGCCCCCAAGGGGGGAACGTAGACGACACCCGGAGGATGAACACCATCCTGGCCACCGTGGACCAGGTGGCCGCGGACGCCTACGGCTGCACCCTCATTGATCAACGGCCGGAGAACCTGGCCTACCTCCGGATGGGCGAGGCCCGGGGCCTGGGCACCACCCGGTGGCAGAGCCTGCGCCCCAGGGAGCTCGCCCTGGACATGCACGGTGGGGTCCAGCGCTACGCCCTGGTGGTCCCCGAGGGCTCCACCGAGGTAGAGGTCGCCCGCAGGATCCACGCCGGGAGGGTGGTGGTGTGAGCGACCTTCCGAAGCCCCTCCCGTGGCTCGGCGTGGTGGGCGTGGTGCCTGCCCTGGACGCGGCGCCTGCGCCCTCGCCCGTGCTGTCGCTGCCCGCGGCAGTCCCCACGCCGCAGGCTCCCGCGGTGACCATGACCGCCGCGGCGCTGCCCGCGGTGAAGGCCCCGGGCGCCTGGTGGGGGCGCGCGCTGGAGGGCCTGAGGGCGCGCTTCAAGCCCCGCAAGAGGACCGGCTCGGGGCTCCCGGCGCGGGCCATCATCGTGTGGCTTCGGAACGCGCGGAGAGTGTCCCAGGTGGGTTTTCTGGGGCTCTTTCTCTTCCTCCTGGTGCGCACGGAGTTCCGCGGTGGCTTCGCGGGAGGGGCCACGGTGCGCATGCCGTACCCCGTCGAGGGCTTCCTCCTGGCCGACCCCTTCGTGGCCTTGATGACCTTTCTGTCAACGCATACGGTGTACCGGTCCCTCTGGTGGAGCCTTGGGCTGGTGGCCCTGACGCTGGTCTTCGGGCGGGTCTTCTGTGGCTGGATCTGCCCCTTTGGCACGCTCCACCATTTCTTCGCGTGGCTCTTCCCGAACCCCCACGGGGCCACCACCGGCAGCCGCAGGGTGCGGGCCAACCACACCCACGCCTACCAGAACGTGAAGTACTACCTCCTCTTCGCGTTCCTGGTGGCGGCCGTGTGCGGCAGCGCCATCGGCGGGCTCTTCGACCCGATCTGTATCTGTGTGAGGGCCATCGGCCTGGCGGTGCTCCCCGCCATGAACTACGTCACCGCCCACACCCTGGACGGCGTGGCCGCCACCAACGTGAGGGCCCTCCAGGTGGGGAGCGACGTCACCAGGGACGCCCTGGTGGCCTCGGTGCTCCAGCCCCGGCAGTACTTCTTCCACCAGACCTGGGTGCTGGGGGGGCTTCTCTTCGTGGTGCTGCTCGCCAACCGCTGGATCCCGCGGTTCTGGTGCCGGGTGCTGTGCCCCCTGGGGGCCACCCTCGGGCTCCTGGCCCGCCACGCCCTGGTCGGCATGGAGAAAGACCACGCGAAGTGCACCGACTGCAACCTGTGTCTCGTGGACTGCCAGGGCGCCGACAGCCCCCAGGGAGGCGTCAAATGGCGCCAGGACGAGTGCCACGGGTGCTTGAACTGTGAGGTCGCCTGCCCCGAGGACGTGATCAAGTTCCGCTGGCTCCCCAACCGCCGGAGCACCTCCCTGGCCCAGCAGGACCTGGACCGAAGGAAGACCCTGGTCTCCGTCCTGGCCGGCGCGGCCGTCCTCCCGGCCACGCGCACCAGCGACACCCTGGACAGCAACTACTACGACCGGCTCCTGCGCCCACCGGGCGCCGTGGAGGAGCGGGACTTCATGGACCGCTGCATCCGCTGCGCCGAGTGCATGAAGGTGTGCCCCAACAACGCCCTGCACCCGGCCCTCCTGGAGAGCGGCATCGAGGGCCTCTGGACCCCGGTGCTGATCCCTCGCATCGGGTACTGCGAGCCGAGCTGCGTGCTCTGCGGTCAGGTGTGCCCCACCGGCGCCATCCAGAAGATCACCGAGGACCAGAAGCTCGGCAACCCCGCGCGCCACGTCGAGGCCATCAAGATCGGCACCGCGTTCTATGACCAGGGGCGCTGCCTTCCCTGGAGCATGGCCACGCCCTGCATCGTCTGCGAGGAGTTCTGCCCCACATCCCCAAAGGCCATCTGGGTGGAAGAAGTGGACGTCCCGGACCGCCACGGCGCCATGGTGCACGTCCAGCGCCCCCACGTGGACCCGCGGCTCTGCATCGGCTGCGGAGCGTGCGAGAAGGTCTGCCCCGTGCAAGACCGCCCTGCGGTGTACGTCACCTCCGTGGGCGAGTCCCGGAGCCGCACCAATGTGATCCTATTGGAGACAGGCACCTACACTTGACCACCTCGCGGTGGTGGTGCCGTGCGTGGCGGCCTGCACCGGTTGCGCGTGCTAGACTCGGGCATGAAGGTTCGTCCGTTGTCCGTCTGGGTGGCGCTGGGGACGAGCCTGGTGGTGTGGTTCGCGGCGCGGATGCTCTATGGGGAGCGTTTGTTGGTGTGGCAGGTGAGCGCGCTCCTCGGGGCCTGGGCGCCGATCCTGGCCGCGGGGCTGTTTCTTCACCTTCGGGCCACGAGCCACCGGGAGTCGAGCGCCCTGGCGGCGTGGATGGTTCGCGCCCTGGCGATGCACAGTGTTCTCCTGTGGCTGGTGGGCGCCAACGACTGGCTGCGGGGCCCTCCGGGGCGTCCCTCGCACTGGAACGCCGACCTCGGAGGGCCGGTGTTGCTCGTGGCCTTCGTGCCCGTGTTCCTGGTGACCGCTTTGGCGCTCCACTGGCATGAGAGCGTGGCCGCGAGGCTCCTGGGCGGGCCCCGCTGGGAGCTCCTGGCGCGCGTTCGTCCCGGGCGACCCGCGCGCCCGGCGCCGTACCGCGGCGTGGCCTTCGACGCGCGGGAGGAGCCTCTTCCGCCGTTTGCGACCCGGCCGTGGGTGGTGGGGCTCCTGGGCCTCGGGCTCTCGCTCCTGGGGGTGGGCGGAGGGTGGGTGGTGCCGGGCACGGTGCTGGGCCTCGCGGCGGTGACCGCGCCGGGCACACGCAGCGTCGCGCCTTCGACGGCGGCGCTCGCCGTGGTCACCGCGGCGCAGGTCTTCGGCGCACCCGCCAGCGACGCGAGCGCGCTCCTCCTGCGGGGGCAGTGCCTCCCGTGGCTGGTGCTCGGCGCGTCCATGGCGTACCTGGCCCTGTGCGAGACGCGCCTGCGCGTCGCCGCGGCTACGTAACCCCCGCGCGCTCCAGCCGTAGGAACACCTCGCGGTTCCCCTTTGGGGCCGTGCACGGGGCTGTCACAACTGCGACGGCGACGAGGCGTCCGGGGCCCCGTTCACTGGTCCTGGCGCTCGGCGCCGCCGCCTACGGCGCCCGCAGCGAACGACGCGTTGCACGGCACGTTGCCGTCGGTGCGCCCGCGGACACCGCTGCGCGTCAGGATCGTGCTGCCCCCGCGCGAGACCGTGAGCGTCCACCGCGCGTCGGTCACCGACGCCGAGTACGCCTCGGGGCAGAAGTAGTACGTCCCGGAGGGGAAGCTCCCGCTCCAGAAAACGTTCTCCGGGCCGCGGCCAGTGGTGTCGTCCTCGTCGAGCGTGCCGCCGCAGGCCATGAGGCGATCGAAGGAGATCTCGGTGCCGCAGGGGGGGAGCACGTGCAGGTCCATGTCCCCGTTGGTGTCCCAGGTCAGCGTGACGCGCAGCGCGCCCTCGCCGACGCAGACGCCGACGGCGCAGGCCTGACCCGTCGCGCAGGCGCGCCCGCAGGTGCCGCAGTTGGCGCGGTCGCTCTGGCGATCGACGCAGCCCGAGGGGCACATCGTCCGCGGCGCGGCGCAGTCCGTGGTGCATGCGCGCGCGGCGCAGACCTGGCCCGTCGCGCACACGGTGGTGCAGGTCCCGCAGTGGGCGTTGTCGGTGCCGAGGTCGTCGCAGGTCTGCCCGGCGCCGGACCCGCAGATCGACCGCGGCGGGTCGCAGGCGATGCGGCAGCTCCCCGCCACGCAGGACTGCCCGCTCGGGCACGCGGCGCCGCAGCCGCCGCAGTGGCGCCCGTCAGTCTGCGTGTCCACGCACGCCTCGCCGCAGGCGGTCCGCCCCGTCGGGCAGACACACGCGCCCATCGCGTTGCAGGTCCCGCCGGTGGGGGTGGCGCACGCACCCGAGGTGCGGGGTGCGGCAAGGCACTCGGTGCCGCTGCCCATCCTCACGCACACGGTCGTGCCCGGCTGCTGGCAGCCGCCGGAGCCCACGGAGGTGCACGCCCCGCCGGTGGCGAGGCAGGTGCCGCCGCAGTTCGCCTGGCCCGTCGGGCAGGAGGCGCCGCAGACCCCCGCCGTGCAGGTGGCGGTGCCCCCGGTCGGGGCGGGGCACGCGACGCCGCACACGCGGCAGTTCCTCGGGTCGGTCTGGGTGTTGGTGCAGACCATCGACGCGCCGCCGCCACACGCCGTCATCGGCGAAGTGCACTCGGTTCGACAGGTGCCCAACACGCACAGCTGGCCGCTCGGGCAGCCCATGCCGCAGGTGCCGCAGTTGCGCGCGTCGGTCTGCGTGTTCACGCACCTCGGCGCCGGCGCCGTCGGCATGCAGTCGGTCAGGTCTGGCGGGCACATCGCACGCGGCGGGCGGCAGAGACCCGCCACGCAGCTCTGCCCCATCGGGCAGGCGCTGCCGCACGAGCCGCAGTGCATGGCGTCCGTCTGTGTGTTGGCGCAGACCATCGCCGCGCCCATCCCGCAACGGGTCATCGGTGAAGGGCAGTCGA
>JACRDB010000107.1 GCA_016218725.1 Deltaproteobacteria bacterium
CGCCGCCGGCCCCGAAGCCCGCGCCGCCCCCGCCGTTGCCGTAGTGGTACGCCGCCACGGGTCGACCGCCCCCGCCGGGGCCCGCGCCCGCGGTGGCCCGGTCCGCGGCGTCCGGCGAGCCGTCTCCGCCGCTCGCCCCGCCCGCGCGACCGACACCCCCCGGGCGCGGCGTGCCCTCCGCGTTCCCCACGGCCCCGTCGGCGCCGTTGGCGTCCACGCTCCCGTCGATCTGGCACCGACCGCTGGACACCACCACCAGCGGAGCGGTGCCCGCCACGGTCACCGTGACGCCCTCGGCCACGGTCACTCCCGTGACGTCAAAGACGCCCAGCGTCGGCCCCCCGGCCTGCGCCACGCGCCGGAACCCGATGCCCCCGACGAGCCCCTCGCCCGCGCCCCGCAGGCCCGTGATCTCTCCGGTGTCCGGGTTGAGGGTCACCGAGGCGGTGACGGCCAGGGCGCTCGTGGCGGGGGCCCCCTCGCGCGCCGGGACGTTGGCCCGGAGGCCCTCGACGTCCTCGTCCACGAGCCCGTCGCAGTCGTCGTCCATGCCGTTGCACGTCTCGGCCACGGCGGAGCGGCCGCAGGCCCCGCAGTTGGACGGGTCCCGCGCGAGGTTCACCTCGCAGCCGTTGCCGTGGGCCCCGTCACAGTCGGCGTACCCCGCCTCGCAGCGCACGACGGAGCATGCGCTCGCGCGGCAGGACACCTCCGAGGCCCTCGGGGCCGCGCAGGAGCGCCCGCAGGCGCCGCAGTGGGTGGCGCTCGTGGCCAGGGCGGTCTCGCACCCGTCCGCGGCGTCGCCGTTGCACTCCGCGAAGCCCGCCACGCACACCGCCGCGCAGGCCCCGGCGGCGCAGCCCGGCAAGGCGTTCGGCCGGGACGGGCACACGGTCCCGCAGGCGCCGCAGTGGGCCACCGCCGAGCGCGTGTCCACCTCGCACCCGTTGCTGGCGTTGCGGTCGCAGTCCCCGAAGCCCTCGGCGCAGCGCCCCACGGCGCAGGCCCCGTCCGCGCAGGCCGCCGTCGCGTTGGGCGGGTCGCAGCGCCGGCCGCAGGCGCCGCAGTGGGCCACCGCGGTGCGCGTGTCCACCTCGCAGCCGTTCTCCGCCGCGCGGTCGCATTCCGCGAAGGACGCCTCACAGGCGTAGCCGCAGACGCCCGCCGCGCAGGCGGACGCGGCGTTGGCCCGCGCCGGGCACGCGGCGCCGCAGCGCCCGCAGTGGGCCACGGCGCTCGCGGTGTTGGTCTCGCAGCCGTTGCCGGCCATCATGTCACAGTCCCCGAAGGGCGCGGTGCACATCCCCACCGCGCACGCGCCGTTCATGCACGCGGCGACGCCGTTGGTGACCGCGCAGCGCGCGTCGCACCGACCGCAGTGGGCGGTGTTGCTCAGCGGGTCCACGCAGGCCCCGGCGCAGCAGGTCTGCCCCGTGGGGCAGGGCCTCGCCGCGGTGCACCCGACCACGCACACGTTGCCCACGCAGAGCGTCCCCGGGGGGCAGTGCTCGTCCGTGACGCAGTCCACGCAGGCGTGCCTGGGCGTGTCGCAGCGCCGCGGGAGCGCCCCCCCGTCGGCGCCCGCCGCGGCGCAGCCGCGGTCGTCCGCGCACCCGTCCGCGCAGCGGCCCGCGGCGCCGTCGCAGTAGCGCCCGGCCCCGCAGGTGTCCCTCGTGGTGAGGCAGGGCACGCACCGGCCGGTGGTGCCGTCGCACACCTCGCCCTCGGGGCGCCCGCGGCAATCGCCGTCCGCGCCGCACCGGAAGGGCGCCTCGGCGGTGTCCGTGGCAGTGTCCTGGGCGGTCTCCGGGGCGGTGTCCAGGGCGTCCATGGCGGCGTCCCGAGGCGCGTCGAGCGCAGCGTCCGGGCCCGCGTCCGGCGGTGCCGTGTCCGGCGTGGGCGTGTCCGCCGCGGTGTCCGCGGCCGGGGCATCGGGCACCGCCGAGCCCCCGTCGCCGCAACCAAGGAGCGCCGCGCACAGGGCCCCGGACCACCACCACCGCTGGAGCTGAGTCATCGCCGACCTCCGTGGACGTCTCCGTCCCTTGGGCTCAGAGCCCCGAGGATACCGCAACGGGGACCCCCGGAGCGGTTGTTACGGCGCGGTAACAACCTTCGAGAGGGTCGGGATTTGCAGAGGAAACCCTACGGCAGCTCCGACACCGTGAAGTCCCGGAAGGTGAACCGCGACAGGCCCCCGTCGCCCTTGAAGAACATCGCCACGGGACCGGTGCCCGGGTCCTGCCGGAGCGTGAAGGCGCCCACCACCTGCCCGTTCACCAGGGCGGTCACCCGGGCGCGCTCCTGGTGCACCGTGAGCAGGTTCTCCCCGGCCACGATGGACGCCCCTCGGCGCCAGCCGGTCCAGTGGTCCTCGGCCTCGTAGAGGTACCACTGGCCCTGGTCCGTCACGCCGAAGGCCCCGCCGCGGAAGTACACCTCCATCGGCCGGTGGTGGTCCGCCGTGAGCCTCCGCACCCGCACCGACAGCTCCACCCTGGACCCCACCCGACGGCGTAGCTGGTAGTGCCCGATGGAGCCCCCCGGCGCGCCGTCCGAGGTCGCCTCCCACACCCCGCACGGGTCCCCTCGGGCCAGCGTGCCGCGGAGCACCTCCCAGGTGGCGTTCACGGGCTCCGCGCAGGCGTCCGGCGCGGCGTCCGGCGCGGCGTCCGTCGTGGCCTCCACCGTCGCGCCCGCGCGCGTACGCGAGGCCCCCGCCACGCACACCAGGCCGAGGAGCAGCAGCGCGGGCACCGCCACCGCGGCCACCACCAGCGTGTGACGCCGCGGCGTCCGCGCCGCGGGAGCCGCGCCCGCCCCCGAGGGCGGAGCGTTCGTCCATGCCACGGTCCCCGCCGGGGCGCCCCAGGGGCCCGACGGAGGCGCCGCGGGCGCCCCCCAGGGCGTCACCGTGGGCGCCGAGGCCAGCCCGGGAGGCGCCGTGGCCAGCATCGTCGGCGCCGTGGCCAGCGCGCCCGAGGCGGCGCCCGCGCCCCAGGCCGCGCGCAGCGCCGCGCGCAGCGCCCCGGCGTCTAGAAAGCGCGCCTGGGGCGTCGCTTGCAGGGCCCGGCCGAGCACCTCGCCGAGCGCGGGAGGGAGCTCGGGCCTGCGCGCGAGGAGGGCGCCCCGGGGGTCCACCCCCTGGAGCGCGAGCACCCACCAGGGCTGGTCGCCGGGGCCGATGGGGTCCAGCGTCAGGAGCTCCCAGAGAACCACCCCGAGCGAGAACACATCGCTCCAGGGACCCACCTCCGCGGCGCGGCCGGAGCCCTGCTCGGGGGGCATGTACACCACGGTCCCGAGGCGGTCGCCGGTGAGGGTCACGCTGCGCGCCCCGAGCTGCGCAACGCCGAAGTCCAGCACCTTCACCTGCTGGCCCCCGGCCCCGTCGTCTCGCAGGAGCACGTTCTCGGGCTTCAGGTCCCGGTGCACCACCGGCCCCGGGACGCGCACCGCGTGGGCCGCGGCCACGCCCTCGCACACCTGGTCCAGGAGCGCCTGCACCGCGGCCACGGGCGGGGACCTCCGCGCCTCGCGGTGGGGCTCCAGCCAGCGCCCGAGGGTCACCCCCTCCAGGTGCTCCAGCACCAGGTAGTGGCGCCCCTCCCACAGGCCCCGGTCCAGGACGGCCACGACCCTCGGGCTCTGCACCGCGGCCAGGGCGTCGGCCTCGCGGGTGAAGCGCTGGAGCACGTCGGGGTTGTCCAGGAACTCCGCCTTGAGGAACTTCACCGCCACGGTGCGCCCCGCGAGGCGCAGGTCCCTCGCCCGCCAGACGGCCCCGAAGGTGCCCTCCCCGAGCGGGAGCTCCAGCTCGTAGCGGTCCCCGACCAGCGCCCTGGGTCGCATCCCCCGGAGTCTGTGTACACCTCAATGGGGCGCGTCAAGGCGCTACCCGATGCCGTTGACAACGCCAGGGCCCTGGTGGGTCAATGCCCGAGGGATGCGCCCGCAGTGATTCTGGACCCGGTGCTGGTACCCGGCGACGTCGTGGGGGGACGCTTCGAGGTCCGCCACCGCGCGGCCGCGGGCGGCATGGCCACGGTGTACCGCGCCCGGGACCGGTCGTCCGGGCGCCCGGTGGCCCTCAAGGTGGTGCTCGACCGCACCGCCGAGCTCGACGCCAGGCTCGACCGCGAGGCCCGCGCCCTGGCGGCCATTTCCCACCCCGCGGTGGTCCCCGTGCTGGGCCACGGGCGCGAGCCCTCCGTCGGAGCGTGGCTCGCCATGCCCTGGCTCCACGGCGAGGACCTCGGCCAGCGCCTCGCCCGCGGGCCCCTCTCGCCCGACGACGCCACCCGGCTCCTGGTGCGCGTCGCCGAGGCCCTCGACGTGGCCCACCGGGCGGGGGTGCTGCACCGGGACCTGAAGCCCTCGAACCTGTTCCTCGTGGAGGGCGAGATCGACCGCGCCGTGGTGATTGACTTTGGCCTCGCCCGGATCGCCGGGACCAGCGCCGTCACCCGCGTGGGCACCCTCCTCGGGACCCCGGGCTACTGGGCCCCGGAGCAGGCCCGGGGGGAGCCCGCGGACCCCAGGACCGACCTCTTCGCCCTCGGGTGCGTGTTCCATGAGTGCCTCACCGGGCGCCCGGCCTTCGTCGCCGAGCACGTCATGGCCCTCCTGGCCAAGGTGCTCTTCGAAGACGTGCCCCCGCCCGGGACGCTCCGCCCGGGCCTCGCCCCGGAGCTCGACGCGCTCGCACTCAAGCTCGTGGCCCGCGACGCCTCGGAGCGCTTCCAGGACGCCCCCGCGGTGCTGCGCGCCGTGGAGTCCCTCGGGGCCGCGAGGCCCTCGGCGGCGCCCGCGGCCCCCTCGGCCACGCTCACCGCCAGCGAGCAGCGGGTGCTCTCCGTGCTCCTCCTGGGCGGCGCCCTCGCGGCCCCGGCGCTCCCGCTGGAGGGCGCCCTTCGCGCCGCCGCGAAGCGCTTCGGAGGCCGCTCCGAGCGCCTCGCCGACGGCACCGCCGTGGTGACCTTCAGCCCCTCCGCCGGAGAGCGCGCCCAGGACCTGGCCGCCCGCGCCGCCCGCTGCGCCCTGGAGCTCCGCAGGCTCGTGCCCTCGGGCCCCATGGCCCTGGCCACCGGGCGAGGCCAGCTCGCCGGGCAGCTCCCCCTCGGGGAGGTCATCGACCGCGCCGCGGCCTCCGTCGCCCGCTCGCCCTCCGCGCCGCCAGCGCCCGCCCGCGTGGGCTCCCTCCCGGGTGTCGGCCTCGATGAGCCCACCGCCAGCCTCCTGGACGACCGCTTCGAGGTGGACACGGGCCCCGCGGGCCCCGAGCTGCGCCGCGAGCGCGAGGCCTGGGACTCCCCAAGGACCGTCCTCGGAAAGGTCCTCCCCTGCCTCGGCCGCGACGATGAGCTCACGCTACTTGACAATTACCTGAAAATGTGCATCTCCCAGCGTCGGGCGCGGGTGGTGCTGCTCACGGGGCCCTCGGGGGTGGGCAAGAGCCGTGTCCGTCAGGAGTTCCTGAGGGCCGTCGGGGACCGGGCGGAGGTGCTCTTCGGCCGCGGGGAGCCGTGGCTGCGGGACGCCGCCTTCGGGCTCCTGGGCGCGGTGCTCCTGCGGACCGCGGGGGTGGGGCCGAGGGACCCGCTGGTGGTGCGACGGCAGAAGCTCCGCGCCAGGCTCGGGCGGCACCTCCCTCCCGAGGAGCTCCCGCGGGTGGCGGACTTCCTCGGGGAGCTAAGCGGGGTGCCCTTCCCGGACGAGGGTCGCCCGGCGCTCCAGGCGGCCCGCGGGAACCCGGTGCTCCTCGGCGACCAGGCGCGCAGGGCCTTCGGGGACCTCGCCGCGGCGGAGCTCTCGGCGCGCCCCTGGGTGCTGGTGCTGGAGGACCTGCACCACGCCGACCACGCCTCGCTGGCGCTCCTGGAGGCGACGCTGCCGCACCTCTCCGGGCGCCCTCTCCTGGTCCTTGGCGTCGCCCGCTCGGCGGCGGAGGTGCCGGGGGTGTTCCAGGGCCCTGCGGTGGAGCGGGTATCCCTCGCGGGCGCTCCCCGCCCGGCGGCGCTGCGCCTGGCGAGGCTGTGCCTGCCCGCGGCCAGCACCGAGGCCCTCGGGGCCCTGGTGACCCGCGCCGACGGGAACATGTTCTACCTGGAGGCGCTCCTGCGCGCGGCCCACGCGGGGCGCCTGGACCCGGAGCCCCCGGCGGCGCTGGCGATCGTGCAGACGGAGCTGGAGTCCCTGGACCCGGAGGCCCGACGGGTCCTGCGGGCCGGGGCGGTCTTCGGCACGAGCTTCGAGCGCGCCGGGGTGGACGCCCTCCTCGGGCGCGGCGCCTCCGAGGGGGCCTTCGGCCGCGCGCTGGAGGCCCTGGTGAGCGCGGAGCTCTTGAGCCCCGCGGGCGAGGGCTACGCCTTCCGACACGCGCTGGTGCGGGAGGCCGCGTACGCCTCGCTGACGGACGACGACCGGGCCCTCGGGCACCGCCTCGCGGGGCGCTTCCTGGAGGACTCCGGCCGCGGGCGCCCCGCGGAGCTCGGCGAGCACCTTTTCCGCGGCGGCGACGCCGAGCGGGCCCAGGGCTGGTTCCACCTGGCCGCCGTGGACGCTCTGCGGGGCAATCACTTCGCGGGCGTGGCCTCGTGCGCGGAGCGCGCCGAGCGCTGCGGCGCCGTCGGCGAGGCCCTGGGGCGCCTTCGGAGGCTCCAGGCCGAGGCCTCCCGCTGGGGGGGCATGGCCGCCGAGGCCCTGAGGCTCGGCCTGGAGGCCCTGGGCCTCCTGGCGCCGGGCACGGACCCTTGGTTCGAAGCGGCGGGCGAGGTGGCCGTGGCGGCCGGTCACCGCGCGGAGGTGGCCACGCTGGAGACCGTGGCCAGAGCGCTCCTGGCGGCCCCCGGGGCGATCACCACGGCGCGGGTGGTGGCCACCACGCGCGCGGCGGTGAGGCTGCTCTTCACGGGCCGCATCGCCCTGGCCGCGGAGCTCCTCGGGGCGCTCGCGGGCGTGAGCCCCGAGGGGCCCGTCCTGGACCCTCGCGCGCTCTGGGACCACCTGGCCCGGGCCCACGCGAGGCTCCTGGAGGTGGTCCCCGGCGAGCCCCTGGCGGAGGCCTGGCTGCGCCTCGGGTGGGCCCTCGGAGCCCTGCGGGCGGGGGACCTCGGGGGCTGCGCCGAGGAGGGCGAGCGGTCGGCCCGGTGCTTCGAGGCCGCGGGGGACTGGCGCAACGCGATCCTGGCGAGGGTGAACGTGGGCCACGCCTTCAACGAGCTCGGGGCCTTCGACCGCGCGGTGGAGACGCTCGACGCGGCGCTGGAGGCCGCCCGGAGGGTGGGGGTCCCGCACCTGGTGGCCACCTCCCAGCACAACCTCGGCTGGGCCCTGGCGGGCGTTGGGCGCTGGCGCGAGGCCGCCCGGGTGGAGAGCGCCGCGGTGGAGGCCCTCTGGGCCCACGGAGACCGCCGGTTGGAGCTGGTGTCCCGGAGCTACCTCGCGCGGATACAGCTCGGCCTCGGGGACCTCTCCGGGGCCGAGCGCGAGGCCCTCGCGGCGCTGGAGGGCAGCGAGAAGGCGCCCGCCACGCGGCCCCACGTACTGGCCTCCCTCGCGGCGGTGCGCCTGGCCGAGGGGAGGCTCAAGGAGGCCCTGGAGGCAGCCCGCGAGGCCGCCGGGCTCCTGGACGCCTCCGGGGGCATGGAGGGCGACGAGGCCCTGGTGCGGCGCACCCTCGGGGAGGTGCTGGCGGCGCGCGGGGACCGGGAGGGCCTGCGGGCCGTGGGGCGCTGGTTCGAGGCGCGCTCGGAGGCCCTGAGGGACCCGTCGTGGCGCGCGGCATTCCTGTCCAGGGCGCCTCCGGGCGCGCTCGAAGCGTGAACGATGGGTATATTCAATGGACAGTCTATTGTAGTTTATGGACTCATGACGATGTCCGTACAGGGCTGCTCGCTGGGCGCGGCGCTCCACGGCGGTGCGCTGATGACGGCGCCCGGGGCGGGCCTCGGGGCCTCCGGAGCGGCGGAGTTCGGGGCCCTGGCGCACGTCCCGAGGGACCTGGCGGTGGGCTTCGCCTCCCGCGTGCAGTTCCTCCGGACGCCCGCGGGGGGGGACCTCTTTCTACTACGTACGGCGCTGGTCCTGGGTTACGCGAGGCTGCCGACGCCCACCGGAGGTCCCCTGGGCGCCGAGGTCCTCGCGCGGGTGGAGTGCGAGAGCACGGAGACGGGCTTCGGGTTCCTGCCGGGGCTCTCGGTGGCGCTGCCGGTGCGGCTCCTGCGCCGGGCCGCGCCGGGGGAGGGCGCGAGCCTCGTGGGGGCGTGGTGGGCGCTGGTGCCCGCGGCGCAGGTGAGCGTGCCGGTGGCGCCCTCGGGGCTCCTGGCGGCGCGGGGCGTGGAGCTGTCGGTCTCCGTGGGGCTGAGGCTCCACCTCACCACGGCGCTGTGGCCGTGAGGGCGCCCTGGGCGCTGGTCGCGGTGTGGCTCCTGGGGTGCTCGCCCTGCGCGGCGCCGTGGAGCGCGCGGTGCCTCTTCACGGCGAGGGACGTGGCGGTGGTGCCCCCGCGGGTCCCTACGCCGGGGCTGGTGTACGCGGGCGTGGCGCGGGCGGACGTGACGCCCCCGCCGGGGCCGTCGCAGTTCGGCCACGGGCCCGACGCGGTGGTGGCCGCGGGCTACTGGACGCGGCTCTACTGCCGGGCCTTCGTGTTCGAGACGGCGGGCGGAGAGCGCACGGCGGTGGTGCCCTGCGACCTGGCGGCGGTGAGCATGCTCCTGCACCGGGCGGTGGCCGCGAGGCTCCGGGCGGAGCTCCCGGCGCAGCGGCTCTTCCTCACGGCGACGCACACCCACGCGGCGCCGGCCCACTACCTGGAGACCGACGCCTACGGGGGCTTCCTGAGCTCCCGCGCCCCGGGCTTTGACCAGCGCATGCTGGACTTCCTGGCCGAGCGCATCGCGCGGGCGGTGCACGACGCGGGCGAGGCGGCCTCCCGGGACCGCGACGGGGGCCGCCCCGCGCGGCTCTCCTGGACCCGCGCGGAGGACGTCTACGGCGTGGCGCGCAACCGGTCGCTGCCGGCCTGGCGCCTGGACCCCGAGGAGAGGCCCCAGGCTCCGGCGGGGTTGTCAGATGAAGAGCGGGCCGTGGACCCCACCCTGGAGGTCCTGCGGGTGGACCGTGACGTCGCCGGAGCGCGCGTACCCATCGGGGTTCTCGCGTTCTTTGCGGTGCACCCCACGGTGCTCCCTCACGACAACGCGTTGTTTGGAGGAGACCTCTTCGGCGTGGCCTCGCGGCGGGTGGAGCGCTGGCTCCGCCAGCGGCGCGCGCGGCTCGGTGCGGGCACCGGAGCGGGCGCGACCGAGGACCCGCTCGCCGGGATCGTGAACACCAACGAGGGGGACCTCACGGCCGCGGCGCTGGCCCACACCGAGGGCGAGTGCCTGCGCCTCGGGGAGCGCCTCGGGGACCGGGTGCTGGACCTCGCGGCGCAGGGGCCCCCGGACGCGCCCACGGCGCCCGAGGTGCTGGCGAGCGCCTACGCGGAGCTCCCGTTGCCGGGCGCCGCGGTGGAGCGCTGGCCCGGGCGCGAGGGACCGCTGCCCTCGCTCTGCGAGGCGCCGCTCTTTGGTCTGAACGCGGTGTGGGGGGCGAGCGACCACCCCACATCGCTCCGGGGCTTCGAGCTTGACGTGCTCACGGGCGGCTGCCACGGCCCGAAGCGCCGACCCTCGGCGCTGCCGGTGATGGGCCTGCCGGAGACCGCGCCGCTGGGGGTGCTCCGGCTGGGCTCCCGCTGGATCGCGCTGGTGCCCGCGGAGCTCACGCTGACGGCCGGGCGGCGGCTCCTCGGGGAGCTCTCGCGGCTCGCGGGGCTGCCCGAGGGCGACCGGCCGGTGCTGGCGGGCCTGGCCAACGGGTACCTGCAGTACGTCGCCACGCGCGAGGAGTACGCGCTCCAGCGCTACGAGGGCGCGAGCACGCTCTACGGCCCGGGGACCCTGGAGGTGCTGACGGCGGCCCTCGGGTCCCTGGCCCGGGCGCTGGGGCCGCCGACCGACGGCGGGTTGAGCGTGACGGTGCGGGGGCCCGACGGCCCGGAGCGCTGGGCGGCCCTGGGGCGCGTCTCGCCGCAGGCGGAGCTCCTTGGGCCCGCGAGGGACCGCCTGGGGCCGACGGAGCCAGGCCGCGCGGCCGCGGTGGCGGCGCGCGGGAGCTTCCGGGTGTGTCGCCTGCGCTCTCGGGGCGACGGGGTCTGGTGCGTCCGGTGGAGGGACGGGGCCCCGGGGGCCGTGCAGCTCGCCCCGGGGGTGGGCGCTGGGCGCCCGTGGCTGCGGTTCCTCGGGGTCGCAGGTGACGCCACCATCGCGCTCCCTGCGACGCCATCGGACACGATAACCGACACGCCGAGCGCGGTGGAGCCCGGGTGGGACCCCGGTGGGTTGTTGGATGACCGGGGCCTCGGGTTCCACACCTGGGTGGCCTCGCCGGAGGGGGACGACGGCGCCTGGGACTGGGTGGCGGTGTTCCGGGCGGGCCCCGAGGAGGCCGCGGCGCTGCGCGCGGGGCCAGTGCGGCTGCGCGTGGGGGACGACCTGGGCGCGCCGGGGGCGGCGCTCACGTCTCCGGCGTGGGACCTGGCGGCGGCGCCCCCCTGCGAGGACGAGCCCGCGTGCACGGCGAGGCTGCCGGACTGAGGACCCGCGCGGGGTGCTACCATTGGGGGGAAGTGATGGACCCCGCGCTGGCCCCGGACCCACCGACCGAGGTGCTGCGCACGGTGGTGTGGCGCTCGGACGTCGGGCTCCGGGCGCGGCTTCACGCCCTGGGCAAGTGGGGCTACTGGCTGTCGGTGCTCGTGGCGCTCGGCGGGCTCCTCCCGACCCTGCACTGGACGTTCAGCGTGCTGGCGGCGGTGGGCGTGGGGGCGTCCGTCGCGGTGATGGCCACGGGCTCGCTGGTGGCCGCCTACGAGCGGCGCGGCGCCGGGTCCGCCGCCCTGGACGCGCGCGGCCTGAAGATCGAAGCGGGGGGCCGGGTGTACGACCTCCCGCGGGAGCGCCTGGCGGAGGGGCTCCTGCGCTGGGACCGCGGAGGCTGGCAGCTCCGGGTGTTGGAGCGGGGCGGCGCGCGCTACGACCTGGACGTCCCGGACCGCGAGACCGGCGAGCGCTGGCTGCGCGCGCTGGGCCTCGACCCGGCGCGCCGGGCCGCGCGGGTCGTGAGCGACCGGAGGGTCTTGCAGTGGGCCTTCGCGTACTTCTTCGGCGGGTTCTTCGCGATGCCGTTCAACCTGGTGGCGGTGCTACTCCTGGCCCTCCTCGGTCGCTCCGGGGAGGGCCCTGCTTCGATGGTGCTGACGGTCCTGACCATGGTGCCCGGGTACTATTTCGCGGCCCGCGCGGTGGGCCACGCGGACGTCACCGTGGGGGTGGACGGCGTGGGCGTGGCGGGGCTCTTCGGCCGACGCTTCTTCCCGTTTACGGTGCTCTACGCGGTGTCCCTCGGCGACCGGGACCGCAAGGAGCTGCTCCTCCACGTCCCGGACCGCATCGTGCGGGTGACCTTCGCCTCCTTCGCGGACGCGAGCGCAGCGTGCGAGCGCGTGCGCGGGGCGCTGGAGGCGTGGCGCCAGGCGACGCCACCGGGGCTTCTCGGCGCCTGGGGCTCGGAGCCCGCCACCGTCGAGCAGTGGCGCGAGCGCTTCACCGCGGCGCTCCGGCAGGGCGGTTACCGCGCCGCCCAGGTCACGGTGGGGGACGTGGAGGCCGTGGTGACCGCGGCCGGGGCGACACCGGAGCAGCGCGTGGGCGCGGCCCTCGCGCTCCGGGACGCGGGCGCGCCGCCCGGAGGCGCGGGGCTGCGCGTTGCGGTGGAAGCGTCGGCGGACCCCGTCGCGGAGAGGGTGCTTGAGCGCGCCCTGCGCGATGAGCCGAGGCGCGCTCGGGTCGGGTAGGGGGCGCCCTGAGCGCCGCGCCCTGGTGGCCACGCAACCTCCGGGCCTTCCGGAGCGATCACCTGGGGTCATGGCCAGCCCCCCGCTCCCGCCGCCGGTTCCACAGGACGAGCCCAACGACGCCGACCTCGCGCTGCGTCACGTGACGCACCGGTTCCCGGGGGACCTGGCGCGGGCGCTCCTACCCGCTGCGAAGCGCCTCCAGGGCTGCGCATGGCAGGACACGCAGGTGACGGCCCGGGAGCGCCGGATGGACAAGAGCCTCTACGTAGTGGCCGACGGTGTGCCTCGGGTGGAGCACGTGGAGTGGCAGCTGCGCTGGGACCCGAGGCTCTTGCTCCGCGTCTACGAGTACCACGCCCTTACCACCCTCGCCCTCTGGGACGCTGCCCGACCAAAGGCGCGCCCTCCGAAGGTGCGCAGCACGGTGGTGCTCCTGGGCGGCCGCAAGGAGGCCCCGTGGCCCGCGCGAAGGCGCTTCCGCACGACCCCCGAGGAGGAGCCCTTCTCGGGGCTGAGGGTGCGCGTCGAGCCCGTCTACCAGCGCTCCCTGGCGGAGCTGGCGGCCCGCGCCTCGCCCCTCTGGATGATCTTCGCGCCCCTATGCCGTGGACGCCGACCCGGACAACCTCCCGAGGGTCCTCAAGGACCTCCGGCGGCGCAATGACAAGGCCCGCTACGAGGAGCTCGCTGTCGCCATGACCGTCCTGGCCGACGCGGACTGCCGCGGTCGTGGACTCCGCGCCGTGCTCGCTGCACACTTGCCCGAGGAGCTCGTCATGCAAAGCTGGGTCTACAAACAGGGCCACGAGAAAGGCCACGAGAAGGGCCACAAGGAGGGCCACGAGGAGGGCCGCCGGGAGGGCCTGCGCGAGGGGCTCCTGCGCGTGCTCGTTGCGCGCGCCATCCCGCTCTCGGACGCCCAGCGAGCGGTAATCGCCGCCGAGGCGGACCCGGAGGTCCTCGCCCGCTGGCATGAGCGCGCCCTGACGGCCCGGAGCCCGGAGGACCTCTTCCGAGGGCCCTGAGCGCCGCGCGGGCGCTACCCGTCGATCATGGGGACGTCACCGAGGTAGTCCCGCTTGCCGAGCTCCACGCCGCCCTTGCGCAAGAGGCCGTAGGCCGTCGTCACGTGGAAGAAGAAGTTGGGCACCGACCGCGCCAGGAGCGCGTCCGGCGCGTACATCACCTTCCCCGGCGGGTTCGGCACCTTCACCAGCGTGGTGGGGGTCACCTTGGCGAAATCGTCCGGGGTGATGGTCTCCAGGTACGCCAGGCACTTCGCCACCCGAGCCCGGAGCTCCGCCATGGTGCGCTCCGTGTCCTCGTGGACGGGGGCCTCCCTCCCGCTCAGCGCCGACACGATGCGCTTGGCTACGTCGCACGCCACCTGCACCTGCCGCGTCAGCGGGAACATGTCCGGCGCAAGGCGCGCAGTGCAGAAATTGTCCGGGTCGAACTTCTTCGCCTCGGCGTGGTGGATCGCCTTCTCGAGGTTGTGGTCCAGGGCGCGGAGCGAGCGGATGAACTGCCTGGTCATTGCGTAGTACACGGCGAGAGCCTCCTTGAAGGGCACCGGAGCCTACCGGAATTTCTCCCCCGCGGAGACCCCATGGACGCCGCGACGATTTTCGGTTCCGATAGACCCTGTTGGACCCCTTCCTTTCCAAGCCCCGACGACCTCCCCCGCGCCAGCCGCTCCTGCTCCTGGTGGCCCTTGGGCTCCTGGGCTGCCCCCTGAGCCACCCCAGCGCCGGACCCGAGGAGGACGCCTTCCTCCCCGACGACACCCCGGACTCCGCCTTCCCTGACACCGGGCTCCCAGACGCCCCACCAGACGCCCCACCGGACGCCCCGCCAACGGACAGCGGCCCGGCAGACGTCCCGCTCCCCGACCGCCCCATGGACGCCCCCGAGGACACCTCGGCCCCGCCGGACCTCCCGGGCGATACCGCCACCCCGGAGGACACCGCCAGCGACCGCCCCGGTGAAGACATCGCGTGCCCGGCCGGGCAGACCCGCTGCGCAGGCACCTGCGTCAATACCGCCTCGGACCTTCGCCACTGCGGAGCCTGCGGCAATGTATGCCCCTCGCGCCCGGAGAGCGCGCCTGCCTGCGCGGCTTCGTCCTGCGGCCTCGCCTGCAACGCCAACCGCGGGGACTGCGACGGCGACCCATCCAACGGCTGCGAGGTGGACCTGAGCGCCAACGCCGCCCACTGCGGCCGCTGCGGGAATCCCTGCCCCGCTGGGAACGCCTGCACCGCCGGAGCTTGCACCAGCGCCTGCTCCCCACCTAGACGCACCTGTGGGGGGCTGTGCGTAGACCCCTCCACGGACGGCGCGAACTGTGGGAACTGCGGCCAGCGCTGCCCGGCGGGACAGGTCTGCGCGGCGGGCGCCTGCGGCTGCACCGGGGCGCTGTCCCTGTGCTCCGGGCGCTGCGTGGCCACGCAGAGCGACCCGCTGCACTGCGGCCGCTGCGGCAACCCATGCCCCGCCGGGCAGGCGTGCGCCGCAGGCACCTGCGCCTGCCCCGGCGGGGGGACCTACTGCTCCGGACGCTGCGCCTCCACCGCCACGGATACGCAGCACTGCGGGCGCTGCGGCAACGCGTGCCCGAGCGCCCAGGTGTGCGCCGCGGGCGTGTGCGCCTGCGCCGGGGGGGGCACCCTCTGCGATGGCCGCTGCGTCTCCACGGCCACGGACACGCAGCACTGCGGACGCTGCGGCAACGCGTGCCCCAGTGGGCAGGTGTGCACCGGAGGCGCCTGCGCCTGCCCCGGCGGAGGGATGTACTGCTCCGGGCGCTGCGTCTCCACGGCCACGGACCTCATGCACTGCGGGCGCTGCGGCAACGCGTGCCCGAGCGCCCAGGTTTGCGCCGCGGGCGTGTGCGCCTGCGCCGGGGGGGGCACCCTCTGCGATGGCCGCTGCGTCTCCACGGCCACGGACCTCGCGCACTGCGGGCGCTGCGGCAACGCGTGCCCCACCGGCCAGAGCTGCGTTGGGGGCGTCTGCGCCTGCCCCGGCGGAGGGATGTACTGCTCCGGGCGCTGCGTCTCCACGGCCACGGACCTCGCGAACTGCGGGCGCTGCGGCAACGCGTGCACAACCGGCCAGAGCTGCGTCAGCGGCGAGTGCGTCTGCCCCGGGGCGCAGCGGTTCTGCTCCGGCCGCTGCATCGATGTGTCCGGCGACGCCGCAAACTGCGGGGGCTGCGGGGTCTCGTGCACCGGGCGCCAGAACACCACCGGGGGCACCTGCTCCGGCGGGCGCTGCGCGCTCACCTGCACCACGGGCTTCCAGAACTGCGACGGCCGCGTGGACAACGGCTGCGAGTGCGTCGGCACCTGCGTGTTCGGCGCCTGCGCCCCTTGCGGCGCCAGGGGCCAGTACTGCTGCTTCGGCTCTTGCAACTCCGGCCTGCGCTGCTCGGACTCGCACTGCTGCGCCTCGGGCTCCGAGAGCTGGTGCGGCTCCTCCTGCGTGAACACCATGACCGACGTCAACAACTGCGGACGCTGCGGCCAGCGCTGCCCCATGGGCGAGCGCTGCTCCGGCGGGCGGTGCGAGTGAGGCGCGCGCCGTGACCACCCTGGTGACCGGGGCGTCGGGGTACGTCGGCGCCCACGTCGCGTGGCACCTCCAGGCGCTCGGCGAGCGCGTGGTGGGCCTCGACGCGTGGCTCAACCGCACGCAGAACCCACTCCCCGAGGGCGCCCTGGCCGTCCACGGGGACGTGGGCGACGCGGAGCTCGTGGCCCAGCTCGCCGCGCGCCACCGCTTCGACCAGGTTGTGCACTGCGCGGGGCTCATCCAGGTCGGCGAGAGCGTGCGCCACCCGGACCGCTACTGGGACACGAACCTCGTCGCCGCCAAGCGGCTGCTGGACACGCTCCGCGCGGCGGGCCTCTCCCCCCGCGTGGTGTTCTCCTCCACCGCGGCGGTCTACGGCGAGCCCTCCCGGCTCCCCCTCGACGAGGACCACCCGAGGCTCCCGCAGAGCCCCTACGGCGCCTCGAAGCTCGCCTTCGAGGCCCTCCTGGCGGACTACGACCAGGCCTACGGGCTTCGCTCGGTCTCCTTGCGGTACTTCAACGCCTGCGGCAAAGGACCCTACCCCGGGGTGTGCGAGCGCCACGAGCCCGAGACGCACCTCGTCCCCCTGGCGATCGACGCCGCCCTCGGGCGCCGCGGCCCGCTGGCGGTCTTCGGCGCCGACTGGCCCACCCCCGACGGCACCTGCGTGCGGGACTACGTCCATGTGACGGACCTCGCCGAGGTGCACCACCGGGCCCTGGCGTACCTTCGCGACGGGGGGCCTAGCGCCCGGATCAATGTCGGCACGGGCCACGGTCACTCCGTGCGCGAGGTCCTCGCCGCCGTGGGGCGCGTCACCGGTCGGAGCGTCCCACACCACGACGCGCCCCGGCGCGAGGGCGACGTGGCCGTGCTCGTCGCCGGCGTCACCCGCGCCCGCAGCGCCCTGGGCTGGGAGGCCCGTCGCACGGACCTCGACGCCATCGTCCGCGACGCCCTCGAAGGCCGCGCCCTCCTCCCGTGACCCGCAGCCCCGAGGGTAGCGCGGCCCTCACTCCCCGCAGTCCACCGGGAAGGTGCCCGTCACCCCGTTGGCCTCGAAGCGCCCGGTGGTACCACCCTGGAAGTCCAGCACCACCGTCCCCCGAGAGCCCGAGTATACCAACCTCCCGCCGGGCTCCGGGCAGCGCGCCCCGCACCGCCGGTACCCCGTGATGGTGCTCATCCCTCCGCCCGCGTGGAGCCAACTCCCGTCCAGCGCGAAGCACGCCGTGGCCGCCTCCCACACCGCCGCGTAGCGCCCCGTGCGGTGCAGCATCTGCGCCCTGGAGTTGGTCCCCCGCGCCTCGGACACCACGTCCATCCGGAGCCGCCCGAGCCGGTAGCTGAAGTCCAGGTCCAGCGCCAGGGAGTCCAAGCGCACCGCCCCCACCCGCAAGCCCCGAGACTCCACCCTCGCGCTCACTCCGCCCATACGAACGGTGTAGGTGAAGGCAAGCAAGCCCGTCAGGGTGCCCTCCACCCTGGCGAGGCCCGAGGCGACGCGGCAGTTGACCATGGCCAGGGCGACGCCTGCGCCCGCGCTCCGGGCCGTGGCGCAGCCCAGGGGGCGGAACAGCATGGGCGCGCGCTCCGCCGCCCGCTCGGCGGCGCGCTCGACAGAGGGCGGGGTCACCCCGGGCACGAAGCCCGTGAGCCCCTCGGCCACGGGCACCAGGAACGACGCCTCGCTGACAAAGCCCGCCACGGCCTCCTGGGGCTCCAGCGCCGGGGACTGTGGGTCGGCCTCGGGGCCGCAGGCCGCCAGGGCTCCGAGCACCATCCACCATCGCCGCCGGGACGCCATCGGGGTCGCTGCCTCCAAAGGGGGTTCTACGCCGTAACTCTCTTCCAGCGAAAAGCGTACCGCGCAAGAAGCCCGCCCGGGAGCGGCGGGATCCCCGCAGGACTGTCGACCACGGTCCACAGGTGTAGCCCCGGAGACCACACCACGGGGGGTGTCATCGCCGAGGCTTTTCGAAACTTCAACACCCGGACCAGAGGTTGCTACCATGGGCGGGGATGCGCACCCCTCACCTCCTCCTGGCGCTCCTGGTGGTCCTCGGGGCCTGCGGCGATGACGCGGCTCCCTCGCAGCCCTCGGCGCGCACGCTCTTCGGTCCCACCATCCGTCGGGTGGTGCTGGAGGTGGACTACGTCCGTGGGGCCGAGCCCTACACGGACATGAGCGCCTGGGAGCTCTTCACCGCCAACGCCAACCGGCTGTTCCAGGGCGCGGGCAAGACCTTCGAGGTCCCGACCGCCCTCGGGCAGATGGAGGCCATCACGGAGGCTGGCACGGAGTTCACCACGGCGCAGCTCCTGGCCGTGGCCGACGCGCACCGCCAGCGACGCAGCGCCGGGGACACGGCGACCTTCTACCTCGTGTGGCTCAACGGCTACTACCACGACGGCACCCGCCGCCGGACGGACGTCCTGGGGGTGTCCCTCGGCACCACGGGGATCATCGCGGTGTTCAAGCCCGTGGTGACCGCCACGGCCCAGGGCTCGCTGCCCTACGTGGCGCGGTTCCTGGAGCAGTCCACGATCATCCACGAGTTCGGCCACGCCGTGGGCCTGGTGAACAACGGCGTGCCCCCCGCAAGCGCCCACCACGACAGCGCCCACGGGGCTCACTGCACCAACGAGGCCTGCGTGATGAACCACTCCAACGAGGGCGCCGCCGCGGCCAGGATGTTCGCCCTGCGGTACATGTCCACCCGGAACCCGGTGCTCTTTGACCAGGCCTGCCTCGACGACGCGGCGGCCATGGTCGCCACCGCGCGTTCGGCCCCGTGAGGCTCCGTGGCTCTGCCCGCTGGGCGCTCCCGCTGGCCGTGGGGTGCGCGGAGCCGAGCCTGGTCCGGGTGGAGCTCGCGCCCCCGCCCGCCAATGACCGCGTCTGCGAGGTCGACGGCGGCCCCGAGGTCGGGGTCCTCGGGAGCAACGCCGAGCCGCTGCTCTACGCGCCGGGGCCGCGCTGCGTGGTGTTCAGCGCCGTGCAGATCCGCACGCCCACGGAGGTCCAGGCCGCGGTGGTGCGCACCCGCGGGATCGTCCGGGAGACCGCCCCCGGGGCGGTGCCGTGCCTGGGCTCCGCGGGGAGGGTGCTTGCCGCGGGGCTTGCGTCGGCGGAGCCCTATGTGATCAACGTGGGGGTGTTCCAGATGGACGCCTCGGGACCGCGCACGGACGACACCCTGGTGGTCTCTCGGGGCACCCTCGGCGGCGCCCAGGACGGCCCCACCCCCACGGTGTGCATGGAGGGCTTCACCTGCGGGGCCCTCCACGAGCGCACCCTGGCCGTCGCCCGGCAGGGCTGCGCCGCGGCGCCGGAGCTGCCCCCGTGCTTCCTGGTCCGCGGCGGCGAGGCGACGTGCATGCGCTGAGAGGGATGGCCCTGATGGCGCTCACCGTGGGCTGCGCCAGCGCTCAGGGCCGCGCCCTCTTCCTGCGCGAGCAGGGCTCGGTCCTCGAGCCCCCGGCGGGCTCCCTGGTGCCCCCGGCGCCCACGGAGCCGCCAGACACGGGCGCAGACCGCGCCCGCCAGGCCCTCTCCGCCGCCCAGGAGGCGTACCTCCTCACGTCCTTCTCGGCCTGCGTGGACACGGTGCGCGCCGTGGCCTCCACCGCGGCCCACGCGCTGGTGCGCACGGAGCCCTCGCTGGTGGTCGAGCTGGAGCTGTGGGCCGGGGCCTGCGACCTCCTGGCGGGCAACCGGGACAGCGCCCGCCAGGCCTTCCGTCGCGCCCTGGGCCTGCGCCCCGAGGCGGAGCTCCCCGCGGGGCTGCCGCCGGAGGTGGTCGCGGCCTTCGACGCCGTGGCCCGCGAGGCCCGGGGGCAGCTCCCGTCGAGCCGCACGCTCACCAGCGACCCGCCGGACGCCCGGCTGGAGCTCGACGGCCGCCCCGCGGGGCGCACGCCGGTGACCGTCACGCTCCCGTCCGGGATTCACTTCCTGCGCCTGGAGCGCACGGGCTTCAACCGCTGGGTGGGCGTCCTGGACGTCTCCGGCCAGGATTTCCAGGCCCCTCCCACGGTGGTGCTCCAACGCTCCGAGGGCGACGACCTGGCCCGCCAGGTGCTCCGCCCGGAGGGCTTCCTGGAGGCCCCGGACGAGGTCACCCTGGCGACCCTGGCGCGGCGTTACCGCACCCCGAGGGTGCTCCTGGCGCGTCGGGACGGGCGCATGCAGCGCTTCCCGGAGTGGACCTGGCTCCGCGCCAACTGGGGCTGGCTGGTGGTCTCCGGCGCCGTGGCCGCGGTGGCCGTGGCGCTCGCGGCCACCAGCTCCCTCTGGCTCCCGGACCCCGGACGCACCCTGGTGCTCGCGCAGTAGCGGCCCGAACTGGCGCCCGCGCCCGGGTCCGGGCTATGAGCGAGGCCGTTCATGAAGTTCCGGGCCGAGCTCTTCGCGATCCGTGCCGTGGCGGTGCTGGTCGTGGGCCTCGCCATCGCCGCCGGGGCCTGGCTGGCCTGGGACACCCGCCCACGGCTGGTGCTCCACAACAGGGTCCGTCGGCCCGTGACCATCGTGTCCGCGCCGCCTGCGCCGGACGCTCCCGGCGAGCCCGTGGTGACCGTGATCCCTCCGGACGTGACCGACGCGCCGCCGGAGAACCCCTGGCCGCCGCCGCTCCTGAACCCCAGCGCGTTCCTGCGCGCCAGCTGGGACCTCTCCATGGGGAGGCCCGGCGCCCACGAGATACTTTTCTCGTTTGATGACGGCCCCAACCCCGGGACCACGGACCGGCTCCTCCCGATGCTGGACCGGGCAGGCATCCACGCGGTGTTCTTCGTCTGCGGCTGGCGCCTGGAGGCCGAGGAGC
Organism: Deltaproteobacteria bacterium; assembly: GCA_016218725.1. Taxonomy (GTDB): domain Bacteria; phylum Myxococcota_A; class Polyangia; order Polyangiales; genus JACRDB01. The sequence continues at coordinate 20,314 of JACRDB010000107.1, forward strand.
CCCTGCGCTCCCGGGCCCGGGCCATCCTCCGGAACACCCTGGCGCGGGGCCACGTGATCGGCAATCACACGGTGCACCACCGGGTGCTGCCGAACCTGTCCACCGCGCAGATCGCCTATGAAATAGACCACAACGCGGAGCTCATCGAAGAGGTCATCGGGCAGCGCCCGCACCTCTTCCGACCACCGTACGGCGCCTACAGCGAGGACGTGAGGCGCGTCGTGACGGCCCGCCGCTACGAGCTCTGGCTCTGGTCCATTGACTCCCACGACTGGCAGCGGGTCAACGACGCCGACGGCGTGGCTCAGGCGGTGATCACGCTCATCGGGAACCACGCCGGGGGCACCGTGCTCCTGCACGACACGCACCCCTGGAGCGTCGCCGCGGTGCCGCGGATCCTGCGCTGGATCGACGAGACCAACCGCGAGAGGGCCCGCGAGGGCCGCGCGCCCTACACCATCATGGACGCCCCGAGGTACCTCGCGGGGGCGAGGGAGCGCCTGAGGCTCCTGCCCGGGGCCGCGGCCCCGAGGGACGCCGGGGCCGACAGCCTGGAGCCCACCACCGGGGCCGTGGGCGGCGGGGACCCGGACGCCCAGGTGCCCGACGCCGCGCCGCCGGAGCCTTCGCCCGACGCCTCCGACGGTCACTCGTAGTAGTCGAGCTCGCGCCCGTAGGACTCCCGCAGGCGCGCCAGGGACAGCGCCGCCAGGACCACGGTGACGGCGCCCACCAGGGCCGCGCTCTTCACGCTGCCGAGGGCGAGGTCCCGCTTGAGGTACTTCCACGCCAGGGTGAGGGGCACCAGCGAGCCCCGCACGAAGTTGGGCACGCTGGTGGTGACCGTGGCCCGGAGGTTGGTGCCAAACTGCTCCGAGGCCACGGTGACGAACACCGCCCAGTACCCGATCCCGAAGCCCAGGAGCCCACAGAGGGCGTACACGGTCCCCGGCGCCGGGGCCCGGAGCGAGAGGTACCACCCCATGGCCAGGGCCGTCATGGTAAGGAACAGCGCCACGGCCCGGCGGCGACTCCGGAGAAGCTGCGAGAGCATCCCGCTGGCGAAGTCCCCGGCCACCAGGCCGGTGTAGGCGTAGAGCACGGCCTTGGGGGCCTCCGCGGGGGTGCTGGCCCCGAGCGCCAGGGACAGCTCCGGCGAGAAGGTCACCAGGATCCCGATCACGAACCAGATGGGCGCGCCGATGAAGATGCACGCCAGGTAGCGCCCGGCGCGCTCCCAGGAGGTGAACAGGCTGAAGAAGTCCCCCTTCTCCACGGCGGCCTCGCGGAGCCTGCCGAAGAGCCCGCTCTCCAGCATGGTGAGCCGCGTGACCAGGAGCGCCAGGCCCAGGACGCCCCCGAGGATGTACGCCGTCTGCCAGGAGAAGTGCTGCCCCACCACCGCGGCGAAGATCGCGCCGCTCACGCCCACGGAGGCCACCACGGTGGTGCCATAGCCCCGCTTCTCCCTGGGCATGGACTCGCTCACCAGGGTGATGGCCGCGCCCAGCTCCCCCGCGAGGCCGAGGCCCGCCACGAAGCGCAGCGCCGCGTAGCTGTTCACCCCCGTGACGAAGGCGTTGGCCAGGTTGGCCACGGAGTACAGGAGGATGGACCCGAAGAGCACGGACAGCCGGCCCTTCTTGTCCCCGAGGACGCCCCAGAGGACGCCCCCGAGGAGCATGCCCACCATCTGGGCGTTGATGAGGAACACCCCGTGGTCCTCCAGCGCCGCCGGGGCGACGCCCGGACCCAGGATGTCCTGGAGGCTCTTCTTTCGCACGATGGAGAAGAGCAGGAGGTCATAGATGTCCACGAAGTAGCCCAGGGCGGCCACCAGGATGGTCGTGCGGATGGTGCGCGCCGAGGGCGCCGCGGGTGCCTCGCTCCCGGCGCTCACGGGTCGTCCGGGGTGTAGCGGGTGGAGAGCGCCCGGCGGGCCCCGTGGCGCTCCAGGGCCAGGGTCAGGAGCCGGTCCACCAGGGCCCGGTACGACAGCCCCGTGGCCTCCCAGAGCTTGGGGTACATGCTGATCCGGGTGAAGCCCGGGAGGGTGTTCACCTCGTTGACATACCAGCGCCCGGTGCCCCGCTCCAGGAAGAAGTCCACCCGGGCGAGGCCCGCGAGGTCCAGCGCTTCAAACGCTCTGACCGCCATCTGGCGCGCCTCCTGGGACTGTTCATCGGACACCCTCGCGGGGATCTCCAGCGAGGCCCCGTGTTCGTCGAGGTACTTGGCCTCATAGGAGTAGAACTCGTGGGTGGGGGACACCTCGCCCAGCACCGAGGCCTCCGGGCGCTCGTTCCCGAGGACGGCGCACTCCAGCTCGCGCACGTCCAGGCCGCGCTCGACGACCACCCGGGTGTCATACCTGAAGGCCCTGGCCAGGGCGGCGGCGAGCCCCGCGGGGCCGCGCACCTTGGACACCCCCACGCTGGAGCCCATGTTGGCGGGCTTCACGAAGCACGGGTACCCGAAGGCGCCCGCCACGCGCGCGGCCACGGCATCGGGGTCCCGCTCGCGGGCCCGGACCAGGAGCCAGTCCACCACGGGCAGGCCCGCGTCGCGCAGGAGCCTCCGGGCGATGTCCTTGTCCATGCCCGCGCTGGAGCCCAGGACCCCGCTGCCCACATAGGGCGCGCCGGTCATTTCGAAGAGGCCCTGGAGCGTGCCGTCTTCGCCGTAGGTGCCGTGCACCACGGGGAAGAACACGTCGAGGGCGCCCACCTGGGCCACGGCCTCGCGGGCGCCGCTCGGGACCAGGGAGCCTGCGTCCAGCGAGGCCCCGGGGCTCACGGCCAGGGACGGGGCCGTGGGGTCCAGGTGCAGGGGCGCCCCGGGGGTCTCCAGGAGCGCCCGGGCGGCGTCCTGGAGGTGCCAGCGCCCGGCGTGGTCGATCCCGATGAGCACGGGCTCGTAGCGTTCACGGTCCAGGGCGTCCAGGATCGACCGGGCGGACAAGAGCGAGACCTCGTGCTCGCCGCTGCGCCCGCCGAAGACCACGCCCACCCGAAGTCGTCGTGTCATGGCGCCCCTGCGGTTACACCGGGGCCCCGGTCCTGGCAACAGAGTTGCGCCTCGCCCCCACCCTCTGGCATGGCACGGAGACCACCCTGATGGCCCCCTCACCCGAAGACCCCACGGTGCGCTTCCGGGCGGAGCTCCTCCGCGACCGGATGTTCTACTACGTCCAGATCCCCGAAAAGGTTACGAAGCGCCTGGAGCCCTTTGCCCGTTCAGGGCGTGTGTCCGTGAAGGGGACTGTAGGTGGGGAGGCGTATCTTGGGACCTTCCTCCCGGCGGGCAAGGGCCGTCAGGTGCTGGTGCTCAACGCCGACGTGCGGCGCCGGGCGGCGCTCACCGTGGGGGAGGCGGTGAGCCTTCAGCTCGCGCCCTGCGCCCCGGACCTGGTGCTGGTGCCCGAGGACCTCGCCGCGAGGCTCAAGGCCGCGGGGCTGCGCAAGACCTTCGACGCCCTGGCGCCGTCGCACCGCAAGGCGTACCTGCGGTACCTGGACACGGCGAAGAGCCCGGTCACCCGTGCGCGGTATCTGGACCGTGTGCTCTCGCGGCTCAAGGGCGAGGAGCCCGAGAAGCGCGCGTCGACCAGCGGCCGCAAGGCGGGCTGGCGGTGCCCGGCCTGCGCGCGCTGGTTCCTGCGCGAGGACGCGCCTCACCCGTGCGACCCGGTGCCGCTCTCGGTGCCCTTTGAGAAGCGTGGGCCGGAGGTGTTCGCGCTCTTCGAGAGGGTCAAGGCGCTGCTGGAGACCCACGGCAAGGTGACGGTGCAGGTGGGTCGGGACTCCGTGGCGCTCGCCGGCCGCAGGAGGCTCCTGGACGTGCTTCCCCGGCGGGCCTGGCTGGACCTGGGCTTCTGGCTCCCGCGGCGGCTGGAGCACCCGAGGTTCCGGCGGGTGGTCACCGTCGGGATGAGCCTCCACGTGCATTTTGTACGGGTCACCCACGAGAGCGACCTGGACGAGGAGCTCCGGGCATGGCTCGCCGAGGCGTGGGCCCATGGGGCTCCGCCGCCGGACGAGGTGGCCTCCACCGGGTGGAACCGCCCCGTGGAGGACAGCTTCTTCGAGGGGTTGGAGGCGCTCTAACGCGTGGCGGGCAGCGGGTAGCGGGTGACCTCGGAGAAGCGCGAGCCCCGGAAGACGTTGAGCACATAGATCCACCCGTCGGCCGACAGGCTGATGCGTCCGGGGCTCGGGAGCATGGCCACGAGCTGCACGTCCGTCGCGTCCGGCGCGAAGGACACGAGCCTGCGGTCCCGCAGCCCCGCGTAGAAGCGCCCCGTGAAGGGATCCCTGCGGACGCTCACCACCTCGCTCCCGAGGGGCCTCGGGGACCCGAGCCTCCGGGGCGGGTCGCCGCCGGTGTTGGACACCAGGTACAGGTCCCCGCCCTCGACGGCCACCAGCATCTGCTGCAGGTCATACGCCGTGGAGGCGTGGACCCTGGCCGGGAGCGTGGCGATGGGGCGCACGCTCCGGGCCGAGGTGTCATAACGGAAATAGTCCCCGTTGGCGCGCACGTTCCCGACGTAGAAATCCGCCGCGGCGCTGACGGCCAGGCCGTACGGTCCCGTGTCCGCGTAGTACACCCCGAAGGGGCCCATGCCCGCGGTGGTGGTCGCGGGGATCACCACCGGCAGCGGGGCCGTGCTGGAGGCCATGTCCACGTGGCCCACGCCCTGGGGGTTGGTGCTCTCGCACCCGCAGGACGAGCAGCAGATGTACGCGAAGGCCACCTCGCTGGTGGCCGCGCCTCCGTAGGCCCCCTCCGGGCGGCGCTGCACGGCCACCTCGCCCATGTTCAGGTTGGTCACGCTGCGCCAGACCGTGAGCGCCCCAGAGGGCGCGAGCCTCCGGACAAAATCCGGCCCGGACACCAGCGTGGCGATGTAGGCGTTGCATGCGTCGTCGAGGTCGAAGCCGAAGGCCCCCTCGCTCCCGGAGCCCAGGAAGTCCGCGCGGTTCAGGGCCTCCAGGGAAGCTGTCGAGCACGTCCCCGCGGGCCTGCGGCACGGGCAGTCCGTGCCGTAGCACCGGCCCGACGCGTCGCAGGACAGGCCCCGGCAGCCGGTGAAGGCCACGCAGCGATTGCTCTCCGGGTCGCAGGTGGTGCCCGGCCCGCAGGACTGCATCCCACACGCGCGGAACTCGCCCGCGAGCAGGCACAGGGCCCCCGGGGCGCGGCACTGGCCGTCGGTAAAGTCACACACGCTCCCCGCCTCGCAGGCTACGGCGCCCACGCGGCGGCAGTCCCGCTCGCAGCGCCCGGCGGCGCAGCGCTCGCCGGGGCCACACCGGGTGGCGCAGGCGCCGCAGCGGGCGTTGTCCGCCCGCAGGTCCCCCTCGCAGCCGTTGGCCGCGAGCATGTCACAGTCGCCGAAGCCCTCGTCACACGCCGCGACCTGGCATACCGAACCCACGCAGCGAGGCGTCCCTCGCGCCACCACGCAGGCCCGCCCGCAGGCGCCGCAGTGGGCCGCGCTCGTGGCCAGATTCACCTCGCACCCGTTGGCGCAGGTGCCGTCGCAGTCCCCAAACGAGGCGCTGCACCCGCAGACGCACCGCCCCGCGACGCAGCTCGGGGTGCTTGCAACGGACGGGCAGGCGTTCCCGCAGGCGCCGCAGTTGTTCACGTCGCGCTGGAGGTCCAGGCACCGCCCGGCGCAACAACCCTGCCCCGCGGGACAGGGCGCCGCCTCGGAGCACCCCGGCGGGCCGTCCGGCGCCGTGTCCGTGGGTGGAGCCGTGTCCGGGGTGGCCACCGTGTCCTCGGGCGGGGCGGTGTCCACGGGAGGGGTGCTGTCCATGGGAGGCTCGCCAGGAGCGGTGTCCCGCGGGGCCGTGTCCACCAGGGGCGCCTCCGGGACGAAGGTGTCCGGCTGCGCCTGCGAGTCCATCCCGGTCGTGGTGTCCGGTGGAGGCGCGGTGTCCGGCCGGAAGGTGTCCACCATGACACCGGTGTCCGGCGTGTTCGCCCCGCTGCCGCCGCTGCATGCCGCCAGCAGCACGAAAGCCCCGAAAAGACTCCGCCACATGGTTTCCTCCGCCGCCAGGATCGGGTACCGTTCATCGCGGAACGGGGCTTGCTTGCCCCTGCAAGGCTCCTCGATCCGATCCCTGGGTCGGGCTCATCGTGGCACAACCGGGAAGATTTGCGACACCCATGACTGACCTCGGACCCCGCCCCCGGCACCTCCCGATCGCCCCGACGGCGCCGCCGGGACGGAGGAACCTCCCGCTGGCCGGGGAGAGTCGCCTCATCGACCAGCGCTGGCAGCCTGTGTACGCCGTGTGGGAGATCACCCTGCGGTGCGACCTGGCGTGCCGCCATTGTGGGTCCCGCGCGGGGCGCACGCGGCCGGACGAGCTGTCCACCGCGGAGTGCCTGGACCTCGTGCGGCAGATGGCGGAGCTGGGCGTCAAGGAGGTCACGGTCATCGGCGGCGAGGCGTACCTCCGGGACGACTGGCTGGACATCGTCCGGGAGGTGCGGCGCCTGGGGATGGACTGCACCATGACCACCGGCGGCCGGGGGCTCACGCTGGAGCGCGCCCAGGCCGCCAAGGCCGCGGGGCTCCGGAGCGTGAGCGTGTCCGTGGACGGCCTGGAGGCCACCCACGACCAGCTCCGGGGCGTGCAGGGGAGCTGGCGGAGCGCCTTCGAGGCCTTCGCCAACCTCAAGGCCGCGGGCATCCCGGTGAGCGCCAACTCGCAGTTCGGGCGCCACAGCGTGCGGGAGATGCCCGAGGTGTTCGAGACCCTGGTGGCCGCGGGGATCCACTCGTGGCAGGTGCAGCTCACGGTGGCCATGGGCAGGGCCGCGGACGAGCCCGAGCTCCTCCCGGAGCCCTACCAGCTCCTGGAGGTGATGCCCATGCTCGCCCGCCTCAAGAAGCGCGCGGACCAGGCCCGGGTGCGCATCTGGCCGGGGAACAACATCGGGTACTTTGGCCCCTACGAGTCCACCCTCCGGGGCACGCTCCCGCGCGGGCACATGGCCTCCTGCGGCGCCGGGAGGAGCACCCTCGGGATCGAGGCCGACGGATCCATCAAGGGCTGCCCCTCGCTCCCCACGGACCGCTACACGGGAGGGAACATCCGGGACCACTCCCTGCGGGACATCTGGGAGCGCTCGACCCCCTTGCGGTTCACCCGCGATCGCACCGTGGATGACCTCTGGGGCTACTGTAGGGGTTGCTACTACAACGACGTATGCCGCGCCGGGTGCTCCTGGACCACGGACGTGCTCCTCGGGCGCCCTGGGAACAACCCCTACTGCCACCACCGCGCGCTGGAGCTCCTGCGGGAGGGCAAGCGCGAGCGCGTGGTGCAGGTCGAGAAGCCACCCGGGGAGCCCTTCGATCACGGGCTCTTCGAGATCGTGCTGGAGGACTGGCCCGAGGCCGAGCTCGCCAGCGCCCAGCGCCTCGCGGAGACCGGCGAGGGCTGGCTGCCGCTCCATGATGGCTACACCCCGAGGACGTGATGTATCGCCCACTCGCCCCTTGCCCTGGATGCGCTCGCCACGTGCTCACCACGGAGGCCTCGTGCCCGTTCTGCGAGCGGGGCCTCGCGCAGCTCTCGCCGGCGCCGGACACGCGCCGGAGGCTCTCCCGCGCGGCGGCCTTTGCCTTCGGGGCGACGCTGGCGGCGGGCGCGTGCAGCTCGTCCACCACGGGCGTGGACGCGGGCGGCGGGGACACCGCGCGGGCCGAGAGCGGCCCGCCGGAGGACACCACCCCGCGGGACACTGGCGCGCGGGACACCAACGCCCAGGAGTCCGGCCCCCCGGACGACACCGGCGGTCCGATGCCCGAGTACGGCGCCCCACCCCCTCAGGACGCAGGCCGGGACGCCGCGGGGCCCACGGACACCGGAGCGCCGGTGGCCGCCTACGGCGCCCCGGCCCCGCGGGACGCCGGGCGGGACGCGGCCCCGCCGGACGACGAGGGCGGCGGCAGCGCGGACTACGGCGCCCCCCCAAAGCCCGACGCGGGCGGCGCGATGAACCTCTACGGCGCCCCGCCGCGCGACGGCGGCTCCTGACGGCGGACCGTTCAACGGACACAATAACCAATACTTCAACCGATATCACAACGAGGAAAGAATGAACCCGAGCCTGGTGCCTTGTCCGTCGTGCCGTCGCCACATCCGTGTGGCGGAGGCGCGCTGCCCCTTCTGCCGGGAGGCGCTCCTGGGGGACCTCTCGGCGCGGGTGATCCCGGGCACCACGCAGCGCCTCGGGCGCTCGGCGGCGTTCACCTTCGCGACCTCGCTGGCCCTCGGGGCGTGCAGCGGGACCACCACCATGGGCCCGGGGCCCACGGAGGACGCCTCGCCGGACTCGGGCGGGACCGCGGACACCGGCGCCGCGGACACCGGCGGGGCGCGGGACTCCGGGGCGGCGGACACGGGCGGGGCGACCGACACGGGGCCCGTGGACACCGGCAACATCGCGCCGCCCTATGGCTTCCCGGCCACGGACTCCGGCGTCCCTAGGGACACCGCGGAGCCTCGGGACACCTCGACCCCACGGGACACTGGTGGTGTCGCGCCGGCCTACGGGCTCCCGCCGATGGACTCCGGCGCCCCGAGGGACACCGGCGCCATCGCGCCGCCCTACGGCTTCCCGGCCACGGACTCCGGGACGCCCGAGGACGGCGGAGGGGTGATGCCCCTCTACGGGCTGCCTACGCCCGTGGACTCCGGCGCGGCGGACACCGCTCCGCCACCGGACTCCACGCGCCCCCCGCGGGACTCCGGCGGGGTGGTGCCCCTCTACGGTCTCCCCCCGTCCCCCGACGCTGGGCGCGACGGGTCCATCGGTGTACGCTATGGAGCCCCTCCGCGGTGAGGGCCCCCGCGATTCTTCTCCCCACACCCCGAGGGCGGGGTGTTGTCCCCTGAAGGAGTGATGACCACGATGAAGAGCCTTGTCCCTTGTCCTTCTTGCGCGCGGCACGTCCGCCTCGGCGACGCCGAGTGTCCCTTCTGCCGGCACGCCCTGGACGCGTCCCTGGCGTCCCTGGCGGTGCCCGGCACCACCCGGAGGATGAAGCGCGCGGCGATGTTCACCTTCGCGGCCTCGCTGGCGGTGACCGGCTGCGGCTCGTCCACGGGCGGCGGCGACGCCGCCACGGCGGACACGGGCACCACCCCCACGGACACAGGCACCACCCCCACGGACACGGGCTCCGGCGGGGACACGGGCACCACCCCCACGGACTCCGGCCGACCAGACACGGGCTCCGCGGACACCGGCTCCATGGCCGACACGACCACCCCCACGGATACGGGCACCACCCCCACGGACTCCGGGCAGCCGGACACCGGGACCGTGGCGGACACCGGCGGGATCGCGCCGCTCTACGGCGCCGTGCCCGCGGACGCCGGGATGGACACCGGCGGCGGGGGCCTGCGCTATGGCGCCCCGCCCCTGCGCGACGACTGGTGCTGAAGCAGTGACCGCGGAGCTCCCGCCCAGACCCCGGTCCCTGCCCATCGCCCCGAAGGCCCTGCCCGCCCGGAGGAACCTCCCCCTGGCGGGCGAGAGCCGCGCGCTGGACCAGGTATGGAAACCCACGGTGGCCGTGTGGGAGCTCACCCTACAGTGTGACCTGGCGTGTCGCCATTGTGGTTCCAGGGCTGGCAGGGCGCGGCCCGACGAGCTCACCACCGACGAGTGTCTGGACCTCATCACGCAGATGGCGGACCTCGGCGTCAAGGAGGTCACGGTCATCGGCGGCGAGGCGTACCTGCGCCCGGACTGGACCGTGCTGGGTCAGGCCATCCGGGCGCGGGGCATCGAGCTCACCATGACCACCGGAGGCCGGGGTATGACCCCCGAGCGCGCGCAGGAGGTGCGCGACGCGGGGGTGCAGAGCATCTCCGTGTCGGTGGACGCGCTGGGGGGCCTCCATGACCAGCTCCGGGGTGTGCAGGGGAGCTGGGAGGCGGCCTTCAACGCCATTCGCAACCTCCGGGCGGTGGGGCTGCCGGTGAGCGCCAACACGCAGATCGCGAGGCCCGCGCTGTTGGAGATCGAGCCCCTGACGGAGCTCTTGATGGACGCGGGGATTCACTCCTGGCAGGTGTCCATGACGGTGCCGATGGGCAGGGCGGCGGACGAGCCGGAGCTGATCCTGGAGCCCTTCCAGGTGCTGGAGGTGATGCCCATGATCGCCCGGGTGAAGCGCCGGATGAACGCGCGTCGGGTGCGGCTCTGGCCCGGGAACGACATTGGATACTTCGGCCCCTACGAGACGCTCCTGCGAGGGACCATGCCGCGGGGGCACATGTCCTCGTGCGGGGCCGGGAGGCTCACCCTCGGGATCGAGGCCGACGGGTCCCTCAAGGGTTGTCCGTCCCTGCCCACGAAGGACTACGTGGGCGGGAACATCCGGGACAACACCCTGAGGGACGTCTGGGAGCGCTCGCAGGCGCTGCGCTTCACGCGGGACCGCACGGTGAACGACCTCTGGGGCTACTGCCGCGGGTGCTACTACGCGGACGAGTGCCGCGGGGGCTGCTCCTGGACGGCCCACGTGGTCTTTGGCCGCATCGGGAACAACCCCTTCTGCCACCACCGGGCGCTGGAGCACCTCCGCCAGGGCCAGCGCGAGCGGCTCCGGCAGGTGCAGCCGCCGGAGGGGACGCCCTTTGACCACGGGGTCTTCGAGGCGTACCTTGAGCCCTGGCCCGAGGACGAGCTCCAGCGGGCGCGGGAGGTGGCCCAGAGCGGCGAGGGGTTCCTCCTGCACACGGAGCGCGCCCGCAACACCTGAAAGGTGCGCCCTGGGTACCTCGGGCGTACACTCAAGCACCTTGCTTGAGGACAACCCCATGGCCCTCGCGGCGGCCGGCGTGGTGCTCCTGGGGCTCCTCGGGGTGCTCTTCAAGGTCCGGGCCCGCAGCCAGAAGCCCTCGAACAGCATCAAGGGGATGGACGCGCTCCTGGAGGCCGGGCGCTACCACGAGGCCGCCTCCCTGGCGATGCAGCACAAGCGCTGGGCGGACGCCCTGGACCTCTTCCTCCGCGCGCAGGAGCCCGGGCGCGCGGCGGGGGCCGCTCAGCGCATGGGGAACGTGCGCCTGGCCGCGGAGCTCTACGAGCGCGCCGGGGAGCCCGACCGCGCCGCCCAGCTCTACGACGAGGCCGGCCACAAGGAGAAGGCCCGGCAGCTCCGGAACGTCGCCCCCAAGGCCCCGCCCGTAAACGACGTGAGGGCCGCCCAGAAGGCCCGGGACCTGGCGAAGAAGGCCTCCAGCCTGGAGGAGCGCGTCCAGGCCCAGGAGGCGGCCCAGAAGGCCGCCGAGGTGCTGCTGTCCCAGGGCGAGATCACCCGCGCGGCGGAGCTCTACCGCGACGCGGAGCTCTACGACGACGCCATCAACCTCTACGCCACGGTGCTGGGCCAGCCCGCCGAGGCCGCGGCGCTGATGCTCAAGAAGGGACAGCCCGAGCGCGCCGCGGAGCTCTTCGAGGTGGCCGGGGAGCCCGAGAGCGCCGCCCGGGTGTGGGCTGACGTAGCGCGTAACTCTGCGAAACCATTGGATTATCTCGATCGCATCGAGAAGCTGTCACCGAAGACCCTGGTGGGGCTCCTGGAGAAGCTCACGGGCTCCGACGGGCCCTCGAAGGACAACGCGGAGCTGCACTACCGCCTCGGGCTGACGCTCGCCAAGGAGGGCCAGGCCCAGCGGGCGCGGGAGCTCTTCGAGGCGCTGCGCGGGGCGGTGGGCGCGTACAAAGACCTGGACGCGCGGTTGAGCGCGCTGGAGCGGCGGGAGAACCCCTCGCTCCACGACCCTCGGAGGGAGGACGCGACGCGGGTGGACCCTCACCCTCCGACGATCATGGACCGGGCCCCGAGGGTGGTGGTGCAGCCCGTGCTCCTGGAGGCATCGGTGCCCACCGAGGAGGCTCGGGCGATGGTGCAGCAGGCCACGAGGGCCGCGGTGGAGCGGGCCCGGAGGAGCTCCTTCCCGCCGCCGATGGGCGCGTCCAGGGACGGTCCCACGGTGTCCTACCGGGTGACCCACGAGCACCGGGTGTTCGCCCAGGGGCTGGAGCCCCAGAAGCTCACGCTGGACCTGATGCAGGACGCGGCGGTGAGGGCGGCCCGTGGGGGCCCCGGGGTGGAGACCCTGCGGGCGTACGTGGGCGACCGACCCTGTGACCTGCAGAACATCGAGGTGTTCTACCGCCTGGGTCTCGCGCACCTGGCGGCGGGGGCGTGGAGCGAGGCCCTGGCGGCCTTCCTGGCGGTAGAGGATGCCTCGCCGGGGTACCGGGACGCCGAGGGCCGGGCGGCGCAGCTGCGGGCCTGGCAGCTCGCGGTGGGATCCAAGGCCTCGGTGCTTGGGGCGAGGGTGCCGCAGGCGCCAGCGGACGCGGGGCGCTACCAGCTCCGGGGGGAGCTGGGCCGAGGCGGCATGGCGGTGGTGTACCGCGCGGTGGACACGCTCCTCGGGCGCGAGGTGGCGCTGAAGTTCCTGGCCCCGGAGTTCAGCGAGCACAAGGAGATGAAGGACCTCTTCGCGCGGGAGGCGCGCTCCGTGGCGGGGCTCAACCACCCGAACATCGTGACGGTGTACGACATCGGCGAGTACGGCGGGCGGAGCTTCATCGCGATGGAGTTCGTGGAGGGGCAGACCGTGGCGGAGCTGATCACCGAGCAGGAGCGGGTGCCGGTGCTGGCGGCGCTGCAGATCACGCAGCAGGTGCTCCAGGCGCTGGACGCGGCCCACGGGCGGCAGATCATCCACCGGGACGTGAAGCCGTCGAACATGATGCGCCTGCCGTCGGGGCTGGTGAAGCTGATGGATTTCGGCCTGGCCAAGTCCATCGCGGGCGGGGCCAAGGCCTCGGTGGTGGCGGGCACGCCCGCGTACATGCCCGAGGAGCAGCTCCTGGGGAACGACGTGGACCACCGCGCGGACCTGTTCTCCGCGGGCGTTTCCCTCTACGAGATGCTCGCCGGGGACGTGCCCTTCACGGGCCTGGACCGGAGCTCCACGCCCCTGGGGCTCCGCGGGCGCGTGCCGGGGGTGCCCGAGGTGCTGGACAAGGTGCTGGCCACGGCGCTCGCCAAGGACCCCTCGGCGCGCTTCCAGACCGCGCAGGACTTCGCGATCCCCGTGCGGCGCATCCTCGCGGCGGTCTCGCAGATGATGCGCTCGCCCGCCAAGAAGTGACGGGCTTTGGTTACCCTCGCAGCCGCGACGGGTCCGCCGGGGCGACGCCCACGCTCACCACATCGCCCTGGAGGACCTCGTGTTCACGTGGGCGGGGCCGGACCGGCGGAGGCGGCGGCACCCTGGGCCTCGGGGCCTGGCGCACCCTGGGAGGCGGCGCCGGGCGCGGTGGGGGCTGGGCGTGCGGGAACTCCGGGGGCTGTGGGGTGACGGTCATCATTTCGCCATCGGCGAGGAGGTTCTCCTCGGGCAGGGGCACCTGGGGAGAGGGCAGGGTCAACGGCGCGGGGGGCGGGTGGCGCAAGACCCCGGTGGCCAGCCCAACCTCCCGGAGGGCCCGGCCAGGGGCCCCGCGATGGAGGTCCTGGCGGGCGCCCTCGCCGTGGCGAGAGAGCTCCCCGGCGCGGTCCGTGGCGCATTGGGGGTCCTGGCACCCCGCGAATAGTGCCCCGGCCAGCCAGGTGGTCAGGGAGGGGATGGTCAGGCTCGCTCCAGCCGCGTGAGGGCGTCGCATGGTCCAAGTATGACGCAGGAGGGCTCCGAAAGGTTGGGGCCGCCTTGGGGTCGTGACCGAGCCCGCGAAGGGCTCGCGGTGGGTCTCGCATGGGGTCGAGGTCAGGGGTGCAGTTCGATTTGAGGGGCGGTGCCGCGGGTAGCCGCGACGACAGCGCGGCGGGCATCGTCCAGGGCGATACCTGGCGCCCAGTACACTGCCCCGAGGGCCTTACGGCGGGATCCTGCCCCGAACTTCCGCGTTGCAGCGACAGCGTCGCCCGGAAGGGTCTTGCGCGGGCGAGCAGGCTAGGGCAGCGTAGGGGTGCGGCGTTCGAGTCCGTTTCGGTGGCAGGGACCCCAAAGCTGACCCGCGGCACCCAGGACCTCGATGCTCTCGCAGGGGTACAAGAACCTCCCAATCCTCACACCAACCCTTTGATGGCACCCTCTCAGACCACCCCTCACGACGCGCTACCTCTCCCTGGCGTGGGGTCGATACATCACCAAATGACGATCACGGCAGAATACAATCTCGTGCCGAGCGTTGAAACACACTGGAGAAGAGAATGACTGAGGAACGAAAGGCCCCCGAGTCCACCCCTGCGGAACTGCCCCCACAGACGGTGATCGACTGGGAGACCGAGGGGGCGCCGGTTCATGCCAACGTGGCCAACATCGTTCAGCACCAGGGTCTCTTCGCCATCACGCTCGCAGACCTGGTCCCTTCGGCAGACAGACTCTATGAGATGGATGGGCGGCGGGTGTGGCGTGCGAAGGTTGTGAGTTCTGTTCGTGTCATGTGGAACTTCTTCCTGCCGCTCGCTATGGGGATGGCCTCCCGATGGAATGAGTTCGCAAGCATGGCACCACTCGCGCCCGAGCAGCCAAGGTTCCCCAAGTTCAAGCTGCTTTATGCCACACCAGAACAACAGCTCAGTGGCCTCACGGAGGAGGAACGACGAGATGGCTGAGCCTACCAATCGCCCCACTCGAAGGGGCGCTCTTGGTGGAGTCACCGAGATTGTTTCGATACCAGGCACATTTGTACGGCTCGAGACAACGCTGCCTGTGCAGCCGCCAGCTGTCGAAGTCGCCCAACTGAAGTTCGGCTTTGTGGTTGGTGGGGGCGATTTTCTGGGGAGCCTCAGGCCCTTGATGCCGCTCCAGTTCGCGATGTTTGCCCGAGAGAATTCAGCGTTGCGTGGCGAGATTGCAGGTCTCCGTGGTGAGACGGCGGCCCTCCGAGCAGAGATCATTGAGCTTCGACGCGTGCTGGTTGCTGCGACCAGCGTAGCAATCTCGGTCAGTCCTGCGGTCCCAACTATTCAAGACGCTGACCTCTCCTCGCTGGTCGGCAATTATTTGGGAGTTGAAGATTTGGACGTGCGGGTCGCGCTCAGCACGCACCCACATCTTGTCAAGACGCTCCAAGAGGCCCGAGCGCGGATTGCTGAATACTTCGGTGACGATGCGTCGGTCCGCTTGCGGGCGCCGTCCTCGGAAGACGCCGAGCTCTTCGCTCAAATTCGTCCGCGTGGTTTGGAGGTGCATGAAGCCCTGGATCGCATGGAAGATTTCAGTGAAAAATGGTGGCTCTTGCAGCCCTTCGAGGCCCGTCGGTGGCTGGAGTTCAGCGTAGCTTGGGGGGCGTAGTGACGGCCTTTGACTGGCGTGATTGTTTGATTCTGGCGAGGGACCGTGACAAGCCTCAGGCACCTACCTGTCTCGATGAGACACGGTGGCGTGCCGCTATAGGTAGGGCCTACTATTCGGCCTTCTGCCCCGCCAGGGACTTCCTCATTGCTAGAGGCGAAATTTCTCCGGCGCGCCAAGACGAACCGCGGCTTCACGCCGATGTAGCAAGCAGATTCAAATCCAAACAGGACGGTGGCTGTAAGAAGATCGGTATGTATCTTTCCACTTTGCGTGACAGTCGAAACCGAGCTGATTACGAAAGGACTGTTGGTGGGCTCCGGGAGATGGCCGCACAGGCGTTGAGATATGCGCAATGGATCCACGAATTCCTGGACCGCCTCTCCCCGTCCACGCCTCCCACTCCTCCGGCCGCTCCAAAGTCTCCAGGGTGATTTTGAGGGTCTTGCAGGACCCATTGAGATCTCCTACCTCAGCACTTCATCGAAGAAGCGCACCAGCTCTCCATAGGCCCGGATGCGGTTCTCGCGCCGGAAGATCCCGTGGCCCTCGTTCTCGAAGCGGACGTACTCCACCCGCTGATGCCGCGCCCGCAGGGCCTCGACGATCTGCTCGGCCTCGGTGACCGGCACCCTCGGGTCGTTGGCGCCGTGGATCACGAAGAGCGGCGCCCGGATGCGGTCCACCCGGTGGATGGGAGAGATGCGGTCCAGCACCTCGCCGTCCCGCGCGAGGGCGCCGTACTCCGCCTCCCGGAGCGCCCTGCGGTAGGGGGCCGTGCGCTCCAGGAACGTACGGAAATTGGCGATCCCCACGATGTCGCATGCCGCCGCCCACAGCTCCGGGTCCAGGGTGATCGCCGCCAGGGTCATGTAGCCCCCGTAGGAGCCACCCATCACCGCGATGCGGTTCGGGGCCACGTCGGGCCTCGTCCGGAGCCACCGGTTGACCGCCGCCAGGTCCCGCACGGAGTCCTCCCGGAGCGCCACGTCATCGAGGTGCGCGTAGCGCTTGCCATAGCCCGTGGAGCCCCGCACGTTCGGCGCCGCCACGATGTACCCGTGGCCCACCAGGAACTGGATCACCGGGTTGAAATACGGCGTCGCCTGCCCCTCCGGACCTCCATGCACGTGCACCACCACCGGGGCCCTCTCGCCCGGCCCCAGGTCCCTCGGGCGGTACAGGAACAGCGGCACCTCCAGCCCGTCGAAGCTCCGCACCCGCTCCACCGTGGGCTCCACGAGCGCCCCTTCGGCCAGGCCCGCGTGGTCGCTGGCCGTCACCCTCTGAGCGCGGCCCGTGGACACCTCCACGCGGTACACCTCGTCGGGGCTCGTGGCCACGCTGAGCTCGCAGAAGAGCCAGCGCCCGTCCGCGGAGAAGGCCAGCGAGCTCACCACCCCGCGCGGCACCTGCGGGCGAGGGAGCTCCGTGAGCGCCTGACCCTGCGCGCGGAAGGCGTGTACTTCGCTGTAACCCTCCACGTTCTCCACCGTGGCAAGAGCTCCCCCATCGCGCGTCGCGGTCAACAGATCCACGTCGTGCTCGGGGGCGTGCGCCGGGCGCATACGCAGGGACTCACCCGGAGAGAGGTCGAGCCAGACGAGGCCCACGTACTCCCTGCCTTGATCGGTGAGCACCCACAAGCCAGTACCGTCCTGGGTGAAGTGTGGGTTCTGGAAGCGCACGTCCCCGGTGTGGGGGGTGAGGTGCCTGCGCGCGAGGGTCTGCGCCTCGACCAGGTACAGGTCCTGGTTGAAGCTGCCGTGCTCCTCCAGCACCACCACGCGCCGCCCGTCGTCCGAGAGGGCCGCGCCCTCGTGGTGCCCCGGGGCCTCGAAGACCCTCCGGGCCTCGCCCGCCAGGGGGCGGACATACACGTCGAAGTCCCCTGTGGCCCGCGCGTTGGACGCGTAGTACACGGAGGCGCCGTCGCGGGAGAAGCCGCCGAAGAGGTGCCTCACGGTGGGGGCCTGGGTGAGCTCCTGGAGGGCAGCCCCGGGCGTGGGGGCGAGGGCCAGGAGCTGGGTGTTCTCGTCCCCTCCGTGGTCCCTCCCGAGGAGGAGGTGCGCGCCGGAGGGGTTCCAGGCGACCCACTGGGTGCGCTCGGTCCAGGTGACCAGGCGCGTCCAGGAGGCCTCCGGGGTGGGGGCGTCGGCCACCGGCGCCAGGTGCGCCTGCGGAAGTCCCGTGGCGTCCGTGAGGAAGGCCACCCGCTGCCCGTCCGGCGAGGGGGCCGGGCCCCAGGCCCGGTGGACGTTCAGGAGCTGCTCCAGGGGCGGGCCCTGGCGGGGGCTCCAGGGGGCCCCCCGGGGCGCCGCCACCACCGCGGGCGTCCCCCTCCCGGGGCAGCCCAGCGCGAGGGAGGCCAGCACACAAGGCAGTACCTTGAGGTATTTCATCGAACAACCAACCTTGTCATGAGAGAACCCGCCCGCGCGGGGAGGAGAGCCTACTCGACGGTGACCGTCTTGGCGAGGTTTCGGGGCTGGTCCACGTCCGTGCCGCGGTGGTCCGCCACGTAGTACGACAGGAGCTGCAGCGGCACGATGGTCACCAGCGGGGTGAACTCCTCCGCCGTGCGCGGCACCTTGATGGTGTGCGTGGCGAGGTTCTGGGCCACCTCCTCGGTGTTCACCACGGCGATGACGTTGCCGTCCCGGGCCCGCACCTCCTGCACGTTGGAGAGCATCTTCTCCAGCGTGGAGTCGTCGGGGAGGAGGCACACCACGGGCATGTTGCGGTCCACCAGGGCGAGGGGGCCGTGCTTCATCTCCCCGCCGGCGTAGCCCTCGGCGTGCACGTAGGAGATCTCCTTGAGCTTCAAGGCGCCCTCCAGGGCCACCGCGGAGGACAGCCCCCGCCCGAGGAAGAGCGCGTCCCGGGCGTGCATGATAGCCCGGGCGATGTCCTCCACGTGCTTGGCGTCGGCCAGGGCGTCGCGCATCTTGTGGGGCACCGCCACCAGCTCCGTGAGGAGCGCGCCGGCGCGCTCCGCGGTGAGCGCGCCGCGGCGCCGCCCGAGGTAGAGCGCCAGCATGGTCAGCGCCGCGAGCTGGGCGGTGAAGCACTTGGTGCTCGCCACGCCGATCTCCGGCCCCGCGTGGGTGTAGAGCGCCCCGTGGGCCATGCGCGCGATGGCGCTGCCCTGGACGTTCACCACGGCCAGGATCTGGGCCCCGCGCTCCTTGGCCTCCTTGGCCGCCGCGAGGGTGTCCGCGGTCTCCCCGGACTGGGACACGGCCACCACCAGGTCCCCCTCGCCCACCACCGGGTCGCGGTACCGGAACTCGCTCGCGAGCTCCGCCACCGCGGGCACCCGCGCCACGGACTCCACCAGGTAGCGCCCGTGGAGCGCCGCGTGGTAGCTGGTCCCGCACGCCAGGAACACCACCCGCTTGAGCGTCCGGGCCGCCTCCGGGGTCACCCCGAGCTCGCTGGCCTCCAGGTCGCTCTCCTCCAGGAGCACCCGGCCCCGGAGCGTGTCCTCCAGCGCCCGGGGCTGCTCGTGGATCTCCTTCAGCATGAAGTGCTTGTAGCCCCCGCGCTCGGCCTGCATCATGCTCCAGTGCACCCGCTGCGGCGGGCGGTTCACCGGGGTGCCGTCCAGCCGCTCGATGCGCGCGCCGTCGCGGGTGATCTCCGCCAGCTCGCCGTCCTCCAGGAAGATCACGTCGCGGGTGTGCTGCAGGAGCGCGGGCACGTCGCTGGCGGCGATCATCACGCCGTCGCCCTTGCCCACCACCAGCGGCGAGGCGTTCTTGGCCAGCACGATCTTCGACGCGTCGTTGCCCGCCAGCACCGCGATGGCGTAGGCCCCGCGCAGCTCCGCCAGGGTGGCCCTGACGGCCTCGAAGAGGCTCAGGCCGCGCTGCGTGGCCAGGTCCACCAGGTGCGCCACGATCTCCGTGTCCGTGTCCGAGGAGAACACCCTCCCCTCGGCCTGGAGCCTGCGCTTGAGCTCCACGTGGTTCTCGATGATGCCGTTGTGCACCACCGCGATCCCGCCGGAGACGTGCGGGTGGGCGTTGTGCTCCACGGGCTTGCCGTGCGTCGCCCAGCGCGTGTGGCCGATCCCCACGGTGCCCCGCAGGGGCTCCCTCGCCAGGAGGTCCCCCAGCACCGAGAGCTTGCCCGCCGCGCGCCGCACGCGCAGCGCCTGCCCGTCGTGCACCGCGATCCCCGCGCTGTCATAACCCCGGTACTCCAGCCTCCGGAGCCCCTCCAGGATGATCGGCGCGCACTCCTCGTGACCGACGTAACCGATGATGCCACACATGGTCCCTGTCCTTCCCCGTAGTCCGGGCGCGTAGCCTACCGTCTATTTTCAGTGTGGGGCGCCTGAGGCGCCCGCAGTCTCATGGTGGGCGCTGCGCTGCAGCGCCGGCGCGTTGAGGTCCTCGCAGCGAGTCCGCAGCGGCCCCTCGGACGCCGCCGTGGCCGCGAGCTCCCGCACGGTCTGCCCCTCCAGGTTCAGCACCCTCACCGGCCCGAAGGCCCGGAGCACCTCCTGCAAGGGCTGCGTGGACCGCTCGGGAGGCGCCGCCCCGCCGTCGCCCGCCGCGGCCGCCGGCGCGCACGCCGCGAGCTGCTGGGCCATGGTGTCCTGCGCGTGGGCGGGCGTGGCCAGCGCCGGGCACAAGGGCCCCACCGCCACCGGCGCCTCCGCCGAGCCCACCACCACCAGCACCGACTGCTCCGGGTGGATGTACCGCCGGGCCACCTGGAGCGCCCCCGCCGTGTCCACCTGCGCCACCCGCGCGCGGTACCGGTCATAGTAATCATCCGGCAGGTCGTACAAGCGCAAATTGGTCACAAGATCGGCCACATTGGCCGGAGTCTCAATAGAAAGGGGGAAGCTATCAATGAGGTACGACCGGGTCTGGGCCATCTCCGCCTCCGGGGGCGCCTGGGAGGTGACGCAGCCGAGGTGGGCGTAGAGGGCGTGGACGGCGTCGCCGGTGACGGGGGTGCGCACGGAGGCGTTGGCGAAGTAGGGCGCGGTCTCCACGCTCTCGCCGACGGCGGAGTAGGCGCCGTAGGTGAGCGAGCGCAGCTCCCGCAGGTCCATGAAGAGCCTGGAGGCGGCGCCGCCGCCGAGGAGGTGGTTGGCCACGCGGAGCGGGACGAAGTCTTCATCGCGGCGGCGCAGGCCCAGGTGCCCGATGCGCACCACGCTCTGCGGGGACTGGGGGCGGTCCACCAGCACCACCTGGCGGGCGGTGCGGGGGGCCACCGCGGGGAAGGTGATGGCCGGGGCCTGGCCTCCACGGATGCGCCCGAGGGTGCGCGTGGCGAGCGCCTGGAAGGCCGCGGGGTCGAAGTCCCCGACGGCCACCAGGAACATGTTCCCGCCCACGTAGCGCTGGCGGTGGTAGCTCACCAGGTCCGCGCGGGTGATCCTCCGGAGGACGTCCAGCGTGAGGTCCGTGTGGCCGTAGGGGTGCGCGGGGCCGTACACCGCGTTGTAGAACGCCCGGCGGGACTGCCACCCCGGGTCGTTCACGCTGCGCCGGAGCCGGTCGCCCTCGCGGCGCTTGAGCTTGTCGATTTCGGTCTGGAGGAAATTGGGCTCCGAGAGCACCTCGGCCAGGAGCGTGAGGGCCGTCTCGGCGTGGTCCCGCAGGACCGAGATGCTCACCAGGGTGGAGTCCGTGCCGGTGGTGACGTTGAGGCTCCCGCCCACGAACTCGATGGTCTCCGCGAGCTGGGCGCTGGTGTGCGAGCGGGTGCCCTCCTTGAGCATGTCCCCGGTGAAGGACGACAGGCCCGGGAGGTTGGCCGGGTCGCTGGACAGGCCCGCCCGCACGGTGAGCCGGAGGTGGAGCACCGGGAGCGTGTGGTACTCGACGAGGTTCAGGGCGACGCCGTTGGGGAGGCGCGCGGTGCGCACCGCGGGGAGGTGCACGTCTCGGGCGGGCCCCGAGGCGGGGGGCGAGACCCTTGGGCGCTCCGCCGCCGCGCTAGCGCCCGCGTCCGAAGCGGGGGGGGTGGTGTCCACCACCGGGTGCATCGTCGGGCGCGAGGGCGTGGAGGTGCAGGAGGCCCCGGCGAGGGACCAGAACGCGAGCGGGAGGACGAGGCGCTTCATGCTTCTCCGAGGGGCGGGGCTCATCGGCGGGCCGCCGGGGTGGTGGCGGGACCGGTGGGCCTCGCGGGCGCGGCGGGGGTCGCGGGCGCGGCGTTCTGCGGGGCGACCTGGACGTCCAGCACGGTGCGGTTGGCCGCGGTGAAATACTGGTTGGCCACGCGCTGCACGTCCGCCGCGGTGACCGCGAGGTAGTGGTCGAGCTCCGTCCGGAGGAGCGCGGCGTTGCCGTCGTAGAGCTCGAACTCCCCGAGGTGCCGGGCGCGCGACAGGTTGCTCTGGAGGGCGAAGACGAAGCCCGCCCGGAACTGGTTGCGGGCCTTGTCGAGCTCGCGGCCGGGGACGCCCTGGCGGGCGATGTCCTCGAGCTGCTGGTAGATCACCGCGCGGGCCTCCTGGGCCGCGTGGCCCGCGGCCAGGATGCACCAGAAATTGAACACGTCGGGGCCCCGGCGGTCGTCCGTGCTCACCTGGATGGAGCTGGCGATCTCGCGGTCCTTCACCAGCGTCTGGTACAATCTGGAGGCCTCGCCGCCGCCGAGGAGCAAGGCCAGGATCTCCAGGGCGTAGTGGTCCGGGGTCCGGCGCGGGGGGATGTGGTACACCACATGGAACGCCGGCAGGCGCGCGAGCGGGTCCGTCATGGTCTCCGTGCGCTCGGCGGTCTGCGGGGTGATGCCCGGGTCTACCCATGCGGGGGCGTGCCGGGCGGGGATGTTGGTGAAGTGCCGCCGGACGAGCTCCAGGGCCTGGGCGGGCTCGAAATCCCCGGCGATGGAAATCACGGCGTTGTCCGGGGCGTAGTACCGGTCGTGGAAGGCCCGCACCTCGTCGAGGGAGGCCCGGTTGAGGTCCGCCATGTCCCCGATGGTGGAGTGCTCGTAGGGGAAATAGCCCTGGTAGGCCAGCTCGTTGATGCGCAGGACCGAGAGCATGTACGGGCGGTTCTCGTAGGACTGCCGACGCTCCTCCATGACGGTCTGGCGCTGGTTCTCGAAGTTCTCCCGGGTGATGGCCAGGCTGCGCATGCGGTCGGCTTCGAGCCACAGCCCCAGCTCCAGGGCGTTGGACGGGAGCGTCTCGAAGTAGTTGGTGCGGTCGTCGCTGGTGGTGCCGTTGAAGCTCCCGCCGCGCTCGGCGATGAGCCGGAAGTGCTCCCCCTTGGCGACGTTGTCGCTCCCCTCGAACATCATATGCTCGAAGAGGTGGGCGAAGCCCGAGTGCCCTCGCTCCTCCACGCGGGAGCCTACGTCGTAGTACACGGCGATGGCCACGGTGGGGGCGGCGTGGTCGGGGCTGAGCACCACCCGGAGGCCGTTGCCCAGGCGCTCCACCTGGACCGGCACCGGGAGCTCGTCGGCCCGGGCGCGAGGGGCCACGAGGAGCCCGGCGGCCGCGGCCAGCGTGAGGGTGAGGCCGCGGAGACGGGGAGAGCGAAGCGGGACGGGCACGGAGGGGGGTGTCCTTTCGCGCGGAGGCGCCGGGCAAAACGGGTAACACCATCGCCCCACAGGCTCAAGGGCAACACGCCCGGCGGTCACGATCGGGCCCCGAACGGTCCCAGGTGGGCGTCGCGCGGCGGGCGCAGGCCCTGAGCGGCGACCTCACCCCCCGGCCCCCTCTCCCTGGCGGGAGAGGGGGAGGAAGAGAGGGAGGAAAGGCAATAAATTCACGCTCTTACACCCACTCTCCCGCCAGGGAGAGGGGGCCGGGGGGTGAGGTCGCCGCTCAGGGCCTGCGAGGCGCCGTGGGTGGCGTGGCAGGTGCGGCGGACGGTGGCGCCTCGCCATTGACGAGGGCATTACGGCGGTGGGAGATGCCACTGCGAATGCCGTCGCGGTAGCCCTGGTCGGTCTGGAGCCTCGCGAGGTCCACCCCGGCGGGCAGGCCGTGCTCCAGTGTGACGCTCCAGTCCGCGTAGTAGCCCAGCTCTCCCACCTCCCGACGTGTGGCCTCCCTGCGCTGAGTTTCGCCGTTGGTGCAGTCGTTCCACTGGCCCTCGCGCTGTGCCGCCTCGTAGAGCCGGTCGCCGCGTTCCAGCGCGCGGGCGAAGCCCACGACCATGTTCACGACTCCCCCTACCAGCGGGATCGCGCCGCCTGCGGCCACGCTCGCACCCTGCCCGGTCAGCCGTGCTGGGCTCGGCCTGGCCTGCGCGGCCCCCTCCTCCCGGAGCTGCCGTTGGACCTCGACCACGTTCGGGGGGCGGGGACCGCAGGTGGACTCGACGCGCGGGAGCGAGTCCAGGTAATGGATCACCCGGTCCATGCGGTCCGTGAGGGCGCTGCCGTAGCCTCCTCCCTGGACAAGCTGCGTCATCCGGGCGTCCGGCGCGGGCTCCAGGGTGACCGCGGGCTGCCTCGCGAGGTCCCCCGCGGCGGGCGCCGGCCCCCGTCCGGCCGGTGGCGTGGGGGGCCCCGAGGGCCCGGCCGGGGCCGGGTCGCTGGGGACCGAGACGTTCCGATTCACGACGCGTGGGAAATCGAAGCCCATGGCGAATGCTCCCGCGCCCCGAGTTCACTCCTCGCGACGCGGGGAGGTGATCGCGCCGAGCCCCGAGGTCGTTTCCGATTTCCGGTCGATTTTTCCGTCGGCTACCAGCGCAGGGCGTCAAACCCCAGGTCCAGGAGCACCGAGAGGGTGTTGATCTCCGCCTCGATGATCAGGAGCCCCCGCACCTGCACCCCCAGCCGGAAGCGCCCCCGGGTGAGAATCCGCCCGGAGACCATGAACGAATAGCCCATGTCCAGCTCGCCCACACTTTGTGAGACTCCGTCCACCGTGGACGACACCCCGAGGTTGTAGATCCCGATCCCGAGGCCCACCCTGAGGCGCCAGAAGTCCACCGCGGGACCGAAGACCACGGCCAGGGTGCGCATCCCGGCGGTGGCCGTGTGGCGCATGCCCGCGGCGTCCGTGTAGGCCAGCGAGCTCCCGTAGAGCTTTGCGTAGCCAAGCTCCAGCCACGGGGTGAGGTAGTACGGCGAGCGCAGGGCCACCAGGAGGCCCGCGGCGAGCCCGCCGTTGCTGCCGCTGGTCTCGGGGCCACGGTCAAAGCGCCCGGCCTGCATGAAGCCGTAGCCCACCGAGGCCGTGGTCTCCAGGGTGTACCGCGGCTGGGCGAGCGCCACCCCGGGCGTGACCGCCAGCGCCACGAGGATCGGGAGCGCGCAGCGCCTCATGGCCACGCCGGGCCCCCCGGCACGCGGCCGACGGCCTCGTAGCGGCGCCAGACGAGCCCCGGGTAGTCCGAGAGCACCCCGTTGGGGGTGGCGCCCCGGAGGAATACGTCCAGGACCTGCGGGTCATCGATGGTCCAGGGCATCACCTGGATGTTGTTCATCTGCGCCGTGGTGCCGCCCCCGGGGAGGGGCCCGCGGGTCCAGCGAGGCCCCCAGAGGGTGCAGCCCGTGGGGCGGGTGTCCCGCGGGTTGACCTCGATCAGGCACGGCACCCGCTGGTCCATGGGCAGGGCCGTGAACGCGTCGATGGTGTCATCGTCCGGCAGGCCCAGGAAGAAGAGCACCGTGCGCCCTCGGGTCATCGCCAGGGCCTGGGCCCGGCGCACCGCCTGGGCCGCGGGCGCCACCGCCGGGGCCACCTTGATGTCCAGCCAGAGCGCCCGCAGGTTCGAGCGCTCCACCACCGCCGTGAGCAGCTCGTCCAGCGTGGGGATCTCCTCGCCGTAGAGGGCGTGGCAGAACGTGCGCACCTGCGTCAGGGTGTAGTCCTCCACGTCGCCGTGGCAATAGATCCCGCGGGTCAGCCTCGGGTTGAAGGTCGGGTCGTGGTACACGAGCGCCACCCCCTCCCGGGTGAGCCTCACGTCGATCTCCACCAGCTCCGCGCCGAAGGCCTCGCTCCCGAGCACCGAGGGAATGG
Organism: Deltaproteobacteria bacterium; assembly: GCA_016218725.1. Lineage (GTDB taxonomy): Bacteria > Myxococcota_A > Polyangia > Polyangiales > JACRDB01. Next base: position 45,649 of record JACRDB010000107.1, read on the forward strand.
TGTTCTCCGACACGCCGCAGCCGTCCCCGGCCTGACACCGCCCGTGGTGGGCGCCCACCAGGAAGCGCCCCTCAGTGGCCCTCGGGGAGCGCTGCCAGGTGAGCTGCAGCGGCCTCATGGGCGGGTCCCTCCCGGCGCCGTAGTTTCCCGTGAGGGTGAAGGTCCCCGTGGGGCGCATGCCCTGGCACACGAGCCTCGCGACCTCCGGGGGCCCGAGCTCCAGCCGCACGAGGCCCACGGTGAGCGTGGTGCGCGTGTTCCACTCGCCCTCCAGCACCACGCGGGCGCCGTCCACGCAGCCCGCGCGGGTCACCACGTAGGCGGCGCCCTCGCGCTCGGTGAACATGGTCTGGTACCGGGGGCTCGTGCGCAGGACGAAATCGTCGCCGAAGGTCTCCCGCCCGCGGTCCACGGCCCAGACGCCGTCCAGGGCGCCCAGGGACAGCACCGCCGGCGCCGTGGCGTCCCCGAGGACGCTCGCGTCGCCGAAGGAGAAGGGCTGCGGGGCCCTCGGGTCCGTGTAGCACCCGAGGGCGAGCGCCGCCCCGCACAGCCACCTTCTAGAACTCATAGCCCACCATGAAGCGCGGGTACGGCAGGAGGTTCGTCGTGGGGGCGAAGGCCACCCAGAGCTGGTAGTCTGGCACCGCCGCCAGGAGCGTCACGCCGTAGAAGATCATCCCCCCGCGGCGGTTCACGGGCGTCTCGGCCACCAGCGTGAACGAGAAACCCCCGAGGTTCTGCGGGTCCCGGGACAGCACCGAGCCCCCGAGGTTCACCCGCTGCGTGTGCACCACGATCAGCTCCGCGGTGAGCGTGGCCCGCGTCCCGTTGTGCTCCACGCCAAGGGACAGCCCCGGCTGGCTCATCAACCCGAAGGACGACACGTCAAAGCCCGTCACCCCCATGAACCCGAACCAGAACGCCGCCCGGTAGTGGGCCCCCAGGAGCCAGCGCCCGAAGCGCCGCCCCCAGCCCGCCCCGAGCTGCAGCTCGTTGTTGAGCACCACCGCCCGGAGCCTCACGTCTCCGAAGAAACCCGCCGGGAGCCCCACCCTCAACCCCGCCAGCACCATCGGCACCTGGCGCAGCTCCGACGCCACCAGGCGCCGCGGGAGCACGTCCAGCGAGAGCCCCGCGAGCGCCCGTAGCCTCCACCGCGCAGGCCCCACGGGCTCGAAGAACCCCGGGCGCGCCTCGGGCTCCGGGGGTGGTGTAGGCAACTGTGGTTCCGGCGGGTCCCCGAGGGCGAGGGCGGGCGAGAGCACCCCGGCCAGTGTCAGCGAGCCCCGGACGCGCATCACCGCCCCTGGTTTCAGCGTGGGAGCACGGTCCCCGTCAAGGAAAAACGGTGCGCTACGCCGCGTCGGTCTCGAGCTGGGCGAAGAGGTCCCGGAGCTCTCTGCGGCCGCGCAGGGCGCCGGCGAGCTCGCCGGCGTCGTGGATCATGGCCTCTTCCATCTCCGCGAGGCCCTCTCCGGCGCGCTCCAGGCGCTTCTGGAGCTCGGCCAGCTCGTCGTCGGCGGCCTGCGAGACGCGCTCCAACTGCTTGCGCAGGGCCTCGATCTGGAAGTCCAGGTCCTGGACCTCGGTCTCCTTGGAGGCGGCGTAGGTCTGGGCGCGCAGGAGGTCATCCGCGGCCCCGAGGCTGCGCTCCAGGGCGGCGACGGCGTCCCGGTACCGATCCAGGAGCTGCGGGGTGGGCTCGGGCCCGGTGGTGGCCAGGTCCGCGTGGAGGGCGATGAAGAGCTCGGCCAGGGCCAGGGCGTGGGCGTCGTGCTGGGCGGTGAGGTCCTGGGCTTCGCGCAGCTCCTCGTGGGCGCGGGTGAGGTCCTGGCCGATGGCGTCCATGGCGCGGCCGAACCTCCCCTGGGCCTCCCGGGCCTGGGTGGTGATCGCGTCGCCCTTCTCCTGCTCCCGGAGCCACTGGCCGTGCAGGTCTGCCATGCTGGCGTAGGTCGCCCGCACGCGCTCCAGGCGCTGGGAGAGGTCCCCGGAGCCCGCCTGGGACACCCGGGACAACATCTCCGAGAAGAGCTGCACGCGGCGCTCCCAGCGCTCCAGGGAGGCCGGCGAGAAGCGCACGTTGCGCCCGGGGGGCGCGCTCTCCAGCGTGGACGGCTGGGACCGCGCCCGGAAGGCCCCGGAGACCCTCGCGGGCCTGGGGTGGCTGGCGGCGAGGTCCCCGAGGACCTTGGCGATCCTGCGCGCGGACACGGGCCTGCGGGTGGGGTCCTTCTCCAGGCACTGGAGCACGAGCTGGTCCAGCTCCGGCGGCACCTCGGGGTTCAAGCTCCGGGCCGAGGGAGCGGGCTCCTTCAGGTGCTGGATCAGGTACCCGGTGACGTCCTGGGCGACAAACGGCAGCCTGCCCGTGACGCACCGGAAGAGTATGCACCCCACGGCGTACAGGTCCGCCGGGGGGCCCGCGTCAATGGACGTGATGCGCTCCGGGGCCATGTACTGCGGCGTGCCGAAGATCTCCCCGGTGCCCGTCAGCCGCGTGTCGTGCATGCTCCGGGCGATGCCGAAGTCCAGCACCTTCAAGAGCTCGGTGCCGTCGTCCTGAGGGCACACGAAGAGGTTGTCGGGCTTCAGGTCCCGGTGGATCACCTGGAAGTCATGGGCGCGCCCCAGGGCGCTCACCGCCTGGAGGTTCAAATCAATGGCCCGCCCGAGGTGCATGGGCCCCGGGGTGCGCTTCAAGATCGCCTCCAGCGTCTCCCCGAGGAGCAGCTCCATCACCATGTAGGGCGTGTCGTCTTCGAGCTCGCCCTCGTCCAGGATCTCGATGATGTTCGGGTGGGCCAGGCGCCGCGTGCTGGAGGCCTCCCGGCGGAAGCGCTCCCGGAGCCTCGGGTCCGAGGCCAGCTCCCGGCGGAACAGCTTGATGGCCACCACCCGGTGCGGGACGTTCTGCACCGCCCGGTACACCGTAGCCATGCCCCCGGAGCCCACGATCCCCTCGATGAGGTACTTCCCGGCGATGACCTTCCCGAGGAACGGGTCCGGGGCCTCCTCCAGGGGCTCGCGGTCCACGAAGCAGTGCGTCGAGTCCGACTGATACCGCAGGTTGCAGCGAGGACAGATCTTCATACCGTCACAGGGAGCGTGAGTGTACCAGACCGCTCGGCCCCGGGAGCCACCCTGTGCTACCACCGGTCGGGCCCATGGCCCCTCCCCGCGGTCCCCGCCCTCGTCCGGAGCCCACGCTGGCCGCCAGGGTCCGGGAGGCCCTCGGGTGCCCCTGGAGCGAGGCCCGAGAGCACATCGCCCGGGGCAGGGTCTCCGTGGACGGAGAGGTCACCACGGACCCCGCCGCCCGGGTGGCCCCGGGGGCCTCGGTGGCCGTCGGTCCCCGCGTACCCACGGCGCCGACGGGCGCGCTTGAGCGCTGGCGCCTGGCCCACCTGGACGCCCAGGTGGCCGTGGTGGACAAGGCCCCCGGGGTGAACACCGTACCCTTTGAAGACGGCGAGCGGGGCACCCTGGTGGACCTCCTGGCCACGCAGCTCCACCGCTGGGGCCTGGCGCCCCCGAGGGCGCCCCTCTTTGTCGTGCACCGGCTGGACCGGGAGACCACCGGGCTCCTGGTCTTTGGCCGAACCTGGCTGGCCAAGAGGCACCTCTCGGGGCTCTTCCGGCGCCACGACCTGGAGCGCGAGTACCTCTGCCTCGTCCACGGGCGCTTCCCCGCGGCCCGCTCGGTGACCACGCGGCTCCTGGACGACCGGGGAGACGGCCTCCGGGGCTCCGCGGGCCCCCGGGACCGGCCCACCGAGGGGCGCGTCTCCACCAGCCATTTTCGTCCGCTCCACGCGCTCCAGGGGGCCACGCTGGTGGGCTGTCGCCTGGAGACCGGGAGGCAGCACCAGCTCCGGATCCACCTCTCGGAGCTGGGGCACCCGATCCTTGGAGAGCGCGTCTACATCAGGGAATTCCGCGGTCCGGCGCTCCCCGCGCCGAGGGTGCTCCTGCACGCGGCCTCGCTGGGCTTCCAGCACCCGACGGAGCCTCGGGTACTGCGCCTGGAGAGCGCCCTGCCGGAGGATTTCCTCGCCGCGGCCGAGGCCCTGGGGGGCCTGCCGGAGGCCCTCAGGAGCCCGCCGCGGCGCTGAGGGGCGGGATCGATGTCCTGGGCTCGCGAAGGATCTCCACCTTGGTGGCGCGGCGCTTGTCGCCCTCGCGCACCATGAACCGCAGGCCGTGCCACACGACCACGGTGCCCACCTCCGGCACCTTGCCCGCGCGGGCGCCCAGGAAGCCCCCGAGGGAGTCGTAGTCATCGTCCTCGGGGAACTTCACCCCGAGGCGCTCGGCGAGGTCCTCCACGGGCATCGTGGCGCTCACCAGCCAGCGGTCCGTGGCGAGCTCCACGAAGGGTACGTCCTCGACGTCGTGCTCGTCCTGGATCTCTCCCACGAGCTCTTCGAGGATGTCCTCCAGGGTGACCACGCCGGCCACGGCGCCGAACTCGTCCACCACCATGGCCAGGTGCGTGCGCTGGGCCTGCATGTCCCGCAGCACCGAGAGAATGGACTGCTGGTCCGCCACGAAGAACGCCGGCTTGATGATCCGTGACAGCGTGAGCTCCGGCAGGAGGCCCTGGGGCTCCGGGTCCACGCTCCCCGGCGGGCGCGAGAGCTTCTGCGTGACCAGCCGGTAGAGGTCCTTGGTGAACAGCACCCCGACGATCTCGTCCACCTGGCCGCGGTACACGGGCACCCTGGAGTGCCCGTCATCCCCGACGCGCTGGAGGGCCTCATGCAAGGGCGTGCCGAGCTCCAGGGCCACCATCTGCGTGCGGGGGACCATGACCTCCCGGGCGGTGCGGTCCTTGAGGCCAAAGACGTTCTGCAGGAGCTGCGAGCTCATGGGGTCCACGGCGCCGGTGTTCTGGGCCTGCTCGACGACGTACTCCACCTCCTTCTCGGTGACCGTGGGCACGTCGGGCTCCCGGGGCCCGCCCAGCCGCGCGTTGGCCCAGCGCCCCGCGAGCGCCATGGGCGCCGCGATGGGGGCGAAGAGCACCTCCATGGGGCGGATCCAGAAGAGCGCCACCGGCGCCACCTGCCGCGCGCGACGGCGCGCGACGGTCACGGCCACCTCGGCCATCATCCCGTAGAGGGCCGCGAGCACCAGCACCACCAGGGCGCTGGCCCAGCCGCTCGGCTCCACCCGCCCCACCGCCGTGGCCGCCAGCGTGGCCGCGGTGATGGGGAACAGCACCCTGCCGGCCAGGAGGCGCGAGAGCGTGCGGTTGGGATCCTCCAGGTAGCGGTCGATGACCTTGCCCCGCTCGCCGAGCTCGTCCCTCAGGGCGCGCAGCCGCGCCTCCGGCAGCACCAGGAGCGACGCCTCCACGCCCGCCATGAGGCTCCCCAGGACGATCAAGCCCAGGGAGATCCCGAGTGGTGTCAGCAATGGGCGCACGCGCACACCCCGGAGTGATTGCCCTCCGCCCGTCCCTCCCTCATCCCTGACAAGCCCTCACCCATCGTATTGCGCACGGTGGTTGCCTCCTCGGGTTGAAATCCGGAGGGTGCGCAACCCCGACGGTACCACCACCCCCCCGGGCGTCAAGCACACCACCGGGGGCCCTCCCTCGGGGGAGTGACAGGATATGGCACAGGGACATTGACCGGGGGGAGGTGAGCGGGTACCGCTTGGGGTACGTATGCTGTTGTCGCTCCAGGTGCGCGACCTTGCGATCATCGACCACGTGGAGGTGGTGTTCGGTCCGGGGCTCAACGTGGTGACGGGGGAGACGGGCGCCGGCAAGAGCATGCTGGTGGACGCCCTGGCGCTTGTCCTGGGCGCCCGTGCCAGCGCGGGGGAGATCGTCCGGGCGGGGGCCGCGCAGGCGGAGGTCGAGGCGGTGTTCACGCTGGACGGACCCGACGTCACGGGCGCGCCAGGCTTGCGCGCGCGCTTCGAGGAGCAGGGCATCGCCTGGGAGGACGAGCTGGTGGTGCGCCGGGTGGTGGCCAACGAGCGCACCGGGGGGCGCTCCCGGGCGTGGCTCAACGGGCGCCTGGTGAGCCTCTCGCAGCTCGGGGCGCTCACCGCGGGGCTGGCGGACGTGACCTCCCAGCACGACCAGCAGTCGCTCACGGACCCGGGCACGCACCTGTCGCTCCTGGACGCCTCGGCGCGGCTGGAGGGGCCCCGCGCCGCGGTGCAGCGCGCCCACGAGGCGCTGCACCTGGCCTCGGTGAAGCTCGAGGGCACGCTGCGCGCGCTGCGCCAGCGGGCGGACCGGGAGGACCTCCTGCGGTACCAGCTCCGGGAGCTGGACGACCTGGGCGCGCGGCCCGGGGATGAGGAGCGCTGGACGCGCGAGAGGGACCGCCTGCGCCATGCCGCGCGGCTGGCCGAGGGCACCGCGGACGCGGAGGACGCACTCTACCACCGGGACGGCGCGGTGCTGGACGAGCTCTCGCGGGTGGAGGACGTGCTCGGGAAATTGTCCTCGCTGGACCCGGCGCTGGGCGCGCCGAGGGAGCTTGTCACCCAGGCCCGGGCGCTGGTGGAGGAGGCCGCGCGGGAGCTCGGGCGCTACGCCCGCGGGGTGACCCCGGACCCGGAGCGCCTGGCGGAGCTTGAAGACAGCCTCCAGAAGCTCTCTCGGATGAAGCGCAAGTACGGCGGCTCCGTGGAGGAGCTGGTGGCCTTCCGGGAGCGGGTGAAGTCCGAGCTCGACGCGATGACCGAGGGCGAGGCCCAGGTGGCCACGCTGGAGGCCGAGGTGGAGCGCTGCCGGGAGCGGGCGGCCCTCGCGGCCCGCGGTCTGTCGGCCTCCCGGAGGACGGCGGCGGTGTCCCTGGGCGAGGCCATCGGCCGGGAGCTCGGCTCCCTGGGGATGGGCGGCGCGCGGGTGCTGGTGGAGGTCGCCCCGACCACGCCCGGCTCCCAGGACCTGACCATCGACGGCGCGAGGCTCCTGCCCACGGGCATCGACCGGGTGGAGTTCCTGATCGCGGCCAACAGGGGTGAGGAGCCCAGGCCCCTGCGCAAGATCGCCTCCGGCGGCGAGCTCTCGCGGGCGCTCCTGGCGATCAAGCGGGTGCTCCTGGAGGTGGGCTCCCGCACGCTGTGTGTCTTCGATGAGGTGGACGCGGGCGTCGGGGGCGCGGTGGCCGAGGTGATCGGGCAGAAGATCAAGCAGGTATCCGCGCGCAACCAGGTCCTGTGCATCACGCACCTGCCGCAGATCGCGGTGTACGGCGACCGTCACTTCGTGGTGACCAAGCGCGAGGAGGGCGACCGCACGCGCGCCACGGTGAAGGCCCTGGCCCCGGTGGAGCGCTCCGAGGAGATCGCCCGGATGCTGGGCGGGATCCGGGTGACCGAGCGCACCCGCGAGGCCGCCGCGGAGATGCTCAAGACCGCCGGGGTATAGCCAAGGGGAGGACCTCCCCCTACGTCCCCCTACGTCGCCTTACGTTTCCCTACGCGTGGTCGAGCGTCGCCGAGTTCGGCGGAGCGGTCGGGGTCCCGAGCCCAGTCGCTCCAGCTCCCTTCGTAGAGGAATACTGCTCCCTGGTGGCCCGCGCGCTCCAGGGCGAGGATGTTGTGGCAGGCCGTGACGCCGGAGCCGCAGTAGGAGACCACCCAGGGCCGTCGGTAGACCCCGAGGGCCTTGAAGCGCGCGGCGAGGGTCACACTGTCGGCGAAGCGGCCGTCCACGAGGTTGTCGGTCCAGGGCGCGTTGATGGCGCCGGGGAGGTGTCCCGGGCGGGCGTCCACGGGCTCGACCTCGCCGCGGAAGCGAGCGGGCACCCGCGCATCGACGAAGAGGCACTCCTTCTTCTCCAGGTTGCGTTGGACGAAGTGCTTGTCCACGGACCGGATCCACTTGAGGCGCGCGGTCCAGTCCCCGGGCTCCACGGCGGGGCCCGGGCCCGGCTCCAGCAGCGCCCCGGAGGCGAGCCACTGGGGGATGCCCCCGTCAAGGACTCGGACTTTCGTGTGGCCGTGCTGCCGCAGGAGCCACCAGAGCCTGGCGGCGACGCTGCCTCCCGCGTCGTCGTAGACCACCACGGCGGAGTCCCGGCAGACGCCCGCGGCGCGCATGGCACGCGTGAGCTGCGCGGGGCTGGGGATGGGGTGTCGGCCGGGGCCCACGGGGCTGGTGATGTCCCGCTCCAGGTCCACGAAGCGGGCGCGGGGCAGGTGTCCCTGGAGGAAGACCTCGGAGCCCTTGGGGCCCTGGAGGTACCACCGTAGATCGATCAGCCGGAGCTGCCGCGCGAGGAGGTTCCGCTGGACCCAGGCGACATCCACCAGGGGGCCCTTGGGGACCGCCGTGAGCTGCTTCGTGTACGCCATCATCGGGGTTGAACATGTACGCACGGGGCATTGCCGGCGCAACACCCCCCAAGGGGCGCGGCAGCCCCTACCGCGTGGGTTCGCAGCGGAGCCTCGCCCGCTGCGCGCCGCGCCACGCGGAGCCCAGCACCGCCGCGCCCTCGGGGCGCTCCAGGAGGAGCTCCCGCGGGGCCTCGGCGCCCCCCGAGAGGGCGACCCGTAGCGCGCTCACGCAGGTCCCCTCGCCCACCAGGGAGAGCGTCTCGGTGGTGTGGGTGCAGTCGCTCTCGGCCCAGCCGGGGCCCGTGGTGGTGTGGGTCCCGTGGGCGAGGTACGCCACGCCGCGGGGGCGCGCGTCGGAGGCGCACCACGGGGTAGAAGCTCCAAGGGCCGGCCATGTCGAGGGGAACAAGGGAGGTCCTGTCACCGGGTGGAAGCGCAGCCACCCGTCGTCGCCCTGGACGAAGACGCCCTCGCGGGCGTCCACCGAGCCCGCCCCCACGGCCTCGGGAGGGGCCCAGAGCGCCATCGTGGCGCGCGCGAGGACCGCGCCGGTGGCGCCGTCCACGGCGGCCGTTCGGGCTACGGACACGCCCGCGCGGGCCGTCACGTCCAGCGCCAGGAGGCGCCCCGGGGGGACCTGATACACCCGCGCCGAGGGAGACGCCGACCCGAGGGCCCTCAAGGCGCGCTGCGAGGCCAGCGGGGGCACCGCGGGCGCTGGCGGGGGCGCTGGAGCGTACGCCTCCAGCGCACACCGCAGGGGCAGGAGCGGCGCGCGGGGCCTCGCGCGGCCCACCCACGGAGGGTCGGTGCGAGCGAGGGTGGGGGCGCTCCCCGAGCCCGCGGCGCTCCAGGTGACCCTCGGGGACAACCTGCACACGGAGCCTGCGCAGTACGCGCCCGCGGAGTCCTCCAGGGAGAGCCAGGTCGGGGCGCCGTCCACCAGGCCCCGGAGGGGGACGAAGCCGCGGGCGCGATCGAAGCGCCAGAGCTCCGCGGCGCTGCGACCAAGGGCCACGGCCCCGCCGTCGTCGAGGTGGGCGCCGTAGCGAGCGCCGGGCGGGGCGTCCCGGCGGCTCCAACGGACAGCGCCCTCGGTCTCGCGCCCGAGGATCCATTGGAGCCCACCGCGGGGGGTGCGCTCCCAGGTGCTCCAGCCCCCGCGGGTCCAGCGCAGGGCGCGGGCGACCTCGTGGGGGAAGGGCAGGTCCAGCACCTGGAGCGCGCTCCCGCGCCACAGGACCGCGCGGGTGCGCTCGCCGGAGCTGGCGAGCTCCACGGCCAGGAGGGCGCTTCCCCGGAGCGCCACCGGGAGCACGTCGAAGGGCGCCACGCGGAGGCTGCGCGCGCCGCGGTCGTCGTACACGCAGAGGGCCCTCGGGTCGTGCACGGCGCCGGGCTCGCACGGCGCGGACACCACCCACCCGCGGCCGCGAGGGTCCGCGACGAGGTCTCCGGGCTCCTCTCCCCGGCGCTCGTCCCGGCAGAGGTCCCAGCCGCCGCCGTCGCGCTCGACGAACACCACCCGGGCCCAGCGCCCGTCGGTGCACGAGAGCCGCAGCGCGGGCCCTCCGCCGAAGAGCTGGCAGGCGCTCCCCGGGGCGGGCGAGCGACGGAGCACCTGCCCCGTGCGCGGGTCGCGCTCCACCAGCGCCCCTCGCTCCAGCGTGACCACGGCGCCGTCGGCGCGGGCCACCACCTGGTCCTCGCCGTCGGGCAGGGGGAAGCCCTCCTCGGGGTGCGGGGTCGACCCCGCGGCTTCCAGGGACTCCAGGGTGGGCGCCGTGGGGTCTCGCTGGAGCCCGTCGGTGTTGAAGCGCCAGGGCCCGTCGGTGCTGTAGACCCTTGCGACGCCGTCCCGGACGAGCACGGCCAGGGGCGTACCCGAGGGGAGCTGCACGGGCCGGAAGGACAACCCGGCGTCGTCCGAGCGCTGCAACATCCCGGGCTCGGTCACGGCGAGGAGCACCGTGGGGGTCACGAAGGCGCCGGAGAGCACCCTCGCCAGGGGTAGCCTCCGCGCGCCCCCGACGGGGCCGTATGCGTGCGCCGCGCCCGTGCGATCTACATAGAAGAGCCCGCCGAGGCCGTGGAGGCCCCGCCGCGGGAGCGCGCCGCGCGGGGACGCCACGACGGGGAAGGCCCCGGTGACCCGGAGAGATCCGAGGAAGGTGTCGCTCTGGTACACGGTGCCGTCCTCCGCGGCGAAGAGCCAGCGGTCCGGGAGCTCGGCGCTGGCCACCAGGGCCGTCGCTGGGGACGCTCCCCCTGCGGCGTCGATGCCCGACCGGCGCGAGGAGCCTTCGAGGTACCGGTCACCGCCGAGGTGCACGCGCGCGCCCTCGGCGTGGGCGACGAAGAAGCGCCCGACGCTCTCGGAGTGGTGTATCAGCCGCGCACGGCGCGCGCGGCGGTGGTGGCGACACCCGAGGAGGCACAACACCAGAGCGATCCACCAGCCGCGCACGGAGGCGCCGAGGCTACCCTCGATGGCGGGGGTGTTGAAGCCCCGAGGCGACAGGCGTCGCCTGGAGTCGACACCGCAGGGGGCACCACAACCCTGTCCGACGCCGGAAACCCTGGGGAAGTTCCGTGGCATCGCATTTGAATTACCGATTTCCCAAGAGCGCAGCGCGGGTGCGCGGCGCCGGGAGGACCGACGATGATCACTTCACGCTACTTCGTGTCTCTGGTGACGGTGCTGGCCCTCGGGTGTGGGGGCTCCAACCCCGAGGCGGACCCGGCGAACACCAACGCCAACCTCCTGGAGCTGGACAACGGCGGGCTCTCCACCACGGACGAGGTCGTGGCCCTGGAGGACCCGGCGGCGGGCTTCGACGTGGCGGAGCTGCAGCCCACCGGCGCGGACACGATGCTCGACGCAGCCGGGGCGCTCGCGGCGGACCCGCAGCCCGCGGCGATGCGTCGCGTCTTCCGCGTGCTGATCCTCTGGGGGCACCTGCCCCGGCCCAACGACGCGATGCCGCCCGCTCCCGCCGCCGGCGCCCCGCGACCGGCGCCCACGGACTGGACGGGCTCGCTGTCCATCGAGAACGGCGCGCTCTCGGTGCGCCGCCCGCTGGGCTTCGAGGACGGCGACAGCGTGCGCCCGCGGGCCGCGCGGGAGCGGGTGGAGTTCGTTTCGCGCACGCTGCCCTTCGTGGACGGGCTGGCGCTGACGGTGCGGGCGCTGGGGCCCGCGGCCACGCTCCGGATGCAGACGGCGGCCTACACGGGGGACCTGCCGCTGCCGGACGCCGACGGGGCCGTGCGGCGCCTGGGCGACGGCCACAACGCGGTGTACTACGTGGCCTACGAGGAGCGGCCGGGCTGCAACCAGGGGCTGGTCTTCGGCCAGTGGCTGCGGGTGAGGCCGCACCTGGGCGTGCTGCGCGGTCGGGTGCTCACCAGCGAGGGCACGCAGGCGGGCTCGGTGCGGGGCCTCTGGGGCAGGAACCGCGCGGGCAACGGGGTGTTCTTCGGCAAGCACCTGACCAACGCGGGGATGTTCAACGGGATCTTCGGCGGCACCTACGACGACGGGGCCTTCCAGGGCCGTTGGGCGACGCGGGCCTCCAACCGCGGCGAGCTCCGCGGGCGCTACTTCGACGGCGCCGTCCGGGGCGACGGCCACGGGCTCTTCCTCGGCCGCTGGCGCGAGGAGTGCGCCGCGCGGTAGGGCGTAGCGGACGCCGTCACAGGACGGCCCGACCGAAATCGCTCCCAGGCTCGCCGCGGAGCGTATCGACCCGGAGGAGCGGGTGCGAGGCCGAGCCGTAGAGCACGTAGACCTCGTCCAGCGAAGGCGCCCCGAGCACCACGTCGTCCGTCCCGTCCCCGTCCACGTCGCCGGGCTCACCCATCACCACGGCATGCGCCCAGCGCGGGTCCCCGAGCACCACCGGCTCGGCTACCAGGCCCTCGCGGCTGCCACGAAAGAGGAGAACCTCCGGGCGCCCGCGGGGGAGGCCCAGCAGTTCGCCATAGCCATCCCCGTCGACGTCTCCGGCGGACGCCACCCGGAGCGGGACCTCCGCGGCCAGGAGCCGGTGCGGTCGCAGGGCCTCGGGGCCGCCGAGGAAGAGCACCGCGCGCCCCTCACCGAGGCCCGCCAGTACGTCGGCGTAGCCGTCGCCGTTGACGTCCCCGGCCGAGGAGACCGTCGCGCCGAAGCCCTCGCCGGGCATCCCCGCCGAGAGCGCCCAGACCCGGTCCAGGCCGAGGCTCCCTCCAAGGTGCACCGAGACCACTGGCGACGTCGCCTCCGCGCTGCCCCGGGCGACGTCAGGGAATCCGTCTCCGTTGACGTCTCCAAGCTGCGCTACCGACTCCGGGCGCGGCTCGACCTCGCGTGGAGGGAGTGGCACAACCAGCCCGAGCGGGTCCGCGCCACCATAGTGTACCGAGGCGGGCAGGCCACCGAGCCAGTCCATCCAGCCATCGTTGTTGACATCCGCGATCGGGATTACTCGACCGTACACCCTGGTCCACACCGGACCCTCGGAGCGAGGAGCTTGCCACCGATAGGTCTGCTCCTCGTTCGCGACGACCACCATCTCCACGAGGCGCTCGGGCCCGAGGGAGCCCGCGATGCGGGGCACCTGGAGCCGCGTCTCGCTGGAGGGGAGGGGGAACGGACCTTGGAGGCCCGGCGAGGAGCCACGGCGGACACCAGGGTACAGGGAGATCGTGCGAGCAGACAGCACCACGATGTCCTTGAGGCCATCGCCGTCGAGGTCTGCGAAGGTCGGGAGGATGCCAGGTACGTCCGCATTGCGTGCATCGACACGAAACACCGCCGGCGCTGCCGCTCCCGGGGCGCCCTCCGGCGGCCGCAGGCGCCAGAAGTAGACGCCCGGGAGGAGCGGCGTCGAGGGCCGGGCGCCACGCGCCGTGGAGCCTCTGAGGCTCAGGACCACCGCCGAACAGGAGCGCTCCGCGCAGAGCTCAACGGTCGCGTCCCCATCGCTCCAGCGGAAGACCGGGCGGCGGCCTCCGAGCCTCGCGCCGACTGCCGGGGTGAGGAGCCGCGGCGTGCATCGCCCATCGACGCAGGGAGCGCCTTCGCTACAAGCGTTTTCGCAGCGACCACAGTGGGCCGTGTTGCGGGCGAGGTCCACGCACTGCCCGCCGCAATGCTGCCCACCCGGCCGGAGGCACTGACAGCGACCGCTCGCGCAGGCGGTGCCCTCGGGACAGGCGCGGCCGCAGGCGCCGCAGTGGTCGCGCGATGACGCCAGGTCCACGCAGATGTTGTCACAGACCTCCGTGCCGCTCGGGCAGGCGCAGGAGCCCCGGACGCAGGCCCCGCGCGCGGGACAGGCGCTCGTGCACCTGCCGCAGTGCAGGGTATCGGTCATGAGGTCGACGCAGGACCGGCCGCACTGCGTTTGAGCACCCTCGCAAACGCAGCCGCCGCGACGGCAGACGGCGCCCGCGGGACAGGTTCTGCCGCAGGCGCCGCAGTCTGTCCGGTCGTTCTTCAGGTCGACACAGACCGTGCCGCAGACTTCCATCCCTGGCGCGCAGACGGGCAGCCCCAGCCTGGGGGTCTCGCTTAGAACACAGCTACCCATCCTGCAGGATTCCCCAGAGGAGCACCGGCGCATGCACGCTCCGCAGTGGAGCGGGTCCGTGCGCAGGTCCACGCCCTCACGGCCACAGGCTCGAAAGATAGGTCCCGCCGGCATGCAGACGTCGTTGATGCAGTACTCCGTGCGCTCCCCCGCCGGCGCACACCCGGCGAGGGCGACGCAGAGGATGGCGAGCACGCGCATCAGAGGGACTCCAGGAAGGCGAGCAGGTCCTCCAGCTGCGCGGGGAGGAGGTGGGCGGTGTGACCGTGCGCTTCGCCGCCGCCGCAGGGCCCGAAGCGGTCCCGCAGCGTGGCCGCGCAACCGTTGTGCATGTAGGGCGCTCGCCACGCGAGGCCTCGGAGGGTGGGCACCTGAAAGGGGCCGCCGGTGCCCACGGCTACGGTCTGGCCGTTGGTGTAGGCCCGGCCTGAGTGACAACCGGCGCAGCCTACGGCCTCGCTGCGGAACAGCGCCTCACCGCGCGCCGCGGCCGCACCGCGATCGGACGCAGGGAGCGGCGGCAACGCGTCGACCCACCGCTCCAGGGCGTTGGACTCCGAGGGCGAGGGCGCCCGCGCGCGCATCCTGCGCACCATCACCTCGCCGAGGAGCGCGGAGAAGTCCATCAGATCGCCGTCCCAGTGGAAGGGCGCGGTCTCGAGCACACCGCCGAGAAGGTTCTGGGTGCGCCGTATCCCGAGACCCGCGAAGGTCCAGTTACGGCCATCGTCGCCGCCCTCGGGGTGACAGGACGCGCAGGTCATCAGCCCCGCTGGCTGCGAATGGAAGAGCCGGTGCCCGGCGTGCTCCATTGCCGGACCTCCCAGCTCGATCACGGTCCGGTCGCTCAGCCGTACGAGGGTCGCCGGGGCGCGGGTCTGCACCCAGAGCGCGCCCTCCGCCCCGTAGGCCACGGCCACCACCTGTCCGCGCGGGACCGTGTACGGGGTGAGGCGCATGCAGACCGGGGACGGCTCGGTCGACGTCTCGATCACCTGCGGTCGCTCCGCGGAGCCCCAGTTGCCAGGGATGGCGACGGCCAGCCGCTCGGCGGAGGGCGCCGCGGCCACATCGACCGCCAGGGGCGCGAAGGGGAGCTCCGGGAGGACCCTCACCTCGGCGGGGGGGCGTACCCAGGCGAGCCCCGGCCGGGCGATCGCCTCGGTGCCTGTGCAGTACGTCACGTGGCTGCTGTAGTAGCCCGCCGCGGTCAGGGCGACGGGCGCATCACCGACGCGCTGGTGCAGGAGCCAGAGGCCCCCACGGGGCGACGGGACCGCGCGCCACGCGACCGAAGCCGCGGTGCGTGGGAGGTCCGCCCTCGCCCGCCCGACGACGGCGCCGCCCTCATCGAGGACGAGCACCTCGGCCGAGCGGAAGCGCGTGACATAGAGCCTGTTGCCGTGGACCACGACGTCGCGCAGGTCGCGCTCCAGCCGCACGGTGCGTGTCGGAGGACCATCGCCCGTGGGCAGCGTCACCAACTCCCCGCCCGCACAGGCCACGTGTAGCACCTCCTCCACCGGATCCCAGGCGAGCCCCCGGGGTAGCCGGCAAACCTCGCGCCTGGCGGTGATCGTCCGGGAGTCCAGCTCGAGGGTCACCACTGCCCCTCCTCGGCGCAGCGCGACGTGCGCGCGGCGGTGGTCGTCCACTACCACGCGGCCTGGCTCGTCGCCGGGGCGCAGGCTCACAGCGGTGACGGACCGGTCGGCGAGGCCAACGATGAGCACCCGGTCGGTGTCCGGGTCCGAAGCGATGGCCTCGGCGCCGTCCAGGGTCACCGCCAGGGTGCCACCGCTCAACGCGGGTGGCATGCGCTCAGGCGCAGGCGCCGCGTCGGGTGTGCCGTCGGGCGCTTTCGCACCATCGTCGGACGGGGGTACGTCCGGGGAGGCGACGGTCCCGGCCTCGGTCGTCGCGCTCGCATCTGGCGCTGCGGAGGTCACCGAATTTCCTTCGGGTGGTGCAGGTGCGACCGGCTGGGAAGGCTGTTCTGGCTGGCAGGCTGCGACCAGCAGCCCCGCAACGAGCACGCACCGCGGCATCGGACACACTGGGACCTCCGGGCGCGCCCGAGAAGATGGACGCCGCCTGGTTGAGGTCCGTTGCGGACCCGAGGCGCGCGTTCACGATTTCGTCAAGGCGCTCCTTCGGCCACACCCACAGGGCCCCTTGGGAGCCCCTGGAGTGCCGGTCAGTACTCCAGCGCTCACCACCCGCCGAGGCTCGTCCCGAAGCGCGAGCGCAGCTCCCGTCCCTCCAGCGTCTGGAGCGTGCCGAAGCCCATGGTCATCGCGGCGCCGCGCAGGAGCACCACCCGGCCGGTGCCGTCGTTGGCCAGGGGCTCGCCCAGCGCAAAATCCGCGTAGGCGTCGTTGTTTACGTCGCCCATCATGGTGGCCGAGGCGCCCAGCGCCGTGCGCAGCGCGTCGGCCATGGCCGTGACCGCGTACGCGGGCATCGGGTCCACACCGAGGCCGCTGCCGAGGAACACGTACGCCGTCCCCGCAGAGGCCGGGCCCACCGCCGAGGGGTCCCCCGGGGCGCCCACCACCACGTCGCTGGTCCCGTCGGCGTTCAGGTCCCCGACGCCCGCCACCGCCGCCCCGAAGTTCGACGCCCCGGCGGGCGCCTCGATGCGCGAGAGCCCTCCGCCCTGGAGCCCCGCGGTGCTGCCCACGGCGAGGTACGCCCGCCCCGTGCGGCCAGCGCCCGAGGCCGGGGCGCCCAGGATCACGTCCGCGAAGCCGTCGCCGTTGATGTCCCCGGCGCCCGCCACGCTCTGCCCGTAGAGCCCGTCCATCGCGTCGGGCGAGGTCAAGGGCAGCGGGCTCGGGAGCACGCCCTCCTGGGCGCCGTGATAGACGTACACCCTCCCGCGGCGGGCGCCCTCGCCCGGGGCCCCCACGAGGATGTCCCCATAGCCGTCGCCGTTGACGTCCCCGACGCCCGCCACGCTCTGCCCGAAGAGGCTCGTCGCCGCGACGTTGGTGAGCGGCCGGCTCCGCGCTTCGGTGAGCCCGTCGGGCCCGCCGAGGTAGAGCCACACGGTCTGCGCCGTGGGCGAGGCCACCAGCACGTCACCGTAGCCGTCAGCGTTCACGTCGCCCGCGGAGGCCACGCGCTGCCCGAAGCCGTTGCCCCGGGCGGCGCCGCGGAGCACCGCCGTGGGCAGCTCCCCGAGGCCCGTGACCGCCCCGCGGTAGAGGAACACCAGGCCCTGGTTGTTCATCCCCTCGAAGTCCCCGGGGGCGCCCACCAGCAGGTCCCCGAAGCCGTCGCCGTCCACGTCCCCGGCGCTGGCCACGGAGGCCCCGAAGCGCGCAGAGCGCGGCTCCATCGTGCGGAGCGTGAAGGTGGGCAGGCCCGGCAGCTCCGTGTCCGCGGCGACGTACACGTACACCGCCCCGGCCGGGGCGGTCATCGCCTCGGTGCCCGGCGCGCCCACGGCGAGGTCCGCGTGGCCGTCGCCGTTGACGTCCAGGAGCGTGCCCCAGGCGGTGGTGCTCCGGGCGTTGCGGGTCACCGCGGTGAAGGTCCAGGGCACGCTCCTGCGGGTCCCCTGGGCGCTCCCCCGGCGCGCCAGGAGCCGCCAGAAGAGCACCCCGGGGGGCAGGTCCACCTCGGGCTCCGCGGACGTGCCCGTCGCCATGATCCGCGTGACCACCACGTTGCACCCGCGGTCCCGGCACACCTCCACCACGGCCCCGTCGACGCCCTGCGAGAGCGCCCAGCGGAACCTCGGCCGCCGGGTGTTTACCACGGAGGTGTTGGGCGGCGACACCTGCCTCGGCGGCGCGAAGAGGTCGCCCCCGTCACCGCCCTCCGGGACTACATCCACCGCCGTGTCCGCGGCGGCGGTGTCCGCCGAGTCCTTGGTGACGTCCGACGCGTCGGAGAACGCGGGCGGGGGTTGCTGCGTCGCGCAGCCGAGGACCGCCCACAGCGCCATACACCGCTTCACGTTGCACCTCCCTCACCGCAGCGGGCGCACATTGGTCCCGCCGGCGTAGGCGTAGGAGACGTAGCGGTCAAAGCCCGACACGATGACCTGCACGCCCTCCGGCGTGCGCCCTGGCGGGAACTCGCTGCGGACCACGTGCACGCCGTCGTTCTGGCGGCCGGCGGTGACCGCCGGGGGGTTCTGGTTGGTGTCAATCTGCGGGAACGATAGCTGGCAGCGGTAGGTCACGAACAGCGGCGCGGGGCACGGGTGCCGCGGCGTCTCGATGCACCCGTCGGAGCGGGTGCGCACGCAGTCCGAGAAGTCGTCCACGGGGGTGTTGTCCAGGAAGACCCGCACGTCCGGCCGGGCGGTCATCTGGACGAAGTCAAACGCGTACTTGATGGGCGTGAGGAACACATAGTCCGTGCGCCACTGCTCGATGGGCGGCACCATGATCAGCGCCGGGTCCCCGCCGGGGAGGGTGAAGGGCAGCCCCGTGGTCTGCTGGGAGCCCATGAGCTGGGCCACCATCACGGGCCCGTCGCCGTCGATCTGGAAGTCCGCGAGGCCGCGGATGTCCCGGTACTCGCCCTCCTCCAGGGCGAAGGCCACGGTGGCGCTCTCGGGCCTGGAGATGTCCGTCGGGAGCGTGGTGGTGACGTTCACCGTGCGGGAGCTGGCGTTCATCACCCGGAACCACTCGGGCTCGTTGACCACGGTGACCAGCGCCCCGGCGGCGCGCACCGCGGGGGTCCTCGGGGGGGTGCGCGAGGCCACGAAGTGCGTCCCCGCGGTGGCCAGGGGGAAGACCTGGTCCTCGATGTGGTCGCACGCCGGCTGGCGGTCTCCGGCGGACATCCAGAAGGGCACGTCGCTGCACTCGGTCCCGGAGAAGAGCGCCACGGGGTTGTTCGCCACGATGGTCGAGCCCGTGAAATCCGCCAGGAAGGCTCCGGTCTCCAGGTTCAGCACGTCGAAGGGCCCGAGGGTGACCTCGAACATCCGGCCCCGGGGCTGCCGGGTCATCAAGGGCCCGCCGGGGATCACGTCCGCGGTAGGGGTGATCTGCACCCGGGTGCCGGGCGCCGTCCCCACCAGGGTCATGTACGACCGGATCTCCTCGCGGCCGTTGGTGTCCGGGTTCTCCGTCCGCGAGAACTGCTGCGGGTACCCGATGAAGCGGTACGCGCTCCCGAGGGAGTTCACCGGCAGGAGCAGCGACGCGTCGTTGGAGAACACGTTCACGTTGTCCAGCGGGTTGAACTGGTAGGCCACCACGGGGAAATTGGACGTCACCCGGTACGCCCGGGAGGAGAGGCACGTCCCGGTCCCGTCGTTGAGCCCGGCCACCGTGGAGCAGTCCACCTCCCGGGCCGGGAGCTCAAAGACCTCCAGGTCCCTGGGGGGGATCACCGCCGAGGCGACGCGGTCCAGGTTCGGCGGCATCCCCGGCGGGGCCGTGTTGCGGTGCACCTCCACCCGCACGGTGAGCACCGGGTCCGGGTTGGACACCACGATGGCGTACTGCTGCGACGCCGCCGAGCGGCCGCCGCCCTCGACGATGTTGTCCAGGTCCACGCCGTAGTACTGACAGCCGTAGTAGGTGTTCTGGAACTCGTCGGAGGTGCACAGGGACACGCACCGGCCGCCGCGGCATGCCTCGCCGCGCTCCACGTTGCACATTTCCGACGGCTCCCAGCCGCTGCCGTCCATCCGGCAGCGCTCGACGCCGAGGGAGTCCGCCGTGCAGCGCAGGTCCCCGGGTCGGCACACGATGCACCACCGCTCCGGGACGCACACCATGCCCCGGGCCGCGCAGTCCTCGGTCTCCACGCGGGTGAGCTCCCCGGCGGTGCGGCAGGTCTGGTGCAGGTTGTCCAGGCAGCGCTGCTGGCTCGGGATGCACTCGGGCCACTCCTCCCGGACGTCCCGCGAGGGGCGCACGTCCCGGCCGGGGCCCGCGTCCTCCACGGTGCGCGTAGGCGCCGAGCATGCCGTCACGAGCGCCAGGAGGTACCCGAGGGTCCGCCCGCGGGGGGACCCCTTCTTGCCTTGGTGCATGGTTGGTCTCACCGCCGGAGGAAGGTGCCGCGGCCCGCGTAGGCCGTCCAGTACGCCGTGCCGATGGTGCTGTAGGTGAAGCGGTCAAAGGCGAAGCCAGGGATGCGCACCCCCACCAGCGAGAGCTGCAGGAGCGAGCCCGTGGGCAGGTCCGCCAGGCCCATCAGGGTGGACAGGTCGGGGTACCGGATGACCCTCTCGGCCCCCGGGGCGTAGTGCTGCCACGCCCCTCCGCCCCACTGGAGCGTCATGATCAGGAGGTCCGGCGAGGAGCCCGCGATGTTGAACCGGACGTTGCGGTCCACGGGGAGGGCCGCCCCGGGCATCGGCTCGGTGGCGTCCGGGATGCCCAGCCAGTTGCGGGCCTGCACGGTCTCGTCCGGGTTGGTGATGCCCTGGAGCACCACGCCCGACAGGGGCGCCGGGGCGTCGAAGGGCCTCGGGCCCGTGGGCTCGCCGGAGACGTAGCGGGCGTGCACCGTGAGCCTGGCGTCCGCGAGGTTCCCGCTGAAGGCTGGCAGCCCCGAGAAGCGGTACGTGTCCATCTCGTTGCGGCCGGTGACGGCGATCTCCGGGCGGGGGATCACGCCCTCGCCGCCGAGGTCGATGAACACCGTGCCCACCACCCGGTTGGGCTGCCCGGACACCTGCGCGGGGAGCTCCCGCACGTCCATCCCGAGCTCGTGGTCCAGGGGGATGTTCATGTTCACCACGATGTTGGACACCGTGGCCCTCGGGGCCCCGAGGACCGCGCGGGCCACGCCCATCAGGTAGGGCGTGAAGCGCATGGTGGTGGTGTTCTCGATCCCCGCGATGGCGTACACCGCCAGCGCCGAGGGCCTCGCGATCAGCCGGAAGGGGTAGCCCCGGCCGCCGTAGCCCGGCGCGATGACCTCGCGGACGGTCACCGTCTGGCCGCTCATCTCGAAGTTCATCGGGTCCACGGTGTAGATATCCGGCCGGGTGGTGAACACCTTGGCGACGCGGCGCTCGCCCTCGCGGGGCCTGGGGATGTTGTTCCAGGGATTGGGCGAGAACTCGCTGGAGCCCTCCCAGACGAGCTCCCCGGTGAGCGTGGCGGGGTAAACGGGCCGCTGGGCCATGCCCATGGGCATCCCCTCGCCGCAGCCCGGGATCATCAAGGGCGTAAGGTACACCGTGGCCGTGGAGGCGTTGAAGGCCTGCACCGTGGTGGTGGTGAAGCAGCGCTTGGAGGCCGTGACTGTCACCGGCGGTGTGAGCCCCGGCGGGGAGAGGGTCACCTGCCCGCGGGCGCTGGTGCGCCCGGCCCTGGGGGGCACGCTCGCCGGGTCGTTGTCCAGGAACACGAAGGCCTCGGGCACCGGGTCGCGGTTCATGGCGTTGAGCACGGTGACCGTGAGGCTGCCCCGCACGGGCCCTCCCGCCAGGCCGCCTCCGACGCTGTCGTTGTTGTCCGTGTACTGGTAGGCGTCCCGCACGCGGAAGAGCTCGCCGCCGGTGACCAGCGCCACCTCCACGCGCCCCTCGGGGTGCTCCGGGGTCAGGCACGAGGCCAGCTCGTTGGAGGTGACCACCACGTCGCGGCAGGGCATGCCATCAAAGGCCGCGGTCATGCCGTCCATGAAGCGGGTGCCTGAGCCGTGGAGGCTCACGCGGGCGTTGCCCGTGGTGGGTCCCAGGCTCGGGTCCACGTAGAAGCTGTCATAGTGATAGGCGTTGGGCAGCGTGGCCGTCCGTCCGCCGGACTCCACGGTGACGTTCACGTCCCCGGGCCGCCCCGCGGGCGTGGCCACCACGATCCGGTGGCTGTCCACCCAGCGGGTGAAGCGCGGCTGCACCATGGAGTCCCCGAAGCGCACCACGGCGTCCTCCGGGAGGTTGTTCCCCCGGAGGGTGACCTCGGTGCCGCCCAGGAACGACCCGTGGGCGGGCACCACCCCCACCAGCACCGGCGACGGCGGCGGGGGAGGCACGTCCCTCGCGTCCCCGGGCGTGGCGTCCCTGGCGGCGCCATCCTGCGGGGCGGCGTCCAGGGCCTGGAAGGTGTTGGTCGAGTCACAGCCGAAGAGCGCGGCCCCGAGGGCCAGTCCGCGCCACCATGACCCCGCACCGGTACGACATACGCGCATAAGGGACTCCCGGTGGCCCCGCTGGAGGGGCCTGGAAAGACACCCCTGGAGTATCCACGCGAGAGCCCTCCACGCGCAACCCTCGGGCCAGGATTCTCCCGCGTCACTCCGGCGGCGCCACGAGGGGCTCGCGCAGGGCCTTGACGTCCACGTCCGCCCGCTCGCGGTTGCCGTCCAGGAACGCCCGATACGCGGCATAGAGCCCGAAGCGTAGCTGCACCCGGTCCCGGGTCCGAGCGACCTCCACCCCGCGCTCGCCAGGTCCGTCCCCGGCGCCCTTCGCGCCCCCCCCATGGTCCGCGCAGTAGGGTACCCCGTGGTCCTCCAGCGCGCCCCAATGACCCTCCAGGACGCCCACCTCGTCGCCTTCCAGCACCCACCGGCGCGTCGCGTCCCTGGCACAACGCACGCACACACCGGACCACACCACCGCCGGGAACTGTTCGCTGTCCATGGCGACGGTGTAGGTGGGGAGCTCACTGGTACGGTGAAAGGGTACCTCCCGGAGGAGCCCTCCGAGGGCATCGAAGTAGAGCCCACAGGAAGGGCAGCGGAGGTCGGTGCTGTCGGGTCGGAGGGTGGGGTCCCCGGGGAGCACCACGGCGGCCCCGCCGAGGTGGGCTCCGCAGGCCGGGCATGGGGCCACCCAGGGCCTTGCGGCGCCCAGGAGGGCAAAGGCCCCGGGGAAACCCAAGAGGCCCGCGAGGGCCCAGGCCCAGCCATGGAACGCAAGGCCCAGGCCCACCCCCACGCCGAGGAGCCCGGCGGACAGGGCCAGGCGCTGGAGGGCGACGCCGCGATCGCGCCGCAGGGACGAGGTCTCGATGGTCCTCAGGCCGCGGGTGACGGGCATCCCTGGGACCATACCGCGCGCGGGGGTCTGTTGAAACGGCGCGGGGCTGTACTAGAACCCCGGCCACGGCCCGCGGGACTCGCGGGCGGAGGACGATCTGATGCCGGTACTCAACGTGACGATGGCCACCTTCCGCAGCGATGTGATGGAGAGCGAGCTCCCCGTGCTGGTGGCGTTGCTGTCCGACCGGAGCCCCGCCTCACGGCAGGTGGAGCCTCGGCTCGCGGAGGTGGCCCGGGAACTGGAAGGCCGCGCCAAGGTGGCGAGGGTCTCCGCGGAGAGCGCTCCGGAGCTGGTGCAGGCCCTCGGGGCGAGGCAGCTCCCGACCTTCGTGGTGGTGCACCAGGGCCGCCCGGTGAACTCCGGAACGGGGCTCTTGAACAAGCAGGAGCTTGTGGAGCTGGTGGAGCCCTACCTCCCGGGCGCCGAGCACGAGGTGCCCGCCAAGGAGCTCCCCAAGCTCCTCAAGGCCCGGCAGGTGGTGGCCGTGGACGTGCGTGAGGCGGCGGCCTACCGCCGCGCCCACATCCCAGGCGCGAAGAACGTCCCGGTGGACGACCTTGAGAGCAGGCTCCCGGAGCTCGCCCGGGAGCGCCGCGCCATCCTGGTGTACGACCGCTCCAACGGCGACGACGCCAAGAAGGCCTTTGAGACGCTGACCACCCGGGGCCTCCCGGCGGCGGTGCTCAAGGGCGGCTTCCTCGCCTGGGAGGGCGAGGGCTTCGACGTCGAGCGCCCGGACTGAAGCTCCCATTGGTCCGGTCACCCCCCTGACCACCCTCCGGGGCGGGAGACTTCACCGCCCGGCCCCCTCTCCCTGCCCGGAGAGGGGGAGAAAGGCCTGTAATTTCCAACTCTTACTACCCCTCTCCCTCCAGGGAGCGGGGGCCGGGGGGTGAGGTCGTCACCTACATGGTGCGCGCCGTGCATGATATGCACCCACCCCATGCGCGTGTTCCCTACCTCTCGGAGTCTGGCCGTTCTGGTGCTGCTTGGCGGCGGGGCCGTCACCGGCTGCGGCTCGGAGGCGTCCCCGGCGATGCCTAGCGACCCGGACGGCGCGCTGGAGCCGCCACCGCCGCCGCCGCCGCCACCACCGGGCGTGGACGCGGGGCTCCCCGGGATGGACACGGGTACGCGCCCCCCACCCGGAGAGGACGTGCCGGGGTCTCGCGCGGACGCCGTGGCGCCGGGCAACGACGCCCCGAGGCCCTCGACGGACGGGTGTGTTGCGCCCATGGGGGTGGACCCCGCGGGGCTACCCTCGTGCTGCGAGGTGGGCATGGCGCGGTGCGTGCCGGAGAGCTTTGTCCCCGCGAGCCTGGCCTCGCAGTTCGCCACGTGCATGGGAGGGCGCTGCGTGCCCGACCCGATCGTGCGGGCGGGGGCGAGCTTCATGGCCCGGCGGTGCATGTCCCTGGGCATGGCCGAGGGGCGCTGCCTCTCCCTGTGCATCCCCGAGGTGCAGACCAACCGCGCGCTCCTCCCGATGGATGTGTGCGCCTCGGACGAGCGCTGCGTGCCCTGCGTCAACCCCTTGACCGGGCGACCCTCCGGGGCGTGTGACGCCCGCGAGGTGTGCCCCGACGCCGGAGCCCCCCCGCCACCCCCGACGGACGGCGGCGCCACGCCGCCACCGCCTCCGACGGACGGCGGCGCGGCGCCGCGGACGGACGGCGGCGTCGCCCCCCCGCCCGCGGACGCCGGCGGCGCGCCGATGTGCCCGTACACGGGCCCTCCGCTGCTCAACCCCGACATGTTCCCGCCGTGCTGCCTCCAGGGTGGGGCCCACTGCCTCCCGATGGCCCTGGTGCCGCCCGAGCAGGCCGCGAGCCTCGCGCGGTGCGCCGGGGGGTACTGCGTCCCGGATGACTTCATCCGTACGGCGGGGCGCTTTGTCCCGACGACCTGCATGTCCCTCGGGGGCGCCGAGGGGCGCTGCCTGTCCGTGTGCGTGCCGCAGGTGGCCGCGCAGATGAGCCGGCTGCCGCAGTCCACCTGCGCGGCCAACCAGCGCTGCGCGCCGTGCTTCGACCCCTTCACGGGGATGCCCACCAGCGCGTGCCGGCAGAGCTGCGACCCGGGGCCCACGCGGCCTCCGGTGGTGTTCCCGCGGTGCTGCTCCGGCCGGGGCCGCTGCGTGCCCACCTCCGCGGTGCCCGCGGCCAGCAGGATGAGCCTGGAGCGCAGGGACTGCACCATGGACTACCTGTGCGTCCCGGAGGAGAACCTCGACCCGGCCTTCGCCGGACCCATGTGCCGAGGCACGCTCCGGCTCCTCGGGAGGCCCTACACGGGCGTGTGCGTGAGCACCTGCACCCGCCTGGGGGTCATCGGTACGCTCACCCTGGAGCGGGGCACCTGCACCCCGGACCACGTGTGCGCGCCGTGCGTCAACCCGCTGGACGGGCGCCCCACCGGCGCCCCGGGTTGCTAGCGCGCCGACGGTCTTCTCAGCGAGCTCCAGGGCGAGGCCCGGATCTTGCGCCGCGACCTCCCGGCCAGGCGAGGGCGTGGGATCCTCCCGCGGGACTCCCTGCCAGACCGCTGGACCCATGCGCGACGCGACCGCCAACGAGGCTCCGGACACCGTGACCGAGGGGGTTACACCCCCCGCCGTGGGTGTAACCTCGCGGGTCACGCCCACGGACCGCTGGAGCCTTCGGGGGCGGTTGCGCCTCGGCCTCGCGCTGCTCGTGGGGTTGCTGTTCGCCAGCGCGACGACGACGCTCGCGGCGCTGCGACAATACGCCGCGGCCTCGGCCGAGGTGGCGCGCGACGGGGACCTGGCGCGCCGCGCCCGGGCCCTCGGGGTGGACGCCCGGGAGCAGTACATCCACGAGGTGCACACCATCGTGCTGGGGGACCGCTCGCACGTCACGCACCACAACGAGTGGGCGGGGATGTTCCGCGTCGAGACCCGTCGGCTGTCCCGCGAGCTGCCCGAGGACCGGCGATCCCTCGACGCGATCGTGGCGTCGAGCCTCACCGTGGACCGGGCGTTCCGGCAGGAGATCCTCCCCGCGGTGGACCGGGGCGACCGCGCGGCGGTGCGCGCCGCCCACGACCGCGCCGAGGCCGCCGTGACGGAGATGATCCGCCGCGCCGACGCGCTCGGCGCGCGGCTGGAGGCCCGCGCCGCGGTGACCCGCCGCCGCGCGGACCGGCACGCCGCCGTGGCGGCCGC
>JACRDB010000110.1 GCA_016218725.1 Deltaproteobacteria bacterium
GGAGTCCAACGCGGAACCCGATCACGTCCACCTTCTGCTCGCGTACCCGCCGCGGGTGTCCCTCGCGACGTTGGTGCAGCGGCTCAAGGCGCGCTCGTCCAAGCGCGTGCGAGCCAAGGGCTTCCCGGGGGTGCGCAGCAAGCTCCGTGGTCCCGCATTCTAGACGGCCAGTTACTTCGTGTCCTCGCGCGGCGGCGCTCCCTTGGAGGTGTTGCGTCGCTACGTCGAAGCGCAGGCGGGCGCTGCCGCGGATCCTCTGTCGGGGCCGCTTCCTCCCCGGACTCCCGCTGCCGCTCCCGTCCGGGGTCTCCGCGGCTCTGCCCAGACTGAAAGGTTGGAAAGATGAAGCCCTGAGGGTACCACGGGGCGCCCCCTCCCGTCGCCTCCGCCGTCGGCTCGGGCGGCGCCCTCGGGCGGAGGTGGCCCCCTGGCCGCCGCGGCGCTGGCCCGCTACGGCGCTGCGTGCGAGGCTCCGCCCCCATGAGCGAACGGCCCCCCTTCATCCTCGCGACCGCCGAGGTCCCCGAGCGGACCCACACCTACCCGCACAGCGACGAGCCCCTGGGACCCACCCGGGCCGTCGGCAAGGCGGCGGGGCTGCGGCGCATCGGCGTGAACATCCAGCGCCTCCCGCCCGGCGCGCGCTCCTCCTGGCCCCACGCCGAGGAGGACGAGGAGGAGTTCGTCTACGTGCTCGAGGGCGAGGTCGACTGCTGGATCGACGGCGCGCTACACCGGATGTCCGCGGGGGACTTCGCGGCCTTCCCCGCGGGGACGGGAATCTGCCATGCCTTCCTCAACAACACCGAGCGCGAGGTGCGGCTCCTCGTCGGCGGCGAGGCGCCGAAATCCGACAGCAGGATCTACTACCCGCTGCACCCCTCGCGCCGCGGTGACATGCCCTGGAGCGCGTGGTGGGACGACGTGCCGGCGCGCCCCCAGGGCCCTCACGACGGCCTTCCCGACGCCCTCCGCGCCGGGCGATCCTGAGCCGCGCTGTCGCGCTGGCCCTCCCGATGCGGGTAGGCCCCGTTGTGTGACCGGGCTCGGCGCGGGTTGGTGGCCTTGGGCGACCGTGTTCGATGCGGGTGGGCGCCGTTGGGTGACCGTGTTCGATGCGGCCCACCGGCCCGTTGGGCCGGCCTGTTCACGAATGCCAGCCCCCCTGCCGGGGGGCGCTTACGTGAGGTGCAAGGATGTCGCCGTAGCAAGGGTTTGGAGCGTTGCCGGGTTCGGCTCCAGCACCACGTCCGTGAGGTTGCGACAACGAGCGGCGGTCGGATTGTGCGATGAGGTCGGTGCGGTGGATTCCCCGTCGCTCGTTGTCGCAACCTCACGGACGTGGTGCTGGAGCCGAACCCGACAACGCTCCAAACCCTTGCTACGGCGACATCCTTGCACCTCACGTAAGCGCCCCCCGGCAGGGGGGCTGGCATTCGTGAACAGGCCGGCCCAACGGGCCGGTGGGCCGCATCGAACACGGTCACCCAACGGCGCCCCCCGCATCGAACACGGTCACCCAACGGCGCCCCCCCGCATCGAACACGGTCGCCCAACGCCACCAACCCGCACCGAGCCCGGTCACACAACGCCACCAACCCGCGCACGCGTGGTCACCGCCGCGAGGCCAGGTCCGCCGTCCCCTGCCCGTGGTGGATCCGCCGCAGGGCCTCGGCCAGGAGCGGCGCCACGCTCACCACCTCGATCCGCGGGTCGCGCTTCTCCTCCGGCAGCGGGATCGAGTCCGTCACCACCAGCCGCGTGAGGCTCGACCGCCGCAGCCGCTCCACCGCGTTCCCCGACAGCACCGCGTGCACCACCGCGGCCTCGGCCCCGGCCGCGCCCATGCGCAACACCAG
This sequence comes from Deltaproteobacteria bacterium, assembly GCA_016218725.1. Lineage (GTDB taxonomy): Bacteria > Myxococcota_A > Polyangia > Polyangiales > JACRDB01. Next base: position 1,860 of record JACRDB010000110.1, read on the forward strand.
CTCCGCCGCTTCGAGAATGGTCCCGCCGGTGGCCAGCTCGTCGTCCACGATCAACGCCCGGCGGCCCTGGACGTCCCCCACCAGCGTCTTCGGGATCGCATGCTCGTCGTCGCCCTGGCGGCGCTTGTCGATCACCGCCACGGGGTAGCCCAGGCTCGCCGCGAAGCGCCCGGCGTCCTTGGCCTCCCCCACGTCCGTCGCCACCACCACCCGCTGCACGGACCTGTCCTCCGCCAGCTTGGAGCACAACACCGGGATCGCCGTCAGGTGGTCCACCGGCACCCGGAAGAAACCGTGGATCTGCGGCGAGTGCATGTCCAGCGTCACCACCCGCTGCGCCCCGGCCGTCACCAGCAGGTCCGCCACCAGCCTCGCCGTGATCGAGATCCCTGGCTCGTCCTGTTTGTCCGAGCGCACATACGGGAAATACGGCAGCACCGCCGTCACCCTCCCAGCCCCGGAGCTGCGCAGGGCGTCGATCAAGATCAGGGTCTCCATCAAGGACTCGTTCACCGGCGGGCACGAGGTCTGGAGCACGAACACGTCCCGGTCCCGGACGTTGCTCTCCACCCGCACCTTCACGTTCTCGTTGGAGAACCGCGTGAAGCGCACCCTCCCGGGCTCGACCCCCAGCCGCGCGCACACGTCCGCCACCAGCGTCGGGTGCGTGCTCCCCCCCAGCACCACCATCTCCTTGAGGTAGTCCATCGTGGCCGGGAGCGTGCCCCATTCCCCCATCGCTGGGAACCCCTCCGGACCATGGACCCCCGCCAGACCCCCGAGGGAGGCCCTATGCTCCCCTCGCCTTGTCCCCGAAGGACGATCCCCAGCTCGCCAGGCTCCCCTGGGAGGCCCCCGCGCCCCAGGGGCTCCTGCGGCTCCTCCGCGAGCGCCTCCCCTCGCAGCTCCAGAAGCCCCACGCCGTCGGGGTCTTCCCCGGGGGCCTCGTCCTTCGGTTCCGGGACCCCCGGGGGTCCCTCCACGCGCTGGACCTGCGCGAGGACACCCCAACCACCGACGCCTGGCTGCGCCTCCAGGGCCTGGCCTTCGCCGTCCGCCAGGACGAGACCGCCCAGGGGCCGTCCCCCGCCGACCACGAGGCGTGCGAAGCCCTCGCCCGCAGTGCCTCCCAGCTCCTCCCCTGGGTCCTCCGACCCTCGCGGAGGCCCGACCCAAGGCTCCCCGCCGCGCTCGTCACCGAGGAAGACCTCGTCCGCGCACACCTGTCCGGTGAGCGAGCCCTCCACGCGCTCCTGCCGCCCTCCGGGGGCTTCGAGCTCACGCTGTACCTGGCCAACGCCTGCCGCCAGGCCTGCGAGTTCTGCGAGGTGCCCGCGCTCCGAGAGCGCCCCAGCCATCGCCTGCGCGCGATCGGCGTACGGGTCCTCCAGGGCGCCGGCCTCGACGCGGTCTCCACCGGCGCCCTGGAGCGCCTCCTCGCCCGCTGCGAGGCCCTCGGGCACGTCTCCCTGCTCATCACCGGCAGCGACTGGGCCCTGCACCCCCGACGAGACGCCCTCCTCCAGGCGCTCTCCCGGTGCCCCCTCCCGGTGCGCTTCCTCGGGCCCTCGACCACCCTCGACGCGGCCGCCCTGGACGCCCTCGGCGGTATTCCCGCCCTGCGCGCCGTGGGCCTCACCCTGGTCTCTCCAACTCCCTCCCTCCACGACCGCGTCACCCGCGCCCCTGGCAGCGGTGAGAGCGCCCTCTGCGCCCTCGAAGCCCTCCGCGCCCGAGGGCTCCCGGCGCAGGTGCAGGCCGTGCTCACCGCCCGCGGCGTCGACGCCCTCCCGGGCCTCCTGCCCTGGCTCGCCGCGAGGGGCCTCCCCACCACGCTCCTGGCCTTCCTCCCCGATGGCCTCGCGGGAGGCGCCAGGGCCAGACCCCTGCACCCCTCCTACACACACCTCCAGAGCGTGCTTCACACCCACCTCCTCGACGCCGCCAGGGTGCTGGAGGAGCTCTCCGGGGTGCCCCCGTGCGTGGTCCCCGAGGCCCTGAGGGACCGCGTGGTGAGCCAACCCTGGGCCCCTCCCCGGGAGCCCCTGGTGTTCCCCCCGGGGTGCTCGCGGTGCTCGCTCCGCGGTGAGTGCACTGGCGTCCCCGCCAGCGCCCTTCACCGCGCCGGGGGGCTCTCCGTGGTCCCTTGAAGCGATGCAAGTCCTTGGAGTACCGCCTCTGGTGTGATCTCTTCCGCCCTTCGCAGGTGGTCTGCCATGCGATACTCCAGCGCGCCGTTGTCGTCCGTGGACACCCTCGCCCCGCGGCTCCAGGCCGAGAGCGCCCCGGGCCCGGCCACCCGGAGCGCCAGGGCCTCCTCCAGGGATGCCACCCCGGCCCGGCGCAGGCCCCGCAGGGACGCCTCCGGGAGGGCCTCCGGGAAGCGCGCCCGCAGCGCCCGCGGGGCGCCGCGGAAGCCCAGGAGCAGGAGGTCCCGGGACCGCCGCGACGGCCGGAAGGCGTGGGCCTCCGGGAAGCTCTCCAGGAAGGTCGCCACCAGGGTGCGCACGGCCTCGCGGTCGGTCTCGTAGAGCTGCACCCAGGCCAGCATGCGCCCGCCCTCCCGGAGGCGGCTCCGGGCGAGCTGAAAATACTCCCTGGAGAACAGCGCCGAGGCGCCTGAAACCCACGGGTTCGAGGGGTGTGAAGCGACCACGTCCAGGGACCCTTGGGGCTCCCTCCGGAGGACCGTCCTGGCGTCGTCCACCAGGCGCTCCACCCGGGGGTCGTTGAGGGCGTCCCCGTCGAACACCCGGGCGGCTTCGTACACCGCGGGCTCCAGCTCCACGGCCCGCACGCTCAAGGGCTCCGTGGACAGGAGGGCCCGGGTGGAGAGCCCGGTGCCCCAACCGACGAGAAAAGCCCTCTCCGCGCGGGGTCCCGAGGCCCCGGGGAGCCAGCCCGCCAGCACCTCCGTGGGCAGGTCCCCCACGGGCAGAACCGCGCTCGCGGGGGAGAGCCGCGCGCCCAGGGGCTCGGCGACAAAGACCGAGCCCTCGGCCTTCCCGTTGATGCGCAGGGAGTACAGACTGCACGACGGCCCCCCGGGCAACCCCAGCACCACCACGGTCCCGAGGGCCCCGTCTCGGGCGAAGAGCACCCTGCGGTCGGTGAAGCGCCGGGAGGGGTCGCAGCCCTGGCCTCGGGCGTGGAAGCGCTCGCGGTAGAGGGCCGCCCGGAAGCTCCCCGCCGAGAGGCTGGCCACGTCCCACTCGGGACCCAGGGTCCGGGCCCCGAGCACCGCCAGCGCGGAGGCCGCCAGGGTGGCCCGGAAGCGGGTCATGCCACCGAGCGCGGCGCAGGCGCTGGCCACCGCCAGGGCCCCGAGGGCCACCGCCAGGAGCGTGCCCTGCACGCCCCACCGGGGGATCGCCACGAAGGCCGCGCCCAGCGAGCCCAGGACGTTGCCCGCGGTCCCCGCGGCCACGGCGAGGCCCACGGAGCGCCCTCCCGGGGCGCCCGCGCGGGCCACCAGCACCGGGTAGAGCCTCCCCACGAGCACCGCCGGGGGCAGGGCCACACCCAGGAGGAGCGCCAGGGTGATCACAAGTCCGTGGCCTCGCACGGCGGCCCAGGCCAGGAACACCGGCGAGGCATGGACCCCGAGGGACCCGAGCCAGACCAGCACCGCCAGGGCGAAGAACCACCGCGAGGCCCACGGGGCCCACGGCGCGGGGGGCGCGCTCCGGGCGCTCCAGAGCCCCCCCAGGCCGTTGCCCGCGAGCACCGCGGCGCCCACCAGGGCGAAGGTGTACGCCGACGACCCGAGGAGGAGCGCCAGACTCCTCGCGTGGCACACCTGGAGCGCAAACGACGCCGTACCAAGGGCTCCCAGGGCCACGAGGGCGGGGACCTCACCCCCCGGCCCCCTCTCCCTGGCAGGAGAGGGGGAGGCAGAAGGAGTTGCCTGGTGCGCTCCACCCTCTGCCACCCCCTCTCCTGCCAGGGAGAGGGGGCCGGGGGGTGAGGTCACCCACGCCCCGAGGGCCGTGCCCAGCGCACCAAAGGCCCAGAGCGTGAGGGAGGCGCGCATGCCGAGCCAGGGCAGGAGAGCGAAGCCCGTGACCAGCGTGCCGGTGACGGCCCCGGCGAGGTTCGTGGCCAGGAGCGCGCCCACGGCGCGCTGGAGCGGTCCCCCCAGGGCGCTCGTCAAGAGCGGGAGAGTGGCCCCCATGGACACTGTGGGGAGGGCGAGCACCAGGGCGCACAGGGCAGCCCTGGAGGGCCCTTGAGCCCACTGCCCGGCGGTCTCCAGGCGCCCGAGGACCCAGGGGCTCGCGCCCGCGGACAGCGCCACCAGGGCCTCGGCCAGGGCGTAGGCCCGGACGGGGTGCTTCGTGCGCTCCGAGAGCCACCCGCCCAGGGCGGCGCCCGCGGAGAGCCCCGCCATGAACACCGCCAGGAGCGTGCCCGTCGCCGGGAGCGAGGCACCGAGGACCACGGCCAGGGCTCGAAACCACACGACCTCACATCCCAGGGCGACGGCGCCGGAGAGGAAGAACCACGGGAGCACGCGGCGCAGGGGTACAGGGGGGTGAATATTCGTCCTCGGGGCAACGTCGGGAACAAGCCGTCGCGGGCGGCGTCCGTCCGGGTGCTTGACCCGCGGTGGCGCCTCCCGGAGGATACCCGCGGCAACCCATGGAGAGTCTAAGATCATGACCATCGCAAGCCGGGTGTTTCTGCTCGTGGCGGCCCTGGTGGCCCTGACCTCGCCGGCGGCGGCGCAGGTCATCAATTTGAACACCGGGTTCCTGCCGGACCCCCACGTTGTGGCGGGCACCTCCGGGGGGCCGGTGCAGGCGCAGGGGGTGCAAGCCAACTGCCGGGGCTACATCCCCGCGCAGCCGAGCCACGTGCTCATCACCCCGACGGGCTTCAATTTCCTCCGGGTGTTCTCCCAGTCCAGCGGGGACACCACGCTCATGATCCGCAGCACCATGAACACCTGGTGCGCGGACGACACCTACGGCTTCAACCCCGGCCTGGACCTGAACGGCCTCCCACCGGGGCGCTACGACATCTACGTGGGGAGCTACAGCCAGGGGCCCATGCACCCCTACCAGCTCACGCTCTCGGAGCTGTCCTCGTCGGTGCCGAGCGGCGCGGTGAGGCCGGGGATCCCCTCGAACCCCGGGGTGGTGAGGCCCGTCCCCACGCAGAACAACAACGCGATCCTGAACATCCAGGCCGCGCCCAACTTCGGCCGCGTCATGGTCCCGCGGATCATGCGCAGGCCGCTCACGGCCCGCGGGCGCACCGGCGGCGGGTTGAGCGCGTCGAGCCTCCAGGGCGAGGGCACCTGCCGGGGGTACATCACCGCCAACCCCGACCATATGCTCGTGGTCACCACGCCCCTGTCGTACCTGCACCTGTACGTGCTCTCCGCGGCGGACAGCACCCTGGTGGTGCGCCGCCCGGACGGGTCGCTCCTCTGCAACGACGACACGTACAACCTCAACCCCTCCATCGAGGGTACCTTCCCCCCGGGGATCTATTATGTCTGGGTCGGGGGCTATCACTCGGGCGAGGTGCGCCCGTACCAGCTCACGGTCACCGACAACCCCTCGCTCCACCCGTAGAACCCATCGCCCGTTCGGGCGCGGCGGTTGACAATGGGGGGCTTCGTCCCCACACCAACGCGCCCCATGCGCGCTGAACACCCCTACGCCGAGTTCCTCCACCGGGTCGCAAAGCCCGTGCGCTACCTCGGCGGCGAGCACGGGGCCGTGGTAAAGCCCTGGGACGCGGGCCTCGTCCGCGTGGCCCTGGCCTTCCCGGACCTCTACGACATTGGCATGAGCCACCTGGGCTTCAAGATTCTCTACGGGATCTTGAACGCCCACCCTCGCCTAGCCGCCGAGCGGGTCTACGCCCCCTGGGAGGACCTGGAGGTGGAGCTTCGGGCCCGGGGCCTCCCGCTGGTCACCCTGGAGAGCGCGCGCCCCCTGCGGGACTTTGACGTGGTGGGCTTCTCGCTCCAGTTCGAGCTCACCTTCACCAACGTGCTCTTGATGCTGGACCTCGGGGGCATCCCCCTGCGGGCCCGGGACCGCGGGGAGGCCGACCCCCTGGTGCTCGCGGGGGGGCCCACGGCCACGCACCCGGAGCCCATGGCGCCCTTCTTCGACGCGGTGGTCATTGGTGACGGCGAGGAGGTCACCCCGGCCCTGTGCCTCGCCTGGAGGTCCCTCAAGGACGCCGGGGTGCCCAGGGACGAGCGGCTCCGGCAGCTCTCGCGCCTGGAGGGGGTGTACGTCCCGGCGCTCTACCCTACGAGGCTGGACCCTGGCTCCCAGCGGGTGGTGGTCGAGCGGCCCGAGGACCCCTCGGTGCCGTACCCCGTTCGCCGGGCCTTCATTGAAGACATCAACCGACACCCCTTCCCCCACGATGGGCCCGTGGCGGCCACGGAGACGGTGTTCGATCGCATCAGCGTGGAGGTCGCCCGGGGCTGCACCGAGGGGTGCCGGTTCTGTCAGGCCGGGATGATCTACCGCCCGGTGCGCGAGCGCAGCCCCGAGAGCGTGGTGGAGACCATCGTCCGGGCCGTGAAGGAGGGCGGCTACGACGAGGCCTCGCTCACGTCCCTGTCCACGGCGGACTACTCGTGCATCGCGCCGCTGGTGAAGGCCGTCACCGCGCGCCTCAAGGACGAGAAGGTGTCCCTGTCGGTGTCGTCGCTGCGGGCCTACGGGCTCACCGAGGACCTCCTCGACGAGCTCCAGACGGTGCGGGCCACGGGGCTCACCTTCGCCCCGGAGGCGGGCTCGCAGCGCATGCGGGACGTGGTGAACAAGAACGTCACCGAGGCACAACTGATGGAGACCGCCGAGCGGGTGTTCACCCGGGGCTACTCCAAGATGAAGCTCTACTTCATGATCGGGCTGCCCACGGAGGAGGACCCGGACGTCTTGGGTATCGTGGAGACCGGCCGCAAGGCGCGGGAGGTGGGCAAGCGCGTGCAGAAGGGCGGAGCCCCCACGGTGACCGTGAGCGTGTCCACGCACGTCCCGAAGCCCCACACGCCATTCCAGTGGTGCGCCATGGACTCCCTCGCGGAGATCCGTCGGAAGCAGGGGCTGCTCCGGGACGCCGCCCGCCGGGCCAAGGTGGACTACAAGTGCCATGAGTCCCAGGGGAGCACGCTGGAGGCGCTGCTCGCGCGCGGGGACCGCCGCCTCGCGGACGCCCTGGAGCGGGCCTACGCCCTCGGGGCGCGCTTTGACTCCTGGGAGGAGCGCCTCCGCTGGGACGCCTGGAAGAGCGCCCTGGAGGCCACCGGGGTGGACGTGCCGTCGCACCTCGGGACGCTGCCGGTGGACGCCAGGCTCCCCTGGGACCACCTGGACGTGGGCCTTGAAGACGGCTTCCTCGTGAGGGAGTACCGCAAGGCCCTCCAGGACCGCTTGTCACCGCCCTGCGGGAAGGTGGTAGGGCAGTTCGTCCACCACACCAACCTGGAGGACGCCCTCGCGGACCGCGGCAAGCTGGTCTGTTACGACTGCGGCGTGGCGTGTGACCTCACGCAGCTCCGCAAGGAGCGCGAGGAGTACCTGGTCCAGCTCGGCGCGAGGGAGCGCCCGGCGCCCCGGGCGCGCCCCGCGGTGGTCACCCCGGAGGCCCGGCGCCCGAAGGCGGATTTCCAACAAGGGACGGGGCACCGGTATCGGTTGAGCTTCTCGCGGGTGGGCCGGGCGGCCTACGGCGGGCACCTGGACCTGGTGCGGCTGCTCCCGAGGATCCTCCGTCGGGCGGGCCTCGGGATGTACTACTCCCAGGGCTTCCACCCGAAGCCCGAGCTGGTCTTCGGCCCTGCCCTCGCGCTGGGGGTGTCGGCCCTGAACGAGGTGGCGGACGTACGCCTGGTGGTCGAGCCCGACCCTGAGACTCTCCCGTCGCTCCTGCAACCGGGAGCCCCGGAGGGGCTGACCTTCCTCGGCGCGCGGAGGCTCGGGCCGAAGGAGCCGTCGGTGTCCAAGGTGACGGACACCGCGGAGTACGTGAGCGCGCTGCCCTGGAGCCACCTCGAGGGCCTGGGCCTAGGGACCCCGGAGGCGGTGACGCATTGGTGCGAGGCGCGCAGCCGAGAGGGGCTGTCGGTGCTGCGCAAGACCGAGGGCCTGGGGCGCCGGATCGCCGTGGGGGACTACCTCCGGGCGCTCTCGCCCGGGGAGGGGGGTGAGGCCCTGGAGCGCGCGGGCTACGGCGGGAGGCTCTTCCCGGTCTGGTTCCAGACGGTGCTCACGGCCCAGGGCACGGTGCGCCCGTCGGAGGTGGTCGAGGCGCTCTTCGGGCCGGAGACCCCTGCGCGCTTCGTGCGGGTGCGCCTCGGGCAGGTGCGCGAGGGGCGTTGGGTGAGCCCCCTCGACGTGATGGACGGTGCCACCACCCCGCAGAGGGTACCCGAACCCTCGGAGGAGGGGTCGGATACCCCAAGCATCCCCCATAGTGGGACATTTTGACCTATGCCACAGCCCCTTCGAGTGCGATGTAGGGACATTTTGACCTACACCACAACCCCTTCGAGTGCGGCGAGGGCGTTTTAGGGCGGGTCCCCAGGGCCACCGACCCAAAGCCCGGGCACGACGACCTCACCCCCCGACCCCATAGGCATCAAGCGCCATCACGTAGCGGTGTCCTCGGGACCGATGATTCAAGGCGCCGTGGAGCTCGGACTTCGCCTGGGTTTGGGCGGTGGAGGCCGGGGTTCGCCAGGCTTGGGGTCCC
>JACRDB010000109.1 GCA_016218725.1 Deltaproteobacteria bacterium
CAACCGCGCGGAGGCGCGGTGACCGCCTTCGGTAGCCCGGGGTGAGCGACGCGACCTCATGGACCCTAAGCCTGGCGAACCCCGGCCTCCACCGCCCAACCCCCAGGCGAAGTCCGAGCTCCGCGGCGCCTTGGAGGAACGATCCCGACGACACCGCTACGTGATGGCGCTTAACGCCTATGCGCCGGGGGGGTGACCTCACCCCGCGCGGCCGCGCGGGGTGAGGTCACCGCCCCGGCGCGGGCACCGTGTGGAGCCCGGCCCGGACGCGCTCCAGCACGCGCCGCATGCGCGCGAGCTGCGCGGGGTTGGTGGCCGCCTGGTTCGTGCGCTCGCCGGGGTCCGTCGTCAGGTCGTAGAGCTCCCAGCGGCCTACGCCGCGCTCCGTGAGCTTCCAACCTCCATCAATCACGCTCCGACGGAGGCTGTTGTAGGGTCCCTCCGGCAGCTCCATGTACACCGGCCGCGGCGCGGCGGGCTCCCCCAGGAGGTCCGGCACCAGGCTCACCCCCGAGAACGCGTCCGGCGCCCCCGGCGGCGGTGGCTCCATGCGCAGGAGCTCCAGCAGCGTCGGGACCAGGTCGATCTGCGACCGGCGCTCCGTGACGTGCCTCGGAGCGAGCCCCGGCGCGCGGAGGATCCACGGCACCCGCACCAGCTCGTCCCAGAGCTCCACCCCGTGCCAGCCCATGCCGTGCTCCCCGAAGGCCTCGCCGTGGTCCGCGGTCACCACCAGCACCGTGGGCCGCCCGCCAGGGGCCGCCGAGAGCGCGTCCAGGGCGTCCACCACGCGGCCGACCTCGCGGTCCGTGGACATCACCTCACGGTCGTAGCGGGCCCGCTCCCCACGGCCAAACAAGGGCAGGTCCGGGTGCTCGACATAGAGCTTGTGCGGGTCGAAATAGTGCACCCACAAGAAGAACCTCCGCTGGGCGTGCGCAGGGTCCCGCAGGAGCGCCAGCACCCGGTCCGTCACCCGGGAGTCCGCGGCCTCCGTCTCCTGCCGGTCCCCCGACGGGTGCGCCGAGAGGTCCCACAGCTCCATCCCCTGCGCCAGCCCGAAGCGCGGCTCGAAATAGAAGTGCGACGCCGCCCCGAAGGTGTGGAAGCCCGCCGCCCGGAGCCTCTCGGCCAGGAACACGTTGGCCGCCGGGTAGCGCGTGAAATGCTCGCTGTCCCGAGGGCACTCCGTGGGATACCGACTGGTCATCATCGGTCCGATCGCCCGCCCCGTGTAGGAGCTGATCGCGTACCCGTGATCGAACACCACGCCCTCGGACGCCAGGCGGTCCAGCCTCGGCGTGATCGGGAAGGGCCTCCCCGCGTAGTGCGTGTCCCACCGGAGCGTGTCCACGGTGATCAAAGCAACATTCACCCCCTCGGGCACCAGGGCGTGGAGCCTCTCCCGCACCGACGGCGGCGGCGGCGGGGGCGGCGGGGGCGCCGCCGGGGCGTCCTCGCCGGAGCAGTCCTCGTCCACCCCGTTGCCCGGGACCTCCGTCGCCCCGGGGCTGCGCGCGGGCGCCCGGTCGTCGCAGTCGCCGCCGCCGAAGAGCCCCGCGTAGCCGTCCCGGTCCCGGTCCGCCCGGCGCCGGAGCGTACGCAGCACGGCCCTCGGGAGCCCCGGGCGCGCGTCAATCTCCGAGGCCACCGGGCTGTCCGCGAAGCGCAGGGCCTCGGCCCGCAGGAGCCCCCCGGCCGCCGCCACCAGCGGCAGGAGCGCCCACCCCCAGCGCCGCAGGGCCCACCCGAGGAGCGGCCCACCGAGGGCCACCGCCGCCAGCCTCGCCACGGGCGTCAGGTCCAGCTCGGGCTTGCGCAGCACCCCGAAGCCCCCGAGCACCCCGCCGCCCCGCCCATGGACGTCCCCGTGGTAGAGCCCATGGGCGAAGAGCGCCGCCGCCAGGAGCCCGCCCCCGAGCCCGAGGAGCCCCACCCGGCGCTCCGGGAGCCTGCGCGAGAGCGCAATGCCCAGCGCGCTCCCCAGCGACATAAGCAACACCACAACCACCAGGAAGAAGCTCCCCTGGGCCATGGCCGCCAGCCCCACGTGGTGGAAGGCCGTCATGAAGACGTGACCCAGGCGCACCATCAGCCCCCAGCCTAGCACCGCCAGGGGAGGGGCCAGCAGCGCCAGGGCCCCGAGGGGGCGCGACCGCTCGCCCACAAAGGCCCCGAGACGCGCGCGGAGCTTGTCCGTAAGAGCAAGCGCAGCAATGCCCCAGAGCGCTCCAAGCAACAAGCCTGGGATCGCCAGGAGCCCCGCCAGGCGCCAGCCGAGCTCCCAGCGCAGCCCCGCGGTGGTCCGGAGACCATACGCGAAGCCCGTCAGGACCGACGCCAGGAGGGACCCCGCCAGGGCCGCCGCGAGACGCTTCAAGGCGCTCACGTCCCGGTGAAATCCGCCGGGCGCTTCTGGAAGAACGCCAGGATGCCCTCCATGGCGTCGCCGGAGCGCAGGAGCCTGACCTGCGCGGCGCCCTCGTCCTTGAAGGCGGCGGCGAAGGGCTTCTCCAGCCCGTCCCGCAGGAGCCGCTTGATGGCCCGGAGCGCCAGCGGCGGGCCCTGGACCAGCTTGTCCACCACGGCCTGGGCCGTGGGGCAGAGCTCCTCCGGCGGGCAGAGCCTCGCCAGGAGCCCCAGGCGCTCGGCCTGGGCGGCCTCCAGGCGCTCGCCGAGGAGGCACAGCTCCAGGGCCTTGGGGAGCCCCACGAGGCGCGGGAGCATCCAGGTGCCGCCCCCGTCGGGCAGCAGCCCGATGCGCACGAAGCCCTCTTGAAAATACGCTCGGGTGGAGGCCACCCGGAGGTCACACGCCAGCGCCAGGTCCGAGCCGAAGCCGTAGGCCGCCCCGTCCAGCACGGCCACCGTGGGGGCGGGGCACTCCACCAGCGCGTGGATGGCCGCCTGGAAGCGCGCCAGGTGGGCGTCGGCTTCTTCCATCAACGCGGGCCCCTGGGAGGCCGCTACGCGCAGGTCCAGCCCCGAGCAGAAGGCCCCGTTGCGCCCGGCGAGCACCACGCAGCGGGCGCTGGAGGCGTCCCTTACGGCGCTCGCCAGGTGCTCCACCAGCTCCGGCGTGAGGGCGTTGCGGCAGTCCGGCCGGTCCAGGGTGAGCCAGCGGGCGCCGCCGCGGTCTTCGATGTGCAGTCCGTCCATGGGGTGGGGCCTACTCCGGTCCTGGAGGCTCCGGCAGGAGCGAGCCGTCGGGCCTCGTGGCCACCGGCGGCGGATCATTGAAGAAGTGCGTCTCGCGATACTCTACCAACAGCTCATGCACCAGCACCCGGAGCATGGCCGCCACGGGGATGGCTACCAGGAGCCCCGCGAAGCCCAGCACCTTGCCCCCCGCCAGGAGCGCCATGATCACCAGCACCGGCGACAGCCCCAGGCTCCCGCCGAGGATCCTCGGCGTGATCAGCGCGAGGTCCAGTACGTGCACCACGGCCATGTACACCACCACCGCCAGCACCTGCTGGCTCCCCCCGCCCTGGAGCGAGGAGAGCAGCACCGCCAGCGCCAGGGCCACCACGAAGCCCAGGTACGGCACGAAGGAGATCATCCCCGCGAGGATCCCGAGGCCCGCCCCGGCGGGCACCCCCAGGAGCTCGAAGCCCACCGCGAAGAGCGTCCCTAGGACGATCATCACCAGGAGCTGCCCGCGCAGGAAGCGCCCCATGGTGGCGTCCAGCTTGCCCACCACGGACACGAAGCGGGGGCGCATGCTGTGGGGCACAAGCTCCGCCACGCCAGCGTGAATCCGGTGCCAGTCCAGGAGCACGTAGAACGCCATCGCCAGGACGATGACCACCTCCAGGGCGAACTCCAGCACGGTCACCGTCGCGTTGGCCGCCGAGAGCACCGCCGAGAGGCTCCTCGGGGCCAGGTCCGCGCGGTTTCCGAGCTGCGCCAGCCACGCGTCCGCGGTCACCGGGATGCGCACGTGGTAGCGCCTCCGCAGGTGCAGGAGCCCGCGGTTGAGGGCAGGCAGCCAGTCATTGCGGAACTTGGCCGGGAGCTTGGCGAGGAGCTCTCCCCCCTCGTGGACGATGTTCGGCACCACGATGGCCAGGAGCCCCGTGAGCACCGCGCTCACCAGGAGCAGCACCACCACGATGGCCAGGGGCCTCGGGACCCTGGCGTCCTCCAGCTTCTGCACCAGGGGCTCCAGGAGGTACGCCAGGCCAAAGGCCCCCACCAGGAGCCCCAGCACCTCCCGGAAGTACCACGCCAGCGCCAGGAGGCACCCGGCGATGGCCCAGGGCAGCCAGGACCTCCGAGGCTCGCTCTCCCGAAGCATCGTCGGGGCTGGTAGCCCATTCACTCCAGCCCCGTCAACCGCCCTGCGAAGGGTTCACGGCCGCCCGGAGCCGCAGCCGGAAGGTGGCGCCGTCGCCGTCGGGCGAAGGGCCCAGGGCGTCCAGGCTCCCGTGCTGCACCTCCGCGAGGTTGCGCGCGGTGGCCAGGCCGAGCCCCAGGCCCTTGACCTTGGTGGTCACCAGCGGCTCGAAGAGCCGCTCCCTCACGGCCTCCGGGATCCCCGGGCCCGAGTCCCTCACCGTGAGGTCCGTGTACTCCCCGCCGAAGATCACCCCGAGGGTGAGGGTCCCCCTGGACTCCATGGCCTGCAGGGCGTTGCGCAGGAGGTTCAAGAGAATCGTATGGACCTGGTCGGGGTCCGCCTGGATCCAGGGCACCGAGGGTGGGAGCTCCCAGCGCAGCGCCACCGCGGGGCCCGGAGCGGCCTCGGCGAGGGCCTTCTCCAGGGCCTTCACCGGGTCTATGGGGCGCAGCGAGGGCTCCCGCACCCGGGCGTAGTCAAGGAGGTCCCCGACGATGCGGTTGGCCCGGTCCACCTCCTGCTCCATGATCTCGAGCTGGCGCCTCACGTCCCCGTCGGGGTGCTCTCCGAGCACCATCCGGAGGAAGAACAGAGAGTTCCGTAACACCCCGAGAGGATTACGGATTTCATGGCTCACCCCGCCCGCCATACGCCCCAGGATGGCGAGCCTCTCGCGCCGCACGAGCTGCTCCTGGGCGGCCTCGAGGGCGCGGGTGCGCTCCTCGACGCGCTCTTCCAGGGCCCCGTGGCTGCGGGCGTTCTCGATGGCGATGGCCAGGTGCCCCGCGAGGCGCTCCAGGAGGCTCAGCTCCTCGGCGCTGAACCCGCTCCGGGAGCCCCTCGGGGAGGCCACGGAGAAGGTGCCCAGGACGCGCCCCATGCGCGCGATGGGCACCACCAGCGCATGCTGGAAGTTCACCGCCTCGCGGAGCCGTGGGTCCGCCCTGGGGTCCCGGGCCACGTCCTCCGAGGTGACCGCGGTGCCGAGCCGGAAGGCGTACCCGTTCAGGCTCCGCGCGATGGGGACCCGGAGCCCCTTGACCACCTTGCCGTCGGAGTTGTGGGTGGCGGCCACCTCCAGGTGCTCGCCGTCCTCCGTGGGGAGGAGCACGAAGCCCCCGGAGGCGCCCACCAGCTCCGCGGCGCGGCGGGCGGCGAGGCCCAGCACCGCGTCCAGGTGGTGCTCGGCGTTCAGGGCCCGGACGATCTCGTCCACGGCCCGGAGCTGCGCTTGCTGGTGCAGGGCCTGGGCGTAGAGCGTCCGGTACGCCTCCGGGGAGTCCGGGTCGGGCGGCTCGGAGCCCTTGAGAGTCTCCTGGTTCCCCATCGGTGCGGAAGGATAGCGCACCCCGTGGCACAATCCGCGACCATGGCCAAGGAAGAGACCCGGGCATGGCTGGAGCGCACCCTCACCGAGGGCCTCCGCCCCTCGCACCTGGAGGTGCTGGACGAGAGCGCCGCCCACGCGGGCCACAAGGGCTCCGGCGGCGGCGGGCACTACCGCGTCACGGTGGTCTCCGAGGTCTTCCGGGGTCTCTCCCCCATCGCCCGCCACCGGGCGGTGTACGCCCTCCTCGGGGACGCGATGCAGCGCGAGATCCACGCCCTGGCCCTCAGCACCCGCACCCCCGAGGAGGCGTCGTGAGCGCCCGACGGTGGCTCCCCGCGCTCCTCCTCGGGTGCTCCGCGGCGCGTCCCCCGGTGGTGGTGGCGCCGACGGACACGACGCCTCCGTCCTCCGCCAGCGCCCCGAGGGCCCCGAGGCCCCTCTCCTGGGGAAACACCCGGGGTGAGCTCACCCGGGAGCTCCCTCGCCGCGCGGACGGCCGCCGCGCAGTGACCTACGCGCTCCGGCTGGAGCCGCCTCAACGGGTGCGTATCGCGCTGCGAGGGAGCGAGAACCTGGACGCTCTCCTGGAGGTCCGGGGCCCCGACGGGTTCTCTCTCACCCACGACGATGTCCCGGGGAGCCTGGACGCCATGGTGGAGTTCGTCCCCCCGAGCGCGGGCACCTACGAGGTCACGGCCACCAGCGCCAACCCGAGGCAGACGGGCCCGTACCTCCTGGCGGTGAGTCCGAGGGCGCCCGCGGTGGGGGTCCCGCTGCCTCCCGATGGGCGCGTAGAGGGCGTGTACGCGCCGCAGACCACGGACCCCGACGGGTTCCCGGGGGAGTGGTTTCACACCGAGGTCCGGGCGGGCTCCAGGCTCCGGGTGAGGGCCAACTCCAGGGCCTTTGACACGGTGCTCACGGTGCTCGGCCCCCGGGGCGAGCGCTGGACCAACGACGACGCCAACGACACGGGCCCCGACGGCTCCGAGCGCGCCCTGGACTCCACGGTGGAGGTCGCCGCCCCGGAGACGGGCACCTACCATGTGCTCGTAAACGCTTACGGGGGCGGCTCCGGAGGGCCCTTCCGGCTCACCTCCCGGGCGCTCCCTCCGGTGGTGCTGCACCCCGGCCAGGACACGCCCCCCGGGGGCCTCGCGGGCCCCGACGGCCGCGGGAGGGTCCTCGGGCTCTACGCGGGGATCACCAGCTACGAGCACCAGTCGCACCTCTACGGCTGCGCCGACGACGCCAGGTTCCTGGGCCAGGCCTTCCGGGCCAGCCACCTCCAGGGCCCCTCGGAGCAGCAGGTGCTCACCGACGGGCAGGTGACCCGCCAGGCCTTCCTCGCGGGCATCGACCGCCTGGCCCAGCGGAGCACCCCGGACGACGTGGTCCTGGTGTTCTTCTCGGGCCACGGGGGCACGAGCCCCGACGCGCGCCCCGGCGGCGACGAGCTCTCGGGCCTGGACGCCACGGTGGTGATGCAAGACGGCTCCATCACCGACGACGAGCTGGTGGAGCACCTCTCCCGGGTGCGCGCCCGCACGGTGATCCTCGCGCTGGACACCTGCCACGCGGGGGGCTTCGCCGACGACTGGGTGCGCGCCCCCGGCCGCGTGGGGCTCTTCTCCTCCGACGCCGACGTGCTCTCGGACACCGCCGAGCCGCGAGGCGCTGGTGGTTACCTTTCCATACATCTACGTCGAGGTGTGTTGGGCGATGCAGACGCGCGCCCGAGGGATGGGGTGCTCCAGCTTGGGGAGCTGACGGACCATTTGCACCGGGGCTTCGTGGAGGACTACCTGAACATGAACCCCGAGGGGAGCCAGGAGCCCTCGCAGTGGCTGGTGGCGTCCCGGGGGGCGGTGCCCTGGACGGAGGTGTTGTGGGCCTATCCCCGCGGGGAGGACCTTGCGCTACCGCCCATTCCGGCGGTGACGCTGGAGAGCCCGAGCATCCATGGTGACGACTCCCCCTCCTGGCCTAGCGGCCGAGGAGGGGGCTTCTCGGATCGTAGCTGTCCGCCGTGCGTCGGGGATGTCCCCGGCGTCGTACAGGCGCAGCTCCCCGAAGGCCGCGTCCCGGCCTGGTCTCTGGCTCCGCGACCGGAGGGGCACGGAGGATGTTTCGGGCGGCGTTGACATCGCGGTCCAACACCAGCCCGCAGTGGGGGCAGTGGTGGCTGCGGACCGACAGGTCCTTGGGGACCTCAGTGTCGCACGCCGAGCAGCGTTGGGAGGTGCTGCGTGGATCGACCCGAAGGAGCTCGCGCCCAGCTTCTTCCGCTTTGGCTGCGAGGATCGAGACGAACTGGCCCCACGCGGCATCGTGAACAGACCGCGCGAGCCTCCCCCGCGCAAGCCCCTTGAGGTTCAGGTCTTCCACCGCGAGGCGGTCGTTGCGAACCACCAGCGTCCGCGCCGTCTTGTGCTGGAAGTCCTTGCGGGCGTTGCGCACCCGGGCGTGCGCCCGCGCCAGGAGGCGCTTCGCCTTGGCCCGGCGCTTGGAACCCCTGGTGCGGCGGCTCACCTTGCGCTGGGCTCGCTCGATCTCCAGGCGTGCGGACTCCAGCGGCCTCGGGTTGGGCACCCGCTCGCCGTCGCTGGTGGCCACGAAGGCGCGCAGACCCACGTCGAGGCCCACCTGGTGACCGGTCCCAGGCAGGACCTTGCGCGGCACCTCGCGGGTGACCAGGGCGTACCAGTGGCCGTCCCCGTCGCGGGTGACGCCCACGGTCTTGAGTTTGCCCTCCATCTTGCGGTGGATCTTGACCTTGACGCTACCAATGCTCGACAGGCGCAGGCGTCCCATGCCGCAGCGCACCTCCCCCACGAAGGCGGCGCCGTTGTTCTGCCCCGCGTCCTTGAAGGTGAAGGTCTGGTAGCGGTCCCGGCTCTTGAACCTCGGGAAACCAGGCTTCTCCCCCGCCTGGACCCTGCGGAAGAAGGCCTGGAAGGCTTTGTCGAGGCGCTTGACCGCGTCCTGGAGCAGATGGGTGTGGACCTTCTCATACTCCGGGCAGTCGTGCTTGATCTCCGTGAGGGCCTTCTCCTGCGAGGCGACGGTGATCGTCGGGGGCACCAGGGCGTCGCCGCGTGTGAGGGCCTCCTGCCGGTGTCGGTAGCCTCGGATCCGCTCCTCCAGCGCTGCGTTGTAGACCGCCCGCAACAGGTCCAGCGTGTGCTCCAGCGCCGCCCTTTGGGGGCGCGTCGGGTAGAGTCGAAAACGATAGACCCTGAGCACCCGATCAGTATACACCGCGCGACGCCGCTTGCGAGCTCCTATCGAGATCCTGCACCAGTACATCGCGCAGCAGAAGCTACCCGCGTAGCGCCTGCCATTCTCGTCTGCTCGCGTGCTGGACCCCCGCCTGTCGCTGCTGCTCCGAGGGCTCGCCAGCATCCATGGTCAGTGACGGAGGCAGGCGTCCAGGCCGTGCTGGAGCTCCGTGGGCACCCGCGGGGTCCCGAGGATGTCCTGGCCGAAGCGCTCGTAGCGGAGGCCGCAGCCGGCGCCCTGGACGTTGCTCCACCAGATCCAGAGGGCCTTGCCCTTGACGTGGGTGAGGGGCACAAAGCCCCAGAAGCGCGAGTCGAAGCTGTTGTCCCGGTTGTCGCCCATCACGAAGATCTGCCCGGCGGGCACCGTGCAGGGGGCGCGCACGCAGTAATCGGGCTGGACGCTCTCGCGGTCGGCGGCGTCGCGGTTGTAGAGGGTGAGGTACCGGAAGCTCCCGTGGGTCTCCAGGAAGAGCCTCCGGGGGGGTTGCTCTCCGTGGGTCTGGCCCTCGCCGTCGTCGCCCCTCCAGGGGCCGACCTCGCAGCGGGTGAGGGGCCGACCGTTGACCTCGACGGAGCCGTCCTCGCGGACCCAGACGCGGTCCCCGGGGAGCCCGACGACGCGCTTGATGAAATCCTTGGAGGGGTCCGACGGGAAGACGAACACCACCACCTCGCCGCGCTCCGGGAGCCGTCCCTGGAAGAGCCTGCGGTTGGTGATGGGCAGGAGCGGCCCGTAGACGAACTTGTTCACGAAGATGTTGTCCCCCACGCTGAGCGTGGGATACATGGACGGCGAAGGGATCTTGAAGGCCTCGACCACGAAGGCCCGGATCCCCAGGGCCACCAGCACGGCGAAGCCGATGGCCTCGAAGTACTCCCGGGCGGTGCCCTTGCGGACGTGGCCCAGGTGCTTCTCCAGGAGCTCGTCCAGGGCGCGCACGGCGTTGGCGGCGGCGTCCACGTCGCGCTTGTTCAGGGCCTCGTCGATGGCCAGGCTGGCGGCCTCGACGCGGGCGCGGGGCTCCTTGGGGGGCTGGGCGCGCTTCAGGAGCCGGGTGGCCTCGCGCTGGAGCTCCTTGGCCTCGCTGGCCACGGTGCGCAGGTCCCGCTGGCCCCCGCCGTGGCGGGCGCCGTAGATCCGGTCCCGGATCCCGAGGACCACCACCTCCAGCACGGCGAAGTCCAGGAGGTACTGCCACGGGGCGGCGTCGTCCAGGACGTGGGCGGCGGCCAGGCCCTGCACCACGGCCACGGCCAGCGCGGCGGGGATGAGGAAATACCAGGCGGCGTACCAGAGCCGGTCCTGCCAGGTGGGGTCGTTCATCCTGTGCGCTCCCTACTCCACCTTGAGGATGGCCAGGAAGGCCTCCTGGGGGATCTCCACGCTGCCCACGGCCTTCATGCGCTTCTTGCCTTCCTTCTGCTTCTCCAGGAGCTTGCGCTTGCGGGTGATGTCCCCACCGTAACATTTGGCGGTGACGTTCTTCCTCAGGGCCCCGAGGGTCTCCCGGGCGATGATCTTGCCCCCGATGGCCGCCTGGATGGCGACCTCGTACTGCTGCCGGTGGATCACTTCCTTGAGCTTCGAGGCCAGCTCCCGGCCCCGCTTGTGGGCCTTTTCCTTGTCAATGATCACCGAGAGGGCGTCCACGGCCTCGCCGTTGACCAGCATGTCCACCCGGACCAGGTCCCCCTCGCGGTACCCGAGGAGCTCGTAGTCCATGGAGGCGTAGCCCCGGGAGGCGCTCTTCAGCCGGTCGAAGAAGTCAAAGAGCACCTCGTTCATGGGCATCTCGTAGGTGAGAATCACCCGGTCGGTGCCCGCGTACTGCATGCCCGTCTGGGTGCCCCGGCGGTCCTGGCAGAGCTGCATCAGGACCCCCACGGAGCTGGCCGGGGTGTGCACCGTGACCTTGAGGTACGGCTCGTCAATGGACGCCACCCTGCCCGGGTCCGGGAGCCTGGAGGGGTTCTCCACGTCCACCACGCCGCCGTCCCGGAGGTGGACCTTGTAGACCACGCTCGGGGCCGTGGTGATCAGGTCCAGGTCGTACTCGCGCTCCAGGCGCTCTTGAATGATCTCCATGTGGAGCAGGCCCAGGAACCCGCAGCGGAACCCGAAGCCCAGGGCCTCCGAGGTGTCCGGCTCGAACTGGAAGCTCGCGTCGTTGAGCCGGAGCTTGTCCAGGGCGTCCCGGAGGGCCCCGTAGTCCGTGCTGTCCGTGGGGAAGATCCCCGCGAAGACCATGGGCTTGACGTCCTTGAAGCCCGCCAGGGGGACGGCTGCCCGGCGCTTGGCGTGGGTCACCGTGTCCCCCACGCGGGTGTCGTGCACCGACCGGATGTTGGCCGCCAGGAAGGCCACCTCGCCGGGCCCGAGCTCATCCAGGGGCACCGGGTGGGGGGTGAACACCCCGAGCTCGATGACCTCGTACTCCCGCTGGGTGGCCATGAAGTACACCTTGTCGCCCTTGCGCAGGGTGCCCTGGACGACCCTCACCACCACCACGGCCCCGCGGTACGGGTCGTACCAGGAGTCAAAGAGCAGCGCCTGGAGGGGCGCCTCGGGGTCCCCCGAGGGGGCCTTCACCCTCCGGACGACGCTCTCCAGGATGTCCTTGATGCCCACCCCCGTCTTGGCGCTGGCCAGGATGGCGCCGGAGCAGTCCAGGCCCACCACCTCTTCGATCTGGCTCCGGGCGCGCTCCGGGTCGGCGCTGGGCAGGTCCACCTTGTTCAAGACCGGGATCACCTCCAGGTTGGCCTCCACGGCCAGGTAGACGTTGGCCAGGGTCTGGGCCTCGACCCCCTGGGTGGCGTCCACCACCAGCAGGGCCCCCTCGCAGGCCGCCAGCGAGCGCGACACCTCGTAGGTGAAATCCACGTGGCCGGGGGTATCAATCAGGTTGAGCTGGTAGGTATTCCCGTCCTCCGCGGGATACTTGAGCCGGACGTGCTGGGCCTTGATAGTGATCCCGCGCTCCCGCTCGATGTCCATCTTGTCCAGGAACTGGGCCACCATCTCCCGCTGCGAGAGGGCGCCGGTGAACTCCAGGATCCGGTCCGCGAGGGTGCTCTTGCCGTGGTCGATGTGGGCGATGATCGAGAAATTCCGGATGAGGCTCGGGGCGGTAGGCATGACGCGGTGACAGCGGGGTCTAGCAGATGTCCCCGCCCGGCGCGAAAGGTCCGCCCCGGATTCCCAGAGCGATCCCCTCAGGGAGGGACCGTGGCGCTCAGCCCTTGGAGGTGGCCGGGGGCTCCAGCGGGAGCTGCCCGGGGAGCTTGTCCTGGTGCCTCTTCAGCACGAGGTCGATGCCCTCGCGGATGTACTCCGCCATGGGCACCTTGGTGCGCTCGTTCAGGAGCTTGAGCAGCTCAAGCTGCTCCGGCTCGATGTAGATGGTCGTCGAGACCTTCTTGCGCGCCATCGCTCTCCGTCCCGAGGTCCGCCAGTCCGGGGGTGTGGTCGAGGCCCGGGTGGTCCCGGGGGTGTATACGGTCTCCTCCCGGGAGGGAACCGTCACCGGCGCTTCGTCGTGTTTCTCGTCCACGCGCCACCTCTCCGGTAGGGAAACCCTTGGGGACCGTGCTGATACCCTACATGCCGGTACAAGCACAGTCAAACCGGATCCCAGAGTTGACATAATGTAGGTGGGGGTGGTATACCTCCCGCGGGTTTTGTTGTGGACGGGGCCGTGCTAGGAAACCCGGACGAACATGAAGGGTCTGGCACGGCTATGGGTGGGGGTGGGGGTGTCGCTCTTTCTGGGGTGTTCCTCCGGGGACACGGCGGGGGGGGTGGGGCGGCGCTCGGGGCAGAACAACGGCCCCCAGGAGCCCCGGGCGGAGCCCATGCCCCACGAGGAGTGCGCCAGCCGCGGGGGGGACATCACCCCGATGGACGTGAACAACGACGGTCAGGCGGACATTCGCACGGTGATGGAGGGGGGCCGGGCGGTGTGCCGGGAGAGCGACCTGAACTTTGACGGCCGGGTGGACGTGGTGCGCTGGATGGACGCCAACGGGCGCACCACGCGGGTGGAGGACGACTACGATTTCGACGGCCGGGTGGACGCGGTGATCACCTACGCGGACGGCGAGCCCCGGACGGACGTGCTGGACACGAACTTTGACGGCCGCACGGACACCTGGCGGGAGTACCGCGGGGGCCGGGTGGTGGAGCTGCGCCGGGACGCCGACGGGGACGGGGCGGTGGACACCTGGGAGCGCTTTGACGACACCGGGCGCTTGACCTACGCGGCCATGGACAACAACCACGACGGGCACCCGGACGAGGAGCCCGACGCCGGAGCAGCCGCACCGGGCCCGGGCACTGGCGCTGGAGACGGCGGGGCCGCCTCGCCGCCGGCGCCGGCGCCTCCGGCGGGGCAGAGCCCGGCCCCCACGGGCTCCGGGAAGCGCGCGAGGAGCGGGCGATGAACACCCTCGGACGGACACTCTCCCTGGGGCTCTTGCTGTGCGGGTGCGCGGGCTCCTCGGGGAACACCCGGAGGGTGGCCCGGAGGGCGACGGCCATGCAGACGGCGACCTCCCGGGAGGACCACAGCCGGTGCAACCAGAACCTCCCGGGGCGCACCGCCACGGAGTATGACACCAACGGGGACGGGGTCCCGGACGTGCGCAAGGTGTACCAGCTCCTGGGCGAGAGCCAGGACCGCCACTCGGTGCTCATCTGCCGCGAGGCGGACCTGAACCACGACGGCACCAAGGACATCTACCGGTTCTACAACGAGGAGGGCCGCACGCTCCGCGAGGAGGAGGACCGGGACTTCGACGGCCGGGTGGACGTGGTGACCTTCTACGAGAACGGCGAGGTGGTGAAGCGCGAGGAGGACTCCAACGCCGACGGCCAGGTGGACGTGAGGGTGTTCTTCCGGGACCACCGGCCCTTCCGGGCGGAGCGGGAGATCCAGCACGACAACTCGCCGGATTTCCACCCGGACTACTGGGAGTTCTACAACAACCAGGGCCACGTGGTGCGCATCGGCTGGGACTACGACCACGACGGCCGCGCGGACCGCTGGGACCGTGTAGATCGCGTCGCCCCCATGCGCACCTCGGCGCCGACCCCGACCCCGACCCCGGCCGCGCCCGCGGCGCCCGCTCCCGCCCCCGCCGCGCCCGCCACGCCGGCGCCCGCCGCGGCGGCTCCCGGGGCCACCGGCTAGACCCTCTCAACTCTGCGATATCATTGGACTTCTGGCCCACGGCGGGACGCCGGTGGTGGTGTACCTCATGGACAAGCTCGAACGACTGCAGAAGGTGCTGGCCCACGCGGGGGTGGCGTCCCGGCGCCACGCCGAGGCGATGATCACGGCTGGGAAGGTGAGGGTCAATGGGAGGGTGGTGACGGAGCTCGGGACGAGGGTAGACCCTCGGCGCGACAAGGTGGAGGTGGACGGGCAGCGGGTGCTGGAGGAGCCGGTGCTGCACTACCTGTTTCACAAGCCCCGGGCCATGATGACCACGCTGGAGGACCCCGAGGGGCGGCCGTGCCTGGGGGACCAGCTCAAGGGCTTCCCGGTGCGGGTGTACCCCGTGGGGAGGCTCGACTACCACACCTCCGGGGCCCTGCTCCTGACCAACGATGGGGACCTGGCCATGGCGCTGATGCACCCTCGGCACGGGGTGCCCAAGGTGTATGTGTGCAAGGTGCGTGGGACCCCCACGGACGAGCAGCTCCAGTCGCTGCGCGAGGGGGTGTACCTGGAGCCCACGGACTCGGACCCGAGGGAGCGGAGAGCAAAGACCGCCCCGGCGGAGGTGGAGCTCCTGCGGCAGTCTCCTCCGGGGGAGAACGCGCTGTCCACGGGGGGCACCTCGTGGCTCAAGGTGACGCTCAGGGAGGGGCGCACGCGGCAGCTCCACCGCATGGCGGAGGCCGTGGGGCTCTTTGTGATGCGCCTGGCGAGGCTGTCCTTCGCGGGGCTGTCCACCGAGGGGCTCCTGCCCGGGGAGCACCGGGAGCTGTCGGACAAGGAGGTCACGGCCCTGCGGGTGCAGTACCTCCGGCCCCTGGAGAACGCGGCCCAGAAGGCCGCGCCGAGGGAGCCCGAGGAGGCTCCCCGGGCGCGTCCCGCGGGGCCTCCCCGCGGCGGGAGCGCGCCCTCGCGGGGTGCGCCGCGCGGCGCCGCGGCGCCGAGAGGAGGGGCGTCCCCCGGGAGGCCGACCACGGCGAGGGCGGGGACGGGGAGGGCGGGGGCGGGGAGAGCCGCGACGGGGCCGGGGGCCTCGGGAATGGGGGCCTCGCGGCGGGGGGGCGCCGCCCCGGGACCGGGCCGGTCCCGCGGGCCGAAGCGGTAGGGGGCGGGGCTAAAGGGACTTCTTGGAGAACCACCAGGTGGTGCGCTCCAGGGTGGTGTCGGCCTCACGGGCCTTCTGGGCGGCGTAGGTGACCGGCGGCGGGACGATGACCTTGTCCCCGGGGCGCCAGCCCTCGGGGGTGGCCACGGCGTGCTTGCTGTTGGTCTGGAGCGCGTCCACGATGCGCAGGACCTCGTCGATGGAGCGGCCGTTGGTGAGCGGGTAGTAGATCATGGCGCGGATCTTCTGGGTGTTGTCGATGACGAACACGGCGCGCACGGTGGCCGTCTCGCTGGCCCCGGGGTGGACCATGCCGTAGAGGTTGGCGACCTTCATGTCCAGGTCGGCGATGAGGGGGTAGGGGACGCGGGTCTCGAAGCGGTGCTCGATCTGGTGGACCCACTCCAGGTGGGAGTACACCGAGTCGATGGAGAGGCCGAGGAGCTGCACGTCGCGCTTCTCGAACTCCGGGGCGAGCTGGGCGAAGCGCACCAGCTCCGTGGTGCACACCGGGGTGAAGTCCGCCGGGTGCGAGAAGAGCACCACCCACTTGCCCTTCTTGATGATCTCGCTGAGGGTGATGTCCCCGTGGGTGCTCTTGGCGGTGAAATCGGGAGCCTGGGAGTTGATCGTCGGGATGGTCATGGCGGTGCTTCCTGGGGTGCCGGGAGCGTCGCCCCCTCCGGGCGGCTCCACGCAGCTTGTTCGCGCCCCTTCCTGGGCCCCATCCAGGGTCCTGTCAAGCACCCCCCGGAGGCCCCCAGGGACCGATTGGGGTTGACACGGGGTCCCGGAGGGGGTACCAGTGCAATCCCCTGACGCGGGGTGGAGCAGCCTGGTAGCTCGTCGGGCTCATAACCCGAAGGTCGTAGGTTCAAATCCTACCCCCGCAACCACAAGAAACGCGCACCCGAGAGTACCTCTGGTGCGCGTTTTGCGTTGGGCCACCTGGCGCGGGTCACCGGAAGAGCCACGTTCGGGCGGGCGCCGCTGTACGATACCGCCGAGGCCCAGGAAGTCACGCCGCCCAGGGAGGGCACGCAACACCTCACAGAACCGTTGCCAGTCCGCATGAAGGTCCTCGCGATCGAGCTCACGAACTACCGGGGCTTTCAGCACGCTGTGCTGGAGCTCCAGCGCCCCCTCACGGTGCTCATCGGCCCGAACGGCGCGGGCAAGAGTTCGGTCCTCGATGCGCTCTCGGTGGTCATTGGGGTTGCCGTCGTCGAGGCGCTGCGCCGCCCCTGGGTCGTCCCGGCGTTGGCGCCCTCGGACCTGCACCGTAGCGCGGCGCACGCGGAGCTCGGGGCGACGCTCTCCATCGGAGGCCAACGTGCCAGCGTGCGGCTGACGGCCGATCGCAGCAATGGGTCGGTCACCATGGGGACGGCGGTGCGCCATCTCGCGGCGCGAGCCCTGGACGAGGTCCCGGCCGCGTACCTGGCGCTCGCCTATGGGAGCCGCCGCCACGCCGCGCCGGACCTGCGCGAGCGGTGGAAGGGCGGCGCGGGCCCCGAGGCCACGACGCCCCTGGACGCGCTCGTCGGCGCCCTCAGCGACGGGGGCCTGGGCTTCACGGAGTTCTTCCGATGGTTCCGGGACCGCGAGGACCAGGAGAACGCCGAGAAGGTCCTCCGTTCGTCGCTCTCCTACGTGGACCCGCAGCTCACGGCCGTGCGCGACGCCGTCACGGCGCTGCTCCCGGGTTTCACAGGACTCCGCGTGGACCGTGCCTCGCTCTGTATGGTGCTCATCAAGGACGGGGAGGAGCTGTCGGTCGAGCAGCTCTCCGACGGGGAGCGGAACCTCCTCACGCTGGCCGGAGACATCGCGCGGCGCCTCGCCATCGCCAACCCCGCGCACCCGGCGCCACGCGAGGCCGAGGCGGTGGTGCTGGTGGACGAGATCGAGCTGCACCTGCACCCGCGCTGGCAGCGGGAGGCGGTCGGCGCGCTGCGGCGGGCGTTCCCGGGGGTGCAGTTCGTGCTGACGACCCACTCGCCGCAGGTGCTGAGCACGGTGCCCTCCGAGGCCGTGGTGTTGGTGCGGGATTTCCAGGTGTACGCGCCGCCGGCGCCCACGGAGGGGCGCGACAGCAACGCGATCCTGGGCGAGGTGCTGGGCGTGGCCGAGCGCCCGGAGGCGATGGCCGCCCGGCTGCGCGAGGTGGTGGACCTTATTGACGTCGAGCGCCTCGCGGAGGCGCGCTCTCGGCTCGACGCCCTCGCAGGGGAGCTTACGGAGCGGGACACGGAGGTCCTTCGCCTGCGCACGATGCTTGACGTACTGGGGCGGCTCGATGCGCCCGATCGTCAAGGGGGCTGAACCGCCGGCGCTGAGCGCCTACCGAGCGACGCCGGGTAACCGCTACGACGGCAAGGACTTCACCCCCGTGATGGACGCGATCCGCGAGGCGCTTCTCCGGGAACAGGGCGGCCTCTGCTGCTACTGCCTGCGGCGCACTTCGACGGAGCAGCGTCCGAACCGCGCGAACCCGGAGGCGCTGCCCGAGGTGCAGATGAAGGTCGAGCACTGGCGCCCGCAGTCCGCGAATCCGGCGCTGGAGCTCGTGTGGGCAAACCTGCTCGGCGCCTGCCTCGGCGGGATGGGCAGTCCCCAGGCGGAGCAGCACTGCCACACCCGCAAGGGCGAGGCGGAGATCGTGCTCGACCCGAAGAACGCCGCGTACGTCGCGACGCTGCGGTGCCGGTCCGCGGGGCGGCTGGAGTCCTCCGACGAAAGGCTCCGCGAAGACATCGAGGAGAGGCTCAACCTCAACGTGCCGGTGCTGGTCCGCGGGCGTCGGGCAGTTCTGGACGGCGTACTTGGCGCGCTGGTGCGGCGCTTCCGCACCGGGCCGATCCCGGTGGGCGAACTGCGCCGCGCCGTCGAGGAGAGGGAGGCCCCCACCGACGGGAAGCTGCGGGAATACTGCGCGGCACCCCGTCTCTGGGCCCGGGGACGCTACGGTGCGGCGCTGTGACCCCGCCAACGTGGACTCTCAGACACCAGTTTCGGTTGGGATTTCGAGGACCATAGCTACCGAGACGAAAGTGCACCCAAGCGATTCCTCAGGTCGGGCGCGAAGGCGACCAGCGATGGATATGTTTGTGCCCCGGGACCCTCTACGCATCTCTACCGACCTTTGCCGAAAAATCTCAACCTGGCGCTCCCTCGGCGTCGGCCGAGGCGTCCATGGGGGGCGTCGTGGCGTCGCGCCCTTCGGGTCCCCCGTCGCTCCCGTCGACGCCTCCGTCGTCCGGCGTCGGTCTGCACCGGGCTCCCTCGCTGACGCCGAGACAAACTCCCGCGAGGCAGGTGCGGTCGTTGCAGCAGGCCATCCCCCGGGCGCCACACGGCGCGCACACGAGGGATCCGTCTTGAAACGCACAGCGCCCTGGCGCGATGCAGGCGTCGCCCTCGCAGCAGGGTTGCCACGGGCCCCCGCAGGGCAAGCACCGGAGGCCTCCGTCGGCGGGCCCCGGCGCGCACGTGAAATCGCGGTCGCAGCGCCCGGTCGGACAGCACGGCTGGCCCCGGCGTCCGCAGGTGCGCGTGTCCGCGGCGCAGCGCCCGTCGGAGCCGCACGCCGAACCGGCCTCGCAGGCCGCGCCTCGACAGCAGAACTGCCCGATCCGTCCGCAGAGGACACACGAGTTCGTGTGTGTCTGCGGCGAGAGTCCGAAGTCTGTTGGTGACGCGCAGAAGTGCCCCGGCTCGCACGGGTCCCCCGGACAGCACCGCTGCCCCGCCTCGCCACAGGCGACGCAGGTCGGCACCGGAAACCCTCCCTCCACGCAGACCGCGCGGCCCCGGCAGCGTGCGCTCGGACAGCAAGGCTGGTCCCGCGCGCCGCACGCCACACACCGCGACCCGAAGAGGTCAACCCCACAACGAAGGTCCGGCCCGCAGGACCGGCCCGGACAACAGTCCTGCCCCGCTTCACCGCAGAGGCGACACACCGGGGAGGCGTCCCCAACGCACCGCAGGCCGCCGTTGCACTGCGCGGCGGAGCCCCCAGGGCAGCACGGTTGCCCTACATTGCCACACGAGGGGGGTGATGTAGCCAAGGGATCCCGGCCACATTGTGCACACGATGACTGGAGACCCAGGAGCGCCAGCACGGCCGCTCCCTGCAATCGCCACCCACGGTGCATGGAGCCGTGAAGCTACCACGGGAGAGTCGGCGCCGTCCCGGAGCGTGTGTGCTAGGCTGGCGGAGAAGGGACAAGGAGCGAATGCGGGTTGCCCGTCTGGTCTCGACGGTCTCGGCCGCCGGTGTCGCGCTCCTCGCGCTGGCCTGTGGCGGGCCGCAGCCCTTCGACCCCTACGGCGCCAACCGGGCTCCTCCAGAGAACAGCGACAAGCGCCGTCCCGGGGGAGGAACGGCCTTCGGTCCCCCGCCCGCGGGGCGCGAACCGCCTCCGTACCTGCGGCCCCTGGTGCAGGCCCGTGACGGTGGGGTCGAGCTCCTGCGGGAGGTGCGGGTGGGGGCTCTCTCCGTCGATCCCGACACGGAGCGTGTGCTCTTTGCGTTTGAAGGACCGAGCGGGGCGCGGTCCATCCTGGGCGTAGACCCAGACGATGGCACCGCGCACGAAGCCGCGACCTCGAGGACCCCGGGCGGCCTCTGGACCCAGGCGGCTTTCCTCCAGGGGTCCCTGCTCGTTCGCCAGGGAGGCTTCGTGCGCGAGCTGGATCCCCGCACCTACGCGGAGCGCGCGGGGCTGGCGGCCCGCGCGATGTGGCCGTCGCCCGACGGGCGTTGGCTGGCATACGCACCGTCCTCTGGCGATCGTCTCCTCCAGGTGTGGGATCCCCGCGACCGACGCGATGTGCTGACAGAGCCGCTGTCCGGGGCTGCCATGGTGGTTTGGTCCCCCGGAGGTGAGAGGCTCTTCCTCGGCGAGTGGCTCTGGCCCGAGGCTGACGGCGGCCTCGGGGTCCTGCGGGTGCGGGTCTGGACCGCTGGCTCCTGGGCCATTCCAACGCTGGAGTACCGCGCTTCAGGTGAGAGCCCGGCCTTCCGAGTGGGCCTGGAGGGCAACGTCTTCACCGTGGACGGCCCCTGGATGGTCGCGAGCCTCGACGGGTCGAGGGTGGCCTTCGGTGTACACGATGACACGGGCGAGAAGGTCACCGTCGTGGACCTCGTCGCGAGGGCCGTTCGGACGCTCCGGGGGGTCCGGGGTCCCCTCGCCCTCTCTGGGAACGGGCAGCACCTCCTGGCATGGCGCGGCCCCCCCGGGGGCCAGACGCTGGTGCGGCTCGACGTGGCCACGGGCGTCGCGTCGGACGTGCCGACGGAGTGCGCGCGCCACACCCGCATGCTCGTGCCTCGCGCGAGCGAGGTCCTGGCGCTCGGCTGCGCGGACGCGAGCGGTTCGGCGGCGCTCTATGACCCGTCGGGGAACACACGCACCCTGTTGCAAGGGCTGCACACAGCGTTCGACCAGGCGACGCTCCGCGAGGGGCGCGAGGAGCTCTGGGTGGCCGACCGAGGCCTCCACCGAATCGACCTCCGGGCGCGCACCCTCGACACCGTCGCGCTAGGCTGGCGGCCTTCGGTGATCGCCTACCTCCCGCGGCACGACCTCCTGGCCCTCGACGTCCCGGGGCACGAGCACCTGGTCTTCTGGTCGCCGGCCACGAGGGCCATCGTGCGGGACGTCGTGCTGCCCATCCCCGAGTAGCAGGCCTCGGCGGCGCGGCGGCATCGGACGGACTCTAGCGGAAGAGCCACGGGCGGAAGATGCGGGTCACCCAGGGCATCACGACCCAGGTCATGAGCGGCACCATCATCGCGGTGGACACCAGGGCCTGCACCGGCCGCGGGAGCCCCCCGACCAGCGGCGCCAACCCCGCACCGAGCGCCACCACCAGGGGATAGACCACCAGCCAGGTGAGCAGCGCCATCTTGTACCGAGGGGGCGTCGCGAGCGCCCGGCCGGGGATCGAGAACCAGGCCTCCAGCCCCGAGAGGGTCTTGACGTTGACGTGGCCGTCGGTCAGAGGCTCCACCCGGGCGAGCCAGTCCTTGCGGGCGTCGGAGTCGATCCACGCCTTCAGGTGCTCGGGGCTGTCATAGCGGAAGATCAGCGTCCACTCGCGGTCGCCCGGCGCAGGCCGGAGCACATCGATGCCGAGGTGGCCCGGGAAGGTGCGAGAGACCTCGAAGACGCCGCGCAGCCAGGTCTCATACTCGGCCTCCCTCCCGGCGCGGATCGAGCGCGTGACGATCACCGTGACCGGGGTGGTCCCCTTGGTGACAAAGGTCGGCGAGGCCATGGGACGCGGAGCCTACCACGAGGGGACCGGCGCTCGGCGCCCGCGCCGCCCTGGACCGCGACCGCCGTCAACCGACCGGAGGGGCGCGACCTCCCCTCCGGAGGGGCCAGGACAGGCTCCTCCAGAAGCCCCGAGGGAAGGCCTCGATCCCCGTAAATCCAAGGCGTTCCGGGGGCTCTTCGGGCATCCTCGCGGTGCCGAAGAGCCAGTCCCAGAGCGAGAAGACGATCCCGAAGTTCACCGGCCGCGCGGCGTCGGCGTGGTGCCACAGGTGCATCCTCGGGTTGTTGAACACATAGCGCCAGGGCCCCCGGCCGAGGTCCAGGTTGGCGTGGTTGAGGTAACCCCACAGGAGTCCGAGCAGCGAGTCCGCGCGGATCGCGGTCTCCGAGAAGCCCAGGAACGCCAGCGGGAGGCAGTGCAGCACCGTGTAGACGAGCTGCTCCCCCCAGTGGAACCGCAGCGAGGCGAGCCAGTCCATCTCGCGGTCCAGCACGCTGTGGTGCACCTTGTGGAGCTCCCACAGGAACGGCACCCGGTGCATCAACCGGTGGAGGCCCCACTGCGCCAGGTCCATCGCCAGGATCGCCACCAGGAGCTGCGCGGCGAGGGGCCACCCCGCGGCGAGGCCCCGCAGAGGTGGGGCCACCCCGAGGTACGCGCAGCCGCGGTCGAGCTGCGGCAGCACCACCCCCCGGAGCAGCGCCACCAGCGACACGCCCACCACGAAGACGTTGAACCCCAGGAAGAGCAGGTCCGACCCGAGCCCGGGGCGCCTCTGCCGCTGTCCTGCGCGCCAGGGGCGGAGCCTCTCCGCGACCACGAAGGCCAGCGCGCCCAGCAGCAGCGCGACGGTGAAGACCGCGGCATTCACGAAGGAGCGCTGTCCGCGGCCTTGCGTCGCGGTGGGATCCCCGAGAGCTCAATGACCACCGCCGCCACGGCGTGATGCTACCACGGCCTCCAGGCTCCGCCCCGAGGCCCTCGGGGCTACGGTGTACACACGATGCGCGCGGTGGCGCCGTCTGGCGGCGCGTCTCCGGGCGTGAAGGACACGCGCTGGCGGCACTCGGGCGAGGCCGGGTCCGGGCGGGTGTCGTAGAAGAAGCCGTGGGCGCCCGCTGGGGGCTCGCCGCCGAGGGGCGCGGGGAGCTGCGTCACCACGCACGCCTCCCGGCCCGAGGCCGGGTCTCGGCCCGCGGGGATGCGTCCACGGGCCGCGGTACACCACTCGGACGCGCGGACGGTCCCCGGGAGGAGCTCCCGCACCGTGCACGGGACTCGCACGACGGTGCCCGCTGCGGCGCACCCCGCGGCGGGGGTGCTCGGGCAGAGCGGCGGCGCCGTCGGGAGGGCCCTGGGGAGGCACCGCCCGTCAAGACGCCGCTGGATGGCCTCCGCGAGCTGGCCGAGGGGCTCCGCGTAGCTCGATGCACAAATGGACCCGAGGACGCCGTTCGGACCGAAGCGCCGCGCGACCTCGGCCAGGCGCCGCGAGGGCCAGGCGAAGTACTGCGCGGCGAGGTCGCAGGCCCTGGGCTCGTAGTGGGAGCCCTCGCGGAAACACGCGGGCACCACGCGCTGGGTGCACAGCGGGTCCATGTTGGCGTGGCGCATGGAGACGGGCCCCTCGGGGCTCATGCCCGTGAAGCCACCCATGCCGTCGCGGCCGAGGAGGGCGTCGTAGTCCACGCCGCCTGCCAGGGTCCTCGGGGGCGAGAGGGGCACGCCCGCGATGGCCCCGAAGACCACGAGCTCCGGGTGGGCGGGCTTTGTGGACAAGTATCCTCGGTTGGGGTCGGCGAGGTCGATGTAGCGGTCCAGCGGCCAGGTCGGGTCCTCGGGGGAGCCCTCGCGGTACAGGTAGAACCGCAGGTTCAGATCCGGGGAGGCCCAGTCGGGCGAGGCGGTGTCAAACACCGAGGTCGCGTCCCGGCATGGCGCGGGGCGTCCCTGGGGGTCCCTCTCGGCGAAGCGGCAGTCGCGCACGGAGCCGTCCTCCTCGTCGGACAGCACCAAGATGGCGAAGACCGCAGCGCTCCGGAGGAAGCCCGCGTTGGGGTCCGTGTTGCCAGGCTGCTCC
>JACRDB010000111.1 GCA_016218725.1 Deltaproteobacteria bacterium
AGGCACGTGCTGCGCCCGCGGGAGCACCCCTCGCGCCGAAACCCCCTCGCTGCTTGAGAACGCACGGACCGCACTCCTTGCAACCGCGCGGAGGCGCGGTGACCGCCTTCCGTAGCCCGGGGTGAGCGACGCGACCTCGGAGGCCGTTGCGCTGGCGAACCCCGGGCGAAAGTCGCCGACCGTGCCGTCCTCGAAGCCCCACCCGCTGCCTGAAGTGCCTGAAATTCAGACCTCGGAGCCCTTATCCTGGCGCCTATGGGGCCGGGGGGGTGAGGTCACCGCGGAGAGACACTCTCGAAATTGGCCCTAACTGAGGGGCGTTGTCCTTGGTCTTCGAGCGCGATCTTCAGCGAGGCCAGCCGCTCGGCGCGGTAGCTCTCCAGGTCCACCGCTTCGAGGCCCTTCTCCGAGAGGTCCGTGGTCATGGGCTCTCCTCCGAGGCGCCTGTCGCGCTGAGCTCGGCCTCGAGCTGCTCGACGGTGGGCAGCGCGCCCTCGAGCTCCCGCGGCAGCGAGGCGACGAGGCGGGTCTCCCACTCCGCGACGCCGATGGGCTTCTGCACGTCGCGCAGCGCGTACTCGACCACCACGCGGTCGCGGCCCTTGCACAGGATCAGCCCGAGACTCGGCCCGTCGCTGGGGTGGCGCAGCTGCGCGTCCACGGCGGAGAGGTAGAAGTTCATCTTGCCCGCGAACTCGGGCTCGAAGGCCACGGCCTTGAGCTCGATCACGACGAAGCACCGGAGCATGAGGTGATAGAAGAGCAGGTCGAGGTAGAAGTCCTGCTCGCCGACCTGGAGGTGCATCTGCCGCCCCACGAACGCGAAGCCGACGCCGAGCTCCAGCAGGAACCGCTCGACGTGCGCGACGAGGCCCGCTTCGAGGTCGCGCTCCTGCGCGCCGCGCGCGAGGGTCAGGAAGTCAAAGACGTAGGGGTCCTTGAGCGACTGCTGCGCGAGGTCTGACTGCGGCGGCGGCAGCGCCCGCGCGAAGTTGGTGATCGCCGCGCCCTCGCGCTCGTGGAGGCGGGTGTCGATCTGCGCGAGGAGCACCGCGCGGCTCCATCCGCCCTCGACGGCGGCCCGCGCGTACCACGCCCGCAGAGACGGGTCCTTGAGGCGCTGGAACAAGGCGATCTGGTGGCCCCAGGGGAGGTCGGGCACCCCGGTCGGCAGGGGCTCCGCGAATTGTCGCACAGCCTGTGCGACAATTTCGGAACCGCTGATTTCAAGGGGAAACGCGGCGTAGAAGGCTCGCATCCGGTAGACGTTCGCGCGGGAGAACCCCGCCAGTCCGGGGAAGGCCCGCTGGATCTCGTCGGCGAGCTGGTCGATCACCCGCGCCCCCCAGCCCTCGGCCTCCTGGCGTTCCGCGATGGCGCGGCCTATGTTCCAGTAGAGCGTGAGGAGCGTGCGGTTGACCGCGAGCGCCGCGCGGACCTGCGCCTCGCGGATGTGCGCCTTGAGCGCCTCGACAAAGGGGCGGAAGCCCTCGGGCAGGTCGGTCGTCATCGCGATCCTCTCTCCGTAGCAGAAAACAGGGGTTGATGAACGACGGCATCCCGCAGAGGCGCGGAGCGCGGCGGTGCTACGGCGTGGCGGGCGAGAGCGTGGCCTCCAGCGTGTAGGCGCCGCTGTTGCGGTTGCTGAAGCCGTCTACGAAGACCGTGTACACCCCGGGCTCCAGGGTGACCTCCACCAGCGAGTGCTGGATGTCCCCCGCGTCGTCGTTGCAGCCCCGCTCGGTGGCGATGTCCGTGCACGTCTGGCGCAGGTACAGCACCGGGTCGTAGCCCGGGGTGTTGCTGGTGACCGCCAGGCGCACGTTGCTCCGGCGCGTGATGCGCAAGCGGTGGAGGTTCTCCGGGCTCCGGGCGTTGCCGCCGCAGGTGGCCTGGAAATGGTCGCTCCCGGAGGTGGTGCCGTGGGCCGGCCGCCCGGGGACAAGCAACGGCGCCGCGCGGCACAGCCGGTCCAGGATCTGCACGTCCTCCACCTCGGCGTGGAGCCGGTAGCGCCCGAACTGCCGGGGCCCCGCGGAGTCCACCACGACGTACCAGGTCCCGGGGTCCAGCACCTGGTCCAGGGCCCGGGCCTCGCCCAGGACGTTGGCCCGGCACGCCACCGTGGTGGTGGCCGCCTGGGCGGGGTTGCGCACCAGGGCCACCACCCCCTGCTCGGCGATGTCGTTCTGCTCGAACCACAGCCGCGCCCGCGACCGCTGGGTCACGTCCAGGCGGTAGAGCACATCATAACCATCCGTCTGGGCGGCGCACGGCACGGTGATGTCGTCGTGGGCCTGGAAGGTGTTGCCCTCGACGGCCTGGCCCACCGTCAGGGGCTGGGCGTCCTGGGCCGTGTCCCCGGGGGTGTTGCCCCCCGCCACGGGGCACAGGTCCGCCTCCAGGGAGAAGCTCCCGCCCCCGTCCTGGCGGTACGCGTCGGAGAAGACATAGTACGTCCCCGCCGGGAGGATGGTGTTGATCCGCGAGTGCTGCGTGTCGTCCGAGTCGTCGTTGCAGGACAGCTCGCTGCCCTCGTCGGCGCAGGCGCGCCGGACGTAGAGCACCCCGTCGTGGTTGGGCGACTCCTGCTGGAGCTGGAGCCGCGACTCGTTGGGCACCTCCAGGCGGTAGACGTGCTCCGGCCCCGGGGCCCGGTCCGCGCAGCGGGCGTTGAAGACGCTCGGGTCCCCCGCGGAGGTCTGCCCCGACACCGGCTGGTTGGGCGTCAGCACCTGCACGTCCTGGCACACCTCCGCGGGCGTCGGCACCGCCTGGCCCGTCACCGTCATCGAGAAGCGCCCCGACGAAGACCCGAAGCCGTCCACGTAGACGAAGTACGTCCCGGGCTCCAGCGTGGCGCTCACCCGCGAGTGCGAGGTGTCCCCCGCGTCGTCGTTGCAGGCCACCTCGCTGCTCGGGTCGTCGCACGCCTGGCGCAGGAACACCGCGCCGTCGTAGTCCTCGTCCTGCTCCACGGCCACGGTCACCTGCTGGCGGCTCTCCACCGTGAGCTGGTAGACTAGGTCCGGGGCGCCGTCGCCGCCGCCCTCGTCCCCCTCGCCGCCGCCCAGGCACCCCCCGGTGGCCCGGTCCCGCGCCCGGCGCGTGTCCCCGGTCACCGTCTGCCCCATGGTCAACGGGATGGGGTTGGCGCAGGTGCCTACATCACTGGCCCCGGAGCTCTCACCCCCCGCGGGACCGCCCCGCCAGGACGAGACCAGGTACGTCCCCGCCCCCTGGGCCATGTGCAGCACCAGGGTGTACCTCCCCGGAGAGGTCACACAATGTCGCAGGGTGGCCTGCGTGTCGTGCGATGTGTCCGTGGCCACGCGGTTGTTGCTGGTGTCCAGGAGGCTCAGGTCCAGGTCCCGGGCGCCGTCCCCGCCGAAGGCCGCCCAGGTGTAGCACTGGGCCTCCAGGGTGACCGGGAACCGGCTGGAGCCGTCCTCGCCGAGGGAGCCCTCGGAGATGTGCCCGACGACGTTCATGCCCAGCGCCCCGAAGGCGTTGTGCACCGCCGTGAAGCGCCCCTGGGTGCTGCTCGGTGCGGCCGTGCAGGCGCAGGTCGCCCCCACCGCCAGAAGGGTCCGCCACGCTCTCATGCTCATTGCCACGCTCCTCGCTCCCGTCTTCCGTGGGGCTCGATGGTACACATACTCGTTTACAACAACGTCCTCGCCAGCCAGAAGAAGCCTTCCTTCACGCGGTCGAGCCAGGGCCTGCGCGCCCACGCCTCGGGGTCTACCTCCTGGCAGCCCTCCTGGAGGTCCCGGCGGATGGAGCCCGCCACGGCCTCGACGAAGCGCGGGTCCCGGCTGGCCACGTTGGCCTCCAGGTTGTACCGCAGCGAGCGGTAGTCCAGGTTGTAGCTCCCGGTGGTGGCCCAGTCGTCCACCACGGCGGTCTTGGCGTGGAGCACGCTGGGGGTCCACTCGTGGACGTGCACGCCCGCGCGCAGGAGCCCGGCGTACATGAACCGCGTGGCCCAGGCCACCGCGGGCACGTCGCTGGTGCGCGGCACCACCACCCGCACCTCCACGCCCCGCCGCGCGGCGCGCTGGATCTCCCGGCGGGTGGCGCCGTCCGGGAGGAAATACGAGTTCTCCAGGAGCACGCGGGTCCGCGCCCCGCGGACGCGCGAGAGGTACTCCCGACGGATCGCGCGCCGGGCCAGCCAGGCGTTCTGCCCGAGGACCGACACCTCGGCGGCGCCGCGGGCGATCTCCTGCCGGGCCTCCCGCAGGCGCTCCCGCGAGCGCCGCAGGCTCGGCAGCCGCGGGGCCCCGCCCCCCTGGCGCTTCCAGGTCTCGTCGAAGAGCTCCCGCAGGCGCCCGACGGCGGGGCCCTCGACGCGGGCCACGTCGTCCCGCCAGCCACCGCCGCCGTCCCTGGGGGCCATCCAGGGCAGGCCGATGTTGAGCCCGCCCACGAAGCCCACCCGCTGGTCCACCGTGAGGATCTTGCGGTGGTCCCGCTGGGACACCCTGGTGAGCGCGAAGCGCCGCCGCCACGGCGCGATGGGGTTGAACTCCACCACCTGGCCCCCGGCCTCGGTGAGCGGCGCGAAGAGCGCGCGGTCGCCCCCGAGGCTCCCGATGGCGTCATAGAGCACGCTCACCGCGACGCCCGCGCGGGCGCGCTCGGCCAGGGCCTCGACGAAGCGCCGCCCGATGGCGCTGTCATCGAACCAGTACATCTCCAGGGTGACCTCCCGCTCCGCCGCGGCGATGGCCGCGAGCATGGCGGGGAAGGCCTCGTCGCCGTCCTTGAGGAGGCTGATGCGGTCCCGGTCGGGGGGGGTCTCGGACACGCCTTGCAGCACGGGCGCGGAACATACGCCCTCCCGGAACAAACTTGCACACCTTCCACCCCCCGTGCTGCGATTTGGTGCCCATGGCCCACGCCCGCGCGATCAATGCATGTTTCCCCACGGGGCTGCCGTACCCGGGCATCGCCGAGCACCTGCTCCGGGCCCCTCCCGCGCTCCTGGGCCTCGCCGAGGAGATCGACGTAGACGCCCCCTGGCGCTCGCTCCCGCTGGCCGTGATCGACACCGAGACCACCGGCCGCGACGCCTCCCGCGGCGACCGCGTGGTGGAGCTCGCCGTGGTGCACTTCCGCGACGGCGCCGTCGAGGCGCGTCACGCGCTCCTGGTGAACCCCGGGGTCCCCATCCCCGCGGAGGCCTCCGCGGTGCACGGCATCACCGACGACAAGGTCCGCGGTGAGCCCCCCTTCGAGGCCGTGCTCCCGCGGGTGCTCACCATGCTCGAAGGCCGCATCCCCGTGGCCTACAACGCCGGCTTCGACCGCGCCTTCCTCTTCGCGGAAATGCGCCGCGCGGGGCGCCCCGTCACCCGCAGCGCCGAGGGCCCCCCGGCCCTGCGCCGCAGCACCGACTGGCTCGACCCCCTGGTGTGGGCCCGGGCCCTCTCCCCCGCCGCCCGGGGCTTCAAGCTCGGCGAGGTCGCCGCCCGCCTCGGGGTCGAGCTCGCCCAGGCCCACCGCGCCACCGACGACGCCGAGGCCGCGGGCAACGTCTTCTACGCCCTCCTCGCGGGAGAGCCCACGCTCACCTACCGCGCGCTCGTCTCCCGCCAGCGGGGCTACATCGCCGGGGGCCTGGGCCGCACCTGGAGGCGGTGAGACAACACCGTACACCGCCCCACATCCCACCACCTCGCCCTACGCCTTGGGGGGCTTGAGCTCCACCAGGAGCTCCTGGAGGACCGAGTCCGTGGTGACGCCCTCGGCCTCGCCCTCGAAGTTGAGAATCATCCGGTGGCGCAGGGAGGGCATGGCGCTCTGGCGCACGTCCTCCGTGGAGGCCGCGAAGCGCCCGTCCATCAGGGCCCGGATCTTGGCCGCCAGGAGCATGGCCTGGGCCCCTCGGGGGGAGCTGCCGAAGCGCACGTACTGCTTCACCCTGGGCGAGGCCTCGGAGCCCTCCGGGTGCGACGCCAGGAGCAGCCTCACGGCGTAGTCCTGCACGCTCCGGGCGACGGGCACCTCCCGGGCGAGGGTCTTGAGCTCCGCGATGCGCCCGCGGGTGAGCACCTTCTGGACCTCGAGCTCCTCGCCGGTGGTGGTGCGGTCCAGGATGGTGTGCAGCTCCTCCTTGGCGG
Source organism: Deltaproteobacteria bacterium (assembly GCA_016218725.1). Taxonomy (GTDB): domain Bacteria; phylum Myxococcota_A; class Polyangia; order Polyangiales; genus JACRDB01. Next base: position 6,129 of record JACRDB010000111.1, read on the forward strand.
GGAAGAGCACCTGGAGCTTGAAGAGGAAGCGATCGAGCTGGGCCTCGGGCAGGGGGTAGGTGCCCTCCATCTCCAGGGGGTTCTGCGTGGCCAGTACGATAAAGGGCTGCTCCAGCGTGTGGGTCTTCTTGGCCACGGTGACCGAGTGCTCCTGCATGGCCTCCAGGAGGGCGCTCTGGGTCTTGGGCGTGGCGCGGTTGATCTCGTCCGCCAGCACGATGTGCGAGAAGATGGGCCCCTTCTGGAACTCGAAGCGCTTGGCGCCGCGCTCGTCCTCGGCGATCACCTGCGTGCCCAGGATGTCCGCGGGCATCAGGTCCGGGGTAAACTGGATGCGGGCGAACTGCAGGTCCAGGGCGCGGGCCAGCGTGCGCACGAGCATGGTCTTGCCGAGGCCCGGCACGCCCTCCAGGAGGCAGTGGCCCCCGGCGAAGAGGCAGGTGAGCACCCCGTCCAGGATGTCTCGCTGGCCGACGATCACCTTGCCGAGCTCCGTGCGTACGGCGTTCAGGTCTCTCTGGAAGGCTTGCAGGGCCTCCCTGGGCGGAGCCTTGTCGCTCCGGGTCTGGGCTTCGCTCATGGGTGCCTTGGGGCCTTCTGTTACGGGTCTCGGGGTCGGATGAGCTGGAAGTACCGCCGCACGTACGCGGTGTACCCTGGCGGGACCTCGCCCTGGTGGAGCACCTCCCGGGCGTGGTCCCAGTAGGGAGGGTACACCTCCCGGTACGGCGCCGACGCGAAGCCCTCGGCCCCCGCCGTGCGAATGGTCTGCGAGCGCGAGGGCCCCTGGCCCCGCTGCTGCCCCTGGACGTGCACCGCCTGGGTGCGGCCCTGCACGTCCACCGCGGCGCCGCGGAGGTTGTCGTCGTGGCCCGTGCCGGCCCTCACGCCTCCGGGCTGACCGTTGGGGTCGCCCTGGCCGCCGGGGTTCTGCCCGCCGCCGCCCATCGGGAGCGGGATCGCCCCGGGGCCTCCGCCCGGCGTGAGCAGGAGCTGGCCCTGGCCTTGTCCCTGGCCCTGCCCCTGGCCCTGCCCCTGGCCTTGTCCCTGGCCCTGGCCTTGCCCCTGGCCGGTGCGGCCCTGCTGCCCCTGGCCCTGCTGCCCCTGGCCCTGCTGGCCCGGGCCCATGGGGCCCATGCGCCCCTGGCCTCGGGCCATGCGGGAGAAGCGCGCCAGGCGGAGGCGTTGCTGCTGCCCGTTCTGCCCGTTCTGGGCGCGCATCTGCTGGCGCAGCTCCTCCAGGCGCTGGCGCAGCTCCTCCATGGACTGCTGCGAGCGCTGCTCGTCCTGCATGCGCGAGAGGTCCTCGGCGCCGAGCTCCAGGTCCCGGGCGGCCTGGGCCAGGTCCCGGAGCATGTCCTGGGCGGCCTGCGAGAGCTGCCGCTGGAGGTGCTCCACCTGGCGCCGGGCCTGCTCGTTGCGCTCGCGCTGCTGCTGGAGCTGCTGGAGGTCGCGCTGCCGGCGGTTCAAGAGGGACTGCTCCTGCGGCGAGAGGGCGCGCTCGCGCTGCTGCTGGAGCATGCGCTGGACCTCCTCGCGGGCGCGCTGGAGGCGCTCCTCGAGCTGGTCCCGGGGCTGCTCCGCGGCGCGCTGGAGCGCGCGGGCGAGGTCCTGGCGCTGCTGCTGCGAGAGGCTCTGCTCGCGGCGAAGGCGCTCGGCCAGGGCCTGGAGCTCGCGCTGGGCCTGGGCGCTGTCGGCGTTCTGGAGGGCCTGGGCGAGGGCGCGCGCCAGCGGGTTCTCGGTCCCCATGCGCTGGCCGAGCTCCTGGAGGGCGCGGCGCAGGGCGTCCCGGTCCTGGTCGCGGTGCTCGTCCAGCGAGCGCTGGAGCGCCGCGAGCTGCCGGAAGGCCTCCTCGCGGTCCAGGCGCTGGTTCTCCACGTCCTCCAGGAAGCGCTGGAAGTCATTGACGGCGCGCCGCGCCTCGGGGGTGGCGGCCTGGCGCTCCAGGTCCCGGGTGAGCTCCCGGAAGGCCCGGAGGTCGTCGTCGTCCATGCGCAGGGGGTCCCGAGGGCCCTGGGAGGCCACCGGTACGCGCAGCACCCGGCGGTCCCTCACCTCCACCACGGCCACGAGCCCGAGGAGGCCCAGCATGGCCAGGCCCACCCCGAACTCCGGCGGCCAGCGCCAGGGGAGGGCCTCCCGCGCGCGGAGCGCCGTGCCCCGCGCGCGCTCCACGGCGTCTTCGATGGCCGCGGCCATCATGGGCGAGCGCGCCTCCGCGGGCAGGGCCTCGAACTGCAGGGCGGACGAGAGCCGGTCGTGGAGCTGGTAGTGCCGATCCAGGAGCTGCGCGGCCAGGAGCGACGGCACCCTGCGCAGGGCCCCCACCAGGGCGCCCAGGAGCGGGATCGCCGCGGAGGCGACCAGCAGTTTCCGGGCGCTCCCCTCGGGCACCCACGAGAGCTTGGCCGCCAGGAGCGCCAGCGTGGCGAAGGCCGCCGCCGGGGGGAGGAGCTCCAGGGCGCCCCGCAGCGCGCGCAGCGCCCGGACGCGCACCCTCATGCGGGCGATGGCAACGTGGTCGGGGCGCTCGTCGGGGCCGGTGGGGTTCGCCATGCGTGCTCGTAGGGCTTGAGACGTCAGGGACGCCCGGAGGTTCTCTCCGTCCGAGCGAGTCTAGCAGGGACGGGCACCCACGCGAGGAGCGTCCGAGGCCACAGGTCCGTCACCAGCAGCACCCCGCCGCGGTAACGGGCCACGCCCTCCCAGTTGCGCGGGCGCGCGTCCACAGCCAGCGGCACCGCGCGCCCGGTGCGGCGAACCCCCTCGGGGCCAGGCGCCAGCTCCAGGAGCGCCTCCACCGAGCGCGAGGGCCCCGCGTCCCCCCGGAGGAGGAAAGTGTCCCCCGGGTAGAGGTAGTTCACCACCCAGAAGCGACCTTCGCCGTCCGTTTCCGTGGCGTCGGTCACCCGGAAGTCCACCACCGGGAAGGGCACCCTCGCCAGGCCCCCGTCGCCCGCCCTCAGGGCCCAGGGCGCTGGATCCAACCCGTTGGCTTCGTACAGGGCCAGCACCCCCCCGGGCACCACCACCAGCGCCTCGAAGCCCGTGTTCGGTTCGTTCCGAGGGGTAGGCAAAGGTATGACTTCGCCCGATAAGGTAATCCCCTGTGGGGTGATATCCCCCCGGACGAGGTACCCTGTGGTGTGGTGATGGACGGTGGCCTCGATGGTGACCCAGAGGCGGTCACCATCAAAGGCCAGGGCTTCGAAGCCCTCGTAGCCAGGGAGCTCCCGGGCGGGGCCGGGGCGGAAGGGCACGCGCTCGGGGACCAGCTCCGAGGTGTCCTGGCCGTCGAAGAAGGCGTCCAGGCGCTGGCGCGAGAGCCTGAGGAGCGAGCCCACGGTGCGGTCCCCGAAGCGCTCGGGGTACTGGGGCAGGAGGTAGAGCTCATCGCCGTGCCAGGCGAGGCCCGAGAGCTCCGCGTGGCGAGGGTCCACGGAGGCGTCGTTGCGCGCGTCCCCGAGGCCCCCGAGGGGCAGGAGCCTCGGGGCGACGGCGCCGGGGAGCGTGGTAGGGGCGGGGGCGTGCGGCGCGGGAGAGGGCGCGGGAGAGGGCCTGGTACAGCCCGCCGAGGCGAGCCCGAGGAGCCCGAGGAGGAGCGCGCGCAGGGGTGCGTCCTCCACGGGCCCTCTTTGGGTTCAGTTGGTGTCCGCGGTGGGGCTGGTGGTGCCGCTGACGCTCATGGCCCGGACGCCGATGCGCCCGACGCCGCCGGTGCCGCCGCCGGCGCCGTTGCAGGTGGCGCCGCCGCCGGCGCCGCCGCCCGCGGTGACGCGGCCCGAGCCCAGGGAGGCCGCGCCCTGGACCTCGAAGCGGATGGCGCCGCCGCTGCCGCCGCCGCCGCC
>JACRDB010000001.1 GCA_016218725.1 Deltaproteobacteria bacterium
AAGGAGTGCGGCCCGTGTGTTCTCAAGCGGCGAGGGGGTTTCCGCGCGAGGGGTGCTCCCGCGGGCGCAGCACGTACCTCTCCAGTCGGCCTCGCCATGCCTCCCCACCCTGCTTCCCCGCGAGCGCTCCTTGCAACCGCGCGGAGGCGCGGTGACCGCCTTCGGTTGCCCGGGGTGAGCGACGCGACCTCGGGGCCCCTAAGCCTGGCGAACCCCGGCCTCCACCGCCCAACACCACGCAAAGTTCGAGCTCCGCGGCGCCTTGGAGGAACGGTCCCGACGAGACTGCTACATGATGGCGCTTAACGCCTATGGCCCCCGGTCCCCTCTCCATCCATGGTTCACATCTCGCGGTGGGCCGTGGAATCAGGGAGATCGAGGGAGGCGATGGCCGCGGCGCGCCACCGCCCTCGCGCCGCGGGGCCTGGACCTGCGGGCCGCGTTGGGGTATCTGGGTGTTCCAAGAACATGTCCACCTACACCCTGAATGCGACGCACGGGGGCACCACCCACAGCGGCCAGACGCCCGAGGAGCTCGACCTGGCCACCATGCTCGGCTTCGCGCACTCGGTGATGATCATCGCCGCGGCCGACGGCGAGCTGTCGACCACGGAGATGAACACCTTCCTGGGGATGATGACCGCCTTCGGGATGCCGCCGCAGGGCGTCGAGGCCCTCCGGGGCTTCGACCCGCACGGCAAGAAGCTCGAGGACCACCTCCCGAGCGCGCACCGCTCGATGCTCCGCCACTTCCTCTACGACGCGATCAAGGTCGCCCGCTCCGACGGGTACCACGAGGCCGAGCGAAGGAGCGTGCGCCAGGCCGCGGCGCTCGGTGGGATCCCCGAGGCCGTGGTCACGGCCATCGAGGGCCTGATCGAGATCGAGAGCTCCGTGCGCAGCGCCCGCCTCGCTCTGCTGCGCGACGGCGCCTGACCGCTCCCGAGCGCCCCACCGGCGCAGGCGACCTCCGGCCCCGAGGGGTCCCTCCCGAAGCGCGAGGAGCCCTTCGCGTCCGAGATCCAGATCGGGGGGTGCCGCCCGCTCCGACGGGCCGCGCGGACCTGCGGGCGGCTCAGGGCCGGAACACCACGCCTCGCGCCGCGGCGGTCCCGAACACGCACGACGCGCTGTGGGCGCAGCCGGGGACCCGGGTGAGCGCGTGGCGGGCCCCGAGGAGCAGCGTCGCGTACCGATGGAAGGTGTACGCCCGCTGGGCGCGGAACGAGGTGGAGACCGGGCTGCCGCTCGCGTCGGTCGAGGCCGTGACCGGGCCGTCGAGCTCGGCCTCGCACGACGTGTCGAGAACGCTGAAGGCGGTGCCGCTGCCCGCGCCGTCGTCGAGGGCGGCGACCAGGTAATCTACCGTCGCGGCGGCGTAGCGCGCGCCCGCTCCGGTCAGCGACGCGGCGGTGACGTAGCCCGGGAGCGCCGTGTCCGCGCCGACCAGGCCGTACTTGTAGCGGTTGTACGTCGACGCGCAGGCGCTGCCCGTCGGGGCCACGAAGTCGGCCGCGCGCAGGCCGCTGCAGGTGGCGTCGCAGGCGACGCCCGCGGCGATGCGCCGGTCGTCGAAGTACAGCCACGAGCCCGGGTTGCCGATGACGAAGCGCGTCGGCGGTCCCCCCGTCGGGCTGGGCCGGAGGGTCGCGTAGCGCTGCACGAACTGCCCGCCAGCGGAGAACCCGACGACCGCGACGCCCCGCAGCGCGGAGAAGCTCCGGGTGAGCTGCGCGAGGAGGGCGTCCATCGCCGCGAACGATAGCGTGTCGCCGTTCAACGCCCGACGGCCGTCCTTCCAGTCGCTGGCGCCGGAGCAGCTCCAGTACAGGTCGCCGGTCGCGGGGGAGTCGGTCCTGCTGACGCAGCTGCGCGCCGGGTCGACCTGAAACCATGGGGCGACGATCAGCGTCGAGCCGAGCGCGCGCTGGCTCTCCGCGGCGGCGGTCATCGTGACGAACTCCCCACCGACGTCCCGGCCCGCGCCGTGCACCACGACCACCGCCTGGGTGATGGACCTCGCGCCGCTGTCGAAGGCGACGGTTCGGTAATACGGGAGCCGCAACGCGCCGATGGGGAGCCGGTCGAGGCACCCCGGGTCGGCGGTCGCGCACGGCGTGACGGGGGCCGCGTCGGCGGGGGCGGTCGCGTCGACAGGGGCAGTCGCGTCGACAGGGGCGGTCGCGTCGACGGGGGCGGTCGCGTCGACGGGGGTGGTCGCGTCGACGGGGGTGGTCCCGTCGACGGCGTCGCCGGTCGCCCCTGCGTCGCCCCGAGGCGGCGGGGACGACCCGTCGGGTGAGCCGCGAGACGTGTCGGCGCCGCCGTCAGTGCCGCCGTCGGCGCCCTCGCCGCGGTGGTCCGCGTGGGCGGCGTCAGCCAGCTCCAGCAGGGACGCCTCGGCGGGCCGTCCGGCGTCGGTGCTCCCGTTCGAGGGCGTCGAGCAAGCGCCCGCCAGCGCCAGGACGCCCACCGTCGCGAGGGCCCGGACGCGCGAGGGCCGCGGACGGGCGGCCCCAGCGACCGCGCGCCCCGCGGCAGCGAACCGCGGGCCACCAGGTACCGCCGCGGCCTCGCATCCTGGGGAATCGCTCCGCTGGGGGCGCTGCGAACGCATGAACACCGCGCCCAGCCAACCGCAGCCGCGGGGCGCCGTCAACCCCTCGCCGCGCGGGGACCCGCGGCGTGGTGCCCAGGCCCCATCCCCTACGGCCGCCGCGAGAGCGCCTGCGGGACCGGGTGGCCGGTGTTCTCCGGCCCCGGCGTGAGCCCCAGCGCCGCCATGGCCGTGGCCGCGGTGTCCGTGGTGAGCACCGGCGCGTCGAAGGGCCCCCGGTGGACCCGCGAGCCCCACGCCAGCCACGGGATGTGCAGGTCCAGCGGGTCGTGGGTGCCGTGCCGCCGCCCGTGGCCCCCGTGGTCCGCGGAGACCAGCACCAGCACCCTGGCCCGGTCCGCCCGCGCCTCCAGCGTGGCCATGATCACCCCGAAGCACCGGTCCGCCCGCGCCACGTAGCCCAGGTACCGACGGCTCATCCAGCCATAACGGTGCCCGCCGTCATCGGGCTCCTCCAGGTGGATGAAGGTCACCCCGGGGCCCGCGTCCCGGAGGTACGCCGACGCCGCCGCGGACACCCTCTCGCACGAGTAGTGCGGCAGGCTCCACACGTCCAGCGAGCCCGGCAGCGCGATGTGCCGCAGCTTGGTCTTGGCCACGAACATCGCCGTGCGCAGCCCCTGGTCGTGCGCCCGGTAGAAGATCGTCGGCACCCGGATGAACCCGCGCTCGGCCCGGAAGTCGTCAAAGCTCATCCCGTGCGCCCGCACCGGCGCCCCGGACAACATGGACGAGTGCGCGGGCAGCGTGGACGAGTCCGGCACCGTCTGGGCGTTCCGTGCCCAGGCCCCCTGGTCCCTCACCCGGCGCAGCACCGGCGCGTCCGCGCGGTCGATCGCGTCGGGCCGGAGCCCGTCAAAGCTCACGATCACCACGTGGTCATAGGGGCGCGGCGCGGACCCCGCAGGCGGTGTAGGACGCGTCCCAGACGGCGTCTGCGCGGGTGGAGCCTGCCCCGACGGCACCTGCGCGGGCGCGGGCCCCGCGGGGCAGAGGAACACCCCCAGGGCCACCCAGGGCGCGCGCTTCACGAGCCGTTGCCGTCCCACGGGGGCATGCCCTCCGGTGGCGTCACCCCCGGGCGCCCGCCGGGCCAGGAGATCCCCGGGGCGCTGCCCTCGGGCGGCGTGGCGCGAGGGAGCCGACCGCTCCAGCGGTCCTCGGGCTCCGGGAGCTCCAACCGGGTGACCGGCGCCACCCCGGTGAGGAACACACCGCCGACCAGGGCCCAGCCCAGCGAGGCCCCGCCCAGCACCGTGAGCGTGTGGGTGGTCAGGCACCCCGGGGGCACCAGGAAGAGCCCGAGGATGAACTGCAGGAGCCCCGTCAAGAGCCCCACCAGGGCCCAGAGCGTGCGGTGCCCGGCCCCGGCCGCGGCGTCCCTCCAGCGCCAGGCCCCCAGCACCGCCACCAGGGAGAACACCGCCAGGCCGAGCGTGAGCCTCTCGGCGTGGGTCACGCCCTGGCACAGAAGGTCCGGTGCTTCGCCCACCAACGTCGGAAACATCGCGTCCCGGCGACGGTAGCACAACGCCCTCGCCCGGGGACAGCCAGGTCCCCGCCGCCGCGGCGGCGTGGCGGTTCCGTGAAGGGCCAGGGACGTCGTAGGATCACCGCCCGATGAACCGCGCCCTGTGCATCGCGCTGGCCCTCGCGACCGCCGCCTGCGGCGTGGTCTCCGCACCCGACGCCGGAGGCGCTGGCGCCGACGCCGCCGCCGACGCGCCGGCCGACGCGCCGACGCCGGACACGGGGCCCGCGTGCACCCTGGGGCTCTGGGACCCGGAGGCTCGCACCATTGACCAGTGGCCCGACCCGCGGTTCTCCAGCGAGGACCCGTCGAGCCCCACCGGGGTGCGCCTGCGGGTCGACGCCGCCCGCTTCGCGGCCACGCTCGCCCAGGCGCGGGGGTTCTCGTCGCTGCTCACCGACCTCGCCGAGCTCGACGGCTTCGGCGTGAACGCCCAGGCGTTCTTTCGCTTCGGGCGGGCCCTGGACCCGGCGAGGCTCCCGTCGGCCGAGGCCACCCGCGGGCCCGTCGGGGGCGTGGGCTTCGTGGTGCTCTCGCCCGGCGCGCCGCGCCTCGAGGGCGCCCTGCTGAGCACCACCGACGACGACCACACGCTGCTGCTGGCCCCGCTGCGCCCGCTGCCCGCGGGGGCCCGCGTGGCGGCCTACGTCACCCGTCGGCTGGCGCCCGCCGCGGGGGGCTGCCTGGAGCCCTCGGCGGCGCAGGCGCGGGCGCTCGCAGACCCCGCCGGGGCCGCCTCGCCCGCGGTGCGGGCCCTGGTCGCCCTCGGGGCCATCGAAGACGCGCGCGGGCTCGTCGCCCTGAGCGAGTACGCCACGCAGACCACCACCGACGACTCGCGCGCCGTGGCCGCGGACATCGCCCGCAGGGACTTCACGGTGCGCGCGCGGCGGCCCTGCGCCGACGACCCGATGGGGCGCTTCCGAGCCTGCGAGCTCGAGTTCGTCGCGGGCAACTACCTCGACGCGCGGCGGCACCTCGTCGCCCGCGCGCCCGGGGCGCCCGCGGCGCCGGCGTCGAACTACACCCTGCGGGTGACCGCGTGGCTGCCTCGCGCCGGGGCGGGCGCGGCGCCGTATCGCACGATCGTCTTCGGCCACGGGCTCGGGGGTGACCGCGGCCAGGCCGCGCGCCTGGCGGCCTTCGCGGCGCCGCAGGGCATCGCCACGGTGGCCCTCGACGCGGTGATGCACGGCGAGCACCCGCTGAACCCCAACCCCCGCGCGACCACCCTGGTCACGGTGCTGGGCTTCTTCGCGCTCGACCCTTCGGCCGCGCAGGCCCTCGACGCGCGCGCGCTGCGCGACCACTTCCGGCAGTCATCCTACGACAAGCTCCAGCTCGTGCGGCTGCTCCAGGCGGGCGTCGACGCCGACGGCGACGGCGCGGTGGACCTCGACGCCGCGCGCCTCGCCTACCTGGGCGTCTCCCTCGGCGGGATCATGGGCCCCGAGCCCCTGGCGCTCACCGACGCCTTCGGCGCCGCGGTGCTCGTGGTGCCCGGCGGGAGGGTCTCGGCGATCATCTCCGAGAGCGCCACCTTCGGGCCCCTGATCACCGCCGTGCGCCCGCCGGGCACCACCCCGGGCGACGTGGCGCGCACCTTCCCGCTGCTCCAGACCCTGCTCGAGCGCGGCGACGCCGCGAGCTACGCGCCCCACGTCCTGAGGGACCGGCTCGCCCCCGGCGGCGCCCGCGCCGCGCCCAGCGTCCTGGTGGGCGTGGTGCTCGACGACGACACGGTGCCCAACGTGTCCAACTACACCCTGGCGCGCGCGCTGGGCGTGGGCGTCGTGCCGCCCCTCCTGCGCCCGGCGCCGGGCCTCGCCACCACCGCGGCGCCCCCGCTGGCGGGCAACTTCGCCGAGGGCAGGGCCACCGGCGGGCTCCTCCAGTTCGACGTCATCGGCGGCGCGAGCCCCGGCGAGGCCCAGCGCGCCACGCACTCGAACGTGGGCGCGAGCGACGTGGGCGCCGAGGCGTGGCTGCACTTCCTGCGCGCGCACTGGGACCGCGGCCTGGCCGAGATCGCCGACCCCTACGCGGCCCTGGGCCGCGCCCACGCAGGGCCTTGAGCGATGCGCCCCAAGCTGGACGGGCTATAGAGCGCCGAGGGAGGAGCACATCGTGACGGTGCAGAATCCGGCGCAGGGTCACGCCGCGGGCAGCCACCACCGATTCAAAGGCCCGCCTCCGAGAGGTACCCCTCGGCCAGCACGTCCATCGGGTTGTCCGAGGGGTGGAAGCCCGGGCGGAAGTACTGGAGCATCCCCCGGAGGAACACCCCCCCCACGATGCTCCGAGGGCGCAGCCGCCAGACCTTGAGCTCGTGGGCGTCGAGCCTCCAGCCCCGGGCCCGATCTTGACGCAGGAGCATCACCATGGCCGCCAGCCAGAAGGCCGCCAGGCCCACCGTGGCCACCACCATCCCCGCCGCCCGGGTGCCGTACCCCGGGGCCACCCGCTGGAGTACATCAAACGCCACCGCCCGGTGCTCGATCTCCTCGGCGGCATGCCACTTCAGCAGGTCCTGCATGGTCTTGTCCGCCACCCGGTCAAAGACCCGCTCCCGCAGCGCCCCCTCCGCCAGGATGGCCGTGTAGTGCTCCAGCGCCGCGGTGATGGCCAGCCGTAGCGCAGGCGTCATCCGCGGCTCCAGCTCCTTCCACGCGACGCGGTCGTACACCCGCAGGAAGCCGTCGATCTGGTAGCCCTGCGCCCGCAGCGCGTCGAAGAACAGCTCGTGGGCCCGCGCGTGGCGCCCCTCCTGCCCGAAGAAGCCCTTCACCTGCTCCCGCAGCGCCGGGTCCTCCAGGGCCTCCAGGTAGTGCCGCACGCTCCGCACGAAGAACCGCTCCCCGGTCGGGAAGAGCAGGTTCACGCTGTTGGCCATCTGCGTCGTCAGCGCGCTGCCCGCCAGCCAGTGCCGCGGCACCGACCGGAAATCAAACTCCGGCGCGCGCACCCTCGGCACCCTACGCACAGCTCCTTCAGTCCCCGCTGGCTCCATAGACTTCACCCCTTCTGTGGGTCGCCTCCGTCAAAACTAGGACCTGTTGAACCTGAGTCAATGGTGCTATTGTTGTTTTTCCATGGCGGAGCCCGACTCGCTGAAGGCCCCGAGGCGCGGGAGGAGCTCCCGGCCTCCGCGGCAGCGCATGGACACCGACGCCCGGCGGGAGCAGCTCCTGGACCTGGGGCTCGGGATGTTCGCCGCGAGGACCTACGACGCCGTGTCCATCGATGACGTGGCCGTGGCCGCGGGGATCTCCAAGGGGCTCCTGTACCACTACTTCCCCACCAAGCGGGACTTCTACGTGGCCGTGGTGTGCGAGGCCGCCCGGAGGCTCCTGGAGGTCACCTCGCCGCCGTTGGAGCTCCTGCCCCTGGAGCGGCTGGTGCATGGTCTCCAGGGCTACCTCACCTTCGTGGACGCCCACGCCCTGACCTACGCCGCGCTCCTGCGGGGCGGCATCGGCACCGACGAGGACGTCATCCGCGTGGTCGAGGGCGCCCGGGAGAAGATCATCGAGAGGCTCCTGGAGGGCATCGGCCAGGAGAGCCCCACGGCCCTCCTCAGGCTCCTCCTGCGCGGCTGGATCGGTTTTGTCGAGGCCACCAGCCTCCACTGGATCGAGCACCGGGACCTCGCCCGCGACGAGCTCCTCCAGCTCTGGGTCCAACAGCTCGTGCGCACCCTCCCGAGAGAAACTGCGAAGAGCTAGAAAGTATACACCGTGTATACCTAGCCTTCGGGGCGCTCGGTGCGGCCGTCGGCGTGGCGGGCGAAGCGCCCGGGGGAGGAGCCGGTGGAGGGGCCATGGACGGGGGCGTCGTCGGGGAAGGGCCACACCCCGAAGCGGGTGCGCTGGTAGTCCAGGAAGGCCTGCTGGAGCTCCTGGCGGGTGTTCATCACGAAGGGGCCGTGCTGGGCGACGGGCTCGCGCAGCGGTCGGCCCTGGAGGACGAGCACCTCGGCGTCGCCCTCGGGGGCTTCGAGGGTGACGGCCTGGTCGGCCCGTACGCGCGCGGCGAGGGGCTCGTGGAGGGGATGGTCTCCGACGGTGAGCGCGGGGCCGCGGTAGAAGTACAGGGTGCGCACGGTGCCCTCGCCCGCGGCGGGCGGGAGCGTGGCGAGGGAACCCTCTGGGAGGCGCAGGAGCCAGACGGCCAGGTCGGCCTCGGGGCGCGAGGCCCAGGAGCGGGGTGGTGGCGCGGGGGGCACCGCGCCGGCGAGGGCCCCGGCCACGACGGTGACCTCGGCGCCGCCGTCCAGGGTGAGCCTGGGGATGGCCTCTCGCCAGAGCATGGAGAAGTGCGGGGGGCAGAGCTTGTCCTCGCGCGGGAGGTTCAACCAGAGCTGGAAGAGCTCCGCGGGGTTGGGCCTGTCCCGGTGCAGGAGCGGGAACATCTCCGCGTGGACGATGCCCGCTCCGGCGGTGAGCCACTGGACGTCCCCGGGGCCGTAGCGCGCGGTGGCGCCGAGGGAATCGGAGTGATCGATGAAGCCCTGGCGCACCACGGTGAGGGTCTCGAAGCCCCGGTGGGGGTGCTGGGGGAACCCGGGCACCGTGCGGCCGTGGTACATCCTCCAGCCGTTCTGGGGCTCGAAGTCGTTGCCCAGGGTGCGGCCTTCAAGGGACTCCGCGGGGCCGAGGTGCTCATTGCCCGCGGGGTAGTGGTCATCGTGGTGGACGCAGAAGAGGAAGGGGTCCGCGGTCTCCCAGGGGAACCCGAGGGGGCGGAGGGCGAGCACCGAGGAGGGCATCGGGGTCTCAGTCCCCGCTCCGGCGCGGGGCCGCGCGGAGCATGCTCGCGCTGAGGGAGTCCACCAGGGTGTCCGCGGTGTCGCGCTCCATGGCCGGGTCCTCGACCTCCCAGAGGGCGAGCTGCGTGCGGGCCTCGTCCTCGGAGACCTCCTGGGTCTCGGCCATCCAGCGGGCGGAGAGGGTGCGCACCTCGTCCGGGGGGATGTCCAGCACCCCCGCCAGGGCAGTAAGCACCGCCTGGGACACGTCCTGGGCCCCTTCGGGCACCTCCGCGTCGTTGGTGATGTAGAGCGCCATGGCCAGCACGAAGGCCGCGTGGCGGGTCTCCTCGTCCTGGAGCACGGTGGACACCTGATGGAGCCTCTCCCGGAAGCCGTCGCGGGCCAGGAGGTCCCCGAAGGCATTGAAGATCCGCGCCAGGGACGCCCTCGGGATGGGCCCGAGGAGGGCGCTCACGGCGTCTACGAGGCCCTCGCTCTCGGTCTCGGTGAGCACCCCGTCGGCGGCCACCACCAGGAAGCCCGCTTCAAGAATGGCGTGGGCCTGGGCGCGCGCCCTGGGGTCCGAGAGGTCCACCAAGGGGCCGTCGTCGTCGTCCACGGTGGCGTTGGCGTTGCGGTCTCCGGCCCTCAAGGCGATCTCCACGCCGACGCCCCGGAGGAGCTCGTGCAGCCTCGCCGTCTGGGCGCCCACGTCGTCGGTCACCATGGACCCCGTATACCCCGTCCCGCCCCCTCAGGGAACGGTGCTCACCGTCAGGGTGTAGTTGGCCCGGTCCCCGGTGGTCGCTCCGTCCCTCACATAGACCAGGTACCACCCCGGAGGGAGCTCTCGGGTGAAGGTCTCCACGGGGCCCCGTCCCCGCGACGAGGCCAGGGTCTCGGCGTGGGTGTCCCGCAGCTCGAGGTCCAGGTCCGAGCGGTCCTCCGGGCGGCCCGTGCCCTCGATCGTGAGCCGCGCCCGAAAGCGCGCCCTGGACGGGAGATGCACGCGGTAGACGTGCACCGCGTCGAAGCCGTTCTCGGGCCTGGGGACGCCCCCCGAGGGCGCGGGGTTCGTCACGCCATCGATCTTGCCCCCGGCCCGTCCCGGCACCATGAGGTCCCAGGGCCAGGCGCTCTCCCCGGCCCGAGGCAGGAGCGCCGAGGGCTCACCACCATGGCGCAGGAGCGCCCTCACGCGGTCTTCCGGGAGCGCTCCGCGGTCCACCAGGTGCCGCAGGAACGCGGCCATGCACGGGTACGCCCCGGGCGAGCGGCCCAGGGACACCATCGCTTGGAGGATGACCGAGGGCGCGAGCTGGACGCCGTCGCCGTCGCGGTCCGGGAGCCCGGGCGTGCCGTCGGAGAGGTCCCAGAGGAGGGCGCTCACGGAGAGCTCCGAGCCGTTCCCATGGACACCGCTGGGGGAGTCCTCCAGGTGGTACCCGATGCGGAGCCTCCCGCCCGGTTCGAGCCCGATGGTGTCCTCGTAGGCGTCGTCGCCGAGCGCGGTGGTGGCGAACCACGTGGCGCGGCCCTCCTCCCAGGCCAGGCCCGGGTCGATCATCGCCGCGGCGGGGTGGCCCCCGCCCAGGGAGGAGTTGCCCGTCCAGCGATCGAAGACGTAGTGCCCGAGCTCATGGAGCATGATGGCCTCGTCGTGCTCGTCGGTGTCGGTGCTCCCCTGGCGCCCGGGCTCGCCCCCGAGGAGCTCGATGGCAAACCGCCCCGAGTGCGCGGGGCGCTCCCCGAGGTAGAAGCTCCAGTTGGTGGTGACCCCTCGGCCCCAGCGCACGGTGAGGGGCGGGAGCGCCTCGCCCCCCCAGGTCTTCGCGGTGCGCAGGCCCCGGAGCATGGTGTCCGCGATGTGCAGGGCGCCCGCGAAGCCCTCCGGGGTCTCGTCCCCGACGGTGACCTCCAGGGGCGCGCCGGGAGGACCCAGGGCCACCCCGAGGGTGTGTACGTGCTGCCCGGCGACGTCCGTGGCCACCTGCACCTCCAGGCCCTCGTCCGCCGCGTGGGCGGTCACCCTCAGGGCGCTGGCCGAGGGGGCGCCCGGCAACCGAAAGCGCCCCTCGTGGTCCGTGCGTCCCTCGGCGAGGGGGCGCCCGGCGCTGTCCACCAGGGCCACGGCCACGAAGCGCGCGGGGCGCAGCGGGCGCTCCACGGAGGCCCCCCGCGCGGTGGGGTGCCTCGCCTCGAAGCGCAGGCGACCTTCCCACACAGGTGGGGGGGTGTGGGGTATTGCGGGTGGAGGTAGGGTGTTGTGGGCTGCGCAGGCGGTGAGGGCGAGGCAGAGGGCCCCGCGTCTCACGTGGCGCTGACCGGGGCGTAGATGGTGGTGTTGGGGTAAGTCTGGGAGAAGCCGTACCAGCGGGTGGAGAGGCCCGGCATGGCGGCGAGGCGCTGGCCCTTGAAGGCGCCCTGGACGCAGCGGCCGACGAGGTCGAAGCGTGCGCCGGAGCCCTCGTCCACGAGGTGCTGGTCGTCGAGGCGGAGGCGCAGGGGGGAGCCGTCGAGGCGTGTGTCAAAAGCGGCGACGGCGTGGGCTACGGCGTCCCAGGCGAGCACCAGAGGGACGTCCCCGAGGGTGTCATGGACGAGCGGTTGTTGCTTGAAGGCCTTGAAGGGATAGAACCGGGCGGCGAGGGCGCTGGTGCGGCGCAGGAGGGAGCGCTGCCCGAGGACGACGCCGAGGCCGAGCTCATTGTCCTTGAGGCGGGTGTCGCGGGCGCGCATGGTGTTGGTGAACAAGGGCGGCAGGCCGAAGGGCAGGGCCATGTCCCGGGCGCCGGCGATCCTCCCGGCGAGCCTGCGCCACCAACTCGACTCGCGGTCGATGGTGGTGCCGGTGGGGTGAAGGGCGCGGAAGGCCTTCCACGACGTGAGGGTGGTCGGGAGCATGGGGAGGGCGCTGCCGGCGTGCTCGCCCTGGATGCACTCGCCGGTGTAGTGCAGCCACTGGGAGCGGGACTCCTCGTCGCGCATGACGAAGAGGCCCTCGTAGAGCCCCGAGACCGAGAAGTGATGGACCCTGCCGGCGATGACGGGATCGAAACTGACCCCGCTGTGACAGGCGTCTCAAAAGGTGACGAGCACCTCCTGGTCCCCCATGCGATCCTGGACGATGTGGTGGCTCTGGATGCCCGCCAGGGGGTAGGCGCGGAAGAGCCCACCGGCCTCCACGGCGAGGACCTCGTCGTCGTCGTCGAGCCAGGTGGCGTCCGCGGGGGCGACGGTGCTCGGGTTCTTCCAGGTCTTGAACACCACCCCGGCGGGCCAGAAGCCAGAGTCCTCGAAGAGGTTGAGCTTCTCCAGGTCTACGTCGGACATCGCGGGCCTCCGTGCTACGGGTAGAGTCTAGCATGAAAGGGCTTCGCGATGTTCTTCTACGCGCGGCGAGGCGGGCGGGGTTGAGCCTCCCGCCATGACCTCCCTGGCTCGACGCTGGGCCGCGTGGACCGCTGGGCTCCCGGCGGTCTTCTGGTCCCTGTGGGTCGGGACCCTGATCACCAAGGCCGGCACCTTCGTGGTCCCGCTGATGTTCATCTACCTCACGCAGGAGCGCGGGCTCTCGCTGTCCGTCGGGGGCAACGTCGTGGGGCTCTACGGTCTGGGCTCGCTCCTGGGCACGCTGCTCGGGGGCGCGGCCGCGGACCGGGTGGGTCGCCGCGCTACCATGCTCGCCTCGCTGGTGTCCGGCGCAGGCTTCCTCTTGGCCCTCGGCGCGGCGCGTGGCGTGGGGTCCCTGGCGGCCCTGGCCTTCCTCCTCGGGCTCTCCTCCGAGGCCTACCGCCCGGCCGCCCAGGCCCTGGTGGCCGACGTGGTCCCGCCCGCGCTCCGGATGAGGGCCTTCGGGTTGCAGTATTGGGCCGTAAACCTGGGCTTCTCCTTTGCCGCGGTGGTCGGCGGCTTCATGGCCCGCCGGAACTTCCACGCCCTCTTCGTCGCCGACGCCCTGACCACGCTGGCCCTGGCGGGAATCATCTGGTCCCGCGTGCCCGAGAGTCGCCCGGAGAGCCCGTCCCGCGCCCAGGGTTCGCTCCTGTCGCCCTTCCTCGACCGGCGTTACCTGCCGTTCCTGGTGTTGAACTTCCTGGTGGTGCTGGTCTTCTTCCAGCACCTCACGGCGCTGCCCGAGGACATGCGCCGCAAGGGCCTCACCACGGAGCACTTCGGCCTCGCGGTGGCCACCAACGGCGTGCTGATCGTGCTGCTCCAGCCGACGCTCACGCGCTGGCTCGCGGCAGTCCCGCGCCCCACGCTGCTGGCCGCGGCGTCGACGCTCACCGGGGTCGGCTTCGGGCTCACCGCCCTGGCCCGGACGCTGCCAGGGTACATGCTCACCGTCGCCCTCTGGACCGTGGGAGAGATCATCTTCGCGCCGGTCAACGCGAGCCTGGTGGCGGACCTGTCCCCCGCGCACCTGCGCGGGCGCTACCAGGGCGCCTTCGGGCTCACCTGGAGCCTCGGGGCGATGCTCTCTCCGGTGCTGGGTCCTCGGCTCATCCAGGCCACGAGCCCGCGCGCCTTCTGGCTCGGGTGCCTCGCGCTGGGGCTGGCCACGGCGCTGGCGCACCTCACGGTGCTTGTTCGGGTGCTCCCACGCCGCGGCGCGACCCCATAGAATTCTCTGGCGCGCCCGAGAGGACTCGAACCTCTAACCTCCAGATCCGTAGTCTGATGCTCTATCCAATTGAGCTACGGGCGCCCTGGGAGTTGCGCTCTCTACCACTTCCGGCGAGGATGTCAAGCCTCTCGGACCGCCCGCCGGGGTGCACGGACGCCTTGCGGGGGGCGCGGCGATAGGCGACCTTGGAGCCCGCGTGAAGACCTGCCCTGCCTGCAAGTCGAATTTCCACGACCGCGCCCCGCGGTGTCCCCTGGACGGCACTGGCCTCCTGGACGCCGGGCCGGACCGCCTCGCCGCGCGGGTGGTGCATGGGCGCTACCGCCTGGTGGATCGCCGCGGGGCGGGCACCACCGCGGAGGTGTACCGCACGCACGACACGCGCACCGGCCGCCTGGTGGCGGTGCGGCTCCTCACCCGGGAGTACGCCCAGGACCCGGTGCAGTGCCAGCGGATCCTGGAGCACGAGAGGGCCTACGACCGCGTGCGCCCGCACCCCTGCCTCCTGGCGGTGCTGGACCTGGTGCGTCAGGGCCCCGACGGGCGCGCGCTTTTGGTCACCGAGTGGGTGGACCTGGCGCCCCTGCCGGAGCTCCTGCACACGGGCGGGGCGCTCCAGCCGGACGCCGCCCTGGAGGTGCTGGCGCAGCTCGCGGCGCTCCTGGAGCACCTCCACGCGCGGGAGGTGCTGGCCCGGGACCTGCGGGCCGCGTCGCTCTTCGTGAACGCCACGGACCCGGTCACCGTGCGGGTGAGCGTGGACGCGCTGAGCCTGGGCCCGAGCTGCGAGCCCGACCCGTCCACGGCGCAGGGCATGGCGCCGCATTTCGCCGTGGTGTACGCCGCGCCGGAGCGGCTCCGGGGGGAGCCCGGCGCGCCCCCCGCGGACGTCTACGCCCTGGCGGTGCTGGCCTTCGAGATGCTCACCGGCCGCCCGGTGTTCCAGGGCCCCGTGGCCGAGGTGGTGCAGCAGCACCTGAACGCCCCGCCGCCGGTGCTGCGGCAGTATGACCCGCAGCTCCCCCAGGCGCTGGAGGCGCTCCTGGCGCGCATGCTGGCCAAGGTGCCGCGCTTCCGCCCCGCCGCGGCGGAGGTCGCGCGGGAGCTCCAGGCCCTGCGCCACGTCGTGTGACGGCGCCGAGCCTCAGAGGGTGTCCAAGTGGTTTTTCCGGGCACTTGCGTCAGATCCACTTCGCTGGCCGGCGTCATGTCAACTCGCCGTGCCACCAGCACGGCTTCGTTGACATTCCTTGTCCAGCTCGCGGCTCTTCGCAAGTGCCTCGGAAA
>JACRDB010000112.1 GCA_016218725.1 Deltaproteobacteria bacterium
GTGAAGCTCCAGGAGGACGTCAAGATGGTGATGCCCGGCGACAACGTCACCGTGGACGTCGAGCTCATCACCCCCGTCGCCCTGGAGGAGCAGATGCGCTTCGCCATCCGCGAGGGCGGCAAGACCGTCGGCGCCGGCGTCGTCACGAAGATCATCGAGTGAGCAAGCCCATGGCAACCACCAAGATCCGCATCCGGCTGAAGGCCTTTGACCACCGGCTCCTGGACCAGGCCGCCACGGAGATCGTGGAGACCGCGAAGGGCACCGGCGCGCGCGTGGCGGGGCCCATTCCCCTGCCGACGAAGATCAACCGCTACACCGTGCTCCGTGGTCCCCACGTGGACAAGAAGTCCCGGGAGCAGTTCGAGATCCGCACCCACAAGCGGCTCCTGGACATCCTTGACCCTACGCAGCAGACCCTGGACGCGCTGATGAAGCTCGACCTGTCCGCGGGCGTGGACGTCGAGATCAAGAGCTGAGGAGGCGTCCCATGGCACGGCTCAAGGTACACAACCTCCAGGGGCAGGAGACCGGCGAGATCGAGCTCGCGGACGAGGTCTTCGGGCTGACGGAGATCAACAAGAACCTCTTCTACGAGGTGGTCAAGGCCCAGCTCGCCTCGCGGCGCGCGGGCACCCACGCGGGGAAGAACCGCTCCGCCACGACGGGGAGCAAGAAGAAGGTCTACAAGCAGAAGGGCACCGGCAACGCCCGCCACGGCGACCGCCGCGCGCCCATCTTCGCCAAGGGCGGCAAGGTGCACATGCCCACGCCGCGGGACTACGGCTACCGGCCGCCGGCCAAGGTGCGCTCCGGGGCGCTTCGGCACGCGCTCTCGCTCTTCGTGAAGGAGGGGCGGATCAAGGTGTTGGACGCCTTCGCGCTGGATGCCATCAAGACGCGCGCGGTGGCGCAGGCCCTGGGCACGCTGGAGGCCAAGGGCAAGACCGTGGTGGTAGACACCAAGGAGAACGACAAGCTCCGGCTGTCCACGCGCAACCTGGAGACGGCCATGTTCCTGCCCCCCGAGGGCGTGAACGTGTACGACCTCCTGCGGCACGACACCCTCATCCTGACCCAGGACGCCGCGCGCGCCCTGGAGCAGCGGCTGACGAAGTAGGAGGCGCCCCATGCAGGCCCATCACATCCTGAAGCGGCCCATCCTGATGACCGAGAAGGCGTCAAGGATCAAGGCCGCGGAGAACAAGGTCTCCTTCGAGGTCTCTCGCGAGGCGACGAAGCACCAGATCCGCGCGGCGGTGGAGCAGAGCTTCAACGTCAAGGTGCTGGC
Organism: Deltaproteobacteria bacterium; assembly: GCA_016218725.1. GTDB lineage: Bacteria > Myxococcota_A > Polyangia > Polyangiales > JACRDB01. Next base: position 1,292 of record JACRDB010000112.1, read on the forward strand.
GGTGAACACGCTGATCGTGCGCGGCCGCATGCGCCGGATGGGGCGCGGCTACGCCAAGACGCAGAACTGGAAGAAGGCCGTGGTGACGCTCCGCGCGGGCGACGTCATCGCGGCGCTGGAGATCGACCCGAACGCGCTCCTTGAGGCCGCCCCGGCGGCGACGGGGGGCTGAGGTAGACCATGGCACTCAAGACCTTCACGCCCCGGACGCCCTCGCGGCGCTACGTCTCGGTGACGAGCTTCGCGGAGCTGACCAAGGGGAAGCGCCCGGAGCGGTCGCTGCTGGAGCAGCAGAGCGCGACGGGCGGTCGCAACAACTTCGGCCGGATCACCTCGCGCTTCCGCGGGGGCGGCCACAAGCAGCGCTACCGGCTGATCGACTGGAAGCGCAACCGGATCGGGATCCCCGCGCGGATCGCGGCGGTGGAGTACGACCCGAACCGCTCGGCGCGGATCGCGCTCTTGCACTACGTAGACGGTGTGAAGAGCTACATCCTGGCGCCGGACGGGGTGAAGGTGGGGGACACTGTGGTGTCCAGCCGCCACGCGGACATCAAGCCCGGCAACGCGATGCCGCTCAAGTACATCCCGCTGGGCACGGTGATCCACAACATCGAGCTCAAGGTGGGCAAGGGGGGGCAGCTCGCGCGCTCCGCGGGGACGAGCGCGCAGCTCATCGCGCGGGACGGCGACTGGGGGCAGGTGCGCCTGCCCTCGGGGGAGATCCGGAAGGTGCACGTGGAGTGTCGGGCGACGGTGGGCCAGGTGTCCAACGCGGACCACGCGAACGTGACCATCGGGAAGGCGGGGCGGACGCGCTGGCTGGGCTTCCGGCCGCACAACCGCGGGGTATCCATGAACCCGGTGGACCACCCGATGGGCGGCGGCGAGGGCCGCACCTCCGGCGGGCGTCACCCGTGCTCGCCGTGGGGCCAGCTGTCCAAGGGGCTGAAGACACGTCACAACAAGCGCACCGAGGCGATGATCATCAAGCGCCGCGGGGCGAAGGGATAAGCCGATGCCGCGCTCACTGAAGAAGGGCCCGTTCCTGGACATCCACCTGGCCGACAAGGTGGCCAAGGCCGTGGAGGACAAATCCAAGCGGGTGATCAAGACCTGGTCCCGGCGCTCGACGGTGACGCCGGACGCCGTGGGGCTGACGCTCTCGGTGCACAACGGGCGCAAGTTCGTCCCGGTGTTCGTGACGGAGAACATGGTGGGCCACAAGTACGGCGAGTTCGCCCCCACCCGCACCTTCTCCGGCCACTCCGGGGACCGCAAGAACAAGTCCGCGGCCGGCAAGGGCACCGGGAAGAAGTAGCGTCGGCCAGGGCGCCTCGGTCACCGGGGCGCCTTGCGCACCAGCGCCTCGGCTCCGAGGGACCCCGTCGGCGGGGCCCAGGACCGCGACGCCCTCAGCACCCTTTCAACCAGCGCGTCTGGCGCCAGGTCGTCGGTGTCGAGCGCCGGGAGCACCCGCAGACGCCACGCGCGCGCGAGCGCCTCGGCCTCGTCGCCGACGCGCCGGAAGAACGCTACCAGCGCGCCGGGATCCGGCCCCGGCTCCGTGAGCCTCGCCAGCGCCGTGTCGTGACGCACCCGCAGGGGCTGCACGAGCACCCATGGGCGGCGCCGACGGAGCTCCGCCGCGAGGCGCAGACGCCAGCGCGCCAGCACCGCGGGGGAGCGCTCTCGCGCGTACGCGGCGTTGCCCGGGTGCCAGGTCTCGACCACGCGGACGACGCCCGGCGCCCAATTGACGTCCCGGTCGAGCTCGGCGCGGAAGACCTCGTCGTCGAAGGCCTCCTGGGGCGCCATCGCGTGTTGGCCCGGGTCGCGCGCGAGGGCGTCGCGCCGGAGCTGCGCCCCGAGCTCCGGGGCGAAGACACATCCCAGGCGCTCGGCGAGGAGGCGCCCCAGCGTGGTCTTGCCCGCGCCATGTGGGCCTAGCAACACCAGTGTAGGACCAAGACTCACAGCGACCTCGCCCACGCGCGCAGCGCGAAGGCCGCGCCTATGTCGCCACCGGCGGCACCGCCCAGGAACGGACCGAGATCGAAGGCCGCGTCGGGCCGGTCCATACAGGGCTGGAACAGCCCGCGGTGGGTGAGCCGCAGGGCCGTGATCCCTTCCTTGCACCGAGCGCGCGCGGGGCAGGTCGGGCACGCGACGTAGGGCGCGACCTCACCCAGGCGGAGGTGTTTGAACTCGACGCGGAGGCCGTCGGGCCAGCGCCGCAGGAGCGTCGGGAGGCTGGCGGGGTCGACGAGCACCACCTGGGTGGCGTGGGGTCCTCGGAGCGCCTCCACCAGGGCCGCCAAGGGGCGCCACGATAAGTCCGCGCCGAGGTCGTCGAGGAGGCCGACCACCACGGGCTTGTCCGTGGACCAGGTGAGGAGCGCTGCGAGGTCGCCGCGGTCACCGTCCTCGCCGAAGACGTAGTTCAGCTTGAGCGGGACCCCGCGCCGCGTGGCCTCCGCGAGGGCAGCAGCGAGGAACTCCTGCCGCAGCGCGAAGGCCCCCGGCGCGCGGGTGGTGCGAGCATGCGCGGCGGCCGTGAACCCATGGATCGAGACGTTTACGCGCGTCAGACCCGCGTCGTAGGCGCGCAGGAGCGCCTCGACGGGAACGGCCCCCGCGGTGATCACGGACAGGTCTACGGCGGGGCAGGCCGCCCGGACCGCCGCGATGAGCGAAGGCAGGTCGCGGCGCAGGAAGGGCTCGCCGCCGAGGAGCTTCACCTTGCGCACGCCAGCGCGGACGGCGGCGAGGACCCGGGCCTCCAGCGCTGGCAGGCTCAGCTCCGCGGGGGTCCCTCGGGCGTGGGGATCGCCCTCCCTGTGGCAGAAGTCACAGCGGTGGTTGCACCGCGTGGTGACCACCACCCGGAGGTAGGTCGGCATCGCGCCCATCACGCCGCCCCTCGGAGGGCGAGGGCCTGGAGCACCGCGTCGGCGAGCGCCTCGGGGCTGGAGGAGCCCGCGTCGAGGCGCAGCACCGCACCCGCGAGCGGAGACGTCAGCAGCGCCTGGTCGTAGCGACGCCGGAGCGCGCGGTGGCGGGCGAGGCTGTCGCGGTCGGCGCGGGTGACCCCGCGCGCGGCGAGGCGCTCGGCGCGGACGCGCTCGTCCGTCGTGAGGTACACGGTGAGGTCCGGGCGCCGGAGCCTCGACTCTAGCGCTCGGAGCGCGACGCGCTGGGGCCTGCAGCTCGCGTACACCAGGGTGGAGAGCCAGTAGCGGTCGAGCACCACCGAGCGCCCCGCGGCGAGGGCCTCGCCCGCGAGGTCCGACGCGAGCGCCACGGTGCCCGCGTAGAAGAGCTGCGTCGCGATGGGGCTCGGGGCGAGCGCGGCGTCCACCGCGGGGCGCACCGCCGCGAGGGCCTCGGGGGGCGTCCGCAGGGACACGGCGCCGAGCCGCGCGCAGAGGGCCGAGGCCAGGGTGGACTTCCCCGTGCCGTCGAGGCCCTCGAGGACCATGAAGCACGGGGGCCTCACAGCTCCTCCGGCCGCGCGGCCTCGACGGAGAGCACGGTGAGCTCCCGGGCGCGACCCCCGAGGCGCACGGAGAGGGTGTCTCCGGGCTCCGCGCCGATGAGCGCCTGCGCCAGCGGGGCGGTGTACGCCACGCGGCGCAGCGCCGGGTCGCCGTCCTCGTAGCCGCCGACCACGACGCGCTCGACGCGTCCGTCGGCGTCCTCTAGGGTGACGGCGCTGCCGAGGCCGACGCGCTCCGGGTGGGGCGGGGCAGAGACCACCTCCAGCCGCCGGAGGGCGTCCTGCAGGTCGTGGATGCGCCGCGCGAGCTGGTGCATCTGCCGCTGGTTCTCCTCGTAGGCGAAGTTGTCGTGCCAGACGGAGCTGTCTCCGGCCTCCGCGGCGTCGCCGTTCGACGCGACGACGGCGTCGTAGGCGGCGCGTGCGCGCTCGACGCGCGCGACGAAGCGGGCGCGGCCCGCGGCGGTGGTGGACAGCCGCGGTCCATCGGTGGCGAGGGGGTTGGGGGTGACCATCACCCACTGGACGAGGCGGGGCGCCGGGTTCTGACAGGGCCGGGGTGGCGCCGTTGGTCGCGGCGGCACGAGGCTCTCGGCCTCGGCCTTGGGGGATCACCTAGGCATCGCCGTGGCTACGATCGCTCACGGGTCGCGCACACACCGGAAGCCGAGCGTGGGGCGGTGGTCCCCCGCGTTCGCGTGGTTCCACGACCAGCCGGCCGACCCGGCTAACGCCTCGTGCCGGGTCATGAACCCGCACGGTCCGGCGTCGCACCGGGCCGCGGGACCTCGCTGGAGCACCTCCGCGGGGAAGGGCTCGCGACCCCACTCGGCCACGCGCTCCGACACCCTCACGGTCCTTCGTGCTGGGAGCCTCAGGAGGTGCTCCCACTCGGCCATCGACGGCAGCTCTCCGCCATGGACGCGGCAGTAGTCCGCGGCCTGGGCCTGCGTCACGCACCCCGCGGCTTCGGCGCCGGAGCCTTCGTGGGCACAGCCCGCTCGCGCCGTGCGCAGGGGTGGCGCGCACGAGCCCTCCCGAACACACACGCCGTACTGCTCCGCCGTGACCGGGGCGGCGTCCATGCAACGACGCGTCGTGGACGCGCCAGGCCGGGCCGGGCCCGCACGAGGCCAGGTCGGGCGCGGGTGTGGCTGATCGAACTGGACGGGTCCATTGGGAATTTCGGCCGAGTTCACTGGGCAGGGCCGTGGCGTGGCGGTGATGGGCGGCACCGGCACCGGCACCGGCGCGGTCGGGGCCACCGCAGTCGCCGGGTTCAGCGTCGGCGCGTCCGCGAGGGATGCCCCAGGACGCACCGCGGTCCGAGACGCGGCCTCCGACGCCGTGGGCGCCGACGCGAGCCGCATGAGGAGCGCGCCGAGGAGACCACAGCCGATGGCGCCCGCGGCCAACCGCGCTGTCGACGCGCGACGCTGCGGAGGCGACTCGGGCGGCACCGGCCGCGAGGGGTCGGTCAGCGCAGCGTCGATGCGGTCCAGCGCGGCACGGACCGACCCTGGCAGCGCCCTCTTGCGATGGTCCTCGAAGTACCACTGGACCGCGTGGCGGAGCGCCCCCGCGCCCTCGCGGGCCTTGGTGGTGCTCACGTCCCAGCCCTCGGCCTGCACGTGGGCGCCGAGGTTGCCGTTGAGCTGCATACTCTTCAGCGAGGGGAGGACGGATTTCGACAGCCCCTCCCTCTCCAGGAGGGAGATCATCTCCTCGAGGCGAGGTTCCTTCTGGTCCTTGTCCGTCCCACGGCGCTTGTTATCAGGGACATCGAGTACGCAAGCGATGCACAGCGCCTCCGCGCAGCGCCGGACGTTCCAGAGGAAGGCGTCGCGTCGACCCGGCAGCGCGTCCGCGCACTGGGTGAGCGCGTGTTCGAGCCACGCGTGGCACCAGTCTCGGTCGAAGCCCGGGCGCACCGATCCCATGGCGTCGAGGATAGCACCACCCACAACGAGGGCCCTGGAGCTTCGCGGCGCCGACGGCGCCGCAGGACGGACTCACCGGAGCCTCGCCGGGAGCCCCTGGCGCAGCCTCCAGGAGAGGTCGGGACCTCTCCGGAGCCACTGCCCTCCACCTCCGGGAGAGGTCCCGACCTCTCGGGAGGCTCCCTCCCAGGCTCCCGAAGAGGTCCCGACCTCTCCCGGAGGCTCCGCCCCTTCCCCCAGGAGTCTCGGCCGACTGTTCTCCACCACGCAGAGGCCCCTGGGGCCAGCAGGATCGGTCGCTGCGGCACGGTCGCCGCAGGTCACCGCCGACCCTTTGACGGCGCGCCGACGCCTTTTCCGCGTGGGTGCATCAGCGCGTCGAGCATCACCATCGGGAGGGGCGCGGTGGCGAAGTCCCGCTCGGCGCCGTCGGCCAGGGTGGTCCAGTCGCCGGCCTCGTCGGCGTCGCCGCGCCAGCCGGCCCAGCGGGACATGTACCGCGCCATGGCCACCACCCGCGCCTGCATCGGCGTGCCGACGAACTTCCGGAGGGCATCCTTGAACCACCGGGCCAGCCCGGCGGAGTCCCTCGGAGGTGCGTCGCCGTAGCGGGTCAGGTCCACGAGGTCGAAGTACCACGCGCGGTGGATCGGCCGATCGAAGAGTGCGTGGATCCGCTCGATGCTCACGTCGCGTGGGGGCGCGGGCGCCGGGAGGGCAGTGGGAGGGATCCGCGCGATCAGCTCCGCCGCCCGGAGCGTGGCGGTGTCCGGGCGGGAGCGCAGCGCGCGGGTGCGCGCCACGGCCTGGGCCACGAGCGCGGCGACCTCGCCGGGCGGCGCCGGGACGCACAGAATGGACCCCTCGGCCTCGAGGTCCTCCATCATGCGGTCGAGCTCGCGGCGCGAGCAGCGGGCCTCCACGAAGCCGTTGCGCAGGTCCTCCGTCAACCGGAAGCACACGTTGGCCACGGTGTAGCTCTCGTCGATGTTGCGCAGCGCGACGAACACCACCAACGCGCCCTGGCCGTCGGGGTTGCTCGCGAAGGCCAGGGCCCGCGCGTTCCCGTCGGCCGCGACTCCTCCGCGGCTGGCGAGCGCCGCGGTGAGGCGCACCAGGGCGTCCTGGAACGGCGCCCGGAGCTTCTTGGGCGCGCTGGCGCGCAGGGCCGTCAGCAGCGCCACGCCCGCCTCGTCCGGCGCGGCGAGGAGCTTCGCCAGCGCGTGGCTCCGGAAGGCGTCGTCCTGGGCGAGGGTCTGGTCGCGCAGCGCGTGGCCGTAGCAGGTGGCCGCGTCGAGGCCCGCCAGCGTGGCCGCGAGGTCGAGGTCCCGGAGCAGCGCGGGACGAGCCTCGCTCGGGAGCGAGCGCAGCAACCCGGTGAGCACCGAAGCCGCGGACGGGTTCTCCAGTACGCCGGACACCAGCCCCAGGAGCGGCAAGGCCGCGAGGGCCGAGGCCGCGACCGGGTCCATCGTCGGGAGGAGCGCCTCCAGGGCCTTGGGTGGGAGCGCCAGGTAGGCCTCCGCGGCGGCGCAGCGGACAGCGTGCGGGCGCGTGGTGTCGGTCAGGAGCGCGGCGAGGGGGCCATGCTCGGAGCCCGGACCGAGGATGCGCAGGGCCTGACCCGCGAGGCGGGCCTGCACCGTGCTGGGGTCGCCCTCGCGGAGCCAGGCGAGGAGCCGACGGCGACTCGGTACGGGCGGCAGGTCCGCGAGGTAGCGCCGCAGCGCCTCGGGGCCGTCGGGGACCTGTCCGAGGAGGGCGTCGATGGCTCTCTCGACGGGTCCAACGGGTGCTTCCAGGGTGGGCATGCGAGGGAGGATACAGTCGCGCGGGCCCTTTGGGGCGGCGATCTCGGCTCCTGTGGATGTAGGCCCTACAGCGACCAGAGGGCGGCCAGATCGAGCTCCAGCGCGTCGAAGGGCTCGGCCTTGACCCTGGCGACCCCCTCGAAGGTGTCCACCAACGTGTAGCGCTCGCCGTCCAGCCGGTAGACCTCCAGAGTCTTCAAGGTCGGTGACAGCAGCCAGACGTGGCCCACCCTCTCCCGGCGCCAGATGCGCATCTTGGTCGTGCGGTCCACCACCTCGGTCGAGGGCGAGAGCACCTCGCAGACCCAGTCCGGGGCTACCGCGAGGAACGCCGGCGCGTCATCGTTGAAGGCGTCCCTGGGGAACCTCTCCCGACGCCACCCGGCCAGATCCGGGTCCACGATGTCGGGCAGGGGGCCCAGGTGCAGCTCAGGCTCCACCAGGATGACCCAGCCCCCCGGCTCGTCCCCCTCGGGGTCGCAAAAGGGGCGCAGCCTGCCTGTCAACCGTGTGGCGCCATGGGCGTGCCGCGGCCGGGGCCGGGGCATCACGACGAGTTCACCGTCCAGCACCTCCGCGGTCATGTGCTCCGGCGCGTGGAGGTAGCCCTCCACCACCTCCGGTCGGAGGTTCGGGAAGCGTGGGTCGAGGGCTGGGGCGACGGTCATGGACATCATCGTAGCGCCCCGCGGGCCACCGACATAAGCCCGCGCGGTTCGCGCGACCTCACCCCCCCATCCCAGAGGCGCCAGGACAAGGGTTGGGACAGCCATTTCCCCCGGGAATGGGTGTGTTTCCGAGGGTGCTCGGTCTGGGAGGCCCGTCGAGGATCGGGCCCACAGGCAGGCGCGTGGGATGCGGGTGCGCGCGGGGCTTGGGAGGAGCGCGTACGCAGCCCTCGCGGGGCGCCGGGCGTTCTCCGCGGGGAGGTCACCGCAGGGAATGCGCGTCCGCCCCGTGACCGCGACCCTCGCGATGCGCATCCGCTCCGGTGCGGCGCCGTCCTCGGTGCGGCCCACTGGTCCCGGCGCTCGAGGTCACGCCGGACGCCGTGGGGCTGACGCTCTCGGTGCACAACGGGCGCAAGTTCGTCCCGGTGTTCGTGACGGAGAACATGGTGGGCCACAAGTACGGCGAGTTCGCCCCCACCCGCACCTTCTCCGGTCACTCCGGGGACCGCAAGAACAAGGCCGGGCCCGGCAAGGGCACCGGGAAGAAGTAGCGCCGGGCGGGACCCCGGGCCCAGGGCGCCGCGGGGGACCACTGCGTGGATGTGCCGGGCTGGTTCTCTGGACGGCTGGAGAGCAAGACCACCAGGCCCCCCACCAGGGCCAGGGCCCCGGCCCCGAGGGTGATCCCTCCCGCGAGGGTGGTGTCCATCGGGCGCCCATCGTCCCTCGGGCCCCGGAGATCGCCAGGAGCATGGCCCCGGCCATGGACGCGCCCAGGCCCAGGCCCGCGAGCACCATGCCACCGATGATCCCACCCACGTGCAAGTCCTGGAAGCCCATCGCGTGGCGCAGCACGCTCGGGCTCCGACCGACCTGGACGAAGGTCGTGCTGGCCCGGTTGGACCGCGGGTCGAGCGCGGTGAAGAGCAGCTCGTGCTGGCCGCAGGGCAGAGGCACCGAGCACGGCGTCACGCACAGGGGCCTCCCCGTGAGCCGCGTCGTCTCGGTCTGCATCCCCCGAGGGCGGGTTCGCGTAAGGTCGCCGCGGGGCGCCGGGAGCGGTGATCTCGGCTTTTGTGGATGTAGGCCCTACCTCGCCCAGAGCGCCGAGAGGTCGAGTTCAAGGACCTCGAAGGGCTCCGCACGCACCCTGGCATCGCCCTCGAAGGTCTCTACCAACGTGTAACGGTCCCGCGCCCCTGCGGAGGTCTCCTGCGTGGCCAGGGCGTAGACCTCCAGGGTGCGCAGCTCCGGCGACAGCAGCCAGACGTGGCCCACCTTCTCCCGGCGCCAGAGGCGCATCTTGGTCGTGCGGTCCACCACCTCGGTCGAGGGCGACAGGATCTCGCAGACCCAGGCCGGAGGGAGATCGATGTGAGCGGGTGCATCGGGCGCCAGAAAGTCCTCCGGGGTGTGCTCCCGGCGCCATCCGGCCAGGTCCGGCACCACGATATCGGGCAGGGGGCCCAGGTGCAGTTCCGGCTCCGGGAGGATCGTCCAGCCGCCCGGGTCGTCCCCCTCGGGGTCATCGAAGGGCTTCAGACGCCCCTGGAGGCGTCCGGCTCCCCGGGCGTGCTGTCGGCGAGGCCGGGGCATGACGTAGAGCTCGCCCTCGATGACCTCGGCCGTCATGTGCTCCGGCGCGTGGAGGTAGCCCGCCACCACCTCGGGCCGGAGGTTCGGGAAACGGGGGTCCAGCGCGGGCGCCAGGGTCATGGGACCA
>JACRDB010000113.1 GCA_016218725.1 Deltaproteobacteria bacterium
CCGAACTCGGCCGTCAAGCCCTCCAGCGTCGATGGTACTGCACGGGTGACCGTGTGGGAGAGTAGAACGTCGCCGGGGTCTTTTTCCATTGCCAACGCCCGTCGGGGGAACCACCCTCGACGGGCGTTGGTGTTTCTGGCGTCGGCGTGTCGTTTCTTCGACGCGGGGGGCGGGCCGCGCTAGAGGGTGCGTTGATGCGCGCCCGACGCCCGAGGTCTCGCCTCCGGGGAGCGCTCCTGGCGGCCTTCGCGGTGGGGGTGTTCTTGACCGGGGTGGTCCTGGGGCTGCGGCACCGGGCCTGGCGCTCGCTGGAGCGCCAGTGCTCCGAGAGGGTGCGGGGGCGCTGCGTGGTGGAGCGCCTCTCCCTGCGTGTGCGGGGCGTCACCCTGCGGGGCGTGAGGGTGCGTGCCCTGGAGCCCCCGGCGCGCGCGAGCCTGGGCCGCGTGGACCTGGACTTCTCCTGGTGGGCGGCGCTCCGAGGCCAGAGGGCCCTGGCGGTCACCGTGGACGCCGGGACCGTAGACCTCGGCGGCACGCTGGAGGCGTGGCGTCGGAGGACCCGCCCCGAGGGCCCGAGGACGTCCCGGGGGAGGTCCGTGACGCTCACCAGGGTGACCGTGGGGAGCGTCTCGGGCCGGGCGAGGGTGGCCCTCCCCGAGGGAACCGCGGAGGTGGTGTTTCGCGGCCTCGGGGGCGCCTGGGCGCCGTCCGGGGCGCGGCGCTGGCGCCTGGAGAGCGCGTCCCTGCAATGGGCTACGCTCCTTCAAGGGACCTTCGAGACCTGCGTGCTGGACGCCGAGGAGAGTGCCCGCGCGGTGGACTGCGCGAGCCTGACGGGCTCCGCGGACCTCGCGCTCCGGGAGGCCCTGCCTGCGCTCCGGGAGGCCCTCCGCGGGAGCCCTGGCGAGGCCGAGGGAGCCGCCCCGGCGGCGCCCCGGGCGGGACCCTGGAGGGTGTCGCTCCCGCGGGGCTCGCTGATCCTGCGGCGCGACGGCCACGAGCTCCTGCACCTGGACCCGACGGCGCTGGAGCTGCGTGGCGAGGGGCGCCGGGTGTCCTCGGCGGAGCTTCGGGTGGGCACCCTGGAGGCCGTGGGACAACAGGTGCTGGCCACCTGGAGCCACGAGGGCGACCGAGGGACCTTGCGCCTCCGGGCGAGGGAGCTGCCGCTCTCCACGCTGGCGCCGTGGAGTCCCTTTGTCCCCTGGCATGACCCCTCCCGGGGGGTGGCCCGCGTGGACCTGGAGCTTCGGGTGCCCGACGACCTCGGGGTCTTCGAGGCCCGGGGGAGCGCGTCGCTGGAGGGCGTGGGCTTCGCGCACTCGAGGCTCGCCCGGGAGCCCGTGGACGGGCTGGACCTGGACCTTCGGGGTACGGTCCTGTGGGACCGGGTGCGGCGCCGGGTGGGGGTGCCGGAGCTCCTGGTGCGGGTCAACGGCGTGCCCGCGCAGCTCCGCGGGGCCGTCGAGGCCCCGGAGGACCACCTGGCCGTGGACCTGGTGGCCGTCATGCCCACGCTGGAGTGCGACCTCCTGCGCCGGAGCTTCCCCGCCACGGTGTCGGGTGTCTTGTCGGACTTCTCCTTCGCGGGGACGTTGGGGGCCGAGGTGAGGCTCCAGACGGACTCTCGGAACCTCCCGGCCACGGCCTTTGACTTCACCGTACGGGACGGCTGCGCGGTGCTCCGCGCGTCGCCGTCGCTGTCCCTGGCGCGCTTCTCGGGCCCCTTCGTGCAGCGGGCCACGGAGCCCGGTGGGGTGGTGAGGGCCTTCGTCACGGGCCCGGGCTCCCCCGCCTGGGTCCCCGGCGCGCTCCTCCCGCCGCACCTCCTGAACGCCGTGATCACCCGCGAGGACGGTGGCTTCTATCGCCACCACGGCTTCTCCCCGGACGAGGTCCGCGGGGCGCTCGTGCGCAACCTCTCGGCGGGGCGCTTCATGCTCGGGGCGAGCACCATCACCATGCAGCTCGTCAAGAACGTCTTCCTGGCGCGGGAGAAGACCCTGGTCCGGAAGCTCCAGGAGGTGGTGCTCACCTGGTGGCTGGAGCAGAACCTCGACAAGTTCTCCATCCTGGAGCTGTACCTGAACGTGGTGGAGTTCGGCCCGGGGATCTACGGCGTCGGCCCGGCCTCAAGGTACTTCTTTGGCCGCGAGCCGAGCGCCTTGAACGCGCTCCAGAGCGCGTACCTGGCGCTCCTCCTGCCCGCCCCCATCCCGCGCTTCCAGTGGTTCGAGCGGCGCCAGCTCCCGGCGGAGGTCGCCTACCGGCTCCAGGCCGTGCTGCGCACCATGGTGGCCGCCGGGAGGCTCTCCGCGGAGGAGGTCACCCGGGCCCAGGGCGAGGGGCTCCAGCTCCGGGCCCGCAGGACGGAGCCCCCAGCGCCGCAGACCATGGTGGTGGACCCGGCCACCACGGACGCCCAGGCGGAGGCCCTGGTCGCCCAGAACCCCTTCATGCAGGTGCGTGAAGCCCCGCCGGAGGAAGCCCCCACGGAGCCTCAAGCACCATTGAATACCCGCTACCCCGACAGCCCCTCCAGGAAGTGAAGGAAGGTCAGCACCCCGAAGCCGGTGCCCCCCTTCGGGCTCAGCGTGGTGGCGCGGTCCAGGAAGGCCGGGCCCGCGATGTCCAGGTGGAGCCACTTGCAGTCGCCCACGAACTCCCGCAGGAAGAGCGCCGCGGAGATGCTCCCTCCGTAGCGGTCCCCGGTGTGCTTGAGGTCCGCCACGTCGCTCTTGAGGCCGTCCCGCAGCTCCTCCAGGAGCGGCATGCGCCAGAGGCCCTCGCCCGCGGTCCTGGCCGCCGCGAGGTACTGCCCGGCCAGCTCGTCGTCGTTGCCGTAGAGCGCCGCGGTGAGGGTCCCCAGCGCGATCAGGCACGCCCCGGTCAGCGTGGCCTGGTCGATCAGGTAGTCCGGCTCCAGCTTGCGCGCGTACGCCAGGGCGTCCGCCAACACCAGGCGCCCCTCGGCGTCCGTGTTGATGATCTCCACGGTCTTGCCGTCCAGCGACCCGAAGATGTCCCCGGGGCGGTACGCGTCCCCGTCGGGCATGTTCTCCGCCGCCGCCACCACGGCATGCACCTCCACGTCGGGCTTGAGCGCCCCCACCGCCGCCATGGACGCGATGGCCGCCGCGGCGCCCGCCATGTCCGCCTTCATGTCCCCCATGCCCGCCGCCTGCTTGATGGACAGACCCCCGGAGTCAAAGGTCAGCCCCTTGCCCACCAGCACCACCCGGCGCGTCCCCTTGCGGGCCTTCTCGGGCTTGTACGACAGGTGAATGAACCGTGGTTCATTCCGGCTCCCGCGCCCGACGGCGTCCAGGAGCTTCATCCCCGCGGCCCGGATCCTCGCGCGGTCCAGCACCCGGAGCGTCAGCCCGTGGGCGCGCGCCACCTCCGACGCCGCCTCCGCCAGCCGCGCGGGGGGCATCTCGTTGGCGGGCTCGTTCACCAGGTCCCGGCAGAGGTTCACCGCCTGGGCCACGGCCTCGCCCTTTGAGAGCGCCCGCTTCTGCTCCGCCGTGGCCCGCGCCTCGCGGCCCGCGCCGCGCCAGCCCACCACCACCCGGTCCAGGTCCTTGCGGGGCTTGCGGTCCCCGGTCAGGTGCCGCACGAAGCGGTAGCTCCCGAGGAGCACCCCCTCCGCCGCGGCCCGCACGTCCAACGCCGCGCCCTTGCCAGGGAGCACCAGCGCCAGGCCAGTGCCCTTCTCCGTGTTGGTCAGCCTCGCCGCCTTGGCGCAGGCCGCCCGCACCTCCAGGGGCGTCACCTTGGCGCTCGCCCCGAGGCCGTAGAGCACCACCCTCCGCGCGGGCACCTTGCCGTACCCCTGCACCACCAGCGCGGTGTCCTTCCGCGCGGTGAACTCCTCGTCCTTCACCGCCACCCGGAGCACGCCCCCGAGGGCCTCGTCCAGCTCCTGGAGCACCGGGTCCGTGCTGAGCTCCTCCTCCGCGACCAGTACCGCGAGCACGTCCGCCGTCGTGCTGGCGCCCACCGTCCCTAGCGTGACCTTCATCAACGGTCCTCCAGCAACAGGGCGTCCGCGCCCATTGTGCATCGCCGAGAGCGCTCCCTCGGGGCCGCGGATCCTGCCACGACCGTTGGTGACCCTTCAAGGGTGGCGGCCGCCACCCCTCCGCCGCCACCCGCCACCCCAAATCCGCCACCCGCTCCGCGAAATCATTGAAGAAATTGTGCCCAGAAGGGCGGTACGGATCTCGCTCAAGGGGTCTGTGCGCGCCGATGGACGGAGCGCAGGAGCGATGAACCATGCAAGAGACCACCGAGAGTTCGACCAGCAGCAGCGCCACCCGCACCTGGAAGGCCGTGTTCACGGTCCTGGAGCGGGACGGGGTGCGGCCCCTGTGGCTGCGCATCGGGACGGCCTACACCAACCGCGACGGGAGCCTCACGCTCCGCCTGGACGCGCTCCCGGTCAACGGGATGCTCCAGGTCCGGGATCCAGACCCCGCCCGCGGCGCCGGAAGCACCGGAGGCGCCCAGTGAGGCCCCTGCACCGCGCCTGGGCCCTGGCCCTGGCCCTGGGGCTCCTCGCGGCGAGCGCCAGGGCCGACCCGCCCCCGCGCGCACCCGCGCCCGCGCCCGCACCCGCGCCCGCGCCCGCACCCGCGCCCGCGCCCGCGAGGCCATTGGAGGCCCCCGGGGTGGTGACCATCAACACCGCCGACGAGGAGGTGCTCCAGCGGGTGCCGGGCATCGGGCCCTCCAGGGCCCAGGCCATCGTACAGCTCCGGGGGAGGGTGCACGCCTTCCGTCGGGTGGACGACCTCCTGCGGGTGCGGGGCATCGGCCGGGGCACGCTCCGAGGCATGCGCGTGTACCTCACGGTGACCGGTGAGACCACCCTCGCGTCGCGCCCCGGGAGGGCCCGCGCGCAGGAGTGACGGGGCTCAAGGCTCCGGCGCGGCGAGGCAGCGCCCCAGGGCGCCGAGCGCGCCGCGCTGGAGCTTCATGGCCGCGCGGTTGACCACCACCACGGCGGTGGTCACCAGCACCGTCTCCAGCTCCCGGAGGGCGTTCTGGCGCAGCGTCTCGCCGGTCTCCACCAGGTCCACGATCACGTCGCTCAGGCCGACCCCGGGCGCGGTCTCCACGGAGCCCTGGACGTAGATGCACTCGACGGCCACGCCCTTCGCGGCGAAGTGCGCCGCGGCAATCCGCGGGTACTTGGTCGCCACCCTCAAGGGCCTGGACCCCGAGGGCGTAGCACCCTCGGGGCCGGCCACCACCATGCGGCAGCGGCCCAGCCCCAGGTCCCACGGTACAAAGAGCTCGCAGCCGCGCTCCAGCACCACGTCCCGGCCACAAACGCCCGCGTCCGCAGCGCCGTGCTCGACGTAGGTGGGCACGTCGTCCGGCTTGAGGAGCAGCACCCGCACCGGGACGCCCGCCACCACGGCCTCGCGCAGGAGCCTCCGGTCCGAGGTGTCCAGCGCCTCCGGGGCGCCCCCCGCGGCCACCCACCGCGGCGCCAGCGCCGCCAGGAGGCGCCCCTTGGGGAGCCCGAGCGTCAGGGTCCTCGGGGCGCCCACGGTCAAGCCCCGCCGCGCACCCGTCGGATGCGCGCCCCGAGCGGCTGGAGCTTCTTCTCCAGGGCCTCGTAGCCCCGGTCCAGGTGGTACACCCGGAGGATCTCCGTGGACCCTTCGGCCAGGAGCCCCGCGATCACTAGGCATGCGCTCGCCCGCAGGTCCGTGGCCATCACCGTGGCGCCGGAGAGCTTCGTCCCGCCGGTGACCACCGCGGCGCGGCCCCGCACCTCGATTTCCGCCCCCATGCGCACGAGCTCCGGCACGTGCATGAACCGGTTCTCGAACACGGCCTCGGTCACCACGCTGGTGCCCTGCACCGCGGTCATCAGGGCCATGAACTGCGCCTGCATGTCCGTCGGGAAGCCCGGGTGCGGCGCCGTGGACAGGTCCACCGCACGGAGGCTCCGGCCGCCCTCCCCCCGGACCCGGAGCCCCGTCTCCTCCCGGGTGAGCTCCACCCCGGCCTGGCGCAGCCGCGCCGCCAGGGGCTCCAGGTGCTCGGGCACCACGCCCTCGACCAGCACGTCCCCGCCGGTGGCCGCCGCCGCCACCAGGAAGGTCCCGGCCTCGATCCGGTCCGGGATGATCGCGTGGTCCATCGGGTGCAGGTGGTCCACGCCCTCGATGTGAATCACGTCGGTGCCCGCGCCGTCGATGCGCGCGCCCATCTTGTTGAGCACCCGCGCGAGCTCCTCCACCTCGGGCTCCCGCGCGGCGCCCACGAGCTGCGTGCGCCCGCGCGCCAGCGCCGCGGCCATCATCAGGTTCTCGGTGCCGGTGACCGTGGCCATGTCCAGCGGGATCGTGGCCCCGCGCAGCCGCGCGCACTCGGCGTTTACGTACCCGTGCTCCAGGGTGATCTTCGCCCCCATCGCCTGGAGGCCCTTGAGGTGCTGATCAATGGGCCGGGCCCCGATGGCGCACCCCCCCGGCAGGGACACCCTCGCGCGCCCGTGCCGCGCCAGGAGGGGCCCGAGCACCATCACCGACGCGCGCATCTGCTTGACGAGCTCGTAGGGCGCCTCCGGGCGGCGCAGGGAGCCGGCCCGGACGGTCACCACCGGCGGCGTGACGGTGGTCTCCGCGCCCATGAAGCGCAGGAGCGCCGCGGTGGTCTCCAGGTCCCGAAGCGCCGGCACGTTGCGCAGGGTGCAGGTCCCGTCCGTCAGGAGCGTGGCGCACAGGATCGGCAGCGCGGCGTTCTTGGCGCCGGAGACGCGCACCGCCCCGTGGAGCGGGACGCCACCCTCAATCACCAGGTTGTCCATGGCCGTTCTATACAAGCCCCCGCGCCGGAAGCCACAGCTTCCCGCGGACGGCCGCCGTCAGTTCCCGGTGCCGGCGCTCAGGTTCACGGGCACCTCGGTGGTCAGCGCCTCGCCCGCCCCGAGCGGCGGGAGGGTCCTCGCGCCGGACTCCACGCAGGACGCGAACTGCGGCGACGGGGCGTTGGACACGCTCACCGAGGACACCCTCCCGGCCCCGTTGACCGACAGGCTCACGGTGATGCGCACGGGCCGAGCGCCCGCCGCGGGGTTGAGCCGGAGGAGGTTCTGCCAGCACCGGGACACCACCCGGGACTGCTCCAGCGAGCGCGCCAGCGACGAGGCCCTCCCGGCCCCGCTGGAGGGCGCCCCGGGGTTGGCCCCGGAGGGGGCCCTCGGGGCGGTCCTGAGGGCCGTGTCCCGAGGCCCGTCCACCCCCGAGGGGGTCGGGGTCCCGCCCGCCGCGCGGATCAGCGCCAGGTCCGCCGCGGACACCTGCGGCGCGGTGGGCTCGCGGCCGCCCGGGCGGTGGTCGCGGTTGTGCCCGTGGTCGTTGTTCGTCCCGTTGGGGCCCTGCTCGGGCGTCGTGGGCGTCCCCTGCGCCGCCACCGAGGACGGCGGTGGGGTCGGGGCCTCGGGCCCCGGGGACGGAGGCAGCGCGATCGGCGGCGTCACCACCGGCGACGGCGCCGTGGCCACGGGCGGATTCACCGTGGGCGCCGTACGCGGCGCGTTCAGCCGTGGGCCGATGACAATGCCACCGGCCAGGCCCACCACCAGCACCCCAGCCAAAAGCACCAGCACGCTCTTTGGGAGCCCTGGCTGCGGAGGCGCCGGAGCGAGCGACACCGTGGGGTTCCCAGGCGGCGCCAGGCTCCACCCCGAGGGGTTCGACGCCAGGGGCGCCCCGGAGGGCACCACCAGGGGCATGGGCTGGGACTCCATCCCCGACGGGAACGACGCCGACGCCGGCGGAGGCGGGAAGGACGCCACCGGCTCCGGCGCGCTCAAGGGCCCCACCGGCGGCACCTCGCCGAAGGGTGAGGGGCTCTCCCGAGGCGCCGAGGCGGGGGCCTGGCCCTGCGCCATGGGCGTCGCGGGCGGAGCGGGTGGCGTCGGGGGCACCGACGCCCTCGTCGGTGCGATGCCCAGCGAGCCTGGGGTCGCCGCCAGGGTCTGCGGCACCACCCTCGCCGGAGCGCTGCCAGCCCCAGGCGCCGACGCAGCACGACCCGCCGTGTGCGGCGGTGTCGTGGCCTGTGGGGCCGTGTGATGCGGTGTCGTACCCTGTGGGGAGCCGTGCACCGGCGCCGGCGGTGGCGGGCGCCGGGAGGGGGTCTTGGCGGGCTCGCCAAAGGCCGAGATGGGGCGGGTCTCGATGTCGAAGGCGTCGCTCGGGACCTTGGCGCGGGCGGCGTCGGCGTCGCGCACGGCGGCGGCGATCCGGGGGTCCAGGCCGGTGACCTTGGTGGCCTCGTCGTCTTCGCCTTCGGGGCCGTGGGGTGGGCGGACGGAGCCTGCGCGGGCGCTGCCGATGGGCACCACCTGGGCGCCGCGGGGCTTGTCGCCCCCGGCCGGGCGCTTGCCGAGCTCGTCCAGGAGGTTGCCGGACATGCGCTGGGCGGCGAGCCTGAGGAGGTCCCCGAGCTCCGCCACGCTGCGCATGGGGCGCCAGTCGTCGAGCCCCTCGCGCCACACGAGGGTGTCCGCGGTGACGTCCCCGCCCTGCACCCTCGCGGAGAGCTCCGAGCGCGTGAGGGGCCCCACGGGCAGGTCACGAATGCCCGCGTACCAGCCCGTCTCCGACGCGTTGAGAATGGACGAGGTGCTGGGCGCGGCGGGGGCGTCCTTGCGGGCCGGGGCCTTGTCCGCCGCGCGGGCCGTGGCCCCGACCAGGGACGGCCCCGTGGCGCCCCGCGCCGAGGACGGCGAAAACGCCGGCCCCGTGGTGGTGGGCGCTCGGGGTCGGGCCTTGGGGGCTGCGCCCGCGGGGGCCGCGCCTGCGGGCCCGCGCGTCAGGGGCGACACCGACGAGAGGGCCGGGCCGGTGGTGGTCGGGGTCCGGGGCCTCGGGGCCACCTTGGCGCTCGCCGCGGGGGGCGCCGGGGCCGCCGTCGGAGGCGGGGCCTGGGTGCCCTGGGGCGTCGGGTCCACCGAGAGCCCCGGCGACGAGTGCTCACTCCCCGGGCCGCCGCCCAGGGAGCCCGTCTGGAGCTCGATGATGTGCTCGCACTTCTTGCATTTGAAGCGCGTGACCGCGCGGCCTCGGAGCTTCTCGTCGGCTACGTGGTACTTCTGCTTGCAGTGGTCGCAGACAAAATTCATCACTCGCTCCGGGCGTCACCGCCGCGTCACCAGCGCGCGGTGTCCAGTGTGATCAGACAGGTTAGAGCAGCGAGAGCACCCTTTCTTTGATCTGCCCCCGCGTGGCCTCGTCCGGCGCTGCGGGGACGGCGCGCTCCCAGGCCTCCAGGGCCTTCTTTCGGAAGCCGACCTTCTCGTACAGGAGCGCGAGGTTCTTGAGCGCGGGGAAGAACCCCGCGAAGAGCCCTACGCTGCACTCCAGCTCGGAGATTGCCCGAAAGAGCTCCCCCCGGCGCCCGAGGAGCAGCGCGAGCTGGTAGTGCATCCGGTAGGAGTCCGGGGCCGCCAGGACGCCCTTCTCCAGGTGCTGCACGGCGGCCTCGAAGTCTCCGCGCTGGTAGGCCTCGGTGCCGGCCTTCAAGGCCCGGTCCGCGTCCGGGGTGATGGGCAGCTCGCTCGGCCGCTCGTCCCCGCGGGACTCCAGCACACCCTCGATGCATGCCGCGGCCTCCACGATCCCGAAGGGCTTCGGCAGGAAGGCCCGCACCCCGAAGGTGTTCTTCAGGTCCGCCGCGAAGCGCCAGCCGTGGTACCGCCCGGAGAGCAGCACCACCGGCACCGACGCCAGCCGGTCCACCTCGCCCATGCGACGGAGCACCTCGAAGCCATGAAGGTCCGGCAGGTCCGGGTCCAGCACCACCAGCGCCGGCGTGTGCTTCTCCAGCGAGGGGAGCACCTCCTGGCCTCGCTTGAGCTCCACCACCTCCACCCCGAGGTCCTCCAGCCCGCTGGCCAGGAGCCTCCGACTGTCGTCCTCGGTGTCCACCAGCACCACCCGACGGCGCCCCGAGGCCGGCGCAGCGTCAGGCCCCGGCGTGGGCGCCGGAGCAGCCACCGGCGCCGTCACCACCTCGGGCTCCACCGCGGGCAGCGGCATCGGCAGCGGCATCGGCATCGGGGGAGGCATCCGCAAGATCCCCGTAGGGACGTCGTCTTCACCCAGGGCAGGTGGGGATTTGTGGGTGGGTGTAGGCTGGACTGGTGAAGGGTGCTCCATCATCACCGTGGCGGCGCCGACCTCCACGGGGTTTTCGTCAAGATCGGAGGGCTCCGGGGGCCTTGGGGGCACCGACGGAGGCGCGGGCGGGAGCCTCCGGGGGGTGGGCGAGGTGCCTTCGGCGCTCGCCGAGGGGAGCGGCGCCGGAGCGGCCATGCGGCTACCCGGCGGCGGGGGTGGTGCGCGCTGGGACGAGGCCCCGGGCACCGGCGGCGGGAGGATGGAGCCCGCGGGACCTCCCACGATGGTGGGGCTGCGGGACCGGAACGCGGGCGGCGTGGGGGGTGCGGGCCGCGACGCGGGCGGCGGCGAGCTGTACCCGGGCGGGACCGAGCTACGGCCCGGAGGCCGGGAGGGCACCGTGGTGCCCGGGGGGGGCGGAAAGGAGGGGGCCGGCGTGGGCGGCGGGTCCGTGGCGGTCGTCGGGGGCGGCGGCGCCGAGGGGTTGTAGCGCTCGCCCTGCCAGGTGGCGTGGCCCTCGGCGCGGGCGGCGTATACCGCGTCGATGACGGCCCGGAGCTCCTCGTCCAGGGCCACGAAGGCGCAGACCCGCTTGCCGGAGACGAACTCCAGCTCCTCCTGGACGCGCTTGTCCGAGGCGTCCGCCATGGCGAGGAAGACCGCGTCGTCCTTGACGAGGACGGGCAGCACGCGGTGGCGCCGGGCGATCTCCTCGGGGATCAGCGCCAGGTCCGCGAGGTCCAGGCGCAGGCGCGAGAGCTCCACCGCGGGGAGGTTGTGGCGCTCGCTCAGGCGCAGGAGCTCCGCGCGGCTCTCGGCGGGTCCTGCGGAGACAAGCTCGGCGTCCTCAAGGAACTCTTCCGTGGCGGGCTCGTCGCGGTCGGTCATGGGTGTGCAGGGCAGGCCGAGGCGCTCCGGCGCGACCGCCTCGGCGACGGTACCACCGCCCTCCCGGTCCCGGCAACGACAACAAACCGCGCCAGGCCCAGACCCTCCGGAGGGGGGCTACATACCGCTCAGGATGCGCCAGTCGTCGCCTACCCGCTCCAGCTCCAGGCGGTTGTCCGCCACGCGGCGGAACCAAAGCTCGTCGTCCACGGCCACGGGGGTGGCCTCCCGCACAGGGTCAATGGCCAGGGCCAGGGAGGCGCCGGGCCGGGGAGGGTCCAGGGTGGGTCGCCGCAGCGTGTAGCTGCCCGAGAAGGTGAAATCCACCCGGACCCGGTCCGGGTGCTCCGGGTCGAGCTGCACCCGGCGGTACCTTATCTCGTAGCGCACCTGGCGCACCTCGTCGCTCCAGGCCCCGAGGAGGCGCTGGAGCCCGTCGTAGCCGTAGTCGTCGTCGCCGCGCGGGGTGCCGCCGTCTTCGAAGTAGCGCGGCGACGCGAGCGCCAGGAGCGCGCGCGCGTCGCGGGTCTCCACGGCGCGGCGGTAGCGCTCGCAGAAACCGATCACCCCGCGGTTGAAGGTCGTGTCCGGGACATCCGTATTGGGGATCCGGGCGGAGGCGCACCCTGCGAGGGTCACCGCCATCCAGAGGCTCCGTGAGACAAGGTTCGGCATGGTCGTAGGGGCCCTGTGGAGCCGTGAAGGCTCCCGGGCGCCGGGATATTCCTCGCTCAGGGCCCCGATGACAACCTCCTTCCCGCGGACGGCGTCCCTTGCGCTCCCCGGGCGCGGGGTGCTACCCCCCCTCGATCGTGACCACAGCCCCCGGCTCCAAGCGCGCCCGGCGCATCGAAGAGGCCGTGCTGGAGCTCGAAGGGATCGTCGCCGTGCGGGTCTGGGAGCTCCCCAGCCGCGTGGAGATCGGCGTCCGCGTCGCCCCCAGCGACACCCCCGCGGACGCCCTGAACCGGGTGAACGAGCTGGTGGACGCGCTCCGCGAGGGCGAGGAGACCTGGGCCGTGGGGCTGCTCGAAGAGGGCTGAGGGCGCTCAGCCCAGCACGGCGGAGAGGGCCGTGTAGTCCAGCCCGTGGGCCTGGGCCACGGCCTCGTAGGTGCACTGGCCGTCGTAGCAGTTGACCCCGAGGGCCAGGGCGGGGTCCTCGCGCAGGGCCCTGTCCAGCCCGCGGTCCGCCAGGGTGACCGCGTAGCGCATGGTCACGTTGGTCAGCGCGAAGGTGGACGTGTGGGCCACCGCGCCGGGCATGTTGGGCACGCAGTAGTGAATCACCCCGTCCACCTCGTAGGTGGGCGCGTCGTGGCTGGTGGGGCGCACCGTCTCGATGCACCCGCCCTGGTCCACGGCCACGTCCACGATGACCGAGCCCCGCTCCATCCGGCTGACCGCGGCGCGGTCCACGAGCTTCGGCGCCACGGCCCCCGGGACCAGCACCGCGCCGATGACCAGGTCCGCGCGCGTCACCGCCTCTTCGATGTTCACCGGGTTGGAGTACAGCGTCTCGATGGCGCCGCCGAAGATGTCCTCCAGGTAGTCCATGGTCTTCGGCGAGATGTCCAGCACGGTCACCTGCGCCCCCATCCCGATGGCGATGCGCGCGGCGTTACGCCCCACCACGCCGCCGCCCAGGATCGCCACGCGCCCGCGGCGCGTCCCTGGCACGCCGCCCAGGAGCACACCCTTGCCGCCGCGCCATTTCTCCAGGGTGGTGGCCCCGGCCTGGACGGCCATGCGCCCGGCGACCTCGCTCATGGGCCGCAGGAGCGGGAGCGAGCCGTCCTCGAGCTGGATGGTCTCGTACGCGATGGCGCGGACCTTCTTCTCCATGAGCTTGCGGGTGAGCACGGGCTCGGCAGCCAGGTGCAGGTAGGTGTAGAGCACCAGCCCCGCGCGGAAGTGCTCGAACTCCGCGGGCAGCGGCTCCTTCACCTTGACCACCAGGTCCGCGCCCCAGGCGTCCGCCGCGGACGGCACGATGCGCGCGCCGGCGTGGACGTACTGCTCGTCCCGCAGCCCCGAGCCCTCGCCGGCGCCGCGCTCCACCAGCACCGTGTGGCCCCGGGACGCGAGCTGGCGAACCCCCGCGGGGGTCATCCCCACGCGGTACTCCCGGGTCTTGATCTCCTTGGGTACTCCGATGATCACGGCGGTGCTCCTCTGCGGGTCTATGCGGCCGCGGAGCTTACCCGCGCCTCCCCGGAAAGGGAATGGCGCGGTGGCACCGCGCGCGGGACGTTGGTACCGTGCGCCCGGTGCGACGCTACGGATGGATCGGGCTGGTGCTCCTCGGGCTCCTCGGGGGCCTCTGGGGGGCGAGCTGGCGCCTGGGCCTGGTGCGCGCCCCGTGGCACGCCCGCTACGCCGAGCTCGCCGCCCAGCTCCGGGATCGCGGGCCCGTGGCGGTGCTGGGCCGCGCGCCGCTCGGGCTCCTCGCCGGGGACACCCCCCTCGTGCCCGTGGGGCGCTACCCCGCGGTGTCGCGCGCTCTCGCGGGCGGGGACAGCGCCGCCGTCGCCAGGGCCCTGCGCGCCGGGCGCGTGGACGGCCTCCTGGTGACCGCCGGGGCCCCCGCGGGCCCCTCGGGCGCGGTGTCCTCGGCGCTGGTGGCCCTGCGCCCCACGGGCGGCCTCTCGGCGGTGTACCTGGACGCCGAGGCCGCCCTCTACGAGCCCGCCGAGCGGGTGACCGTGAGCCCCGAGGACGCCCGGCGGCTCGTCTCCGTGGTGCGCCTGGTGCTGGGCGGCGCCACGGCCCCGCCGGAGCGGCTCTTCCCCGAGGCCATCCGCCGGAGCCGCTCGGCGGAGGTGGCGCTGGTGGTGAGGGACGGCCACGAGGCCATCTTGTGGCGATCGAACCGCGCGGGCTCCGTCGCCCGGGCCCTCTTGGACGTCACCTTCGCCGTGCTGGACGCCTGGACGAGCCGCCAGCAGGCGCGCCACGGGTCCCTCCGGGACGCCCTGAGGAGCCGCACCCTCACCCTGGCGATCTTCTATGACAAGGGCGTCCTCGGCGCGAGGGACGCGGCCTTCCTGCGCCGCGCGGCGGACCCGAGGGTCTGGGGCGTGGGCTTCGAGCGCCTCACGTCCTGGGAGTATGTGCTGCCCCCGGCGCCCTGGGCCCCGGCCCCGGAGCCGTCCGAGGCCCTCGGGCGCCTGGCGCGCGACCGGGGGGTGCCCTCGCCGGGGATCCAGCGCCCGCAGCTTACGCTCTACCGCTACCGCGCGCTCCAGATGGTGGAGGAGAGCGCCGGGGGCCCGGTGACCCTCTGGGACCATTCATGACGGCGGCGGCGGCACGCTGGCGCCGGTCTTCGCCACGGGCAGCGAGATCACAAAGGTGCTCCCCCCGAGGCCGGTGTCCCGCACCTCGATGGAGCCCCCGGCGGACTGCACCAGCCGCTGCGAGATGGCGAGCCCGAGCCCCGTACCCTGGGCCTTGGTGGTCACGAACGGGATGAAGAGGTTCGGCAGGATCGTCGCGTCGATCCCCGGGCCGGTGTCCCGGATCTGGAGCTCCAGCACGTCCCGCGTGGGGTACGGGACCCTCGCCCGGATGGTGATGGCCCCCTCCTCGCGCAGGGCCTCCACGGCGTTCCTCACGATGTTGAGCAGCACCTGCCGCAGGTGCTCCGGGTCCATGCGCACCGGCGGGAGCGACGGGTCGCAGTCAAGCTCGAGCTTCACCGCCGGGGGCAGGTCCGGGCGCAAGATCTGCGCGGCCCGCTCGACCACCTGGGAGACATTCAGCAGCGAGGGGTTGCCTCGGTACGGCCGGGCATAATCAAGAAAGGACCGCACCACGCGGTCCAGGCGCTCGACCTCCTCCACGATGATCCCCAGGAACTCCTTCTGCTCCGCGGGCGGCGCGCGGGCGCCTTCGAGGTACTGGGCCGAGGCCTTGATGCTCCCGAGGGGGTTGCGGATCTCGTGGGCCAGGCCCGCGGCCATTTCTCCGAGGGCGGCGAGGCGGTCGCGCTCTTTCATCTTCGCGTGGAGGCGGCAGTTCTCGACCACCACGCCCACCTGGCCGGCGAGGCCCTGGAGGATCTGCACCTCCTCGGGTGAGAAGGCGTCCTTCACGCGGTCATCGCGGACGCTCAGGAGCCCCGAGAGCTCGCCCGCGTCGCCCTCCAGGGGCAGGAGCACGCTCGCCCCGAGGGCGTCCAGGGTGCGGGCCCCGGAGGCCATGCGCTCGGCGTCCTGGGGCTCGCCCAGCTCCCGGCGCTCCTCGGCGGAGCGCTCGAAGGTCTCGCGCACGGCGCAGCCCGAGGCCTTGAGCTCCGTGAGGAGCCCCTCCAGGCCCTCGCGGGTGAGCCTCCGGGGGGGCTCGTCCCCGAGGTGGGCCACGCGCTCGAAGCCGTCGGCGTCGGCGAGGTACAGCGCGGCGCGGGTGACCCTGCGCGAGGCCTCCAGGCCCTCCATGAGCCTGCGGCCCACGGCGTCGAGCTCCAGGAGGTGCGCCAGGCGCTGCCGTAGCTGCAGGGCGGCGCGCTCCAGGTCCACGCGCTCGCCGGAGAACACCCTCCCGATGCGCTCCTCCACCTTGGCCCGGAGCGGGTCGAAGAGCAGCAGGATCACCACCGAGGCCACGATGGCGTTCAAGAAATAGGGCCCCTCCTCCGGGGTGCGGGCCTGCACCAGCTCCTGCCAATCGACCAGGAAGTAATAGATCCCCGCGAGCACCAGCCCCAGGGCCGTGAGCACCAGGAAGCGCCCGGCCAGCTCGAAGAGGTCCAGGAGCCGCTGGCGCTCCAGCACCTCGGAGAACATGTACAGCACGGCCAGCACGAGGATGCTCCCCACCGGCGGGAAGTTCTTGGGCAGGAGCTTGTTGAGGGTGAAGGGCACCAGGTCCGCGGTGGTGACCAGCGTCGCCGCGGCGCCCACCCCCGCGAGGTAGAGCGCCCGCAGGCGCTCCTCGCGGGAGCGGCTCTCGCGGCCGGAGGTGTAGAGCGTGCTCACGGCGGCCAGGAGGAGGCCCACCACGTAGGCCGCGATCACCGCGCGGATGGTGGTCCCGGCGAGCTCGCCGTCGAACCAGGGCAGGGCCACGAGCACCAACAGCGGCACGGCCAGCCAGGCGGTCCAGCGGTCGAGCCAGGACGGACGGGTGCTGCCGTCCACCCGGAAGGCCCGCAGGAAGCGCACGCCGGTCTGGGGCAGGAGCACCGCCACGAAGGCCGTCAGGCGCCCCAGGAGCCCGCTGGTGCGCGGCAGGCGGTACTCCAGGAAGGTGGCCAGGTACCACACGGCCACGTTGGTGGCGAACATCACGAAGAGCCAGTGGGCCCGGCGCTTCCTCTCCCGGAGCACCACCTTCACGGCGATGGCCAGGGCCACCAGCGTGGAGATGAGCGGCGTCCAGAGGTGAAAATCCACGGCCCGCCCGGGAGCCTACGACAACGCGCTCAGAGGCGCCCGGTCCGGTGCCGCTCGGCCATCTGGTCGAACTCCCGGGTGACCCGCTCCCGGGCCGCGTCCTGGGGGCTCGCGGCCTCCACACGCACCCCCGTCGAGGCCCCCCCAGAGGCACCTTGGGCACCTGGGGCCCCGCTGGCCGAGCCCCGCAGGTCCCGGAAGCTGTACTGCAAGAGCCCCTCGGCGTTGACCTCCACCTGCGCGTGGCCCTTGAAGGTCATGGCCGTGAGCATCCGGTCGGCGTCCCGGAGCGACAGGGACAGGTTCTGGGCCACCTCCACGGTGGTCACCCGCCCGTGGCGAGAGCCCGCCATGGCCAGCACCGATTGCTGGAGGGCCTCTTCCCGAACCTCGTCCCCGCGGCGCGAGAGGCTCCGGGCGCCCTTCAAGATCAAGAGCCCCACCAGGGCGCCCATCCCCCCCACCACGCCCCCCGCCAGGAGCGTGGTCCCCAGGGCGTGGGTGAAGAGCCAGGTCACCAGGGCCACCAGCGAGCCCGTGAACACCGCCGCGGCGATGCCAAACCAGGCCACCACGCCGGTGAGCACCCCGCCCACCTTGTGGGCGGTGCCCGCCATGTTCACCGGCAGCCCCGAGAGCACCCCCCGGGTGGCCCCACAGCCCGCGCAGAGCACCTTGCCCGAACGGTACAGCGTGGGCGAGGGCTGCCCGCAGGAGGGACAGGGGGCCCCGTAGTTGGCCCTCCCACATTGTGGGCAGGGGGCTCCATCCGGGGCGTTGGGGAAGCCGCAGACGATGCAGTGGGCCATTGGGAGCAATGTAACCACGCCCGGAGGGCAATGGTGGGGAGGGTAATGGGGAGTTACGAGGCTTCCGGGTCGGCCTCGCCCAGGAGGCGGGCCATGGAGGCCTCGTCGGCGGGGGTGAAGGGGTACTGATCGAACTCGTCCGAGCGCACCCAGCGGTAGGCGTGGACGGCGCGGGCGGTGAGGGTGGGGGTGACCAGGGTGCACTCGTACAGGTGCAGGTCCACGACGTAGTGGTCGTAGGGGTGGCTCACGAAGGAAATGAGCGCGCCGACCTCGATTTCGGCCCCGAGGCGGTGGAGCACCTCGCGGGTGAGGGCCTCGGCGTTGGTCTCGCTGTCCTCGACGCGGCCGCCGGGGAACTCCCAGAGGAGCGGCAGGACTGCGGCCGGGCGGCGTTGCGTGATGAGGTAGTGCCCGTCGCGTTCGATCACCGCGGCCACCACCCGGATGGTCTTCACTGGCTGGCCACTCATGGGGTGGGGAACGCTACCACGGTTGCCGCCGCGCGGTCGGGCTCCAACCGCGGGCGCAGTTGCAGTACGCTCCGCGGCCGTTGGACACGGCGACGGAAGACCCCCTGGAGGCCCTCCTGGCCTCGCTCCGCCCGGAGGCCGACCGGGGGCGCTCGGCCCTGGTCTCCGGGGGCTCCTCCAGGGCACGCAGAGCCCTCAACGCCCGCGCCGTCGAGCGCCTCGCCGGGGAGGGGGCCCTGACGGTGCGCTGCGGCTTCGTCGAGGGCGCCTCCCTGGCGGACACCGTGGCGGGCGCCGTGGAGGACGCCCTGGAGGCCGCGAGGGCCCCCGGAGGGCTCTACGACGACCGCGGCGACGCGGCGCTCCGGGCGCTGGGGGGCTGGCTCTTCCGGGCCCGGAGCGTCGGGCTCCAGGGCCTGGTGCTCGTCCTGGACGAGGTAGACGCCTGGTGCGACGCCCGAGGGGCCACCCCGGGCAACGCGGCCACCCTGGGCGCCCTCCTGGCGGAGGTGCCCCGGCGGGCGCTCTCCGTGCTGGCCACCGCTGGGGCGGGCCAGGCGGCGGGGACCCCGGCCCTGGCGAGCGCCCTGGTCGATCGCTTTGGGGCGTTGAGGGTGCTGGGCCCCGTGCCCACGGTGCAGCGGGACCCGGGGCTCCTGGCCGCGGAGCTGGCCGGGCGGAGCTGCTCCCTCCCCGCGCTCCAGCGCGCCCTGCCCGGGTGGCTCCGCCTCCCGCCGGAGGGCCCCCGGGAGGACACCCTGGTGGTGTTCACCGCGCCGCTCGGAGCGCCCCACCTGGACGCTCCGGAGGTGCCCTGGGTGCCCTCGACGGGCGCTCCCGAGGCGCCCGAGGGGCCCCCGAGGCGCCCCGAGGACCCCCGGCGGTGGCTCCGGGCGGTGACCTCCGGGGCGGCCCTCCAATCCCTCCTTCGGCGGCTGGAGGAGCCCCTGGAGGAGACCGTCCCGGGCCTTGAGAGGGCCTTCCGGGAGGGGGCCGGAAAGGTCCCTCTCGCGCTGGAGGGCTTCCGCGCCGGGGCCCGGACCGTGGGCTACCGCCCCAGGGCCCTGGGCGCCGTGGAGGCCGCCCTCGGGCGCTTCGAGGCTCACTTTCAGGCGCTCCGTCCGAGGCTCCCGGCGGAGGGCCTCGGGGCGCCCGCGAGGCTCTCGGCGCTGCCGGGGGTGCTCGGGGCCTTCGCCGGGGCGTGCGGCGCTCGGAGCGCGCTCTTTGTCTTGTGCACGGGGCTCCGCGAGGACCTCTACGGCGCGCTCCGGGAGCGGGTGCTCCCGAGGCTCTCGGGGCTCCGCCTGGTGGACCAGGGCTTCCACTGGGCGGAGGGGGCCGCGGCGTCGAGCCCCGTGGTTCCGCGGGAGGGCTCCCCCGGGGTGTTCCAGCGAGGGCACCTGGGCGGCGTGGAGGTGCTCCAGACCGCGCTCTGCGCAGAGGGTCTCGCGGCCTCCGGGGGATCGCTGGAGGGCGCCCTGGAGCGCCTGGAGGGGCCCCTCCTGGAGGGCCTGAGGGCCTTGAAGGGCGGCGCCGAGGCCCGCGCGGCGCTGCTCTTCACCGGCGACCGGGGGGACCCGCTGGGGCGCGCCGTGGGCGAGACTGCCTTTGAAGTGCTGGTGCCCTACGGGCTCTTCACCTGGGATGGTCGCCGGTGAAGGTGCTCTACCTCGGGCTCCCGCTGGGGGCCTTGATGCTCCTGCGGGAGGGCCACGAGCTGGTGGCCGCGTGCCTCTCGCGCCTCGGGGCGCCCGGGCAACGGCGCCTGCGGGGGCTCCTGGCGTCCCGCGGGACGATGCTCCTCGGGCGCCCGGACCTGTTGCAGCCGTCGGTGCAGGAGCTCCTGGCCTCCACGGACCCGGACCTGGTGGTGAGCTGGTTCTGGACCCGGAGGATCCCGCCGGAGGTGCTGCGTCTGGCGCCGCTCGGGGGGATCAACGTGCACCCGTCGCTGCTGCCGAGGCACCGCGGGGCGGACCCGTACTTCTGGACCCTGGCGCTCGGGGATGTCACCACCGGGGTCACGGTGCACCAGGTGACGGCCCAGTACGACGAGGGACCGGTGCTGCTCCAGCGCGCGGTGCCGGTGCCGCCCGAGGTGGACGCCTGGGGCCTCGCCCGGGCCCTGGACCGCCCGTCGCTGGCGCTCCTGAGAGACGCCCTGTACGGCCTGGAGCGTGGCGCCCTCGGGCCCTCGGCGCCGCAGGACCCCGCCGGGGCGACGCTGGCGCCGGAGCCCCAGGACGACGACTGCGAGCTCCTCTGGGACTGGCCCGCGTCGACGGTGGTGGCCCGGGTGCGCGCGGCGTCGCCGGAGCCCGGGGCCTTCACGGGCTTCGGGGAGGACACCCTGGTGGTGCTCAAGGCCCGGGAGGCGCAGAGGCCGCCTCGGGGTCTGGACCCCGGGGACGTGGTGCTCACCCCCGAGGGCGTCACCGTGGTCTGCGGCGGGGGCTCCGCGGTGGTGCTCCTGGCCGTGCGCCGCGAGGCCTCCGAGGAGGTCCACCGGGGCCCCGCGGTGCGGGCGCTGTTCCCCAACCTGGGGGAGGTGCCGTGACGGCGGTGGGCGACCGATGGCGCTTCGCGCTCGTGGCGCTGGGGCTCCTGGGGTGTCCCCGCCGCGGCGCGCCCGCGGGGGACGCGGGCGCGACGGCGAGGGACGCGCCCGCGGCGGCCCGGGATGCGCCGCGGGTCACCGTGGGCAGCGGCGCCGAGGGGCCCTGGAGGACCGACGGGATCGTGTCCGCGGCGGTGAGCCCCGCGGTGTCCACGGCGGAGGGGGTGTTCTCCGCGGTGGCGCTCCCGCGGGAGGACCTCTCCCGGGCGGAGCTCCGCTGGGTGCGCTGGAGCGCGTCCGGCGCGGAGGTGTTGGCGCGCACGGAGGTCACGGGCATGGTTCCGGGGAGCGCCCTGGCGCTGGTCCCGCGCGAGGGGGGCTTCACGGTGCTGTGGCCGCCTGGGCGCGGGGAGGCGCGCGGGGACGCGGGCGGGGCCCTCCGCGCGCAAGACGCGACCCCTGCGGGGTTTACGGGCCCCGAGCGGGAGGCCTCCGCGGAGCTCTCCCAGGCGGGGCAGTGGATCGCGCAGGTGATGGCCCGGCGTGCCCGCGAGGGCGTGCTGGAGCTGGCCCCGGCGGTGTCGCGCGGGGGCCTCGGGCCGCAGGTGGCGCTGCGCGGTCGCGTCGGGGTGGTGACCCTGGACGGGGTGGAGGTCACCCGCGGCGAGGACCTCCTCGGGTATGAGCGCGCCGTGGGGGCGGGCCAGGGCGCGGGCGGTGTGCGCTGGGTGGCGGTGTCCCGCGGGGCCTGCGCCGACGCGAGGGTGGAGCTCTTCGAGGTCCGAGGCCGGGCGGTGACGTCCCGCGCGAGCTTCGCCATCGGGAAGGAGCTGGGCATCCGGTGGGTGACCGTGGAGGCCACGAGCTCCGTGGTGGTGGTCACCTGGTACCAGGACTGGATCCCGCTCAGGCTCGCATGCGTGCGGGGACCGCAGGCGCCCAGGGCCGACGAGCACGGCCTCCGCGTGGCCGTCGTGCGGTTGTAGCGCGGCGCCGCGGGCGCGCTGTCTCTCCCGCGCGACAGTGAAGCCTCCAGTCCACGGCGGAGGTGTCCGTAAGTCATTGTAATTCCTTGGGAAATCGCGCGGCACGGGCGCTGCAACGGTAGCTGGCCGCGGCCGCGAAGAAGCGCGTCACCGCGTCTGCGAAAGGATTTCCCAATGACACACGCACCCCTCTGCCCCTTCGGGCGCTCTCGCTGGCTTGGCGTCTTCGTGCTCGGGATGGGCTGCGCGGGGGGGCCCGAGGCGCCCTCTCCGACACAGGTCACGCAGCCGCTCAACGGCACGGCGACCTACGGCTTCCTGAACCTCACCTCCGGGTGCAGCGCGGCGGAGAAGGCCACCATCGACGCGGCGATGGCGCTGCTCGACGACCAGGTGAACAACAACCCGGAGCCCCTGCGGAGCTGCCTGAGGGACGCGGTGCTGTCGCCGGACGACGGCGAGTCGGTGAGCACCATCATGCCGCTGCTCCAGCAGAACATGCACACGGACTTCACCTGCCAGGACGCGGCCACGAACCCGTGCGGGGGCTCGACCACCTGGCTGGCCTGCGCGTCCGTTGGCATCCCCGACGAGGAGGTGCGGATCGACCACGGCTACCTCGCCAGCGGGACCGTCGCGCAGATCGCGGCGTCGATCCTCCACGAGATCGCGCACAACAAGGGCTTCCGGCACCTCTCGGGCACCGAGGACCCGTACGCCGTCACGGACCAGCTCAACACATGCTCGCGGGTGCTCTCGGCCTCCCCGGCCTTCGGCGGCGTCACGGTGCCGACGACGCCCACCGGCGGCGCGCGGTCCCAGTGGCAGGGGGAGAGCGAGCTGCAGCAGGTGGGCGGGGCTCAGGGCTCGCCCTTCCTCGGGCACTACTGCGCCCCGGACGACCTGGTGGCCGGGCAGGCCCTGGGGCTCGCGTTCAACGGCCTGACCATGGAGGTCGGCAGCCTCGCGCTGCGGTGCCGCAACCGCTTCACCAACGTGATCACCCAGCTCGGGACGGTGGGCGTCGGCCTGCCGCCGAGCACCACGGACTGCCCCGCGGGCGAGGTGGTCGTGGGCGTCACGGGCCACGCGGACACCACGAAGGTGTCGAGCCTGGGGCTGCACTGCGCGCCGCGCACCCAGGTGCTGGCGGGCAACAACGCGGTCACCACGGTGCTGCCCGAGCTGGGCACGGCGCTCGGGACCTCCTTCCAGCGCTTCTGCCCGACGGGCATGGCCATGAGCGCGATGCACGGCCGCGTGGGCTCCTCCCTGGAGCAGCTCCGGGTGGTGTGTCGCACGCTGGGGCAGACCCCGCCGCCGTCGCCGTCGGCCCTCGCCACGGCGGGGAGCACCGTGGGGACGAGCTCCGTCAGGGACCGGGAGCTCTGCTCGGACCTGGGCGCCATGACGGGCCTCTACGGTCGCACCGGGCTCAACCCCGTGACCACCTCGCTCCTTCGGTTCGGCGGTCGCTGCCGGGGCATGGAGCGCGTGGGCGGCGTCCTGGGCGTGCGCGCGGGCTCCGTGGAGCACCTCACCCCGGGCTCCGGCGGCGAGGGCGGCAACGGCCTGACGGCCCTGTGCCCCGCGGGCCAGGCCCTGATCGGCGTGCGGTCCTTCGCCGGCCCCTTCGGGGAGCGCAGCGACGTGGACGGACGCTGCGCGTCCATCACGGCCTGGGACGGCGTAGGGGCGGCGCCCATCACCACCATCGTGCCGTTCAACAACGTGGGCCTCCGCGGCGCCTCGGTCACCTCGGACTGCCCCAGGGGGAGCTTCCTGGTGGGCTTCGAGGTCGGCTCCTCGGTGATCAACCCACTGATCGGCTCGACGCGCGTCGTGGACCGCATCACCCCGATCTGCCGCGACTTGTAGCCCCACCCAAAGGCCCTTGGGGGCTATTGGTTCCACGGAGCCAGAGCCCCTGCGCCCTGCGCCAGCGACCCACGACGCCAGCGGCGCTAACGCCTACTCCACCCTACATTCACCGCCACCGACGCCGTGACCGCGGAGAGCGTTCCGAGGTCGTAGCCCACGATGGCGTCGAGCTGCACCCAGGGGATGGGACGCCACGCCACGCCCAGGTCCAGCGCGTAGACGCCCGCCGCGGAGTCGTAGGTGACCACCTCGGTGCCCGCGCGGCGCTCCACCTGTTGGAGGTGGGCGCCCAGGCGCAGGGCCGCCAGGAGCGCCACGGGACCCACCACCACCCGAGGCCCCCCGCGCACCCAGGCCACCGCCCCGGCGCCCACCTGGGCGTCGTTCAGGAGCGTCACGTCGGGTCGTGCGTAGAGGTCCGCCCCCACCCCGAGGTGGAACCAGTGGCCGTCTACATGCACCCCCACCGAGAAGCCCGGGAGCAGCACCCGCCCGAAACCCAGCTGCTTGCCCGTAAACGACCCGGGCGCCGCGCTCTCGCTCCCGCGCTCGGCCCGGTAGGTCAGCCCCTCGGGGTTCATGCTGGACCCCAGCACCGCCGCCCGGAGATAGATCCCCGGAGGGCGCACCGTAGCTGCAGGGGCGCCCTGTCCCAGGGCTCCCGCGGCGGTCATGAAGGCGCTCAACCCGAGCGCCCAGGCGCTGAACAGACGGGACATCAAGGGACTCCCGGGGGCCCAGGCAAGGGCCGTTCCTACCCTGGAAGTGTAGACGGTTTCAGGGTTCTCTGGTGGCTACTCCGGTAGCCGGCGCCGGGGGTGACCGCGGGGTTCGGTCAGAACATCCCCGTGCGGCCCGCCGGGCGACCAAAGGCCGGGTTGTAGAGCACGGGCGGCACCAGCGGAGGGCTCTGGAGCACCTGCCCGGGCGCGCTCTCGGGGGTGGTCCCCAGGGGCCGGGTGACCGAGGGCTGCGTAGGTTGTGCCGGCTGCGCGGATTGTGCCCCCTGCGCGGGGGTCGGAGGGTGGAGCGGCACCGCGGGCTGCGGGGGGTGCACCAGCGGCGGCGCGGGCGGCCTCCGAGGCGGCGGGGGCGCGGGGGCCGGGGGCCTCGCGGGCGGGGCTACGAGGTGGGGCCTCGGGCGGGAGGACTCGTGCGCCTGGCGCTCCAAGACGGCGAGTTCCTCCCGCAGGGCGTGGTCCTCGACGAGGCGCAGGGCGTTCTGCAGGTGCGGCAGGGCCTCCGCGGGGCGGTTGTTCAGGCGAGCCGCGTCGGCGGCGGCGCGGAGCCTCGCGGCGGCGGCCTGGCGGAGCGCGTGGGCCCGCGCGTTCTCCGGGTCCAGCGCGAGCACGGCGTCGGTGAGGTCCTCCACGTCGGCGCCGTCCCGGGCGTGGACGTAGTGCCCGTCGGCCAGGGCCGCGGAGGCCCGGGAGAGGAGCCCCTGGAGCTCGTCCGCCCGGCGCTGCGAGGGGAACATACGAAAGGCCCAGGCCCCCCCGAGGGCGATGGCGAAGGCCAGCACCATGGACACGCCCACGGTAGCCAGGGTGGTCACAAACGACGTCCCCTGCGCCTGCGAGCGCCGCCTGGGCAGCCCCGGCACCACCAGCTCGCCGGAGTCCTCCGACGGGGCGAAGGGCTGCGGCACCTCCAGCGCGCTCGGCGCCGAGAGCTGCGTGGGCGGGATCACCGGCAGCTCCATCCTCGGGTGGAGGCGCACCGCCGTGGCCCCCAGCGAGGCAGAGGTCTCCGGCGGGCCGCTCGACGGGGCCGTGGCCCTCGGCGCGGAGGGCGGCGCGGTCCCGGGCCCGAGCAGGGGCGCCGCGGGGATCGCGCTGGGCGGCGTGGAGGCCCCCTCGTCGACGCGCGAGCCGCGGTCCAGCGTGGAGATGGGCACGCCGTTGGCCGGGTGGATCTGCACCCGCACCCGGGACACGCCGCTCACGGACGGGTCCCGCGTGGCGACGCCCCCAACGGGCGCGTCGGCCACGGCGGCGGTGGCCACGGTGCGGGCCAGCTCGGCCACGCCGGCCACGCCGGCCACGCCGGCCACCTCGGAGGCGGGCATGACCGTGGTGGGCACCAGCGAGCGCACCTCCGCCGCCCTCGGCGCCGAGGGCACCGCCTCGCGCAGCGCGGCGGCGAAGGCCTGGGCGTCCGGGAAGCGCCCCTCGGGGTTCTTCACCAGGGCGCGGTTGATCACCGCCTCGAGCTCCGCGGGGACGCCCGCCGCCGCGGGCCAGGTGCGCAGCGGCGGCACCGGCTGGTGCATGTGCTTGATCAGGAGCTGCACGGGCTCGTCGGCCTCGAAGGGCGTGTGCCCGGCCAGGAGCTGGTACGCGATCACCCCGAGGGAGTACACGTCCCCGCGCTGGTCCACGGGCTCCCCCGCGGCGCCCTCCGGGGAGATGTACCGCGCGGTCCCGAAGATCAGCCCCGCCTGCGTGACGAAGCTCCCGCTCCCGAGGAGCATCTTGGCGATGCCGAAGTCCAGCACCTTGGGGAACTCCGGGTCGCCGTCGGCGCTGGTCAGAATGATGTTCTCGGGCTTCAGGTCCCGGTGCACGATCTTCTGGGCGTGGGCGTACCCGATGGCGTCCGCCACGCGGGCCACCACGTTCACCGCCCTCGCCGTGGCGAAGGGCCCCTGGGCGTCCATGGCCTCCGCCAGCGTGGGGCCCTCCAGGAACTCCAGCACGAGGTACAGGTTGCCGTCCCTGAGCTGACCGAACTGGTGCACCCTCACGATGCCCGGGTGGTCCAGCCGGCTGGCGATCTGCGCCTCCTGCTGGAACCTGAGCACGATGTCCTTGTTGGTGATCAGGTCCCGGTGCAGGATCTTCACCGCCCAGCGCCGCGAGAGGTTGTCCCGCGCGTCGTACACCACGCCCATGCCCCCCGCGCCGAGCACCCGCTCCAGGAGGAACTGGTCCACGATGCGCGTGCCCAGGTACGGGTCCGGAGCCGTCTCTTCGATCTTCAGGGTGATGCCGTCCACCTGGCAGAAGCGCGCCGGGGGTTCGTACTGGCGCCCGCAGGTGGGGCACGTCCTGCGGGGCGCCGAGGCCCCCTCGCGGAGGGTCTCCGGCACCCCCGGCACCACCCGCAGCGAGGCCGCATGCGGCGTGGGCCCCACGCCGGGTACGTCACTTACGGGGGGGTCGAGGGGTACCGGCTTGCTCATCGCGCACCAGAGCCTTGGACGACAAGGCCCTTCAAGGAGTTCTGCTCCATCCCCGGGCGTTTGCATGGTCCGGGCCCGTGGGCGCCCGCACCGCCACGAAGCCTACCATGCGCCCCGCCAGGGGCCCGTCCCGGCGGTACGAGAAGAACAGCGCCGGGTGGCACCGTGTGCAGAGGTTCACGCGCTCCACCAACGGTACACCGTGGGTCCGGAGCTGGTGCTCCGCAAGGGCCCCGAGGTCCACCGTGGGGCGCTCCCCGTCCCTTTTCCACACCACCGCGGGGGGCGACCCCTCGGCCAGCCGGGTGGCCACCTCCGACGCCACCTCGAAGCAGCAGGGGCCGATGTGGGGCCCCACGGAGGCCACCAGGGCCCCGCGCGGGCCCCCGGCGAGGGCGCCCAGGGCGGCGGGCAGCACCCCGGCCAGAAGGCCCCTCCAGCCCGCGTGGACGGCCGCCACGTGGCCCGTCTCCCGGTCCGCAAGGAGCACCGGGACACAGTCCGCCACGCGCACGCCCACCGCGTGGCCCGGGGAGCGCGCCACCAGGGCGTCGGCCTCCAGGCCCCGGAGCGCCTGTGGGTGGTCCCCGGGGCGCACCTCCAGCACCCCGCTCCCGTGCACCTGCGAGGCCTGGAAGAGCGTGGGCCCGAGCGCCGGGGGGTCCCCGGGGCGGGTGGTGAAGCCGTGGACAAAGCCCTCGGCGCGCAGCCGGGGGGACATCAGCGCCATTGTAGGGAAGCGTAGCACGGCGCCTACGGGGCTTCACCACGGGGGAGGAGGTCTTTACGGGGTGGTGGGGGGTGTGCAACAACCCCGGCGCCCGGCGACCCCGAAGGGATCACAGGTCGCCTGACGGGAGAGGTACGCGAATGGCCAGGCGCAACAAGATCGCACTCATCGGCGCGGGGAACATTGGTGGGGAGCTCGCCTCCCTGGTGGCGCGGACGGAGCTCGGGGACGCGGTGCTCTTCGACATCCCGTCGAAGA
This sequence comes from Deltaproteobacteria bacterium, assembly GCA_016218725.1. Lineage (GTDB taxonomy): Bacteria > Myxococcota_A > Polyangia > Polyangiales > JACRDB01. The sequence goes on from JACRDB010000113.1 coordinate 27,310, forward strand.
CGGACTTCGCCCGGGGCAAGGCGCTGGACCTGCTGCAGAACGGGTCCATCCTGGGGTACGACGCGAACATCGTGGGCACCAGCGACTGGCGCGACTGCGAGGGCGCGGACGTGCTGATCATCACGGCGGGCGTGCCCCGGAAGCCCGGGCAGAGCCGGGACGACCTGGTGGGGATCAACCTCCCGATCATCAGGAACGTGGCGGAGAACGCGAAGCGCGCGTGCCCGGACGCCTTCGTGATCGTGATCTCGAACCCGCTGGACGTGATGGTGTGGGCCTACCGGGAGTTCACCGGGGCCCGGCCGGAGAAGGTCGTGGGCATGGCGGGGGTGCTGGACGCAGCGCGCATGCAGCACTTCCTGGCGGCGGCCGCCGGGGCCAGCGTGAAGGACGTGCGGGCGATGATCCTCGGGGGCCACGGGGACGACATGGTGCCGGTGCTCAGCGCCACCACGCTCAACGGGATGCCCATCACGCAGTTCCTCTCCCAGGACACGCTGGACGGCATCGTGGCCCGCACCCGCGGCGGCGGCGGGGAGATCGTGAAGCTCATGGGCACCAGCGCGTACTACGCCCCGGCCTCCGCGGCGGTGTGCATGGCCGAGGCGTACCTCCGGGACCAGAAGCGCGTGCTCCCGGCGGCGGCGTACCTCTCGGGGCAGTACGGCTACCGGGACCTGTACCTGGGCGTGCCCGTGGTGCTCGGGGCCGGCGGGGTGGAGAAGATCGTGGAGCTGCCCCTCACGGAGACCGAGCGGGCCATGCTGGCCCGCAGCGCCGCGAGCGTGCAGGGCGTGGTGGACGTGGCCCGTCGCCTGAGCGCCCAGGGCTGACGATGAAGATCCATGAGTACCAGGGCAAGGCCCTGCTGGCGCGCTACGGCGTGCGCGTCCCGAGGTGCCTCCCGGCCACCACCGTGGAGGAGGCCCGGGCCGCGGCGGAGAAGCTCCTGGCGGAGACCGGCGGGAGCGTGGTGGTGGTCAAGGCCCAGATCCACGCGGGGGGCCGCGGCAAGGGCAAGGTGCACAAGGGCCCCAACGTGGTGGCCCGGGGCGTCGAGGTCTGCAAGGGCGGCGCGGACGCCGCCCGGGACGCCGCCTGGAGGATCCTCGGGGGCAAGCTCGTCACGCTCCAGACGGGCCCCGAGGGGCGCGTGGTGCGCACGGTGCTGGTCGAGCAGGGCGTGGCCATCGCCCGGGAGCTCTACCTGGGCATGCTGGTCGACCGGGACACCCGCCGGGTGGTGTGCATGGCCTCCACCGAGGGCGGCATGGACATCGAGAAGGTCGCCGAGGAGACCCCGGAGAAGATCCTCAAGGTGTGGGCCGACCCGGTCACGGGCCTCGCGGCGCACCAGGCCCGCTGGCTGGGCTTCCAGCTCGGGTTCACCAAGGACCAGACCGCGAAGTTCGTGCCGCTCCTCGGGGCCCTCTACGAGTGCTTCACCCGCGAGGACTGCGCGCTCCTGGAGGTCAACCCCTTGATCGTCACCGTCGACGGCGAGCTCCTGTGCCTCGACGCCAAGGTCAGCTTCGACGACAACGCGGATTTCCGGCACCCGTCCTGGGCGGAGCTGCGGGACCCGAGCGAGGAGAACGCCACGGAGCTCAAGGCCAAGGAGGCCGGGCTGTCCTACGTGGCGCTCGACGGCAACATCGGGTGCCTGGTCAACGGCGCGGGGCTGGCCATGGCCACCATGGACATCATCGCCCACTGCGGGGGCTCGCCGGCGAACTTCCTGGACGTGGGCGGTGGGGCCACCGAGGAGGCCGTCACCCGGGCCTTCGAGATCATCCTGGAGAGCCCACAGGTGAAGGGGATCTTCGTGAACATCTTCGGCGGGATCATGAAGTGCGACGTGATCGCCACCGGGGTGATCAACGCCACGCGCAAGCTCGGGCTCCGGGTGCCGCTGGTGGTGCGCCTGGAGGGCACCAACGTGGACGAGGGGCGCAAGCTCCTCGCCGAGAGCGGCCTGGCCATCACGCCGGCCTCCACCATGTTCGACGGCGCCCAGAAGATCTGCGCGCTGGTCCGCGGGACCTGAAGGAAGGGGCGCGCAGATGGCGATTCTGGTTGGCAAGGACACGCGGCTGGTGGTGCAGGGCATCACCGGCAGGTTCGGTTCGTTCCACGCGCGGCAGATGCTGGCGTACGGGACGAAGCTCGTCGCCGGGGTCACCCCCGGGGCCGGGGGGCAGACCTTCGAGGGCGCGGTGCCCGTCTTCCATACCATGCGCGAGGCGGTCTCCCGCGAGGGCGCCAACGCGTCGGTGATCTTCGTCCCCCCGGCGGGCGCCGCGGACGCGATCCTTGAGGCCGCCGACGCGGGGGTCTCGCTGGTGGTGTGCATCACCGAGGGGGTGCCCGTGATGGACATGCTCCGGGTGCGGCGGGCCCTGGAGCACCGGCTCAACCGGGACCTCACGCTGGTGGGCCCCAACTGCCCCGGGGTGATCACCCCCGGGCAGTGCAAGATCGGGATCATGCCAGGGCACATCCACAAGCCGGGCCCCATCGGCGTGGTGTCCCGCTCCGGGACCCTCACCTACGAGGCCGTCGGGCAGCTCACGCACCTGGGCATCGGCCAGAGTTCCTGCGTGGGCATCGGCGGCGACCCGGTCAATGGCATGGACTTCGTGGACGTCCTGCGGCTCTTCAACGACGACCCGGACACCCACGGGGTCATCATGATCGGTGAAATCGGCGGCCAGGCCGAGGAGCGCGCCGCCGAGTGGGTCAAGGCGAACATGAAGAAGCCCGTGGCGGGCTTCATCGCGGGCACCACCGCCCCGCCCGGCAAGCGCATGGGCCACGCCGGGGCCGTGATCTCCGGCGGCAAGGGCCGCGCCGTGGACAAGATCCAGGCCTTCCAGAACGCGGGGATCCGTGTGGCGACCACCCCCGCCCACATGGCCGAGACGCTTCAGACAATGCTGAAATAGCCGTTCTAGGGGCGCGCCGGGGCGCTCTCCAGGCGCTGGGTCTCCTGCGAGACCACGGCGTGGCGGGCGGCCAGGCGCGCGCCGAGGTCCCCGAGCCTCTGGCGGAGCGAGGCCCTCGACGAAGCCACGCGGACCTCGGCCTCGGCGCGGGTGGCCCGGATCGTGGCGATCTGGAAGGACAGGTCCCGGCGCTCCTGGTCGATGGCGTCGAAGCGCTCGGCGGCTTCGTCCAGCGCGCGCTGGGCGCTCCTCCACGCGGCGGCGCGCTCGCCCAGGTGCTCCAGGGCGGCGAGGCCCGGGTCGTCGAGGCTCTCGTGGGGAGGGGCGCACCGGAGGGCCGCGCGCCAGGCGTCGAGGCTCGCCGAGGCGTGGGCGTTCACGGCCTCGCGGGCGGCCTCGAGGGCGCGCTGGGCCTCGGTGTAGGGCTCGGTCCAGCCGTCGAAGTCCCGGGCGAGCTCTCCCAGGGCGTTCTCGAAGGCCCTGCGCTGGCCGTGGTGGTGCTCCTCCAGGGCCGTGAGCTCCCGGGCGACCTCCTGGGTCTCGCGCTCCAGGGCGGGGATCTCCTCCAGGGCCTCGTCGAGCTCCGAGAGGCTCCGCCGCAGGGGCTCCGGGAGGGCGCCCGGGTCGCCGTTTCCGACGAGGCGCTGGTGGAGCGCGGCGCGGCGCTGGAGCCAGTCCTGGAGGGTGGGGGGGCGGCCGGGCTCCCGGGAACCTCGGACCAGGAGCCCCCGGGCGCCCAGGGTCGCGCGGAGCTGCTCGACCTGCTCGCGGAGGCTCTGCCCGTCGGGGATGCGCCGCGCGGGGTCGGCTTCCATCATCGCGTGGACCAGGGCCTCGACCTCGCGGGGCACGGCGGGCACCGGGAGGGGCGTGACGCTCGGGCGCTGGTTGAGCATCTCCCCGGAGGTGCCCGTGAAGGGCCTGGAGCCCGTGAGCATTTCATAGAACACGGCCCCGAGGGAGAACACGTCGCTGGCGGGGGTGGCCTCGCGCCCCTGGGTCTGCTCCGGGGACATGTACATGGGCGTGCCGAAGACCTCGCCGGAGGCGGTCATCCGCGCGGACGAGATGCGCACGAGGCCGAAGTCCAGGACCTTGACGCGGAGCACGGGCCCGGTCACCCGCAGGAGGAAGATGTTCTCGGGCTTGATGTCCCGGTGGACGAGCCCGGCCTTGTGGGCCGCCGAGAGGGCCTTGGCGACGGCCAGGAGCACCTCCAGGGCGTCGTCCAGGGAGAGGGGCCCGCGGGCCGTGCGGGCCGCGAGGTGCTCGCCCTCCAGGAGCTCCATCACCAGGTAGAGGTCCCCGGCGTCGGTTCCGAAATCAATGACGTCCACGATGTTCTCGTGGCGCACGCGGTTGGGGGCCGTGGCCTCGCGCAGGAACCGCTGCCGGAGGTGCCGGTCGGCGCCCAGGTGCCTCGAGAGCAGCTTCACCGCGACGTTGCGCCCGAGGACCTCGTGGCGGGCGATGTACACGCTCCCCATGCCGCCGACGGCCAGGAGCCGCAGCACGCGGTAGCGCCCGCCGAGGAGCCGGTCCAGGTTGGGGTCCCGGACCAGGTCCAGGTTGTGCCTGGGGCAGCGCTCGGCGGGGGGCTCCGGGCACTCTCCGCAGCGCGGACACACCCGGTTCGTGAGGTCAGCCCGCTCCATGCCCAGGGGGCGTATGGTAGGCCCAGGGGCGAGCCCGTGACTAGAGCGCATGGGTCACCGCGGCCAGGTCCAGGGGGCCAGTGGGGTCCGGAGGGAGGCCCAGGGCCTGCCGCAGGCGCGGATCGTTCCGACGGAAGCGCAAGACGGCGGTGAGCGCTCGGACGGGGCTGCCGCCCACGCTCGCGGGAAGCTCCAGGGTGACCGTGCGGCTCCCGGCTGCGGGCAGGGCACGCACCTCGGGCGGGTCGCTGGCGGTGGGGAGCGCCGGGAGGCCGTTTCGGGTGACCCGGTCGCCGAGCTCGACCCTCCGGGGGTCCTCCGGGGCTCCGGCGAGGACCGTGGTGCCCTGGTCCGTGAGGGCCCGGACCTCGAGCCACAGCTCTCGGGCGAAGCGCGCCCCGCTGGGCAGGGCGTGGGCGGTGTTGCGGTTGGTCATGGTGACCTCCACCCGGAGCGTGGCCCCGTTGGGAACGACGTGCATGGCCAGCGAGGCCGAGCGCCCGAGGAGCTCCGCGGCCCTTTGGTGCTCGGGGCCGACAAAGGCATGGTCCGTGAGGGCCCTGTCCGGGCCCCCGACGGCGGCGGGGCCGCGCTCTCTCGGGGCCTCCGGGTCGCCCGGGGACCGCGCCATGTGGCAGCCCGCGCAGGTGATCCCCGACTGCGCCGCGGGGCTCGCGCTCCACTCGGAGTAGGGCGTCTCGACGAAGGCACCGGGGCCCTGCACCTCGTGGCAGGTGCCGCACAGGTCGGCGCTCCGTAGGAAGTCCCCCGGGGCGCTGCGGTGGGCGCTGGTGGCGGACCCGAAGGGACCGCGCACGGGGCCCTGTAGATCAAGCACCAGCCGCGCGTTGGACACGCCCCGGTTGCCCCCGGCCTGGTGGCACGTCACGCAGCCGGCGCCTTCTTCTCCCGGGACGTCGTGCACGGTGTGGCACCCGTCGCAGAAGGCCCGGTCGGCGGTGGACGCGCGCGCTCGGAGGGCTCGGAAGAGGTCGCTCTCGGTGGCGCGGGAGTGCCTGGAGGAGGCCAGGGCCCGGGCCTGGGTGGGGTGGCACCCCGCGCAGGAGGCGTTGCCCCGGGAGGCGGGAGGCGCGGGCGCGCAGCCGAGCCCCAGGGCCAGCCACCAGAGCCCTCGCGCGGATCCCTCAAGCATCGGGCACAGGTCCTCCGGTGTCCCTTCAAAACGAATAATTCAGCGCCGTGGTGAGCTGCCCGAGGCCGTAGAGCGCCAGGTCCGGCGCGGTCTGGGCGGTGAAGCGGTACACCTGGAAGGGGTGACCAAGGTAGCCCAGGGCCTCCACCTGGGCCTGGAGACCAAAACCCCGCCCGAGGGACACCTGCCCACCCGCGCCCACACGCACCCCGAAGTGGATGTCATTGACGGTGGGGCCGCCGGACTGTGGGGAGTGCACAAAGGCCAAGGTGGCACAGGCGCCCAGCAGGGGGTAGAGCGCCCAGGAGTCCCCGCGCAGGACGTTGAGCTGCACGATGCCGCCGACCTCGTGGTCGTGGCGGAGGGCGTCGTTCAGGGTACCGACAAAGTGGTCGGCGAAGAGCTCCAGGGTGACCAGGCGGTGGGGCTGCACCCGGAGGTGCCCGCCCAGGCCCACCAGGGCGTAGTCCCCTGCGCGGACGGACGCCCTGGCGCCGAGGGCGAGGGGGTGTCCCTGGCGCCAGCCTCCGTCGCGGGTCTGCGCCCGGGCGAGGGAAGGGAGGAGCGAGAGCGCAGCGGGCAGCGCCAGCAGGAGCGCGCGGTGGGGTGTCATGGCCGGGGCCGGGTATCACACACCGTGCCAGGGCGTTCCTGACGCTCCGCCGAAGGCGTTGGTGTGGCACTGCCAACGCGGCTTTACAGCCTGGACTGTGAAGTCTCCGGGGGTTGCCAGACGGAGGGTGATCATTCACGCGCCATCGCCCGTCCTGCCCGGAGGAGGGGGGAGACCCCTCCAGAAATCACCGTTGGATTCGTCCTGGGATATATACGTATATACGTATGAAAGAATATTACCTTGAGTCTCCAGGGGACATCCCCCCGCGCGAGGGCATTCAGGGGCGCGCGACCCGGACGGTCGCGGAGCGGTCCGAGGTACCCACCAGGGTGACGGTGGTGCCCTGGTCCGAGGCGCGGTCGCCGGGCTGACGGAGCACCCCGACCAGGAGCGTGTGCACCTGACGGCCGCCGCGGCCGGTGCCAAAGTCACTCGGGCAGGGGGTGAAGCGGTGCACGCTCACGCCGTCGTAGTCCATGGGGCGAGCGGCCTCGAAGCCCTCCCGCGAGCGCCGCCAGGAGACGTAGAGGGCGTCGGCGTCGGGGTGGTCGCTGGGGGAGGCGACGCGCAGGAGCTGCGGCTCGGGCGTGGTCTCCGCGAGGTCTCGGAGGGTGAACTCGCCGGAGCGGGCGACGCGGGTGACGTTGGAGTCCGCGAGCCAGCCTGCGTAGTAGCGCTCCGGGCCGCTGAAAGGCGCGCCGTCCATGGTGGAGCCGGTGACCGAGGCGCGGTCGCCGTTGAACATCACCCCGCCGTCGGCGAGGAGCGCGGCGGCGTGGCCGAGGCCGCCGACCTCGGTGCCTGGGAACACCAGGGCGTGGGCGTTCTCGTGCCAATAGACGTTGGGGTAGTCGCAGCGGGCGCCGTCGCGGTTGAACACCCGCGGCTGGGCGCGGGCCTGGGTGACCGCGAGGCCGCAGCGCATCCCTGGGCGCGTGGGCAGCGAGTACGTGAGGGACACGTAGCGCGAGAGGTCCACCCCGCGCGCGGCGAGCTGGCGCTCGGCGTCCTCGGCCCAGGCGACGAGCCTCGGCTCGTCACAGTCGCCCTCCTGGTCGGGGACGGCCACGCGGTAGACGTCCCCGACGAAGCGCAGGCGCCCGTAGGAGCTGGCGCGGTAGAACGCGTCGAGGCTCTGGGGGCCGGTGAAGAGCGCGGCGCTCAGCGCGCCTTCATCGCAGCGGTTGCGGTACGGCCCGATGTCCAGCACCACGCCCAGGACGCGACGCTCGCCCGCCCGAGGGCCCACGGCGCAGCCGACCTCGGCGGCGTCGGCCAGGGCGGCGTCGGCGGTGGTGTCGGCCGCGGCGTCGAGCGCAGCGAGCTCCGGGCCGAGGTCCGACGGGGTCGCGGCGTCACGGGCCGCGGGCGAGGGCGCGCAAGCCGCCAGGAGCGCGAGCGCGGCAGGGAGGCGCAAGGGTCGCAGCGGGCGCGCCATCGGGGGTACGCCGGAGGGTAGCACGAGGGGGCGACCGGACCCCGCCGCCGACCGCCACCGCCGGGTCGGGTGTACGCTCACCTCATGGCCTCGCCCGAACCCTTTGTCCCCGCGCTGCGCTTCCACGCGCTCACCCGCGCCTACGACCGCGTGCTGGCCCTCTCCCTCGACGAGGAGAGGCACAAGCGCGCGCTTGTGGAACAAGCGTCCCTCGCCCCGGGGATGGACGTGCTGGACCTCGGGTGCGGTACCGGGACCCTCACGCTGGCCCTCAAGCGTCACCAGCCCGCCGCGCGCGTCACCGGCCTGGACCTGGACCCCGAGGCGCTCGGCATCGCCCGACGCAAGGCCGAAGACGCCGGCGCGGAGCTCACCTTCGTCCAGGGTTCGGCCACGGAGCCGCCGCTGGTGGCAGGGAGCTTTGACCGGGTGCTCACCAGCCTCATGCTCCACCACCTGGTGAGGGAGCAGAAGCAGCGCTGCCTGCGCGCTGCGTGGGCGCTCCTGCGCCCTGGGGGCGAGCTCCACATCCTCGATTGGGGCCGCGCCCAGGACCCGCTCATGGCCCTGGCCTTCCTTCCGGTGCGAGTCCTCGACGGCCTGGCGCCCACCCGGGACAACGCCCGAGGCAACCTCCCGGAGCTCCTCCGCGAGGCGGGCTTCGCGGACGTGGCCGTCACCCGCAGCGCCAGGACCGTCTTTGGCTCCCTGGCCTTCCTTCGAGGGACGCGCCCGGCGTCTTGACCGCGGCGGTGTGTCCCGCCGGGTCACACCTGGAACACGTAGGGGACAGGTCTCCCGGGCCTCGGGGGCCCCTTGACAGACGCACTGTTCGCGCGGGATGGTCGCGCTTGATGAAGAGACCCTCGGTGCTTCGCGGGTGGCCCCAGGCGGCGGTGGCGCTCCTTGCGGCGGTGGCGTGCGGGAGCCCCACCCCGGACGGCGCGTTGTCCCCTCTGCCGGGCGGCGATGCCGGAGGCACCGCGGACACCGGCGCCATGACGCCTCCGCAGGACTCCGGGCAGCCCACGGCGGACGCCGCACCCATGGCGGACACCACCCCCGCGGCGGACACCGCGCCGCCGCAGGACGCAGACCCGGGCTATCCCCCGGGGCCCTACGGGGGCAGGGTGGGCAACACCTTGCCGAACTTCACCTACCAGGGCTTCTGGAACCCCACGGCGGTGATGGGCCTCGCCCGGGACACCGAGGCGGGCATCACCGAGGTCACCTTCGACATGGTGCGGCGCTCGGGGGCGCGCTTCGCGCTCATACAGCTCGGCGCCTATTGGTGAGTACCCTGTCTCAACGGGGCCCGTGCAATGGCCTCGCAGACTCCGACGCTGGTCCCCCGAGGAGCGCTCTTGATGACGATCCTCACCGAGGGCACCACCCCCACCACCTTCCCCACGGAGGCCAACCTCGGCACCTGGAACGGCAGGGCCGGAGCGCCCTACTCCATGGTGCTGGACTCCATGGGTACGCAACCCAGGATGGAGCGCTATTTCAACCGCCCGAGGGACACCTTCATCCTCGTGGAGCTTCCCTCCATGCGCATCCTGGAGATCACCGCCTCGGACGTAAACAGCGCCCTGGCCAGCCTCCGGATGCGCCTCGGGTCGTAAGGTGAGGCCCGGCGCCGCGGGCGGGGCCCTCCTCCTCACCGCGGTTCACTGCACCCAGGCCGCGCCCAGCCCCTCCGCCGGGGACTCGGGCATGGACGCCCTGGACACGACACCCGACACCACGAGCGCGCTCGACGCGCACCACCAGGACAGCGCCAGCGCTCGGGACGCCCGACCCCGGAGGGACACGAGCGCCGACACGTCCATGGCGTGGCGAGGCCCCGCGCGCCTGTCCGAGACGGGGCTCTACGCGGACCCCTCGCGGAGGACCCTGGCCGAGGGGGTGCTGTCCTTCACGCCGCGCTACGAGCTCTGGACCGACGGGGCCTCCAAGCGGCGCTACCTCCTGCTCCCGGCGGGCTCCAGGATCAACACCGCGGACCCGGACCACTGGCGCTTCCCCCAGGGGACCAGGCTCTGGAAGGAGTTCCGCGCGGGCGATCGGCTCCTGGAGACGCGCCTCCTCCAGAAGGTCGGCCCGGGCGACGGCATGGACGCCTGGCAGGTGGTGGCCTACGTCTGGAACGACGACGAGACCGACGCCCTGGCCGCGCCCAACGGGTTGGAGAACCCTCGCGGGGCGTCGCACCACGTGCCCTCCATCGAGGAGTGCCAGCAGTGCCACCGGAACGTCCGGGACGTGGTGATCGGCGTGAGCGCGCTCCAGCTCGCGGGGGCGCCGGGGACCGGGAGCCTCGCGGACCTGGGCGCCCGCGGGTGGCTGAGCGACCCTCTGGCGGAGGCGCCGTCCATTCCCGGCGAGGCAGCGGTGCGGGAGGCCCTCGGGTACCTCCACGGCAACTGCGGTCATTGCCACAACGATGACAGCTACTTCCACCTGGAGAGCGCCCTCAGGCTGCGCCTCTCGGTGCGGGACCGGGACCCGGCGGGGACCCCTACCTACCGCACGGCCATCAACGTGCCGATGTTCCACTTCTACGACGGGATCCAGCTCGGCGTGGTACCCGGCGAGCCCGCCCGGAGCCAGCTCTGGGTGCGCATGAGCGTGAGGGACCTGTGGGCCATGCCCAACCTCGGCTCGCTCCGCCCGGACCCCGAGGGGCTCGCCACGGTGAGGGCCTGGATCTTGTCCCTGCGCCCCGGGGGGTAAAGTCCCTACGGCACCACGCGCACTACTCCCGCCATGCCGACGTGGCCGTGGCGGTTGCAGTAGAACGGGAAGAAGCCCTCGGCGGTGAAGGCCAGGCCGTAGCTCATCCCCGTGGTCTGCCCCGCGATGGGGTTGGGGCTCGTGGCCCCGCCGGTGGGGCCGTGGGGGATCCCCGCCACCAGCGGGTGCGTGGCGAAGTCCATCTCGAAGGTCACCCGCTGCCCCACGCGCACGCGCAGGCACCGCGGGGTGTAGCCCGTGGAGCCCATGGGGCGCACGGTGCGGTCGGCGTCGGTCCCCGCGGTGAGGTCCCGGTAGTCCATGCCCGCGCACTCGTTGAGGAGCGGCACGCCCCCGCCGTCCACCACGGCGGCGCCGGAGTCCGCGGCGCTGTCCGCCGCGGCGTCGTGGGCCGTGTGGGGGTTCGTCGCGTCGTGGCTGCTGCATGCCAGGGGCGCGAGGCCCAGGAGGAGCGCGGTGAGGGGTCGAGGTCGGAGGTGCTTCATGGAAGGGGCTCCGGGAGTGGTACCTCCAGGGCGCCCGGTCGTCCACCGCCGCTAGAACGCCTCGCGCTCGCCCTCGATGCTCAGCGCGCGGCAGACCGCGTCCAGGGCGCGGCCCTCGACCCAGGAGAGCGTGGCCCCGTCGAGCTCTGCGAGCCCGGCGGCGGGCGCCAGGGCCCCGCGGTCGCCGGCGTCGCACCGCCGGTTGTTGTTGCGGTCCTGCACGAGGGCGACCCCCTCCGTGGGGTGGGCCCGGCCGGGCATGATCCACTCGTAGGTGAGGGCCCCGCGGGTGACCCTCGCCCCGAGGACCTGCGCCGCGACCGAGCGCTCGTCGGACACGAGCCCGGCGTACACCTGCCCGCCCTCCATGGCGCCGTCGAGTCCACGCACCGAGAGCCGGTGCGTGCGGTCCGAGAGGGCCGCCACCGCCGCCTCGCGCTGCGCCGGAGAGGGGGTCATGGCCAGCACCCGCGAGGCGTCCTCGTCGCCGAGGGTGGCGTAGCGCTGGCTGAACATCGCCCTCGCGGCGTCCTGGCTCGTCTCGCCCGTGGAGCCCGGCGAGAACACCACCGCGGCGAGCTGCGGGTACAGGTTGCCCCCGTGGGGGATGCACACACACGTCTCGAAGGCCCCGCCCCGCACCACGGTCCTGCCGAGGGCTACGCCGTGAGGCACATTGAGCCCCTGGCCCTCGCGCAGGAGGTACCGCACGGCGAAGTAGGCCCTCGCGCCGTCCACACCCACGAGGCCCTCGGCGTGGCCCCGGACCACCTGCTGCGGCGCAGGACCACAGGCCGCGCGCACCGCCGCGCAGTCGGGCGTAGGTTCGAACACCGCCGGAGCACCCACCGCCGGGGGCCCCGAGGGCGCCTCCCCAGGGGTGACCGCGGCCCCACAATGGACCACGCCAAGGGATACGAACAGGGCACCAGCGACAAGCGATCGGGTGTGCATGACCCGAGGTGTAACGCCCGTTCGTTACATCGCAAATCGATATTTTCTACACACTATTATCAATGAAGATCATGTAATCATGGGGTGGGGTCTCCCTCCTGGCCGGAACCGTGCGACCATCGGCAGCGCGACCTTCTTGCCTGGAGTGGGAGATGCGAACTTCATTGGAAGGGTGGCGACCCTGGGTGCTGGCGGCGCTGTTCCTGAACGGCGCGGTGGCGTGCTCGGCCGCGGACACCAACGCCGGCGGGGACGCCGCGCCGGAGACCGCCCTGGAGGACCGCGGGGCGCCGGACACCCTGGACGTCCCGACGGAGCCCGAGGCTCCCCCGGCCCCGGACGTGACGGACACGGCGGACACCGCCGTCGCGCAGGACAGCGCCGGGGACACCCCGGATGCCTCGGACACGCCCTCGGGCTGCGGCGCGGACGGGGACTGCGCGTCCACGCCCATGACGCCCGTGTGTGACACGGCCACCCGGCGCTGCGTAGGCTGCGCGCCCGCGATGGACCGCTGCGCGGCGGGCACGTACTGCGACCCGATGGCACTGCGCTGCGTGGCGGGCTGCCGCGCGGACGACGGCTGCGCCGCCGCCACGGACGCGGGCCCCGCGGGCCGCAGGTGCGACCCGGCCACCCACGCCTGCGTCGAGTGCGTGACCAACGCCCACTGCGCCGCGGGGACCCTGTGCGTCGGAAACGTCTGCGTGGCGGGCTGCAACGCCGAGCGCCCCTGCCCCATGGGCCAGACCTGCTGCGGCGGGGCCTGCGTGGACACCCAGGCGAACCTCGCCCACTGCGGCCGCTGCGACGCGCGCTGCGCCGTGCCCAACGCCACGCCCGCATGCATGAACGGCATGTGCGCCGTCGGGACCTGCACCGGCACCTTCGCGGACTGTGACCGCGACGCGGCCAACGGCTGCGAGGCCAGCACCCTCTCCGACGCCCGCCACTGCGGCGCCTGCGGGATGGCCTGTGCCTCGCGGCCCAACCGCGCCGTCGAGTGCGCCGGAGGGCGCTGCGCCTACATGTGTGTACCCGGCTTCGCGGACTGCGACGGGATGACCGCCAACGGCTGCGAGACGGACACCCGCACCACCGCCGCTCACTGCGGGGCGTGCGGGCGCGGGTGCAGCCCCGCCAACGCCGCCGGGGCCTGCGTGGCTGGGGCATGCACCGTCGGGATGTGCAACGCGGGCTTCGGGGACTGCGACGGCATGGCCTCCAACGGCTGCGAGACGGACACCCGCACCAGCGTGATGGCGTGCGGCGCCTGCGGGCGGGCGTGCCCCTCCCCGGCCCACACGGTGCCTGCATGCGTCGCCGGGGCCTGCGCCCGCACCTGCGCGGCGGGCTACGGCGAGTGCAACGGCGCGGTGGACGACGGCTGCGAGACGGACCTGTCCAGCGCGGCGGACCACTGCGGGAGCTGCGGGCGCACCTGCGTAGGCCCCGGGGTCGCCAGCGGCGAGTGCGCCTCGGGCGCGTGCCGCATCACCGCGTGCCTGCCCAGCTTCGCCGACTGCGACGGCATGGCCGGCAACGGCTGCGAGACGGACACCCGCACCACCGCCGCCCACTGCGGCGGCTGCGGCATGGCGTGCACCCCCAGGAACGCCGCCGGGGCCTGCGTGGGAAGCGCTTGCACCGTCGGGGCCTGCAACGCGGGCTTCGGGGACTGCGATGGCATGGCCGGCAACGGCTGCGAGACGGACGTGCGCGCGTCCGACGCCCACTGCGGCGCCTGCGGGCGAGCGTGCGCCGTGGGCGCGGTGTGCTCCGGGGGGTCCTGCGCGCCCCGGGCGAGCTGCGCGGCCATCCGCGCGGCCTCGCCGTCGGCCCCGAGCGGCACCTACACCCTGGACCCCGACGGCGCCGAGGGGGCCGCCGCCTTCAGCGCATACTGCGACATGGCCTCGGACGGCGGCGGCTGGACCCTGGTGCTCATGGCCGCCTCGAGCCCCGCGGGCACCCTCGGCTACGACGCCGCCGCGTGGACCGACACCTCCACCCTCAACCCCGCGGTCACGGACCCCGCGATGAACGTCTCCATGAAGAGCGCGGCCTTCAACGCCCTGCCCTTCGAGGCCCTGAGGCTCTGCCTCGGTTCCCTCACCGCGTGCCTCCGGGAGGACGTCACCGCCGCCTCGGCCAGGGCGCTGTTCCTCGGGGCCGAGCGCCTGGGCGCGCGCTCCGTGGGGGACTTCCGGGTGTGGGGTTACAACGGCACCCTCGGGTGCAACCGCATCGGGTTCAACGTCTTCGACGTCGGCGGCGGAGCGGGGGCGCGCGCCCGCTGCCGCTACGGCGTGCTGCTCAACAACGAGTCCACCTGCGAGGGCTCCGTGGACGGCGGCCGCGGCCTCGGGTGCCGTGGCTACTACGGCACCCAGATCTCCGCGGGCCAGGGCGACGGCATCGTGTCCACCTCGCACGAGCGAGGGTGGATCTTCGTGCGGTGACGGTCTCTACGGCGAGCCCAGCCGGAGCACGCGGTTGGTGACATAGTCCGCCACGTAGAGCCTCCCGCGGCTGTCAAAGGCAATCCCGTGGGGGCCGTTGAGCCCTCGGTAGAACACCGTCACGGCGCCGTCCGGGGCGACCCTCAAGACCCTGCCGACGCCTGCGGCGCCGCCGTCCCAGTTGGCCACGTAGAGGTTGTTCCCGGCGTCCGCGGCGATGCCGATGGGCCCCGAGAAGCCCGGCACGCTCCGCAGGCGGGTGAGGGCCGGGTTGTACTGGTGCACCAGGGTGCCGTTGTTGAGCGCGGTGCCGAAGTACTGCCCCACCCAGAGCGTCCCGTCGGCGGCGAAGCGCAGGTCCAGCGGTGCGTTGTAGCCCGAGATCACCGCGCGGGTGATGGTCCCCCCGGCGGCGATGCGGTCCACGGTGCTGCCAAACTCCGAGGACACCAGCAGGGACCCCGAGGGCTCGAAGGTGACGCCCCAGGGGCCGGAGAAGCCCGTACCCAGTACGGTCCGGGCCCCGGCGCTGCCGTCAGCGTTGACCACCACCCGCGAGACGCGGTTGGCGCTGCGCTCGGCCACCACCAGGCTCCCGCCCGCGGGGTCGAAGGCGAGCTGGGCGGGCTCCGAGAAGCCCGAGGCCCAGGAGGTCACCAGCGCGGGGGACACCCTGGGGTCGATGCGCACGATGGTGCCCGCCGAGAGGGCGCTGACGAACACCGCCCCGTCCGGCGCCATGGTGAGCCCCTGGGGGCCGGAGATCCCCGTGGCGATCACCTCCGGGGGGGCCGTGGGCACCGACGGCACCGGCGGCAGGAGCGTGCCCCCGAGGCGCGTCACGCAGGCACCTCCTACGCAGGACAGCCCCGCGGCGCAGCGCAGGCCGCAGGCGCCGCAGTGGGCGGGGTCCGTGCCCACGAGCGTCTCGCAGCCGTCGTCGCCCTCGGCGTTGCAGTCCTCGGTGCCGGGGGCGCACGCCAGGAGGTCGTTCACCCCGCACACCACGGTGCCCGAGAGGGCGCGCTCGTCGCTGTTGTAGAGCACGCGGCAGGGGGCGCAGTCCCGGTTGGTGTAGCCCAGCGTGGCGTTTACCGGGATCGGGTCGAAGCGCCCGTTGGCGTTGCAGTTCTCCACGATGTCCAGGGGGCTCAAGGCCGCGGGGCGGATCCTGGCGTCGATCCAGTCCGTGGCGCTCCGGAGCCAGCCGGGCTGGTTGGCCAGCGTGGGGCAGTTGCCGCGAGGCCCCGAGAAGAAGTTGGCCCAGTACCAGGGACCCCCCGTGGTGAGCCCTCGCACATAGCGCCGCAGCGCGTCGGCGTGGGCCTCGGAGCGGACCTCGAAGGCAGCAGTGCCTGCGGGGCAGGCGCCCAGGATGGCCGCGGCGTCCGCCGGGGCCGTCCTCCCGAGGAGGAGAGTGTAGCCCCGACCGGTGCTCATGTCGCAGTACACCATCGCGGGCGCTCCCACGGGGGGAGTGATGGTGTAGGTGCCGCTGGCGGCGCTGGGGTCTCGCCGGAGGATCGCCGCGCAGGAGGTGAAGGCCGCCATGCGGCACGCGCCGTCGGCGCAGGTCTCCAGCGCGCCGCAGCGTCGGGCGCAGGCCCCGCAGTGGGCGGCGCTGGCGCGGGTGTCCGTCTCGCAGCCGTTGGCGGCCATGGCGTCGCAGTCGCCGAAGCCCGCGTTGCACATCCCGACGGCGCAGGCCCCGTCGCGGCAGACGCCGGTGGCGTTGGCGGGGCTGCACCCTCGCCCGCACGCCCCGCAGTGGGACGGGTCCGTGAGGGTGCTTCGGCAGAGCCCGTCGCAGCAGCCCTGCGTCGCGGGGCACCCGCGGGTGGCCGAGCACCCCGGGACGCACGCCCGCGAGGGGCCGCAGACGGACCCGAGGGCGCAGTGCTCGTCGAGCGTGCATGCCACGCACCGATGCGTGGCGGCGTCGCAGCGGCCGAGGCCCCCGTCGCCCGCGCAGTCCGAGTCGGCGGCGCAGCCGTCGTCGCAGCGGCCGGTGGCGGCGCAGTACTGCCCCGCGCGGCACACCCCGCGATCGGTGGTCGTACACGCCACGCAGCGGCCGGAGGTCACGTCGCACGCGGGCGTCGCCGGGTCCATCGCGCAGTCCGTGCGCGTCATGCAGCGCGGAGGACCCAGGTCCATCGGCAGGTCCGGCGTGGTGTCCGGGGCGGTGTCCGGCGCGGTGTCCAGGGTGGTGTCGGGTGAGGTGTCGGGTGAGGTGTCGAGCGCGACCTCGAGGGTCGTGTCGGAGGTCGTGTCTGGCGCGGTGTCGGGCGCGGTGTCGGGCGCGGTGTCGGGCGCGGTGTCGGGCGCGCGGTCGGGCTGGGCTGTGTCGGGTTGGGCGGTGTCGGGTTGGGCGGTGTCGGGCGGCGGATCGACGAGGACGGTGTCCGCGGCGGTGTCCTGCGGTGCGGCGGAGTCTTCGGTGTTGGCGGTGCCGCTCCCGGAGCACCCGAGGGCGAAGGCGAGAGCGAAGGCAAGGCGCGCGGTGGCGCGCAAGACCGTTGGAAAGGGAGTGGGCGGCGACATTCCCTGGGGTCGCCCTTGCGGGGGTGCTTGTCAAGGGGGCGGCGACCTCACCCCGCGCTGCCGCGCCGCCCCTCTCCCTGGCGAGAGAGGGGCTCAAGTTCCTGTTAGATTTCGATATGTTACAGCCCCCTCTCCTGCCAGAGTTCACGTCGGGACACATCTCAGGACGGGCCGTAAAATCAAGGCGATCGGTGGAGGCGACGGCCACGGCGCCCTGGTGGCGCTTCTGTGGCGTTGAGGACCGAGCTCGATGCGCGTCCGCCCCGGTTCCGCGCCGTCCTCGGCGCG
>JACRDB010000114.1 GCA_016218725.1 Deltaproteobacteria bacterium
GGCGCAGCCGACGCCGCCGGACGCGGCGACCACCGCGGCCCAGGCGCCCGCCCAGAGCGCCGCCACGCCCGCGACCCCCGCCACGCCGACCACTCCCGCGGCGCCTGCGACCCCCGCCGCGCCCGCGGCGGCCTCGGGCCCGCCGCCTTTGCGGTGGGCGGGCTCGCAGGTGTTCGCGTTCGTCAACGCGACCATCGACTCGGCCATCCCGCTGGTGAACTATCCCGACGGGGCGTGTCGCCCGTCGGGGGCCGTGGTGCCCACGCTGGGGAGCGACTTCGCGGAGAACCCGGGGCTGCCTCCGGGCGTGCGGCTGGACGCCTCGGCCGCCTCGGGGTCCTGCGGGCCGTACAACCCCACGGTCACTATGACCATCGCCCTGCGGCCCCGGTGGAACCTCGGAGCCGGCTTCCAGCTCCGCGGGGGCTGGAACTACAACTACGAGTTCACCAACAGCGACACCACCACCACGCGCAACGAGCCGCGCTTCACGGACCCCTTCTTCTCGCTGTTCTACAACCGCATCCCGCGGGTGGCGGGGTTCAAATTCCAGCCCTCGGTGACGGTGTCCCTCCCGGTGTCGCCGGAGTCCCGGGCCCGCACGGTGATCTTCACCCCCAGCGTGGCCATGCAGATCTCCCGCGGCGTGGAGCACGTCCTGGGCGGGGACCTGCTCTTCGTGGGCAGCGTGAGCTTCAACCACCCGCTGTACCAGTACACCACTCCCGGCATCCGGGGTGAGCCGCAGTTCCCGCCGCAGTGCTACGCCGAGAACGGCATGGCGGACATGTCCTGCACGTCGCAGCTCTCGGGGCTCTTTAACGTCTCCAACGCGCTGGTCTACGGCCTGACGGTGGTGGGCGAGTGGGGCGCCTGGTCCCCGGGCCTCTCCCTGAGTTACACCAGCTCCTGGGCGTACCGCTCCTCCACGGGGCCGCAGGACACGCCCAATGTGCGCCAGACGTCCAACTTCAGCTTCTGGCTCGACTGGAACGCCACGCCCTGGTTCACCCTGGAGCTCGGCTACTCGCTCCTGCGGCCGGTGCTGGACGCCGACGGGACCTACGGCAACCCCCTCTGGGCCCCGTACCAGCAGCCGAGCGTCTACCTCCTCGGGAACGTCGTGCTGGACACGCTCTACAACGCCCTGCGCGGCGGCGCGGGCGCCGGCGGCGTGATCCGTACGCAGAACCGCCCGAACCGCAGCCCCTTCGTCGCTTTCTAGGCTTCCCGGCAACAGCAATCGCTTCTATGCTCCCGCGGCGCGGCGCCCCGGAGGCGCCGCAGCGAGGCGCCAAGGCCGTGCACGAACACACCGCTCTGCTCCGGGAGCTCCACCGGACCATGTTGCTCATCCGGCGCTTCGAGGAGGCCGCCGCCAAGGCCTACTCGCAGGGCCGCATCGGGGGCTTCCTGCACCTCTACATCGGCCAGGAGGCCAGCGCCGTCGGGGCCCTCTCGGCCCTCGGCCCCGAGGACTACATCGTAGGGACCTACCGGGATCACGGCCTGGCGCTCGCCCGCGGGATGAGCGCCCGGGCCTGCATGGCGGAGCTCTACGGCAAGGCCACGGGCTGCTCCAGGGGCATGGGGGGGTCCATGCACTTCTTCGACGCGTCTCGAAAAATGATGGGCGGCTACGGCATCGTCGGGGGCCACGTGCCCCTCGCCGCGGGCATGGCCTTCGCCAGCAAGTACCGCAAGGAGAAGGGCGTCACCCTGTGCTTCCTGGGCGAGGGCGCCGTCTCCATCGGGGATTTCCACGAGGCCCTGTCCCTCGCGGCGCTGTGGCACCTGCCCCTGGTGGTCGTCGTCGAGAACAACGAGTACGCCATGGGCACCCCCCTGGAGCGCACCCTCAGCGTCGCCGACGTGTCCCTTAAGGCCCTGGCCTACGGCATGGCCCGCGACCGCTTCCGCGCCGATGACGTGCTCACGGTCCGGGAGCACTTCCAGACCGCTGTCCAGCGCGCCCGGGAAGAGTCCCTCCCCACGCTCCTGGAGGTCCAGACCTACCGCTACCGAGGTCACTCCATGAGCGATCCTGGAAAATACAGAACCGCCGAGGAAGTTGAGGCCAGGAAGCGCAACGACTGTGTCCATCGCGCGGAGCTGGTGCTCCAGGAGTGGGGAGTGACCGAGGAGGAGCTCCAGGCGGTGGGGCGCTCGGTGGAGGCGGAGGTCGAGGACGCGGTGCGCTTCGCGGAGGAGAGCCCGGAGCCGTCGGAAGAGCTGATCGAGGCGTTGACCTATGCGTGAGCTACGGATCCGGGAGGCGCTCCGGGAGGCCCTCGCCGAGGAGCTTGAGCGGGACGAGAGGGTGTTTCTCATTGGCGAGGAGGTGGGGCACTACCAGGGGGCCTACAAGGTCACCGAGGGGCTCCTGGCGCGCTTTGGCGCGGCGCGGGTGATTGACGCGCCCATCGCCGAGGCGGGCTTCGCGGGGCTGGCCATCGGCGCGGCGATGGTGGGGCTCCGGCCCGTGGTGGAGTTCATGACCTGGAACTTCTCCGCGGTGGCCTTTGACCAGATTCTGAACAACGCGGCCAAGGTGCGGCAGATGTCCGGCGGGCAGTTCACCTGCCCGGTGGTGTTCCGCGGCCCCAACGGCGCGGCGAAGCAGGTAGGGGCGCAGCACTCGCAGTGCTTCGAGGCGTTCTATACGCACATCCCGGGGCTCAAGGTGGTGTGCCCGGCGACGGCCGCGGACGCCAAGGGGCTCTTGAAGAGCGCCATCCGGGACGACAACCCCGTGCTGATTCTGGAGGACGAGAGGCTCTACGGCGTCAAGGGCCCGGTGCCCGACGGCGAGCACCTGGTGCCCCTCGGGGTGAGCCGCGTGGCCCGGGAGGGCGAGCGCGCCACGGTGGTCACCTGGGGCAAGGGCGTGGCACCCGCGCTCCAGGCGTGCGAGAGGCTCGCCGCGGAGGGAACCCAGTGCGCCGTGGTGGACCTTCGGAGCCTCCGGCCTCTGGACCACGGCCCCGCGGCGGAGAGCGTGCAGCGCACGGGCAGGGCCCTGGTGGTGCACGAGGCGTGGCCCTACGGCGGCGTCGGCGCGGAGGTCGTGGACCGGCTCCAGCGGGAGTGCTTCGGCGCGCTCCAGGCGCCGGTGCTGCGGGTCACCGGTCGCGACGCGTCGATGCCGTACAACAAGACACTGGAGGACCTCGTGGTGCCCTCCGCGGACACCGTGCTACGCGCCCTCAGGGCGCTCCTAGCGTACTGACCTGGAGACGACGCCGTGGCGAAGATCATCGAGCTGCCGAAGCTTTCGCCCACCATGGAGGAGGGCACGCTGGTGCGCTGGGCGCTCCCGGAGGGCTCCGCGGTGGACGTGGACACGCTCCTGGCCGAGGTGGAGACCGACAAGGCCACCATGGAGTTCCGGAGCTTTGATCGGGGCACGCTCCTCAAGCGCCTGGTGCCCGAGGGGGCCGTGCTCAAATTGGGTCAGCCCGTGGCCATCCTTGGAGCTCCGGGCGAGGACACCGCGGCGCTGGAGCGCGGCGTCGCGGGCTCCGTAGACACCCCGGCCCCCGCGGCCGCACCCGCCGCGCCCGCCGCGCCCGCCGCGCCGCCACCCGAGGCCTCACCCGCGGCGGCGAAGGCCCCGGGAGGCCCTGCGCCGGACTATGTCCATGGCGAGAAGGGCGTAGCTGGCGTGGTGCTCGCGCCAAGCTCTCCGAGGGTCCGTCGCCTGGCCCGCGAGCAGCGCGTGGACCTCTCCGCGGTGCAGGGAAGCGGTCCCCACGGGAGGATCACCGAGGCGGACCTCACCCCGAAGGCCCCTCCCGTCGCCGCGGCGCTGCACCCCACGGACGTCGTGAGGGCGCCGTCGCCCATGCGCAAGACCATCGCCCGGAGGCTCACCGAGGCGAAGAGCACGGTGCCTCACTTCTACCTGGAGGCCGACCTGGACGTCGCCGCCCTGGCAGCGCTGAGGGAGAGCCTGAACGAAGGGGCCACACCCGAAGACAAGGTGTCGTTCAACGACCTACTTGTAAGGGCGTGTGCGCTGGCGCTCCGTGCGGTCCCCGAGGCCAACGTGTCCTGGGTGGACGGGCAGCTTGTTGAGCATCACCGGGCGGACATCTCCGTGGCGGTGGCGATTGAAGACGGCCTGGTGACGCCGGTGGTGAGGGACGCCGACCGCCTCGGGGTGCGGGTCATCGCGCGCACCATCCGGGACCTGGCGGCGCGCGCAAAGGCGCGCAGGCTCTCCCTGGAGGAGATGCAGGGCGGCGTGTTCTCCGTGTCCAACCTCGGGATGTACGGCGTGGACCGCTTCTCCGCGGTGCTCAATCCCCCGGAGGGGATGATCCTGGCGGTGGGCGCCGTGCGGGACGTGCCGGTGGTGAAGGACGGCGCGGTGGTGCCCGGTCGGCGCTGCGCGGTGACCCTCTCGTGCGACCACCGCGCGGTGGACGGGGCCCTGGGCGCGCGCTTCCTCCAGGCGCTGCGGGCCCTGGTCGAGCGGCCCCTGCGCATCCTTGGGTGATCGCTCAGAACCGAAGAGACAGCGTGGCGTTGGCCGCCAGCACCACGCCCGAGGCGACGTAGTCCCCCACCGGGTCCAGGGGGCTGGTCTTCTCCACGGCGCGCGGAGGGAGCCACTGGAGGGCGCCCGCGAGGTCCAGGGAGAGCCTCCCGGGCATGGCCGCGCCGAGCCTGGCGAGCTCCAGCCCCGCGCCCAGCGCGAAGGTGTGACGATCGGAGTCCATGAAGTTGGTCACCGCGGTCTGGTCGGGCACCGGCGTCGGGTCATACCGGTAGCCGCCTCGGACGCTCAGGCGGTGGCGCCCCAGCGCGCGGGCGTGCTCGACGCCCACACAGGCCGAGAGGGTGTCATGGAAGCCCGTCGGGAGCCTCGGGGCGGCGGGCGGGAGCGTAGGCTGGCGCAACCCCATGATCCCTGGAGGGATCCGGAGGTCCAGGCGCACGTCGAGGGCGGCCGTGGGGTTCTCGTAGGCCGACCAGTTGGTGTACTGCAGGTCCAGGGAGACCCTCCAGGCGGGCGACACGGTCCACGCGACGCCGCCCACGAGCTGCTGCGGCTGGAAGCCCGTGAGCGTCCGGGAGCGCAGGGCGTAGAGCCCCGGGATCACCAGGGCGTCCGGGTCGCTCAAGGACCCCACGACGATGCGCCCGGCGAGCGTCGCGTCGAGGGTGAGGTCCAGCTTGAACTCCCCGCGCCAGGCGAGGCCCAGGGACACCCCGCGGCCCAGATCCACCTGGAGCCCCGCGTGCGGGTAGCGCACCGCGGTCAGGTCCGCGTCCACCGTGTGGACGAGCTCCGACGAGGCCGGGTTCACCACGGAGATGCGGCCGGAGATATCGATCCTGCCGCGGGTGGACGCCATGAAGGCCAGCCCCGCGCCCAGCCGGAGCCAACGCACCGGCGCCACGGCCACCGCCGCGCCGATGAAGAGCCGCTGGAGCCGTACGTCATAGAGCTCCCAGCGGGGCTGCCCCTGGGGCAGCGCCCGGACCCGCGAGAGGCGATCATCGGGGAGGTGGAAGGCCAGCCCGAACGCAAAGGGCAACCCAAAGAGCCTCCCGGGCGAGACCAGGCCTCCCACCAGGCCCCGCACCGGGTCCACCTCGTTGTCGCGGCCGTCGGTGCGGAGGAAATGCGACGCGGAGAGGTACCCAAGCTCGCCCTGGAGCCCCGCGGCGAGCCCGAGCCCCGCGGGGTTGTAGTACACCGCCGAGGCGTCGTCGGCGCGGGCCACCACGGCGCCGGCCAGGGCGCTGGAGCGCGCGCCGAAGCCGTACATGTCCAGGGGGTTGGCGCGCGCCGCCGGGGCCCCGAGGAGCGCCGCCCACAGCGTGAGGCTCCAGGCGCGCATCAGAAGGTCACCCCGAGGGTGAGCCCCGCGAAGACCGCCCCGCCGCCGTAGCGGGAGCCGTCCCCGTGGGTGCGCGTAAACAGCGTGTGGTGCTGCACATAGACGTCCAGGAGCACCCGCGTCCCGAGGGCCTCGGCGCCGAGGCCGACGCCCGCGCAGAGGGCGAGGCGGGTGTTGTCCAGGTGGGCGCGGGCGGCGGTGGCCGTGGGCGCCGGCGTAGGCTCCAGGAAGACCCCTCCCCGCAGGGCGAAGAGGGCCCCGTCGGGCAGCGCCCAGCGGCGCTCCAGGGCGCCCCGAAGCACCACGGTGTCTACAAACTCCGCCGCCGGAGGTGCGGGGCTCCCCTCGGTGGTGGCGGTGACCGGCCCCGGGTAGGCGCCCCAGCGCTTGAAGGTGGCTGCGAGCGCGGCGGTGTAGCCCCCGTGGGCGTACCCGAACTCCAGGTGGGCCTGCGCCGGGTCGTATTGGGCCACGCCGGAGATGTCCAGCACGGGGATCGTGACGCCGAGGTCCCGGGCCTCGATGGTCACCAGGAAGCGCGCCACCAGCGAGCCCCGGAGCGTGAGTGCCACGGAGAAGGGCCCTCGCTCGAAGGACGCGCCCAGCACCGGCGCGTAGCTGGCCACGAGCTGGTCGTCGATGCGCGAGGACGCGCGCCCCGTAGCGTCCGCGGCCACGAGAACGCTGCCGGTGAGCCCCGCGAGGGCCGCCACGCCGCCGCCGACGCGCACGCCGTAGCCCAGGTCCAGCCCCGCCCCGAGCTGCACGGCGACGCTCTGGACGCGATCGACCAGGGTGCCGTATTGGGGCGTCTCCGGGCGCAGGATGCGGCCTCGAACGACCACCGCCAGGGGCGTGTGGAAGCCCACCCCGACGGCCACGCGGTCTTGGAGGGAGCCCCGGAGGGGCACCGGAAGCGTGAGGCCGATGATCGTGGCCCTGCCGGGGTCCGCGGCTACGTGGGCGCCCCCGAGGGAGAGCTCGAAGCCCGCCACGGCGTAGCCCAGGGTGAACTGCCGCCGGCGCGCGCGAGAGAGCCCCGCGGGGTTGGCATGCACGGCGGTGTAGTCGTCGGCCCAGGTCGCCCCGGTGCCGGCCAGGGCGGGGCTCCGGGCCCCGAACCCCGAGAGGTCCTGCGGCGAGGCCAGGGCCTCGGCGCCCGAGAGAACCACCGCCAGCACTGTCACCGCCTCGCGCACGGTGCGCCGAGCGTACCGAACCCGGCGCGCACTTGTCGCAGCAAAACCGCGCGCGGTTCCCGGTTGCGGCCGCGGTCCCTGGCACGCTACGGTCCCCCGGGCATGGCGCCGAGGGTCTTGATCATCACCCCGACCTACAACGAGCGGGACAACCTGGAGCCCTTCCTCGCCGCGGTCTTCGAGGTCGTCCCCGAGGCCCACGTGCTGGTGGTGGACGACGCGTCGCCGGACGGCACCGGGGAGCTGGCGGACGCGCTCTCCACGCGGGACGAGCGCGTGCATGTGCTGCACCGCGCGGCCAAGCTGGGCCTGGGGACCGCCTACCTCCAGGGCTTCGCCTGGGCCCTGGAGCGCCCCTACGATGTGCTCTTCGAGATGGACACGGACCTGTCCCACGACCCGGTGTATGTCCCGTCGCTCCTGCGGGCCATCGAGGACGGCGCGGACGTGGTCATCGGGAGCAGGAACGTCCCGGGCGGCAGCGTGGAGGGCTGGGGGCCCGGGCGGCATTTCATGTCCCAGGGCGGGAGCGTGTACTCCCGTTGGATCCTCGGGATCCGGGTGAGGGACCTCACCTCGGGGTACAAGGCCTTCACCCGCCGCGCGCTGGAGCGCATAGACCTCGGGGCCGTGCGCTCCAACGGGTACGCCTTCCAGATCGAGCTCACGTACCGGGCGCTCCGGCGTGGGCTCCGCGTGGCCGAGGTGCCGATCCGCTACGTGGACCGGCGCGCGGGGGCCAGCAAGATGTCCCGGAGGATCTTCGCCGAGGCCGCCGTGATGGTCTGGAAGCTCCGCGTAGACGGCGTCCTCGGGAGGCTCTAGAGCGCGAAGAACACGCTGGCGGCGAGGTCCAGGGACACCGGCGAGGTCTCCGGCAGCACCCAGAGCGTGGGGCTCACCAGGTCCAGCTCCAGCCTCACGCGCCGGGCCAGCGGGAACGAGAGCCCCGCGGTGACGCGCACCACGGGGCCGTTGGCCGGGAGGTACCCGAGCTCCAGCCGCAGCGGGATGAAGATCCGGGACTGCGGCACCAGGTCCACGGCGGTCTCCACGCCGACCAGGATGAGCGCGTTGGAGACGCGCCCCTGGCGGCCCCGGAGGTTCGCGTAGGAGAGGCTCCCGGTGAAGCCCAGGCGGTCCGAGACATAGTACGCCGCCCGCGCCGCGAGCATCACGTTCACGAAGGAGTCCCGACCGGGCCCGAAGGCCAGGTCCAGGCCCCCGCCGAGCTCCCAGCGCCGGGGGTGCACCCGGAGCCGCCGCGCGCGCCGTACGGGCGCCTGGGGCGCCTCGGGCGCAGAGGCCACCGGGGTCCGGGGAGGCACCAGCAGGGCCGGGAGCGCCTCCCGGAGCGCGTCGCCCAGCTCGAACTGACCGGCCGTCAGGTCCCTCACGCGCTCCTCGGGCTCCACCGCCACGCGCACCCGCAGGCGCACCAGGTACCGCCTTCGAGCTGCCCGCACCTCGGCGGTCACCGCCACCGGCGCGCGCAGCGCCTCTTCGAGCTGATAGATCCCCTCCGGCGAGGGCGGGAACGAGAGCCCGAGGTCCCTCGCCGCGGTGTAGAGCTCCGGCGTCGGGATCACCTGGAACCCGAGGCCCGCCACGGCCTCCCGAAGGACGTCCGTCACGAACGCGCCCGCCGCCCGGTCCACCCCGAGGGGCGCCGCGTCAATGACCGCCGTGCGGGGCCCGTCGGGGTTGGCCGGAGGAGCCTCCGGGGCCGGTGGCAGCGGCACCTGGACCCCCGCGCCCGAAGGCGGCGGGGGCGCTCCCGTCGGGTCCGTAGGCTGTACCGCAGCGGCAGGAGCCCCGGGCGTCGCTTCCGGAGGCGTCTGCGCCACGGGGAGTGTCACCTGCGGGGTCTGTGCCGCAGCGGGCGTCGCTTCGGGAGGCGTTGTGGTGGGAGGCGCCTGCGCCGCAGGGGGCGTCGCCTGCGGGGTCTGCGCCGCAGGGGTGGGAGGCGTCTGCGGGGGCCTCGTGGTTGCGGCGGGGGGACGTGGCGCCGCGGTCGCGGGCGGACGGGGTCCGGCGGGGGTGGGGCGCGAGGGCTGCGCTCCGGCGGAGGAGGCCGCCAGGGCCAGCGCGAGCACCAGCGGGAGGGGGCGCTTCATCGCTCGGGAGGGTAGCGCGATTGCCGTCGGCGTTGGAGCATTCTTCTCGCGAAGAGGAGCCCCAGGGCGAGCGCCCACGGTGCGCGGGGCGGGGCGGCGGCGCGGCAGCCGCACGCTCCGGGCGGTGGCTCCGTGGTCCCTGGCGGCGGCGCGGCGTCGGCGGGCATCGGGTCCGAGGGCGGGCCGTCGGGCGGAGCGGTGTCGGGGGGCGGGGCAGCGGTGTCCGGCGGGCGGGGGGAGTCGATCTGGGCGCTGTCTACGGCGCTGTCGCGCACGCCGCCGTCACCGGGGCAGTCGCTGCGGTGTGGGGGGTCCGGCTCGGCGATGTTGGTGGTGGGGCCTCCGCAGGTACCGCACAGCTCGCTGCGGCGCGGGAGCGTGGCGGGGACAGCGGGGCCGTGGGCCTCCGACGGAGGTCTGCGGAGCCAGCCCCAGACCACCTCCTGGTAGGGGTACTCGCTCGCCGGGAGCTCCGGCGGATCTCGGTAGAACGGCCGGTCCGCGCGGAACATCGGGTTGTTCGGGTTGTTGCGGTAGGAGAGTCCACCGTAGGTCCAGACGGCGAAGTACCAATGCTCGATCAGGTCCGGGAGGCGATCGCCGACGCAGGGCATGGCCTCGAAGGCCGCGCAGAGGAGCCCCACCCCCACGGAGGCGTTGTACAGGGGCTCCCGGGAGACCCTGGGGCCGTCGAACACCGAGCGCTCTCCCGCGCGGAGCCCCTGGGAGACGCCCAGGAGCCCGAAGGCGCAGTCGCTCCGGACGAGGGTCCTCGGCGAGGCCGAGGGCGTCGGCGCGGTAGGTGCGCAGAAGTGCACCCAGGCGCTGTTCTCCGCGAGGGACACGGCCTTGAGGAGCGCGCAGGGGACGTGGGCCGGCACCGGGCGCGGGGCCGTCGGGCGGGAGCATCCCTCGGTGAGCGTGGGGGGCAGGAACTGCCACCCCGCGGAGCCATAGCGGGCGGGGCCTGCGGCGGCGCGCTCCAGCACCGCGGCGAGCTCCGGCACCGCGGGGTTGGTCCCGGGCTCCGGGGGCACCCGGCAGGTGGGGTAGCTCGGGCAGAACTGCGCCCGCGCGGGGGCGGCGAAGGTCACGCCCAGGAGGGCTCCCAGCACAATGGACCCGCGCATCGGGGCAGAGGATAGCAATCCCTCGACCGCCCGGACACCGGTTGTCACGGCCCGGGAGAGCGTGTGAACCTCCGCGGCATAAATGCCGGGGCTTCGCGGAAGCGTCACCGCTCCACGCGCTACACGAGGGAGGCTCACGCCGCCACCCGAGCCGGGGTTCCACCGGAACTACCTGGAGGCGAGGTGTGAACCTCGCGCCCAGGATACGTGAGGCACGTCCCCCACAGCCTTCGGAGACGAAGGCTGTCCAGGTGTCCCTGAGGGGACTTGGACGTGCCATGAACCATGCGTGTTTTATCGTGGCATGGTGGCCGAAGCTCTTGCGCTACGAACGCCTTACACTCGTTTCTCAAAGATCCGCCCGGGTCCGAGGACCCACTCCCACGCTGCCCCATCCACACCCCCGACGCAAGGCCATCTTGGACATACTCTGTCCACGTCGGGGGCGCTTCTCCCTCGGCCTGAAGGCCAAGGCCCTCGCGTCTCCTCCGCTGGAATGGTAGAGCGCTGCGCCGTCATGAAGCTCCGGGACGCCATCGGGATCCTCCATGAGACCAAGAACCGCTTCGAGCGCCGCGTGCCGCTGGTGCCCTCGGAGGTCGCGCGGCTGGTGGGGGAGGGCCTGGCCGTGCGCGTGCAGCGCTCGCCCACGCGAGCGTTCACCGACGACGAGTTCCGCGCCGCCGGGGCCGAGGTGGTGGACGACGTCGGAGACTGTCGGCTGCTCCTCGGGGTCAAGGAGGTCAAGCCCTCGCAGGTGTCGCCGGGGCAGACCGTGTGCTGCTTCTCACACACCATCAAGGGCCAGGCCCACAACATGCCGCTCCTTGCGCACTTCCTCCGCGTGGGCGCGTCGCTCGTGGACTACGAGGTCATCGTGGACGACGCGGGCGCGCGCCGGGTGGCGTTCGGGCGCTACGCCGGGCTGGCCGGCGCCCACGAGACGCTCTGGACCCTCGGGCACCGCCTGGCGCACCTGGGCCATGGCAACGCCCTGACGGCGCTGCGGCACGCGGTGGACTACCCGGACCTCGCGGCGATGGTCTCGCACACCCGCCAAGCGCTCGCGGCCTGCGCGAGGGAGCCGACGTCGGCGCTGGAGCCCTTCGCCGTGGCGGTGACGGGCGAGGGGAGGGTCTCTCGCGGGGCCCTGGAGTACTTTGACCTCGTGGGCGCCGAGAGGGTCCCCCACGCCGCCCTGGGAGCGCGCCCCGGCGGGAGCCCCCTGGCCGTGGTGCACCTCACCGACCGCGAGGTCTTCGTGCGCGCCGACGGGGCCTTCACCCTGGAGGACTTCATCGCGAGGCCCGAGCGGTACCTCTCCGTGGGGGCGATGTACCTCCCGGCGGTCCGGGCGCTGGTCAACGGGCTCTACTGGGACGCGCGCTTTCCGCGGCTCCTGGACGCCTCCACCCTGCGGCGCATGTACGACAACCGCGCGCTGCCCGTGGCCCTCGGGGACGTCGCGTGCGACCTCCACGGCGGCGTCGAGTGGACCGTCCGCGCGACGGAGAACGACGCCCCGGCCTTTGTGTACGACCCCGACTCGGGGCGCGCCACCGTCGGCGTGGAGGGCCCCGGCGTGGCCATCATGGCGGTGGACAACCTCCCGTGCGCGCTCCCTCGCGACGCCAGCGTGGACTTCTCCCGGGCCCTGGTGCCCTACGTGCGGGCCTTCTTCGAGGCGGACTTCTCGCGAGGTGTGGACATGCTGCCGACGGCCCTGCGCCGCGCGGTGGTGGTGGCCTCGGGGCGCCTGGGGCCCGCGCACACGGGCCTCGAGGCCGCGCTGCCGAAGGACCCGGTCGCGCGCTAGAACCGCAGCCGGACGCTCCCGCTGAACCCGTCGGCGGTGGGGGCCAGGGCGACATCCGCGGAGGACGAGCCGCCGCGGCTCAGGGCCCAGAGCACCGCCGTGGCGACGCCGAAGGCCCCCGCGGCCACGAAGGTCACGTTGGTGAGCGTGCGGTAGAGCGTCCCGCGGTCGGCCAGGGCCTGGGCGTCCGGGTCGTCCTGGAAGCGCTGGGAGAAGCTCTGGTGCGTGGCCAGGGTCAGGAGCCCGAAGCTCGTCCCTGCGAGGGCCAGCGCCCCGGTGGTGGCCAGGCCCACGGCGAAGAACACCGGTCGCACCCTGGGCTCCCGGGCGAGCCTCACGGTGATGGTGCGCGTGGACCCCGGAGGGACCAGCACGGCGCTGCTCCACGGTCGATGCCCCGGGGCGGTGATCGTCACCCGGTGCTCCCCCGGCGCGACCACCACCGGCGAGCCCACGGCGTTCGCCCGCCCGTCGAGCTCCAGCACCGCGCCGCCGGGGGCGCCCCGCACGGTCACCTGCGTGGGCGCCTCTACGCGACGGCGTAGCGCAAAGGCCGTCTCCTGGTGGTCCCCGGAGGCCAGGCTCAGCGCGCGCTCCTCGGTCTCGTAGCCCTCGGCGGAGACCACCAGGGTGTGGCGATCGGGGCCGAGGGCCAGCGGCTCTGCGAGCGCCTCGCGGGGCACCGCCACGCCGTCGATGGTGAGCGGGGCCTCCGGCGGCGTCACCGTCACGCGCACGTACGCCAGGAGCGCCCGGAGCTGCGCGAGCACGGCCTGCACCTCGGCGCGGCGCTCCGGGGCTAGCCCCTCGGCCTGGGCCAGGTACGACTCAAGGCTCCGGGCCGCCTCGGGGTAGCGGTGCAGCGCCTGGTACGTGGCCCCGAGGTTGAAGAGCACGCTCGCCCGGTGTGACAGCTCGTAGGCCCGCTGGAACTCCACCAGGGCCCCGGCGAAGTTGTTCTGGCCAAAGAGCACCAGGCCCCGGTCAAAGTGTGTCCGCGCCTCCGCCTCGGGCGTCTCCTGCGCCAGGACCAGGGAGCCTTGAAGGAGCGCGCACAGCGCGAACGATGGGACCGACCAGCAACGCCGCACCCCCGGACGGTACCACCGTCCCGGCGCGGTCTAGAACTCGTTCGTGGGCCGGAGCTGGCCGTTCTGTTGCGTGGTTCCGCCCGGTGGCGGCGCCGCCGCGCTCCCTGGCGGCTCTGGCGCGCCGGTGCGGTCCCGCTCGCCGTGGCGTCCGCTCCGCCCGTGGCGCCCGCGCGGAGCTTCCCCGGGAGGTGGGGAAACCTGCGGGGATGTAGTGGGAGGTGCGACCTCTGGCAGGAGCGCCGGCTCCAGCGCGAGGTCCCGCTCTGCGACGAGGGTGCGCACGAAGGGCTGGCGTCCCGGGGCGGTGATCTGGAGCTGGTGGGTGGTGCCCCGACGGAGGGAGAAGGTGCTGGCGCGTTGGGGAGCGCCGTCCAGGTGGACGACGGACTCCGGAGGGAGGCCCTGGAGCTCCACCTGCACTGTGGGGGGGACGAGCCTCGCGGGCCTCGGGGTCACCGTGGACGACGCCGCGGGGGTACGCAGGGAGAGGGCCGCCACGACGACCAGGCCCACCACCGCCGAGAGCCCGAGGGCCAGGGCGAGGCCCCGGCGGGGCCACGGCGCGACGTCCCCGGTGCTCCGTGCCGCGGCGACGTCCACCTGCGTGGGGCCGATGCCCTCGGTGACCTGCCGGGAGACCTCCGGGGTGAGGAGCCTCGGCGACGGCACCAGGTGCTCCAGGTCCACCACGGAGGAGGCCCCGAAGGGTCTGAGCGCGTCCAGGAACTCCGCGGCGGACGGGAAGCGCTGCTCCCGGTCGGCCTCCAGGGCCTTGAAAATGATGTCTTCGAGGGCCTTTGGGAGCGTCGGGTCGATCTCCGTGGGGGGCGTCGGCGGGGGCTTGCGATACACGATCGCCATCAGGAGCTCGGCGTGGCTCTCGGCGTCGAAGGGCAGCCTCCCGGTGACCAGGAGGTACAAGAGCACCCCGGCGGCGTAGAGGTCCGCGCGGTGGTCTACGTCCTTGCGGGCGAGGGCCTGCTCCGGGGACATGTACACGGGCGTGCCCATGAGCACCCCGGTGCGGGTGAGCGAGCGCTGCACGGCGTTCTCGTCGCCGGTGAACTTGCTGATCCCAAAGTCCAGGAGCTTGACCACGTCCGGGTCACCGTGGCCCCGGCGCTGGAGGAAGACGTTCTCGGGCTTCAGGTCCCGGTGCACGATGCCCTTGGCGTGCGCCGCCGCCAGGGCGGCCAGCACCTGCCCCACGATGGCCGCGGCGATCTCCACGGGGAGCACCCGCACGCGCTCCACCACGTCCGCGAGGTTCTCCCCGTGGAGGAACTCCATGGCGATGTACGGCACCTGCTCGTGGGTGCCGAAGTCCATCACCTCGACGATGTGCTCGTGGCCGATGGACCCCGCGGCCCGCGCCTCCAGCTCGAAGCGCTCCACGATCTCCGCCTTGCGCGCGTACTCCGGGTGCAGCACCTTCACCGCCACCCGGCGGTTGATGTGCATGTGCTCCGCCTCGTAGACCGTGCCCATCCCGCCCTCGCCGACGCGACGGACGATCCGGTAGCGATCCCCCAGGACGGTTCCGACATCGATCATGGACGCAACGGTCACTCTACCACGGTCCGGGCCTCGCGCCGCCCCGGCCGGCGCCCGCGGAGGCATGCACCGCCTCGTCGGGGTTGGCGAGCACCTCCCGGCCCGCCAGGCAGGCGGCGCCCGCGGCCTCGCCCCCGGCGTCCAGGGCCGCCTCCACGTCGCCGAGCGCGCCGGTGAGCACCACCGTGCCCTTGCCGCCGATGCCCCGGGCCAGGTGCAGCTCGACCAGGCGCACCGCCGCGGCCTTGAGCGCCGCGTCCGCCGCGCGCACCGCGGACGCCAGGGTCGAGAGCTCCAGCACCCCGAGAGCGCCCAACGCTCCGAGCGTGCGACACCCGCTGCACAGCGCCGCGGTCAGGGCCTCGTGGGCGGCCGCCAGGAAGGTGTGGTCCACGAGCGACGGCCCCGCCGCGTCCAGGCCCGCCGCCAGGGCCTCCTCCAGCTCCGCCTCGCCGCCTCGGAGCGCGATCCAGAATTTCCCCGGGGAGATGGGCTCGGCGTGGAGCACCTCGACGGTGGCCCGCTTGGCCATGGCGTCCAGGACCACGTACCCCCGGGCGATGGACCTCACCTCCAGAATGACCAGGGCTGGGCCCACGGAACCTCTCGCTGCGGGTAGCACGTATCCAGGGTTTGCCCTCAAGGCCGACGAGGGCGGAGCCCGCATGGTACACTGTCGGCCGCCCGGAGCGACCCCCGCGCGATGCTCTACCAATGCCAGACCTGCGCCCTCCAGTTTGAGGGCCCCTCCCACGGCGTTCGGTGCATGCGCTGCGGCTCCCTGGCGGTGACGCCTGTGACCCAGGGGCCGCTGCCCAACGCCGGCCCGCCCCTGTCGCGCACCGTGGCCATGGACCCCTCTGCCCTCCCGGGCGGCATGGCGCCGGGGCCCGCGCTGGTGCCCACCCGGGCCCAGCCCCAGTGGGCCCCCCCACCCGTCTCTCCGGGGCCCTTCGCCCCCGGGGCCCTCGGGCCGCCTCCCAGCGTCGGGCTGGCTCCCTCCGGAGGCGACGCCTTCGGGCGCGTGGTGGTGGCCTTCCTGGTGGCCCTGGTGGCCCTCCTGGCGAGCGCGTGCCTCAACCCCTTCGCGTGGCTGGCGCTGGTCCTCGCGGGCCTGGCCTACAGCGCCAACGGCCACGCAGACCTCCCCCGCGCGCGCGCGCGTGCGACCTGGTCCCTCCTCCTGGGGGCGGGCAGCATCGCGGCGGTCTTCGGCGCCGTCGGCTGGTGGCTCTACTACATCGGTGAAATCTAGCGTGCAGGACGCGCTCTTCGCCCGCGTCGAGGCCCTGCACCAGGGGCTCCCGTGGGGCCAGACCCTCGACGCGGGCACCGGCGAGGCCTCCCTCCGGTGGCTGCTGGGTCTCTCCCCCTCGGTCACCGCCGTCACGGGAGACCCCTGGGAGCGCGACTACCTCCACGGCGCCCTTGGGGCCTCCCTCCACCCGCCCCACCGGGTCGTGGTCGGCAACTGGACGGACACCACCCTCCTGGACGGCGCGCGCTTCGACGTGGTCGTCGCGGATTACCTCCTGGGCGCCGTGGAGCGCTTCGCGCCCTATTTCCAGGACAGTCTCCTCGCGCGCCTCCGACCCCACTGCGCCGGGAGGCTCTACGTCCTCGGCCAGGAGCCCCTCCCGATCCCCTCGGACAAGCCCCGGGAGCGCCACCTCAAGGCCCTCTTCGATCTCTGGTACGCGGGCTACATCCTCACCGGCGAGCGACCCTACCGGGAGTTCCCCCGCCGCTGGGTCGAGCGCTCGCTCCAGGCCTCCGGGTACCGCGTCCTCCACGCCGAGAGCCTCCCGATTGTCTTCCGTGAGCGCTTCGTCACCCGCCGCAGGGACGCCCTCCTGGACCTCGCCCGGAGGCTCCCGGAGCCCCTCGGGAGCGCCTTCGCCGCGCGCTCCCAGGAGGCCACCCTGGCCGCCCTGGACGCCTGCCGCGCCGACGGGGGCGTACGCTATGGCGAGGACTACCTCATCGCCGCTGCACCAGACGCCACTTCGTGCAATTCTTGATGAAGAGCCCCTACGGGGCTTCAATACCTACATGGTCACCAGGGTGGGTCTGAGTCTGTTCCTGTCGCTGGTCGGGGTAGGCCCCCCGGCGGAGGCCACGGACTACTGGTCGTCCACCCATCGAGGGATCAGGCACCTGCGGAGGACCGTCCCCGGGGCGGAGGTGCACGCGGTGCTGGTGGACCTCCAAGACCCGGAGCTCGCCGTGGTGGCGACGCGCCCGCAGGACCAGTTCATCACCACGCGGCAGTTTGCCTCTCGCTACGACGCGAGGGTGGCGCTCAATGCGAATTTCTTCGCGAGGGGCTCCTGCGGGCTCGCCGTGGGCGGGGGCGAGGTGTTCCCGAGGGCCTACGAGGATGGTTGTGGGGCGTCCCTGGGTTTTGGTCGCGCCAACGAGGCGGGGGCCTTTGACTCCCTGGGCGTGCCTCGGGGCCCGGTGCCGCTGCCGTGGATGACCGAGGTGCTCACCGGCAAGCCCTGGCTCCTGCGCGGGGGGAGGCCCACCTGGAACTGGACTCGCCCGCAGCACATCTACCGCCCGAACCCTCGCTCGGCCCTGGGGGTCACCGCGGACCGGCGGACCCTGGTGCTCGTGGCCGCGGACGGGCGTCGCTACGGCGTGCCGGGGATGACGGGCTTCCAGCTCGTGAGCGTGCTCCAGGAGTTCGGCGTGAGCGACGCCATCAACCTGGACGGGGGCGGGTCCACCACGCTGGTGATGGACGGTCGCATCGCCAACCGGGTCAGTGACCGCCAGGAGCGCACGGTGCTCTCCCACGTCGGCGTGAGGGTGCTACCGGGCGCCGTGTGGTACGCGGCGGAGGTGCTCTCGCAGCGCGGGCAGAGGGTCGGCCAGCGCGGCGAGGTGCTGGAGCTCCAGGTCGAGGCGCGCACCACCGGGCGGCGGCCCTGGAGGCCCGCGGACCAGGGCGGCGGCTCCCCGAGGCTGGAGCTGTCCGACGGCGCCGTGGGCTACACGGCCTCCGTGGAGGCCCCGACGGAGCCCGGGCAGGTGGGGCGCTTCATCCTGCGGTGGCAGGCCCGAGCGCCCGGCCAGCGCACGCTCCGGGCGCGGCTCCTGGCGCCGGACGGCGCGCCCCTGAGCGACCGCCCGCTGGATTTCGCCGTGGCCGTGCGCGAGGCCCCGAAGGCCCGTCCCGCCACCGAGCGCCCGGAGGTCATGGCCGCGTCCATGGGCTGCGAGGCCGGGAGGCGCTCGCCCTCGCGCGGCGCCTGGGCCGTGCTGGTGGGCTTCCTCATCGCCCTGTCCCGCGTGCGCCCGAGGCCCGGCGAGACCGTCAGGTGATGCTCTCGGCGACGAAGACCACGTCGCCGGGCTCGAGGTCGAAGTCCTGGGCCCTGCCCTCGGCGATGTCCTCCACGCGGAGCACGTAGGTCCTCGGGCGGCCCTCGCGGTCCCTGCGGGTGACCCTCACCTGGTTCTTCTCCGCCAGGGCCGTGAAGCCCCCCGCCAGGGAGATGGCCTGGGTGAGCGTCAGGCACTGCGTGTGGGGGAACACCCCGGGGTGCTGCACCTGGCCAAAGACCGAGATCCTCCGGCTGTTGGCCTCGCGCACCGTGACGTTCACGCTCGGCCGCCGCAGGACGTCCATCCCCTCGGGGTTCTCCGCGCTGGGGGGCCCGAGCCTCCGGCGGATGAGCTCCGCGAGCTCCGAGGCCTGCAGGCGCGAGACGTCCACGCGGTTCAGGTGCGGATACTCGAAGTACCCGTCCGGTCCGACGCGGAACTCTCCGGAGAGGTTGTCCTCGCCGAAGACCCTGATCACGAACACGTCGTTGGGGCCGAGGGTGGCCTGCGAAGCGTTGCTACGGCATAGCCCCGTCGGCGGCAGCGGAGCGCCGATGGGCCTGCGGCACGCCCCGAGGAGCGACAGCAGCAAGAGCACCCAGAACCCACAAGCCTTCATCGCGAAACTCCTGATGCGGGCGCAACCCCGCGCGTTCACCCGGCGCCCCGAAGATGCTTCCACCGGCGCCCTCGTGGTAGGCCCTGCCCGTGAGGCTCCCGATGCACCGCTCCGCCCTCCTGGTCGTGGCGCTCCTGGCCTGCCGCAGCCGCGGCCCCGCGCCGCCTTCGGACGCAGCCACCACGCCAGCCTCCGAGCGCCCGGAGCCCCCGAGGGAGCCCCTGCTCCTGGTGCCTCCACCCGTGGACGCGGGCCCCCCTCCGCGCGCGCCGAGGGAGCCTCCGAGGGTCGGTGGGGTGGTGCGCATCGGCCCTGGCACCTACCACGCCGGGAGCCTCCCGGGGGACCCCGGACGAGACCCCGCGGTGGAGTCCGACCTGGTCCCGGTGGACTTCCCCGCCATGGATATCGATGTGCTTCCGTATCCCAACGACCCCTCCCAGGCCGCCGTGACGGGCTACACCCGCGAGCAGGCCGCCAGGGCCTGCGCGGGCCGCGGGAGGAGGCTCTGCACCGAGCTCGAGTGGGAGCGGGCCTGCCGAGGCCCGAGCGAAGACCGCTGGCCCATGGGCGCGGCCTGGGACCCCGCATGCCTCCAGGGCGCCCCCTGCGCCAGCGGGTACGGTGTGTACGGCCTGGGGACCCACGCCGCCGAGTGGACCCTCGGGTCCCTGGAGGACCGCGCCGTGGTCCGGGGCGCAGCCCCCAACGCGGCCCCCTCGCTCCACCGCTGCGCGGCGCGGCGCACGCTGGTACCTACCACCCCGGGCCTGGACGTCGCATTCCGATGCTGCGGCGGCGCCGAGCCCTCCCTCACGGTGCCCCGGGAGGCGTCGCGAAGGGCCTTTCTTGAACAGCCCCTGAGCCTCGCTCAGGTCTCCGAGGTCATCGCCAGCGTGCCCGAGCTCGAACGACTCCACCTCCGGGAGGGCCTCGGGCTCTTCCTCCCCGCCGCGGTGACCGAGGTGCTCAACCACGGCGCCACCACCGCCGGCAACCACCCGGAGTACACCTTCACCGCCAACGCCGTGCGCTGGAGCCCCACCTTCGGCGAGGACCTTCTGGTGCTCACCGGAAGGAGCCGCGTCGGGAGCTGGGTGGCGGCCCTCTGGGTGCTCCCGGGAGACCGCTACCGCCATGCATCCAGCTTCCTCCTCCAGGGCGACACCGTGAGCCTGCTCCTGGCCTTCGGTCCCAGCCGCCGAGAGGTCCGTTGGGCCGCCTGCTGGAACTGTGGGGGCGAGTATGGTGAGGTAGTCTATACTCAGGAAAACCGGGTAATTATCGTACAACACTGACAAGGTAGGTGTAACACCTACAGTCCCACCCTCGGGTCTTCGGTGAGCTTGAGCAGGTGCGCCCTCGCGGCGGCGACCAGGTGCAGGCTCCCGCACACCAGGGTGATGCCTCCGTGGGCGCGGGCGCTCTCCAGGGCGGCGGCGACGGTCGGGGCCCAGGCCGCGCCAAAGGGCGCCGCGAGCGTCTCGGGCGCTACGGCGCGCGAGAGCTCTGCCTGGGCCAGGACCCACCGCTCCGAGGGTACCGCTCTCTGGAGGAGGTCGAGCATGGCGCGCCAGGGCTTGTCGCTGGAGGCGCCAAAGACCAGGGACGAGGGCCCTTCGGGGAGCACCGTGGGGAGCGCCCGGAGGAGCGCGTCCACGCCGTCGAGGTTGTGGGCGCCGTCGAGGAGTGCGTCTGCCACGCGCTCCAGGCGCCCGGGCCAGCGCACCGAGGAGAGGCCGTCCTCGACGGCCTCCGGGGTGATGGGCAGGCCCCGGCGCGCGGCTTCTTCGAGCACCGCCACGGCGACGGCGGCGTTGTCGCACTGGTGGGCTCCCGCCAGGCCCAGGCGCACGGTGAAGGCCCGCCCGAGATAAGAGGTCGCCAGGGTGTGATGCCCGGCGCCGTCGGAGCCCAGCACCCGCGGCGGAGGGACCTCTCTCCAGGGGGCGTTTGCATCCCGGGCCACCCGGACGATCGCGTCCTTCACCGCAGGGTCGGTGATGCCCGGCCCCAGGAGCAGGGGGACGCCCTCGCGGGCGATGCCGGCCTTCTCGCGGGCGATGGAGACGAGGTCGGGACCCAGGTAGCCCTGGTGGTCCAGGGCGATGCGGGTGATGGCGGTCACCCACGGGGCGCAGACCCTCGTGGCGTCGAGGCGCCCCCCGAGGCCGACCTCGAGCACCGCGAGGCGCGCGTGGTGGTGGGCGAACACCCTCCAGGCCACACAGGTGGCGGCCTCGAAGAACGTGAGCGGGGGGGCCTCTCCGCGGGCGACGAGGTCCCGGAGCTCCAGGGCGAAGCGCTCCGTGAGGCGCGCGTCCGCGGGCTCGCCGTCCACGCGCATGCGCTCCTCGAAGCGGTGCAGGTGCGGCGAGGTGTAGAGCCCCGCGCGCACGCCCGCGGCGCGGAGCGCGGCGGCCACCATGGCGCAGGCGCTGCCCTTGCCGTTGGTGCCCGCCACGTGGAGGGCGGGGATGGACGCCTGCGGGTCCCCCAGGGCGGCCAGGGCCGCCGTCACGGGCCCGAGGTCCAGCACCGCTCCGCGCGGGACCAGGGACTCCAACACCTGGAAGGCGCTCACCGCGGGACCAGGAGCCGTAGCACCTTGGCCAGCGTGGGGCGCAGGTCCTTGCGGGGGACGATGCGGTCGATCATCCCGTGGGCCAGCAGAAACTCGCTGCGCTGGAACCCCTCCGGGAGCTTCTGCCGCAGGGTCTGCTCGATCACCCTCGGGCCCGCGAAGCCGATCAAGGCCTGGGGCTCGGCGATGTTCACGTCCCCGAGGAGCGCGTAGGACGCGGCCACGCCGCCCGTGGTGGGGTCCAGGAGCACGGAGACAAAGGGCACGCCCGCGTCCCTCAGGCGCTCCCTCGCGGCGACGGTCTTGGCCATCTGCATGAGGGAAAAAATGCCCTCTTGCATCCGGGCGCCGCCGGAGGCCGAGAGCACCACCGCGGGCGTGCGCGTGGACAGGGCCCTCTCGAAGACCCGGGTGATTTTTTCACCCACCACGGAGCCCATGGACCCGCCGAGGAACCCGAAGAGGAACACCCCGAGCACCACCGGGGCGCCCTCGATGGCGGCCGTCCCCGCGGTGAAGGCCTCGACGGCGCCGGCCTTGCGCTGGGCGGCCCGGAGGCGGTCTGGGTAGGGCTTGCCGTCGGAGAAGCGCAGGGGGTCCTCGGGGCCCAGGTGTTCATCAAAGGGCGTAAAGCTCCCCGGGTCCGGGAGGAGCTCCAGCCAGCGCTCGGAGGACAGCCGCTCGTGGCGCCCGCAGGTGGGGCACACCTGGAGCTCGCGCGAGAGGACGCTGGCCAGGTGCGTCTCGCCGCACGCCGCGCAGCGGTGGAAGACGCCCTCGCCGACGCTGCGCTTCTCGCCCTCCTCGATGCCGGGGCGGCCTCGCTGGAACCAGCTCATCGCTTGGCCACCGGGGGGGAGCTGCCGCCCACGCGACTGGCGCGGCCGGAGGACATGAGCCCTACGCCCTTCATCTCCATGCTGTCCCGGGCGGGGACGACCTCCATGTTCGGGGCCGACCGGGGGC
The DNA here is from genome assembly GCA_016218725.1 of Deltaproteobacteria bacterium. GTDB lineage: Bacteria > Myxococcota_A > Polyangia > Polyangiales > JACRDB01. The sequence continues at coordinate 22,262 of JACRDB010000114.1, forward strand.
TCCCGGCGGTCCAGGGCTGGATGGGCGCGAAATGCCCCCCCTGCGGCAGCGGGCCGTGGAGGGCCACGCATGCGTCAAAGAGCTCCGACGAGAGCCACCGCGTGGGATCCAGGAACACGTCCTCAAGCCACTCGGCGAAGTTGGACGCGCAGCGCTCCACGCGCAGGTCGCTGGCGCGCAGGCACACGACCTTGCCGTGCTGGTACCCGAACTGGTCTCCGAAGCCCGTCTCCGCGAAGAAGAACACCCCGTCCAGGTCCATCCCGAAGGCCTGACGCCACCCGTCCGAGCGGTTCCAGCAGTCCAGGGATTGGTTGGGGGGTGTGGGCCTCGCGCCGAACCAGTGGAGGTTTCCTCCCCGGGCGTACGCTCCGTTCCAGCGCTTCAAGAAGCGCGCGTGGTCCGTGCCCGACCGGGGCCCCGCGGCGGCCAGGAGCCCCCGGGAGGCGGCGTCATCGAACTGCGTAGGCACGAACCCCGGGTCCACCAGGGGCTCCACCCACAAGAGCATTCGTTCGATATCCATGCCGGACTCCGCCGGGACCATACTACAAATCGAAGACGTCGCCCTCGGAGATCACGTCCGTGTCCCAGCCCGTGATCCGGGCGAGGCCCCGCTCCAGCTCGGCCTGGAACTGCGGCTTCAGGTGGTAGAAGAGCACCATCGGGCGCAGGTCCCGGAGCTTGGGCAGCTCCTTCGCCACGGTCTCCGGGGTGTGGTGCCCGCTCCGGAGGGCCAGCCAGCCAAGGTGATCTGGAAAAGACACCTCCTGGAGCAGGGCCTGGACCTCCCCGTGGGCCTGGAGCACCTCCCAGAAGCGCTCCGTGGGCCCCGTGTCCCCGCTGAAGGCCAGCGTGCGCCCCGCATCGGAGACCAGGAATCCAGCGGTCTCGATGGTGTGCGTGACCAGCACCGGCACAGTCTCGAAGCCCGCCACCCGCGACGGCGCCTCGGGCTCCAGGACCTGGAACTCGATCGTCGGGAGCTCCCCGGAAACCATTGAAATCGCTGCGAAATCTGGCCACAGTACGTTGTTGAAGAAGTGCGTCCGGAGGGCCTCCACGGTGGCCCGGGTGCCGGCGATCACCAGGGGCTTCGAGGCCGACTGGCAGCGGTTGTCGGCCAGCGTGGCGAGGTCCCGGACGTGGTCCATGTGGGCGTGGGTGACCAGCACCGCGTCCAGGTTGGACTGCTCCTCCAGGGTGAGCATGGAGGTGATGGCCCCGGCGTCCAGGGCGAGCCTGCCGTCCACCAGGAAGCTGGTCATCCGATGGCGAGGGGTCTCCCCTCCGTGGCACCCGAGGATGCGCAGGCGCATGACGGTCCTCAGGATTCCGGGGCGGCCTGGGGGGCCGCCTCCTCGGGGGCGCGGAGCCTCCGGGACACCTCGGAGACAAAGCCATGGAGGGCGTCGGTTCCCGCGAAGGTCCAGCCCTCGGGCGAAGCCTGCCGCAGGACCTTGAGCTTGACCAGGCGCTCCAGCACCACGGCCACGTCCTCGACGGCCATGCCCAGCTCCGAGGCCAGGTCCCCGGGCTGCAAGGGAAGGAACACCCCGTCGGGGCGCGAGACGCCGAACTCGTCGGCCACCCGGACGAAGCCCTTGAGCACCTTCAGCCGGGGGTCCCGCTCCAGGAGCGTTTCAATGAAGGAGTTGGCGCTGTCCAGCCGGGCCGAGAGCTTGCGGATGAGCCTGACGGCGATCTCGGTGGTCCCGACCACCATGGCCTCGAAGGTGCGTCCGTCGATTTCCAGGGTCTCCACGGCCTCCACGGCGATGGCCGTGGCGGTGCGAGGCCGGCTGTTGAGAATGGCCATCTCGCCGAAGAACTCGCCGGGGCCCAGCACCGCCAGGGTGCGGTCTCCGGTGGGGAAGCGCCGCTCGATGCGTACTCTCCCGGTCCGGAGGACGTACATCACGGCGCCGGGCTCGCCCTCGCGGAAGAGCACCGCGCCCGCGGGGAAGCTCCGCCCGAAGCGCGAGAACAACGGGTCCGCCGCCATGGGGGCAGTGTAAGCGCCTCCCTTCCTCCTGCGCAATGAAAGCGACAGGCGCCGCCGTGGACTACACTCCCGCGCGTGCCCCGCGGCGCGACCCTGCTCTCCCTGGTCCTCGGGTGCCTCCTCGGGTGTGACCGCCCCGTCCCTCCGAGGAGGCCCGTCCCCCGGGGCCTCCCGGTGCTCACCGTCCCCGACGGGGACGCGGCCCCGGGCTCTCGGGAGGCCCCTGGGAACGACGCGGTGGAGCGGTGCGCGCGAGAGACCCTCCAGGGGACGCCCCCGGCGCTCGCCGAGGCCCTGGTGGTCCTGGACCAGGAGGAGGTGGTGCGAGACGCCTGCCGTCTTCGTCTGGCCGAGGAGGCCGTGGCGCCGTCGGGCTGCCAGGCCATCACCCTGGAGCCCTTGAGGGAGGCCTGTCAGGCGCGCACGGCGATGCTCTCAGGGCAGCCCGACGGGTGCCCCGCGTTCCGAGGTTCCCTGGGGCGGGACCCCGTGTGTGTGGCCGTGGCCCTGAGGTCCCCGGCGCTCTGCGCGGCCTGTACGCTCTTTGATCGCCGTCGGTGCCTCGCGCTGCTCTCCCGCGACCCTCGACGGTGTGGGACCGGGGAGTACGCCCCGGAGTGCGCCCGGGAGGTGACCCGCCTTGGCCCCAGGCTCCCCCTGGTGGAGGGCCAGCCCTACGCGCCCGGCACGGCCTCCGTGGTAGTGTCCCGGGGCGACGCGGGTGCACCCGAGGTGCCCTACCGGGGCTTTGATCGTGGGGTGTTTCTCGATGCGTCGGGCGCCCTGTGGCTCGTGGATCCGCTGGTGTCTTGGGACCTGGGAGCCGTGCTGCCCGGCGCCGATCCGAGGGTGGCCGTGCGCATCCTTCGGCCCTCGGCCGCCCGCGAGGTCGAGGTCACCGTGGAGGCGAAAATCACGCTCTCTGACCTGGGAACGCTCGACACCCGGGATGGTACCACCCGGGCCGTGGCGCGGCTGACGCGCTTCCCCGAAGGTCGACGGGGTCACGCCGCGGGGGTGGTGCGCTGGGAGGGCCTGTGCGCCGGGCGACCGGTGACGGTGACCTTGCGCTTCCAGACATTTGTCAGGGACGTGCTCCCTCGGCCCCCGAGGGGTTACCCCGCCGAACTGGATTGATCCCGGGCTTCCTGGCAGAACGCAGAGCGCCCATGGAGCCCACGCTGATCGAGACCCCGGACGCGCTGGAGCGCATGGTAGGGGCGCTCTCGGGGCGCTCGCGGCTCGCCCTGGACGTGGAGACCAGCGCCGGTCACGCCTTCACGCCGGCGGTGTGCCTCCTGCAATTCGCCGACGCTCCACCCGACGCTCCGAGCGATGGCGCGTGGGTGGTGGACGCCCTGGCCCTCGGGTCCCTCGGTTCCCTCGCGGAGCTCCTGGGCTCCGGCGGACCGAGGAAGCTCCTCCACGACGCCTTCCACGACGCCAGGGTGCTCTCCAGCGCGGGGATCGCGCTCGGGAACGTGCTGGACACCGCCGTCCATGCGCGCTTCCTGGGGCTCCCTCGCACGGGCCTCGCGTCGCTCCTGGGTGAGCGCTTCGGGGTGATCCTCGACAAGCGCTACCAGACCCTGGACTGGCGCCAGAGACCGCTTACAGATCCCATGTTGTCCTACCTGGCAGGAGATGTAAGGGATCTCGGGCGTCTTGCGGAAGGGCTCGTGGCCGAGGTGAGCGCCCAGGGGCTCACCGAGGAGGTTCAGGAAGAGACCCTCTGGGTGCTCCGGCAGGCTCGGGCGCCGGAGGCCCCGAGGCCCGCCTGGGAGAGGGTCCCCGGGGTCCAGGGCCAGTCCCGGAGGACCCTCGCGGCGCTCCAGGCGCTGGCCGAGGTGCGCGAGGCGCTCGCCCGGGAGCGGGACACCACCCCCGGGAGGCTCTGCCCCAACGCGGCGCTCCTGGCCCTCGCGCGCGCGCGCCCGAGCGCGCCCGAGGACCTGCGGCGCTACGTCCGAGACCCCGGCGCCCGCGCGCTGGCTCCGCGGTGGCTCGCGGCCATCGAGGCGTCGTCGACGGCGGAGCCTCCCTCGCTGGAGCCCGCGCTGCGGTTGTCCCGGGAGGACATCGACGCGCGTCGCGCGCGCGCCGCGGCGCTCACTGCGTGGCGCCAGGAGGAGGCGCGGCGGCGAGGGGTGGACCTCCAGGCGGTGCTGCCCGGGCACTGCCTCTCGGACCTGGCGGCCCGGGGCGTCCGCGAGCCCGAGGACCTGGCGTTGATCGACGGCTTCGGGCAATGCCGCGTGGCGCGCTACGGCCCCGCGCTGGTCACGCTCCTCGGGCCGCTGAGTCCTTGACGGCGCGAGCTCGCTGGCTCCTGGTGACGGGTGAGCCCTCGGGCGATCGCCTCGCCGCGGGGATCGTGCGAGGCGCGAGGGCCTCCGGGCGCCCGTGGCGCTTCGAGGGGCTCCCGGGTCCCGCGTCCGTGGAGGCCGGCGCGGAGGCCACCTTCGGGGCGCTCCCGGGGGCGCTGGGGACGCTGGATGTCCTCCCCCACGCGCTGCGCCTGCGCGCGCTCGCCGCGGAGCTGGTGCGCGCTTCGGGGCGCTTTGACGCTGCGTTGTTGGTAGACAGCCACGGCTTCACGCTGCCCCTCGGGCGGAGGCTCCGCGCGCGGGGGCTCCCGGTGGTGCTCCTCTCGGCGCCGCAGGTGTGGGCCTGGGGCGCTGGGCGGGCGCGTTCGCTGGGCGCCTGCGCGGACGCCGTGGGGTGCCTCCTGCCCTTCGAGCCCGAGGCCCTCCGGGCGCTGGGGGCGCGCTGTGCGCTGCGCTTCGTGGGCCACCCCGCCGCCGAGAGACCGTTGTCGCCTGAGCGGTCGCGGACCGTGTGCGTCGTGCTCCCGGGCTCTCGTCCGTTGGAGCTTGAGCGGCTGGGTCCGCCGCTCCTGGCCGCCGCGAGGAGCCTCGAAGCGTTGGGGGTGGTGGAGTCCGCGAGGGTGCTTGTTCCATCGGAGAGGCTGGGCCACCCGTCGCTGGCTGGCGCCCCGGTGCAGGGCACCGCCGCCGGGCCCTGGGAGGCCCTGGCCATGGCGAAGGTGGCCCTGGCCTGCTCCGGGACGGTGACCCTGGAGTGCGCCCTGGCCGGCGTTCCCACGGTGGTGGCCTATCGCACGGACCCGGTGACGGCGTGGCTCGCCCGGAGGCTCTTGAAGGTGCCGCACCTGGCGCTGCCGAACATCCTTTTGAAGCGACGGCTCTTCCCGGAGCTCCTGCAGGACGGCGCGACGGCGACCGGCCTCGCGGCCGAGGCGCTGGCGTCGCTAGCTCCCGGGTTGAAGGCGGCGGTGACGGAGGCGTCCCAGACGCTCCGCGCGATGCTTGCGCTTCCCGGCGGCCACGCGGGCGCGGTCCTTGATCTCCTGGCGGAGGTGATGAACAACGGCCAGTCTTTCGGTGGTTCCAGGGGATGACTCCGCGGCGCTCAACGGAACTCGTAGTGCACCAGGACCGGCCTGGCCCCAGCGAGGGGCGGGCTGTGCACGCCACGAAGAGCCCGCTCCAGGCAGGCCCTTCCTGGAGCCAGCGCGGCGCCGTGCGCGCTGTCCGCGGTCGGCGTCGTGGCCTGAACGCTGGCGACGTCCCCGGATGGGAGGAAGGTCACAACGACCACGATCGGCGGTCGGGGCGGCGTGCCAGGCTCACCAGGGAAGCACCCGAGCAGATGGGGAGGGGCTTGCTCGAGCAGTGCCTGACGCGCGATGACCTCCGGCGGCAGTGGGGGCTGAGGGGACCCCGCGGGCGGACCGGACGGGGGTGGTGTTGCCAGTGATGGTGGCGTCGAGGGAGGGGGCGGGGGTGAAGTCGGCGCAGGTGGGTGGAACGATCCCCCGCACCTGCAATCCCGAGACATCCGTCTACCGCAGTCCCGCCTCGGGGCGCTGTGACGGTTGAGGCTGACGCCACCCTCCCAGCCTGCGGCCCGACAGACTGACATACAGCTGCGCTCGCAGGTGAGGATGTTCGGATCTGGCTGGACAGCCTGCGCCGACGCCTCACAGCCCGCGAGCAGCGTTACGCCGAAGGCCGCCGCGCCCAACGCCGCACGCAGCGCCGAGCCCCCCCGATGCTCCCAGTTGCCCGCAGAAGCCCATTCTCGAAGCTCGCGCATCGCGTCGCCTTTTCTGGGGTGGCCCGCAGGTGAAGCTGTTGCGAGCACCCCCGAAGCAACCGCCCGTCGCCAACGCTCGCCATTCCGCCCGGTCTGCGAATGCGGATCGCCGTCAGACAGCTGGGCGTCGCTGCATGCCGACCTCCTGGGCGAGGCAAGGTCTCCCGCAAGTTCCTGACGAAATGACCCGGCATTTAACATTTTCGATACACCCTGGTGGAAGATGTCACGGCGCCGCGCCACCTCGCGACCGAGAGGCCTCCGCCTACTTCTCCGGGCACAGGCCTCGGGCATACTGGAGCCCGGCCCAGCGCGCGGCGAGGCGGATCATGGCGCCCCGGAGCCCGGGCGACGAGGCCCCTCGGATGGCGCGCGCGATCTCATAGGGGATGGGCGCGGTGCCCACGAGCTGCGGCGCGGGCGTGGCCTCGGGCTGCTGGAGCTCCTGCGGCGCGAGGCGGAAGCGGAGTGACTTCACCTGAGCGCCCGCCGGGACCCGCCGCACGCGGCGGAGCAGGGACACCCGCTGGAGCGACAGCTCCTGCATCCAGACGGCGTTCTTTACGTGCACCGTGAGCACGCCGTCCCGCAGCGCGAAGGGGCGCGTGGCGCGCGCGACCTGGGGGCCCACGGCCTCCTCCCAGGCGGGCCACACGCCCAGGGCCTCGCGCACGCGGCGAGGGTCCCTCAGGGCCTCGGCCAGCAGGCAGCCGATGTGGGCCGTCCCGATGGGCTCATAGCTCCGGTGGCGGCGGCTCACCCGACGAGCGTAGCCCATCAGGGCGCGGAGCGCGAACGTTCCGCCTCCCGGAAGGCCTCGGCGAAGGCCCGCGCCCTCGCAGGGACCACGGGCCCGCCGGCGCGATCACCCTCGCGCAGGGCGCTGCCGACGATCACCCCGTCGCAGCGGGAGAGCCACGCGGGGAGGGTCCCTGGCCGCACACCGGAGCCCACCCACAGCGGAGTCTCCGGCGCGGCGGCGCGCACGGCGCGGGCCGTGGCCTCGGAGGCCTCCCGGCCCGTGCCCGCGCCGGTGACCACGAGCACGTCGGCCAGGGCGCGCTCCACGGCCTCTCGGGCCTCCTCCGCGAGCCTCGGCGAGCCCAGCGGCGACGAGTGCTTGACGTCCACGTCGGCCACCACGCCCACGCCCCGGGCCTGCAGGCGAGCCCTCGTGCGGAGCATCGTCGCCGCGCAGGACTCGATCACCCCCTGGTCCGTGACGCGCGCCCCCACAAGCACGTTCACCCGCACGAAGCATGCCTCGGTGGCGGCCGCCACGGCCATGGCCCCGTCGCCGTCGTTGCGCAGGACGTTCACCCCGAGGGGGAGGCCCGCCACCCGCCGCACGCGCTCGGCGCACACGGCCATCGCGGCGATGGTCTCCGCGGGGCACGCGCCCCGGTGAAACGGCGCGTCGCCGAAGTTCTCCACGATCACCGCGTCGAAGCCCGCGGAGGCCAGGGCGTGGGCGTCGCGCTCGGCGCCGTGGACGACCGCGTTCATGGAGCCCGCGTAGCGGGGAGCTCCGGGGAGCGCGGGCAGGTGCACCACCCCCACGAGCACCCCCCGGCGGCGCAGGAGCTCCGGGGTCACGCCTTCTGCGCCTCGCGCGACGGGGCCTGGCTCGCCTCGTCACCATGGTCGTGATCGTGGTCGTGGTCGTGGTCGTGGGGGACCGCCTGGGTGCGCTTCAGGTTCACCTCGATGCCCTCGGGGAGCGAGCCCAGGGGGACCCCGAGGAGCCTCTCGGCCATTTCCTTGAGGTCCTGGCGGTGCTCGTGGGGCATGTCCTCGTCCGGGGCCTCGACATCGAGCACCAGCGTGCTCCGGCCCGTGGCGCCGTCGTGGCGATACCGAATGGTGACCCTGCGCTGGTCGTCTCTGGAGGTCTTCACGCCCGCACCACCACGGTGACCTCGTAGTCGCCCTTGACGTCCCCGCGCTCTTGAAGACTCTCCAGCTCTCCGAGCTCCCGGGCCCGCTCCTCCAGGGCCTCGCGGTAGGTGCGGTTCAGGGCCTCCTGGAGCTTCGCCCGGAGCTCCGGCTCGCCGGCCGAGAGCACCCGGATCTGCTCGCGCTCCAGGCGCTCCCGGGCCTGCTCCCGCTGGCGCTCCAGCGCCTCACGCGCCTGTGCGTTCAGGTCCTTGACGGCCTCCTTCTCCTCGGCGTTCGAGGCCGTCTTGGCCACGGACCCCTGGACCCTGGCCTGGACCTCGCTGGTGTTTGTCACCCGCAGGGTCACCGCGCCCCCATCGGGCGCGAGCTTCGCCGTGGCGCCCTCGAAGTCACGCGAGAGCCCACCGTCGGGGTCCTCGGTCCAGCCCTGCTCCTTGAGGGCCTTGCGCAGGAGGTCCTTCATCCTGGCGTCACCCAGGAGGGGCAGGAGCTTGACCTCCAGGTGCACGACGCCCTCGACATGGACCTGGTCCTTGAGGTTGTCCGAGGTGATCACCCGGCGCAGGGCCTCCCACGCCGCTTCCAGGTTGGAGCCGCAGGGCATAGGCCCGCACGCTAGCACACGCCATCCCACGCCGCATCCGCGGCCACCTCCAGCGGCACCTGGAAGTACCTCCGGCCGTTCTGGTGCTGCGGCGGAAGGTGCCCGGCGCGGAGGTTCACCTGGAGGCTCGGGTGCAGGAGCCTCGGCGCGGAGAGCCCCGCGTCCCGGCGCCGTCGTAGCGCCACGAAGGCCTCCCGCGTGGTGTCCCCCCGGAGGTGGATGTTCTTGCTCTTCTGCGCGGCCACGGTGGACTCCCAGCGCAGCGCGCGGCCGTCCGGGAGGTAGTCGTGGGCGGGCAAAAGCCGCGTCTCGTCCGGGAGCTGGTAGAGCCGGTCATGGATGGAGCGGTACAAGGTCGCCTCGTCGCCGCCCGGGAAGTCACAGCGCCCGGTGCCATAGTCCTCGATGAAGAGCGCGTCGCCGGTGAAGCACAGGTCGGCGATGCGGTACGACACACAGGCGGGCGTGTGCCCGGGGGTGGCGAGCACCTCCGCCGTGACGCTCCCGAAGGGCGCCACCTGGCCGTCCGCCAGGAGCGCGTCAAACTGCGACCCGTCCGCCGCGAGGGAGTCCCCGAGGTCATAGAGCGCCCGGAAGCGCGCCTGCACCTCGGTCACCGCCGAGCCGATGCACACCGGAGCCCCGCTCCACGCGCGAAGGGCCTGGGCCCCGGTGAGGTGGTCCGCGTGGCAGTGCGTCTCCAGGATCCCGCGAAGCGTGAGACCCCGGGCGCGCACAAAGGCCCACATCGGCTCCAGGGGCCGGGTGGAAACCCGGGAGGCCGCGGGGTCGTAATCCAGGACGGGGTCCAGCGCCACGGCGTCCGCGGTGTGGGGGTCCCAGACCACGTAGCTCAGGGTGTTGGTCACCGCGTCGAAGAAGTGCTGGTACTCCATCCTCGGGGCGCGTTTCTACTGCACCTCTGACACCCGCGCCAGCGCTTGACAGCGCGCGGCAACCGTTGGGTGATCGCTTCATGACCCAAGCTTCTACGCTCCTGGTGCGCGCCTTCTCCGAGGGCGATGTCGCGCCCGCCAACGCGCTTACCAATCACTACATTGTCCATACGCCCATACATTTCGGGCTGGAGCCCTCCACGGACGAGGCCTTCCGGGCGCTGTGGGAGAAGGGCAGGGCGCGCTTCCCGTGGCTCGCCGCGGAGGTGCGAGGGGTCTTCGCGGGCTACTGCAAGGCAGGCACCTGGCGCGAGCGCGCGGCCTACGAGCGCACGGTGGAGACGGGCGTCTACGTGGAGGAGCGCTGCCGCGGGCGGGGCGTGGGCCTGGCGCTCTACGGCGCCCTCTTCGAGGCCCTTCGGGAGGGCGGGTTTCACGCGGTGGTGGCGGGGATCACCTTGCCCAACGAGGCCTCCGTGCGCCTCCACGAGCGGGCGGGGTTCTCCCCGGTGGGGGTGTTCCGGGAGGTGGGGCGCAAATTCGACCAATGGCACGACGTGGGCTTCTGGCAGCGGGGGCTCTAGGAGCCCTTGACGGGTGGGGTGCAGGGGCGGTACGCGCTCGGGGCGATGGGCGAAGAACTCAAGGTGCTGGGCGTGCTGGGGGCGGGGCAGATGGGCGCGGGGATCGCGCAGGTGGCGGCCCAGGCGGGCTGGACCGTGCGCCTCGCGGACGCCACGGAGGCCCTTGCCTCGGCGGGTCGGGAGCGGCTCCTCGGGCAGCTGCGGCGCCTGGTGGACAAGGGCAAGGCCACCGCGGACGAGCTCCTCGCGCTCGGGGAGCGGGTGGTGGCCGTGGGGGGCGTGGCGGACCTCGCGCCCTGCGACCTGGTGGTGGAGGCGGCCACGGAGAGGCTCGAGGTCAAGCTCGGGCTCTTCCGCGCGCTGGACGCGGCGGTCAAGCCCGGGGCGGTGCTGGCCAGCAACACCAGCAGCATCTCGATCACGCGCCTGGCGGCGGAGACCAGGCGCCCGGAGCGCGTGGTGGGGCTGCATTTCATGAACCCCGTGCCGGTGATGAAGCTCGTGGAGGTCATCCGCGCGCTCCAGACCAGCGAGGACACGTACCAGACCGCGCTGGCCGTGGCGCGCCGGATGAACAAGACCACCATCACCGCGCGGGACGCGCCGGGGTTCCTGGTGAACCGCATGCTGATCCCGTTCTTGAACGAGGCGATCTTCGCGCTGGAGTCGGGGGTGGGGAGCCCGCAGGACATTGACACCGGGGCGAAGCTCGGGCTCAACCACCCGCTCGGGCCGCTGGAGCTGGCGGACCTGATCGGTTTGGACACGGTGCTGTCCATCGCCGAGGTGCTCCAGCGGGACCTCGGGGACGACAAGTACCGACCGCCCGCGCTCCTGCGCAACCACGTGGCGGCGGGCTGGCTGGGCCGCAAGAGCGGCCGGGGCTTCTACACCTACGAGAAGAAATAGGCCGTCCATGGAAGCGGAAATCGTCAAGGTCGCCATCGACGGGGACGTCGCCACGGTGACGGTCCACCGCCCGGAGAAGCTCAACGCGCTCAACGGCGAGGTGCTGGAGGCGCTCTTGAAGGTCTTCTGCGCGCTCAACGTGCGGTGCTGCGTGCTGACCGGCGCAGGGGACAAGGCCTTCGTGGCCGGCGCGGACATCGCCCAGATGGCGAAGTACACCGCCGAGGAGGCCGTGCGCTTCGCGCGGCTGGGCCATCACCTGGGGGCCGTGATGGCCGAGGTGCCGTACCCGATCCTCGCGGCGGTCAACGGCTTCTGCCTCGGGGGAGGGTGCGAGCTGGCGCTGTGCTGCGACCTGATCCTGGCGAGCGACCGGGCGAAGTTCGCGCAGCCCGAGGTGGGCCTCGGGGTGATCCCGGGCTTCGGCGGGACCCAGCGCCTGGCTCGCAGGGTGGGCGTGGGCAAGGCGCGGGAGCTGATCTATGTGGGACACACGGTGGACGCGCAGGAGGCCCTGGCGATGGGCCTCGCGGACCGGGTGTACCCCCACGAGCAGCTCCTGCCCGAGGCGCTGGCCATGGCCGGGAGGATCGCCCGCAACGCCCCGCTGGCGGTGGCCCACGCCAAGCGCGTGCTCCACACCGGGGAGAACGTCCCGCTGGCGGTGGCGCGGGAGCTCGAGGTGCAGGCCTTCGGGCTGTGCTTCGCCACCGAGGACCAGAAGCGCGGGATGCAGACCTTCCTGGAGAGCCCGAAGGCCCCCAGGACCTTCGTGGGACGCTGAAGGAGAGAGAGCCGTGGACCTGAGCCTTTCGGACGAGCAGCAGGGCATCCAGCAGAGCGCGAGGGACTTCGCGCGGCGGGTGATCGACCCCATCGCGCGGGAGCTGGACCAGGCGGCCCGCTGGCCGAAGGAGGTGGTGCGCGGCATGGCGGAGCTGGGGCTCCTCGGGGTCGCGATCCCGTCGGACAAGGGCGGCACCGGCGCCGACCACGTCGCCTACGCCCTGGCCATGGAGGAGATCTCGCGGGCCTGCGCGTCCTGCGGGGTGATCATGAGCGTGAACAACTCGCTCTACTGTGACCCGGTGTACAAGTTCGGCTCCGAGGGCGTGTGGGGGGAGTTCCTGGAGCCCTACGCCAGCGGGCGCAAGCTCGGGTGCTTCGGGCTCACGGAGCCGATGTCGGGCTCCGACGCGGCGACCATGGCGACCTTCGCGGAGCGAGACGGCGACACGTACGTGCTCAACGGGAGCAAGAATTTCATCACCAACGGCCCCGAGGCGGACGCGATGGTGCTCTTCGCGATGACCACCCGGGGGGTGGGGCACCGCGGCGCCACGGCGTTCCTGGTCCCGCTGGATCTGCCGGGGATCACGCGCGCGCCGCACGACGACAAGCTGGGCATCCGCGCGGCCCACTCGTGCACGATCTACCTGGAGAGCGTGCGCATCCCTGAGACGCTGCGCCTCGGGGACGAGGGCTCGGGCTTCAAGGTGGCCATGGCCACGCTGGACGGCGGGCGCATCGGGATCGCGGCGCAGGCCCTCGGGATCGCGCGGGCCGCGCTGGAGAAGGCCGTGGCGTACAGCAAGGAGCGCAAGAGCTTCGGGGTGACCATCTCGAACCACCAGGCGATCCAGTTCATGCTGGCGGACATGGCCACGGAGCTCGACGCGGCGCGGCTCCTCACCCTGCGGGCCGCCACCATGAAGGACCGCAAGCAGCGCCACACCCCGGAGAGCGCCATCGCCAAGCTGTACGCCAGCGAGGCGGCCACGCGCATCACCCACAAGGCCGTGCAGGTCTTCGGCGGCTACGGGTACATCAAGGAGTACGACGTCGAGCGCCACTACCGGGACGCCCGGATCACGGAGATCTACGAGGGCACCAGCGAGATCCAGCGGATCGTGATCGCCAGCAGCCTCCTCAAGGGGTGAAAGGGACCCTTTGGGGTCCGGTTGCGCTTGACAGGGAGGGGGAGGCGCGGTAGAGAGCCCATCCCTCCTGCGGAGCCGTAGGGCCCGGCGGGTGAGGGGTGGTAGTTAAGTCGGTTATAACGCCGGCCTGTCACGCCGGAGGCCGCGGGTTCGAGTCCCGTCCACCCCGCCAGAGTGAAAGACCCCGTGAGGCAAGCGCGCTTCACGGGGTCTTTCCATTTCGGCGCCGTGTGCGCCGGAGTCCGCGCCGTCAGGTTACTGTGGGTCCAGACACCTGCTGGAGGAGGACCGTCGTGACCATGACACCAGGGCTCCGCAAGCTCGCGCTCACCGCGCATCTCACGTTCTCGGTCGGGTGGATCGGCGCGGTGGTCGCCTACCTGGCCCTCTTGGTCGCCGCCGTGACCAGCCGGGACGTACTGACCCTGCGTTCGGCGTGGATCGCGCTGCGCCTGGTGGGCCTCTACGCCATCGCCCCCCTGGCCCTGGCCTCGCTGCTGACCGGGCTCGTCATGGCGCTCGGCACCCGGTGGGGACTCTTTCGGCACTACTGGGTCCTGGCGTCGCTCGCGCTCACCTTGCTCGCCAACGCGGTGCTCCTGCGGCACTTGCAGACCGTGAGCCACTTCGCGGGCGTCGCGGCCGCCGCGGACAGCGCGGACGTTGGCACTCTCCGTGGGGTGCTCCCCGCCGAGCTCCTCCACGCCGGCGTGGGGCTGGTGGTGCTGCTCGTGATCGAGGCGCTGAATGTCTTCAAGCCGCAGGGGCTCACCGAGCATGGGCGGCGATGGCAACTGGAGGGCTCGACGGCGGACCGGCCGGGGCTCCCGGGACCTGCTCCGGCGGCGAGCGAGATTTCCCTGGGAGGCCCGCCGCGCTGGGTGTACGCCGTGGGCATCCACGCCGTCGGAGTGGTGCTGCTCCTCGCGGCCCTGCACGTCGCCGGGGGCGGCATGCGGAGCCACTGAGCCATGCGCGCTCCACGCTGCGCTGGGCGGCGGGCGTGACGATGACCGTAGAGCTCCGCGAGGAGTCGCCGGCCACGCTCGCGGACTACGCGGGCGTGCCGATCGCCTTCGAGGTCGGGGAGCGGCTCGCCGTCGTCGCGCCGGACGCCGGTCTTGGAGGACTCCAGCTCCTCGCCGAGCGCGTCACGCCATCGTACATCAAGGACTACGACGCCGACTCGGAGAACCACCCCACGGCGTGGCCGAAGCGCTTTGATCTCTCGCGTTGGGGGATCCTCGCGGCGTGGTCCGGCGACGCGCGGGTGGGCGGCGCCGTGGTCGCGTGGGGCACGCAGGGCCTGGACCTCCTCGATGGCCGCCCGGACCTCAGCGTCCTCTGGGACCTGCGCGTCGCGCCAGCCTGGCGGGGGCGTGGCGTCGGCGCGGCGCTCTTCCGAGCGGCCGAGGCGTGGTCCGTCGCGCGCGGCGCGCGCTGGCTGAAGGTCGAGACGCAGAACATCAACGTGAGGGCGTGTCGCTTCTACGCCCGCCAGGGGTGCGTGTTGGGCGCGCTGCATCGCTTCGCATACCCTGCGCTCCCCGACGAGGTGCAGCTCCTCTGGTACAAGCGCCTGGCGCTCGTGGGCGATTGCCCTGGAGGTGCTTGACGGCGGTCATCCCGGAGGACCCTGAGCGGGACCTTCGGAGCGTAGCCTCACTCCCCGGATGGACGAGAGGGCGATCCTCGAGGCGGTCTACCGCGGGGTGGACGGCGCTACAACAGCCCGCCGACGCCCACGGTGAGGCCGCCCTCGGTGGGTCGGAGCGTGGGAGCCCAGCGCAGCCTCGCCGAGGGCAGGGGCTCCCGGAGGTGCCGCTGGTCGTTGGACAGCTCGTACCCGAGCACCGCGCCCGTCGCCGACAGCCCGAAGGCCAGCACCACTCCGAGGATCGTCACGGCGTCGCACAGGGACTCGGTGGAAGCAGAGTCGCACGAGCGTCCGAGGCCGAAGAGCACCAGGTTGCCCGCGAGGTTCCCCCCGAGGGTCCCCAGGAGCGACCAGCCGTAGCCCCCGTTTCCTCCGCGCGCCCTGCCCGCCAGCACCACCCCGAGCGGCTGTCCGAAGGTGTAGGCCAGGCTCGCGAACAACGCGATGCGGATCGTCCGATCAATGGAGCTGGCAATGGCGGTCCCGAGGTCCCCCGAGGTCGAGGGCGGAATCGCCGCCGCGGTGAGGAGGCCCGCGACAAGGGCGAAGCCCGTCCCCATGCCGAGGCCCGCCAGGCCCTCCAGGAGGTACCGAGCGCCCGGCGACGGGTCGTAGCGGACCTCCGGGGGGAAGACCACCCTCCGCCCAAGCAGCTCCGTCGAACTCCCGACGCTCGGCGGGGGCGCCGTCCACGGCGATGGGGTGTCCGGTGGCGGTGGCGGCGCCGCGGTGGGCTGGGCCTCCGCCGAGGACGCCACCAGCAGCAATGCTAGAGCGACCAGCACCGAACCTCCCGTCCTCGCCCTCCAGTCCCTCGCCATCGTGGTCCTCCAGCAGCCTGAGCCTACCCCCGAGGACCCGAAACGACCCGCGCAGAAACCCCGCAGGGGACCGCGGCGTTTTGCCGCATACCGGGTCCTCCTGCCCGGTAGGTCTCCCGTTCCTGGTGTGGGTGTTCGTACGTAACTATGCATAACTACAAGCAATTGCGCCACACGGTCGCCATGAAGTGGTTTGCATGGCTTATGCAAAATTTGCGTAATAGACCAAAACTTGCATGGGCAAGTTGATCATTGTTTTTCCATGATTTTTTCAATCTTCTTCAATTTATCTGGATATGGCACGATCAATGCGACAGAAGAGGGGATCGCCCCTTCGGGACGCTTCGGGGGGTGGGATGGTCCAACAACCAGAGGCGTCGAGGAGACTCCGGGATGAGGCATGCATCGTTTCTTGTCGTACCGACGGCTCTTCTCGTGCTGGTCGGGTGCTCCGGGGAGGCGCCCCCGACGACGCTCTTGCCGGACGCCGCAGGTGACGTCCGTGGGGACCAGGGGGCGGACGGAGCCCCGGACGGGAGCCTGGAGGCGGGACCGGACGCCGAGCCCGACGCCTCGCCCGACGGCAAGGCGCCGGACCGGCAGGAGCCCGCGGACACCGCGCCGGAGGTGGTAATGGACGCGCCGGTGGACGGGCCGCCCGACACGAGCGCACCCATGGACGCCCCGGGGGAGGCGTCGCTGGACGCGCCGTCGGACGCCGCGCCCAGGGACGCCGCGCCGGGTGACGGCCCCGCGCCGGGCGACGGCCCCGTCCCCGATGGCCTCATGCGCTGCCCCGAGGACCAGGTCCTCTGCGGCGGGGGCTGCGTGGACCCGACGACCAGCGCGCTTCACTGCGGCGGCTGCGGGATGGCCTGCGCGCCCACCAACGCGACGGGAGCGTGCGTGGGCGCCCGCTGCGTGGTGGCGAGCTGCAACCCCGGCTTCGGCGACTGCAACACCAACGCCGCGGACGGGTGCGAGACGGACCTGAACACCACCGTGGGCTCCTGCGGGCGCTGCGGGGTGGCCTGCAGCGCCCCCGACGGGACCGCGGGCTGCGCCGCCGGTCGCTGCGTGGTGGCCGCATGCAACGCCGGCCGCGGGGACTGTGACGGGGCAGCGGACAACGGCTGCGAGACGTCGCTCAACACCAACGCCCACTGCGGGCGCTGCGGGATGGCCTGCGCCGCGGGCACCCGCTGCGCCAGCGGCGCCTGCGCCACGGACTGCCCCGTCGGCCAGGAGGCCTGCGGCGCGGGCTGCGCGACCCTCGCCGCGGACCCCGCCCACTGCGGGCGCTGCGGGAACGCGTGCCCCGCGGGCGCCCACGTCACCGCGACCTGCGCGTCGGGCATGTGCGGCGCCGTGTGCCAGCGGGGCTACGGCGACTGCGACATGAGCGGCGTCTCTGGCTGCGAGACGGACCTGGGCACCACCGCCGCGCACTGCGGCGCCTGCGGGAACGCATGCCGCATGCCCAACGCCGCGCCCGCGTGCGTAGGCGGCGCGTGCGCGGTGGCCGCATGCCTCGGCGGCTTCGGCGACTGCGACCGGGACCCCGCCAACGGGTGCGAGACCGACCTCTCCAGCACCACCGGCGCCTGCGGCGCCTGCGGGACCTCCTGCAGCCTCCCGAACGCCACCTCCGCTTGCGCCCGCGGCCGCTGCGTGGTCGCCGAATGCAACCGCGGCTACGGCGACTGCGACGGCGTGGCCGACAACGGCTGCGAGACCCCGCTGATCACCAACACCCACTGCGGGCGCTGCGGCAACGCCTGCGGGGTAGGCACCCGCTGCGCCCTCGGCGCCTGCGCGAGCTCCTGCCCGGCGGGCACCACCTTCTGCCCGGCCTCCGGGGTGTGCGCGGACTTCGCCACGGACCCGGCCAACTGCGGGCTCTGCGGCACCGCCTGCCCGGCCCTGGCCAACGCCTCCCCGGCCTGCGCCGCGGGGGCATGCCGCTTCACCTGCAACACCGGCTTCGCCGACTGCGACCGCGCGCCGGCCAACGGCTGCGAGGTCAACACCAGCAGCAGCGCCGAGCACTGCGGCGGCTGCGGGAGCGCGTGCAGCCCCGCCAACGCCCGCGGGGCATGCTCCGGGGGGCGCTGCACCATCGCCGCGTGCAACGCGGGCTTCGGCGACTGCGACGGCAACCCCACCAACGGCTGCGAGGTGGACCTGCGGACCGCGGCGACCTCCTGCGGGAGCTGCGGCAACACCTGCGCGCTCTCGAACGCCGCGGCGGCGTGCGTGGGCGGCCGCTGCGCCGTGGCCACGTGCAACGCGGGCTACGGCGACTGCGACGGGAGCCCCGCCAACGGCTGCGAGGCCGCGCTGAACAGCAACGCCCACTGCGGCCGCTGCCGCAACGCCTGCACCGGCGGCACCCGCTGCGCCGACGGGGCCTGCGCGAGCTCCTGCCCGGCGGGGACCACCTTCTGCTCCGCCAGCGGCATCTGCGCGAGCACCGCCACGGACCCCACCAACTGCGGCGCCTGCGGCGCCATCTGCCCCACGCTGCCGAGCAGCGCCCCAACCTGCTCCGGCGGCCGCTGCGGCGTCACCTGCGACCCCGGCTTCGCGGACTGCGACGGCAACGCCGCCAACGGCTGCGAGGTGAACCTCAACACCCACGCGGGCAACTGCGGCCGCTGCGGGGGCCGCTGCGCCTACGCCAACGCCGCCGCGGCCTGCGTCGGCGGCGCCTGCGTGATCGCCTCCTGCGACGCGGGCTACGGCAACTGCGACGGCAGCGCCGCCAACGGCTGCGAGACCAGCCTCGCCACGAGCCCCGCCTCCTGCGGCGCCTGCGGCAACACCTGCCGCCTCCCGAGCGCCACCGCGGGGTGCGCCATGGGCCGCTGCACCGTCGCGGGCTGCAGCGCCGGCGCCGGCGACTGCGACGGCAACCCCGTCAACGGCTGCGAGACGAGCCTTAACACCAACACCGACTGCGGCCGCTGCGGGAACCCCTGCGCGGCGGGCTCGCGCTGCGCGGGCGGCGCCTGCGTGAGCTCCTGCCCGGCGGGGACCACCTTCTGCTCCGCCAGCGGCATCTGCGCGGACACCGCCAGCGACACGGCCAACTGCGGGATGTGCGGCACCCTCTGCCCGAGGCTCCCCAACGCGACCCCCACGTGCAGCGCCGGAGCATGCGTCCTGGCGTGCCAGGGCGGCTTCGCGGACTGCGACCGTATGGCCGCCAACGGCTGCGAGACCAACCTCGGGAACAACGTGAGCCACTGCGGCGCCTGCGGCAACGCCTGCGCCCTCGCCAACGCCGCCGCGGTCTGCCGGGGCGGGGCCTGCGCCGTCGGGAGCTGCAGCGCCGGCTTCGCAGACTGCGACGGTGCCCCGGCCAACGGCTGCGAGACCGACCTCAACAACACCCCCTCGGCATGCGGCGCCTGCGGGAGCGTCTGCAACCTCCCGCGCGCCGTCGAGGGCTGCGCCATGGGACGCTGCACCGTGGCCCGCTGCGACGCGGGCTTCGGCGACTGCAACGGCAGCGCCAGCGACGGTTGCGAGCAGCGCCTGGACACCAATGCCCACTGCGGCGCCTGCGGCCGCGGGTGCGCCCTCGGGACCTTCTGCTCCGGGGGGTCCTGCGTCACCACCTGCCCGCCCGGGCAGACCTTCTGCCTGGGCTCGGGCGCCTGCCGGAGCCTCTCCTCGGACCCGAGCAACTGCGGGTCCTGCGGCAACGCCTGCCCCAGCCGCGCGAACGCCGCCGCCACCTGCTCCGGCGGCGCCTGCGGCTACGCCTGCAACGGGGGCTTCGGGGACTGCGACGGGGTGGCCTCCAACGGCTGTGAGACCAACCTGAGCTCCGCGGCCAACCACTGCGGCGCCTGCGGCAACCGCTGCAGCGCCGCCAACGGCGCACCCTCGTGCGTGGGCGGGTCCTGCGCCGTGGCGAGCTGCAACGCTGGCTTCGGCAACTGCGACGGCAACGCCTCCAACGGCTGCGAGACCAACCTCAACACCAGCACCGCGAGCTGCGGGGCGTGCAACAACACTTGCCGCTTTTCCAACGCGAGCGCCACCTGCGCCATGGGCGTCTGCCAGCTCGGCGCCTGCAACGCGGGCTTCGGCGACTGCGACGGCAACGCCGCCAACGGGTGCGAGACGGGCCTCGGCACCACCTCCAACTGCGGCGCGTGCCGGCGTGCGTGCGGCGCCGGCCAGGCGTGCTCCGGCGGCACGTGCATCGCCGTGTGCCCGCCGGGGTCCACCCTCTGCGCGGCCACCGGCACCTGCGCCAACACCGCCACGGACCCGAACAACTGCGGCCGCTGCGGGAACCTCTGCCCCAGCTACCCCTTCTCGACACCCACCTGCACCGCGGGCGCCTGCGGCTACGCCTGCAACGCCGGCCGCGGGGACTGCGACGGCGTCGCCTCGGACGGCTGCGAGGCCGACCTCCAGACCAGCGCCCAGCACTGCGGCCGCTGCGGGGCGTCGTGCATGCTCGCCAACGCCACCGCCACCTGCACCTCGGGTGCGTGCAGGGTCGCCGCGTGCAACTTGGGCTTCGGCAACTGCGACGGCAACGACGCCAACGGCTGCGAGACC
>JACRDB010000116.1 GCA_016218725.1 Deltaproteobacteria bacterium
GCTGGCGAACCCCGGGCGAAAAAGCCTCAGGAGCTCGGGCGGCGCGGCGGCGCGGTCGCCGACCGTGCCGTCCTCGAAGCCCCACCCGCTGCCTGAAGTGCCTGAAATTCAGACCTCGGAGCCCTTATCCTGGCGCCTATGGGGCCGGGGGGTGAGGTCGCCGTGCGCGGACTCACGCTCGGTGGCCGAGTCCCCAGGCTGTGAAGGGATTGACAAGGGAGGGGCCTTGCGCTTCCATTTACTTCGTGCAGAGCATCGAGAGGATCAGGTTTCAGAACTTCCGTTGCCTCAAGGACGTGACGCTCCGGTTGGGGCCGCTCACCGCGCTCGTGGGTCCGAACGCGACCGGTAAGAGCACCGTACTCCGGGGAATGGAGCCAGGGTTTGTATCGAACGACGCTCGCGAGATCTGGCAACACGACACCTCTCTTGAGCTTATTCGCACGATTTTCATGGATGATCATAGTCAATATACTACCCGCATGTCACGAATGAAGACATTGATTCACGAGGTCCCGCCCATTCAGAAGATGCAAGCACAGTTCGATGTGCGATTACTCAGGAGTCCAGTCCTTGTTCGCGAGGAGAAAAGGTTGCACCAGGATGGCCGAAACCTTGCGAACGTCATTGCCACCCTTCCCAGGCGTGTTCAGGAGCAGCTATCTCTGGAATTCTGTCGCCTTGTCCCAGTCTTCGCTGACGTCGATGCACGCCCGAAGGACTCGGGGCAACATCGAGTTGTGTTTCAGGACCATTGGCAGCGGGATCTCTGGTATGAGCCCGAAGATGTGTCTGATGGATCCATGTTGATGTTGGCCTTTGCAACGCTCCAATACCAGGACGATCCCCCAGACCTTCTTGCCATCGAAGAGCCTGAGCATGGCCTTCACCCATATTTATTGCGGAGCGTGATCGAAATGCTCCGGGGTCTTGCCTCTGGCTCCATCGGATCACGCAAGGTTCAGATCGTGCTTGCGACGTACTCAGCGGAGCTGCTTGAGTACCTCCAGCCAGACGAGGTGCGATTCCTCTCCCGACAACAGGACGGCTCGGTCACCATCGAAGAGGCGCCGGTGAATGACCCGGACTGGCGCCGCGTCTATGATGAGTACCAGCAATCCCTCGGGGGCCTCTGGCTCTCAGGGAACCTCGGCGGGGTGCCTCGGAGCGCGGCGTGACCGTCCGGGTGGTGCTCCTCGCCGAAGGCGCCGGCGAGACCGGCGGCGACCTCACTCCGCCCCTCGCACCGGGGGAGGTTCTCGCGGAGGGGCATCGGGGCCCCGCACACGCGCTCGTCGCGCAGGCGCTCGCCCGGTCCTGGTCGATCCCGGTAGGGGCCGTGCTTTTCGAGGCGCCGCTCCGAACTGTACGCGGGACTGTCGCGCGAGGCGGCGAGCTCCTCGACCGCGGGACGCTCCGTCGGATCCTCTCCTGGGCCAGACCTACGCAACGCCCAGACCTCGTGGTCGTTCTCATCGATGCCGACGGGGAGCTCAACCGCAAGGCAAGACTGAACGAATTTGCCCGTGACCTTCCCGGCGCCCGGGTCATCGCTGTGGCCGTGGAGGAGTTCGAGGCGTGGCTGCTCGCCGATGAAGCCGCGCTCCGCGCGGCGCTCGACCGCGAGATTCCCGCGGCGCCGTCGCCGGAGGAGCTACCGCCAGGTGCAGCAAAGAAGAAGCTGAACGCGCTCTGCGACGGCGGCAACGCCAGCAGCGATCGGAAGCCCAGGCGCAGACAGGTGCGCCAGACGCTCTGCGAGCAGGCATCGCTCGACGCGCTCGCCCGCGCCTGTCCGTCCTTCAAGGCCTTCCTTGAGGACCTCCGCGCTGTACCAAGGTAGGCTCCGCCCCGTGGGCGGTGGGTTGACCTCGGCCCCCGTGCTGGACACCCTGACGCCTCCAGCGGAGACTCCCTCCCTCGATGGCCCTCACCGCGACGATGTACCGCTTCCGCGTGGACCTGTCCGACGTGGACCGCGGCGTCTATGAGCAGCTCGACCTGCGCGCGGCCAGGCACCCCTCGGAGACCCTGCGCTACCTCGTGACGCGCGTCCTCGCCTACGCCCTCTCCCACCAGGACGGCATCGCCTTCACCCGCGGCCTCTTCGAGGCCGACGAGCCGGCCCTCTGGGTGCGTCAGCCGGACGGGCGCGTCGACCACTGGATCGAGGTCGGGCGCCCTGCCGTGGACCGCCTCCACAAGGCCAGCCAGCGCGCCGCGCGCGTGTCGGTGTTCACCCACGAGCCCCCGGAGCTCCTCCGCCGCGAGGCCTCGGGCGCCAGGGTCCACCGCGGCAACACCATCGCCCTCTGGACCCTCCCCCTGCCCGTGGTCACCGCCCTCGAAGGCGCCGTGGATCGCTCCACCGCCTTCACCCTGGTCCGCAACGAGGAGCAGCTCTACCTCACCCTGGGCGGCAGGACCCACGAGGGGACCGTCACCCGCGCCGCCCTCGTGGACCCGAAGGCGTGACGCCGCGGCCCGCTGGGGCGCTACTCCCCGAGGAGGTACTCGGGCACCAGCCGGGACGCGGTCCCCGTGGAGAGCACCCAGAGCTGGTGCGCCGCGCGCGTGGCCCCGATGTGCAGGAGGTGCCTGGACTCGTCGTCCATGGGGTACCATGTGCGGTTCACATCCACCAGGATGACGTAGTCCCATTCAAGTCCCTTGACCTGTCGGATGTCCGTCACCTCTACCCCGGGGCGGAAGGTGAAATCCTGGTCCGCCACGAGCTTCAGGCGCGGCACCTCGGCGCGCTGGAGCCCGTCGTGGTAGAGCGCCGCGCGGGTCGTGTCCCGCGCCACCACGGCCACGCTCGACCGAGGCTCCTCGGCCATCAGGTCCCGCAGCGCCTTCCCCAGGAAGGCCACCGCCGCCCCGGGGTCCTGGAAGCCGTGGAACTCCACCGGCGCGCCGGAGCGCGTCGCCAGCGGCGGCTCCGGGTCCGCCAGCGGGCCCAGCACCTCGCGCGCGAACTGCAAGACCTCCAGCGTGGAGCGGTACCCGATCTTCAAGGGCTCCACGTCCACCTTGGAGAGCCCGAGCTGCCCGAGCACCCCGCTCCAGTCGCTGAAGCCGTTGTCCAGGAGCAGGCGCTGCGCCGTGTCTCCCGCCAGCGTCACGCTCCGGTCCTCCGAGGCCACCCCGAGCAGCACCGCCAGCTCCACCGGCGCCAGGTCCTGGGCCTCGTCCACGAAGAGGTGCGCGTACGCCAGGGGCTGATTGCCGGGGCCCCGCAGGCCCCCGCGCTTCAACTGGTAGAGCCGCAGGAGCA
The DNA here is from genome assembly GCA_016218725.1 of Deltaproteobacteria bacterium. Classification (GTDB taxonomy): domain Bacteria; phylum Myxococcota_A; class Polyangia; order Polyangiales; genus JACRDB01. The sequence continues at coordinate 3,278 of JACRDB010000116.1, forward strand.
GCGCGTCGTCCTCGGGGTCCAGCGTGGGCGGCTCCTCGGACTCCACCGCCCCGTCCGCGCCGAGGAGCGGCCCCCGGTCGTCGTCGTCGTCCGCGTCCTCCACGTCCTCGCCGCGGCGCCCGCGGTCGTCCCGATCGACCCGCACCAGCGCCTTGAGGGGGGCCTCATCCTCCAGGGCCTGGACCTCTTCGTCGCCGCGGCTCCTGCGCGCCTCGCGCCGCGCCTCGCGGGCCTCCCGGGCCTTCTTCTTCACCTCTTCGAGGTCCTCGCCGGTGAGCGTCTCGGCCTCCGAGGGCTCCACGCCCACCCACCGGCCGAGGTGCTCCGCGCTCCAGGCCACCGCCTGCGAAATCTCCCCGGGGAGGAAGGCCCCCGGGGCGTCCCGGTCCAGCGCCGCCTGGAGCGCGCCGCGGTCGGTCACCAGCTCCGCCCAGTCCCAGACCACGTCCCGGGCCTTCTTCATCTGCTGGTCCACCGCGCGCTGCACCGAGGCCACGGCCTTGGGCTCCAAGGCGTCCCGACGGACCCTGGGGAGCTCGCGCTCGCCGCGGAGCCACTGCGACATCGCCGAGAGCCTCCGCGACAGCGCCGTGCCGTCCAGGGCGCCCCAGGCGCGCGCCAGGAGCTCCCCGGCCCCGTGGCGCGCCCCGGAGGCCACCAGGGCCTCGCCCGCCAGCGCCGCCGCGCTCGCCACCCGCGCCTCCATCAGCTTGAGGAGCGCCGGGTGCTTCTTGAGCCGGGACACCACCGGCGGGGTGCGCTCGGAGTACGCCTCCGGCGCGCGGGGGACGTGCTTCCTGCGCTGTCGCGCGACCCACTCGTGGAAGGTCACCACGGGCACGCCCGAGACCCCGAGGCCCGGCAGCACCCTCACGATGTAGCTCGCCAGCGCGCGGTTGAACACCACCACCAGCATGTTCTCCGGCGCGTAGCGCGCGCGGTCCTGGAAGGCCAGGTACGCCATGCGGTGCAGCCCGATGGTGGTCTTCCCGCTGCCGGCCCCGCCCTGGATCACCACCAGGCCGCTCCCCGGCCGGGAGATCAGCTCGAACTGCCGCGGGTCAATGAGCGCGGGGATGTCCGGGAGGTGCCGGTCCTCGCGGCCCTCGTGGCCCGTGCCGAGGCGCCCGGTGCGCCGCGCCGCGTGGCCCTGGCGCTCCTCCTCCGTGGGGGGCCTCACCGCCGTGAGCTGCCCGCCGGAGAGCTTCGCCTGCACCGACGCCCCGCGCGTCCACTGCCCCTTGTGACGGAAGAACACCCCCTGCGGGGACACCACCCGCCGCAGCTCCCCCTCCCGGATCACCACCGCCCGGCGGAGCTTGACCACCCCCTCGGTGAGCCTCCCGCCGAAGTCCTCTTCGTACTCGTCCCCCTCGGAGTATCGGTAATAGATCCGTGACACGGGCGCGTCCCGCCAATCGACGATGCGCACCGCGCGCTCCGTGTCCACGTACGTCGCGTTGCCGATCAAGACGTCCCGCAGGCGCCCGTTCTCCTCCAGCTTGAGGTGGCCGAAGTACGGCGACGACGCGTCCACCACCCCGGAGGGCACCTCCGCCCGGCGGTTGGCCACCTCCCGCACCCGCTCCAGCTCCGCCAGCAGCGGCGGCACGTCCTCCGCGCGGGCCTCCGCGATGGCGTCCCGCAGCTCCAGGAGCTCCTGGTCATAGCTCCGGGTGACGTGGGCCCGCTGCCCCTGGGCGGCCTCCCGCACGCGGGTGAGCACCTTGCGCTCCTCGGTGACGATGCGGGTGAGCTCGGGGTCGTCGGGAGGCAGCACGTCGGTCGGGTCGCTCATCGGGGGGCGATGCTGTAGCACCGTACGCCCCGCCGCACCACCTGTGCTATGCCCGTTGGGGTCATGGGACTGGACCTCGCCACGCTCGCGCTGGCGGTGCTGCCCGTGCTGGTCCTCGGCGGGCTCTTCCTCCTCGCCGACCGGGCCCGCCCGGAGCCGTCGCACACCGTGGGGATCACCATGGCCCTCGGGATCGCCTCGTGCGTGCCCGTCGCCCTGGCGGAGCTCTCCCTCCGGGCGGCCCTCGGGCCCAGGGTCCACCTCGCGGGCCGCTTCCTCGACGCCTTCCTGGTGGCGGCCTTCATCGAGGAGGTCGCCAAGCTCGGCGTGGTCCTGGCCTACCCCTGGCGAAAGCCCGCCTTCGACGAGGTCATGGACGGCGTGCTCTACACCGCCGCCGCGGGCCTTGGCTTCGGCCTCCTGGAGAACCTGCTCTACCTCAACTACACCGTCGCCAGGGCCTTCTCGGTGATCCCCGGCATGCCCGAGGCCACGCCCCTGCCCGACGGCCGCACCGCCATCGTCCTGGCCCTGGTCCGGGCCTTCTCCGCCGTGCCCATGCATGCCCTCGCCAGCGGCCTCATGGGCTACTGCATCGGCCGCGCGCGCTTCGCGGACGTTTTGCACACCTCCGAGGCCTTCCGCGACGCCCTGGACCGCCTCCCCGCGTGGCTCCCCAGGTCCGTCGCCTGGTGCGCCCTGGGGCTCTTCTTCGCCGTGGCCGTCCACGGCAGCTACGACTGGGTGCTCTTCGCCCTCGGCGCCGACCGCGAGGTGCTCCTCGCCGCCCCGGGGATCCTCCTCCTGGCCGCCGTGGCCCTCCACCGGTCCATGCGCCGCGCCCTGGAGCTCGATGAAGCCCTGCGGGGCGCGCGCAGGAGCTCCGTGCTCATCCTCCAGCGCCCCCCGGAGGTCAGTTGAAGCCGAAGGGACCTCGGGTGCTCCGGATCTGCTGGATCCTCGGACGCGGGGCGCGGCGCGGACCCCGCACCCTGGTGAGGGCCTGCACCTCGAAGTTCTGCGTGACCACGTAGACATCGTCCGTGGCGTGGGTGGTCACGTTCAAGAGCGGGTTCTGCGGGCGCAGGAGCGGCTGCGCCGTGGTGTCGAGCTGGAAGGTGAGCACCTCGTTGGCAGGCACCCGGAAGATCATGTGGGCGACGCCCTGGGGGTCCGTGCGGGTGACCTCCTGGCCCTGGTAGCGCACCGGGAGGTTGCCCCGGTTGGGCGCCCGGAGGATCACCGCCGCGATGCGCTGGGCCGGGGGACACTGCACGGTGGTCTCCACGGCGCTCTGGCCCTGGGCCCCGCCCAGGGCCACCACGGAGCGCAGCGGCACCGCCACCGGCGCCGTGGGCGAGGTGAAGCCCGCGGGGCAGCGCACGTTGAGCTCCACGGTGGCGCCCTCCTGACCCAGGGTGCGCATACGGAATGACCCCCCGGAGTCCGTGGCGCCCAGGAGCCGCTCGCGCTGGTAGACCTCGGCGCCGGGCAGCGGCCGGGTGTCCGCGGAGACCCGCAGGGCGATGGCGTAGTACACCGGGCCTCGGGCGGGGTTGCAGTCCTCCACCAGGAGGCCGAGGGCCGCGAGGAGCGAAAACCCTACGGCGCGGGGGAGGGCGGCGCGGCCGGGGTGGCTCCCGCCGCGGGCGGAGTGCTCGTGGGCAGCGGACATCCTGGGGCTCCTGGGGTGCATGCGGCGTTGCTTGAGCGGGCTCGAAGCACCACCGCGAACTGTTGGAAGAGCGGGGCCTCGCGGTGCTCCCGGGCTAGGGCCTCGTACCTGGCCGCGGCCTGGTCGTAGCGGTGGGCGTTGACGGCCTCGGCGGCCAGGCGCAGGGGGTCCTGCGGGTTGGGCGGCGTGGGCGCCAGGGGCCTCCCGGAGGGGTCCGTGGTGGGCAGAGGCCGCACCAGGATCACGCCCACCATCCCCGAGGGGCCCGTGGCCAGCCCGAGGATGTTGTTGCTCGGCGGGGCCGCGCTCCCCACGGACTCCACCTGGATCTGTGGCACCGCGGCGGCGCCGCGGGCGGGCGCCGGAGGGCCGATGGAGTTGGCCAGGAGCGCCACCACCAGGGTGCCCCCCACCAGAATCCAGGTGCGGGGAGGCAACCCCAGGAGCTTGGGGCCCGTGCCGTCGTCGGTGACCAGCCCTTTGCCCCCGGAGGGCGGCGGAAACGCATCCGCGAAGGGGTCGTCCACGCCGCCCGGCGCCGGGGTGGAGCTCCGGGACCTGGACGCCTGGAGCGAGGGCGAGGTGCCGTTGCTCCCGGGCGAGGGCGCCGGTGCCAACGGGTTCATCAAGGGCGAGGTGCTCGCCACCACCCCCACCGCGGGCGCCAGGGTGGAGGCCCTCACCGTAGGTGGTGGAATATTTGCGGCCACCGCGGCCAATCCTTCATGCATTACTGTACGTTCATCGGACAAAGGGGCTGTTATGGCCTTGCTCCCCGCGGCCGGCAGGGGCTTGGAGGGCTCCTGTGGGGCATAGGGGGACATACGGATGACGGTCTCCTGGGCGCCGCCGGGGCCTCCGGAGGGCACCACGGGAGCCGCCGGGGCCTCGGCGGGGCGCGACAGGGGGGGCACCACGGGGAGGGGGTTGCCGGAGCGGGAGGGGGCCATGGTGGCCACCCTGGGGGGCACCTGCGGGATGGACGGCGAGGGCCGGGAGCCCGGCGCGCTGGTGGACCGTGGGGGCGCGAAGGGCGCCGTGGAGGGGAGGTTGTGCTTGCCGAGGACGGCGGTGCCTTCTTCATCGTCGGCCATGGACGCGGGCGAGGAGGGCGGTGGGGCGTTGTAGAAATTGGTCGCGGCGTCCACGACGGGGTCCACCGGGGGTCTGGCGTCGGGGCCGACGACCCGGGCCTGGAGCACGGCCTGACCGAAGGTGACCTCGGAGCCGTCGTAGAGCTGCTTCCACTCGTCGGCGCGCTCGACGCCTACGTAGACCCCGGTGCGGCTGCCGGGGTCCCGGACGAAGAGCTTGGACCCATCCCAGTAGAGCTCCGCGTGGACGGGCTCCACGCCGTTGCCGCGGAGCTTCCACTGGGCGTCGGCGCCGGAGCCCACCAGCACGCTCCGGGCGGCCATGGCGGACGAGAAGGTGGCCGTGGGGTTGGGCGAGTCACCCTGACGGACCGTGAGGGTGACCGTGTTCCCCTGGGGGCTCCTGGCGCTCGCCGCCGCCATCAATGCTGGCCTCCATGGAAGCCTCGGCCGGTGGCGTCGTCCGCCGGCTCGGCGCCCCAGCCCGCGCCGCGCGCGCGGGCCGCTTCATAGACGGCTGCCGGGAAGGCCATGCCGAAGGAGTGTACCATTTCCGTGCACAGCGGGAGCTCGCCCGTGGGCTCGAACACCGAGCGCATGTAGCCCCGCTCGTCCCGGCCCTCGTAGCGCCGGAGGAAGAGGTCCACGAGCTTGAAGCCCTCCTGGGCGTCGTAGCCCCGCACCTCGGAGATGTGGCTCACCTTGCGGGTGCCGTCGGTGAGCCGGGTGGTCTGCACGATGATGTTGATGGCGCTGCCGAGCTGCACCCGCAAGGCCGACAGGGGCAGCTCCACGTCGCTCATGAGGGCCATGGTCTCCAGGCGCGTGAGCGTGTCATGGGGGTACGTGGCGTGCACCGTGGTGAGGCAGCCGCCGTGGCCGGAGGTCATGGCCTGGACCAGGTCCAGGGCCTCGCCGCCGCGGATCTCTCCCACCACGATGCGGTCCGGGCGCATCCGGAGCGTGGCCCGGAAGAGGTCCCGGATCCCGACCTTGCCGCGGCCCTTGGCGTCCCCGGGGCGGGCCTCGAGCTGCACCACGTGTTGCTTCTGGAGCTGCACCTCCCGGGAGTCCTCGATGATGACAATGCGCTCGGCGTCGGGGATGAAGCCCGAGAGGGCGTTCAGGAGCGAGGTCTTGCCCGAGCCCGTGCCGCCCGCGACCACCACGTTCTGCTTGAGGGACACCAGCGCTTCGAGGAAGAGCGCCGCCTCCGGGGTCATGGACCCGAACTCCACCAGGCGCTGGACCGTGAGGGTCTCCTTGAAGAAGCGCCGGATGGCCACGTCGGGCCCGTCCGGCGCGGCCGGCGGGACGATGGCCTCGATGCGGGAGCCGTCGGGCAGCCGCGCCTCGAGGATGGGGTGGTCCTCGTCCACCATCTTCCCCACGAACTGGGCGATGTTCCGCAGGGCGGAGTTCAGGGCCTCGACGCTCGGGAAGCGCGCGTCCGTAAGGATCAAGCGCCCGGCCTTCTCGATGAAGATCTGGTTGGGCCCGTTGATCATGATCTCGCTGACCTTGGCGTCGTCCAGGAAGGGCCTCACGGGCGCCAGGAACGACAGCAGCGTCTCTTCGTAGACTTCCTTGGGGATCACGGCGGTGGGCTCCGGAGCAGTTCGGCCCTGACCTCGTCGGCGTGGGGTCCGTCGGGGTTGAGCTCGAGGTATCGACGCAGGTGGCTCCTGGGGAGCTCCCGGTCGTCCCCGGCGGTCATGAGTCTCGCCAGGAGGTAGTGTGCGTCGGCGTGGGCCTCGTGGAGCTCCAGCACGCGCTCGAGCTGCCTGCGGGCACCGACGCGGTCCCCGAGGCCGTCCTGGATGGTGGCCGTGAGGTACCTGAGGGCCCAGTCGTCCGGGTGCTGCTCCAGGTACGGCTCGGCGTAGGACACCGCGGCGCTGTACCTCGACGCGGCCACGCACACCTGCAGGAGCGTCAGGAGCACCCGCCGGTCCGGCAGCCCCCTGCGGAGGCACAGGGCCAGGTACTGCTCCGCCCGGATGAGGTCCCCGCCGCGGGCCAGCGCCACCCCGGTGGCGTAGAGCTGCGCCGGGGGCACCTGGGCCAGCGGGTCCCCGTCGGGGCTCCTGGCGGGCGGGGCCCGGCCCGACGCGCAGGCCGTCAGAAGCAACGCCAGGAACACCCTCGGGACCCTTCCGCGCATGACCGTCGGAGGGTGGTTATACTCCCCCGGGAGGGGGTTCGTCATGGCCCGCCGCAAGCTACCCCGTGGCTACACCGTGGCGAAGGCCGCGTCGGGGATGTCCAGGGCGCTGGTGTCACCTTCGGCCAGGATCCGGGCCTTGAGCTCCACCCCGGGGAGCACGTTCCGGGCGAAGTACCGCGCCGCGTGGAGCTTGCCCTGGTAGAACGCCCGCTCCGGGTGGTCCTCGGCGAGGGCCCCCAGGGCCTTGTCCGCCAAGCGGGCCCCGTCCAGGAGGAGCCACGCCACGGCGACCTCGGCCATCATTTCCAGGAACCGGGTGGACGACAGCGGCACCAGGGCGAGCTGGCCCCCCTGGAACCACTCCAGGAGCTTTAGGGTGGTGCCCGAGAGGGCCTCCTGGGCGGCCCCGAGGGCCCGCACCTCGGCCCCGAGGGCGGGGTGCTCCCGGTGCTCCGCCACGAAGGCTCCTACGTCCCCCAGGAACTGCTGGGTGTGGGCCCCGCCGTTCTGTCCGAGCTTGCGCCCCACCAGGTCCATGGACTGGATGTGGTTGGTGCCCTCGTAGATGCTGAAGATCTTGGAGTCCCGGCAGTACTGCTCCACCGGGTGGTCCTTGACGTAGCCCGCGCCGCCGAAGGTCTGGATGGCCGTCTCGCACACCCGGAAGGCCTGGTCCGAGGCGTAGGCCTTGGCGATGGGTGTCAAAAGCTCCACCTGGCCCTTGTGGTACGCCGACCGCTCGTCGTCCCGGCCGGCGAGGGCCCGGGCGCGGTCGTCGTGGAGGGCCAGCTTGCACACCAGGGCCCGGACGCCCTCGACGCGGGCCTTCATGTCCAGGAGCATCCTGCGCACGTCGGCATGCTCCAGGATGGGCACCCGGGGCGCGGTGGGGTCCTTCCACCGCGCGATGTTGGCCCCCTGGCGGCGGTCCCGCGCGTACTCAAGCGCCGACAGGTACGCGGCCGACGCCAGGGCCACGCCCTGGAGGGCCACCCCGATGCGGGCGAAGTTCATCATCAAGAACATCTGGCTCATGCCGCGGTTCTCGACCTCGCCGACCAGGTACCCCGTGGCCCCGCCGTTCTCCCCGAAGTTCAGCACGCACGTGGACGACCCGTTGATGCCCATCTTGTGCTCGATGGACCCGAGTTGTACGTCGTTGTTCTCCCCGCTCGCGCCGTCCTCCGAGAGCTTGCGCTTGGGCACGACGAACAGTGACAGCCCCTTGGTCCCCGGAGGCGCCCCCTCCACCCGCGCCAGCACCATGTGAATGATGTTCTCCGCCAGGTCGTGGTCCCCCGCGGAGATGAAGATCTTGGTCCCGGTGATGGCGTAGCTGCCGTCCGGGTTCTTCACCGCGCGCGTGCGCGCGCTCCCCACGTCCGAGCCCGCCTGGGGCTCCGTCAGGCACATGGTGCCGCCCCACACCCCGTGGAACATGTTCGGCAGGAACCGGGCCTTCTGCTCCGGCGTGCCGCACTGGTCCAGGAGCTCCGCGGCCCCGTAGGTGAGCCCGGGGTACATGTTGAACGCCGCGTTGGCCCCGGAGAGCAGCTCCTCCACCAGCGCCGCGATCACCCGGGGCCCCCCTTGGCCCCCGTGCTCCGGGTCCGTGCCCACCAGGCGCCAGCCCTGCTCGTAGAGCGCCGTCCAGGCGCCCTTGAAGCCCTCCGGCGTGTACACCTGCCCGCCCTCCACCCGGCAGCCCTCCCGGTCCCCCGAGGCGTTCAAGGGCCCGTACACCTCCGTGGCAAAGCGGTAGGCCCCCTTCAAGGTCTGACGCACCTCGTCCACCCCCCATTGCCCAAAGGGCGCTCGCCCGAGGAGCTCCTCCAGGTGAAACTGCTCGAACAGCAGGAACTCGAACTCCCGAAGGTCCGCCCGATACCGATTCACGCCCTGCGCCATGGTCGAGGCCTCCACGCTGGTGACTGAATGGCCATTCAGTCACTGGAATGTTGCCCCTCTTATGCACCGCGTCAAGAACCCCCGGCCTACAATTCCGACGGAGTTCGTGTACGGTCCGCCGGAGCTTCAGGCGAAGGAGCAGGACGATGATGATGCACGGTGGCCGGATCGTGGCCGAGGCGCTGCACCGGGAGGGCGCGACGCACCTTTTCACCCTGTGCGGGGGGCACATCCAGAACATCTATGACGGGTGCCTGGACGTGGGGATCCGGGTGGTGGACGTGCGCCACGAGCAGACCGCGGGCCACGCGGCCGACGGTTGGGCCCGGGTGACGGGGCAGCCCGGGGTGGCGGCGGTGACCGCGGGACCCGGGGTCACGGACGTGGTCACCGCCCTGGCCAACGCCCAGCGGGCGGGGGTGCCGCTGGTGTGCATCGGCGGCGCGGGGCCCACGCAGCTCCAGGACCGCGGCAGCCTCCAGGACATGAACCACCTGGACCTGGTCAAGCCCATCACCAAGGCCGCCTGGCGGGTGACCCAGCCCGAGCGCCTGGCGGAGTATGTGTCCATGGCATACCGGGTGGCCCTGGCCGGGGTGCCCGGGCCCACGTACCTGGAGCTCCCCATTGATGTGCTCATGGGCTTCGGCGAAGTGGAGGCCTGGCCCTCCCCCGCGCGCTCGCGCTCCCAGGCCCAGGCGGCCCCGGACCCGACGGAGTTCGCCCAGGCGGTGGCCCTCCTGGAGAGGGCCGAGAGGCCCATGCTCATCGTGGGCTCGCAGCTCCGCTGGGGCCGCGACCGCGAGGCCCTGGCGGCGCTCCTGGAGCGCTTTCCGGCGCCCACCTTCCTCAACGGGATGGCCCGGGGGAGCCTCCCCCCGGAGCATCCGTGCCTCTTCACGCGCGCCCGCCGCGCGGCGCTGGAGAGCGCGGACGTGGTGCTGATGTGCGGCACGCCCTTTGATTTCCGGGTGGACTACGGCCGGGCCCCCACCTGGAACCCGGACACCCGGGTCATCAAGGTGGACCGGGACGCCTCCCAGCTCGGGCACAACCGCGACGTGGACGTGGGCCTCGTGGCGGACACCGCGCTGGTGCTCCGGGCCCTGGCAGACGCCCTCCCGAGGGCCCCGGAGGGCCGCTCCGGGTGGCTGGGGACGGTGCGCGCCGCGGAGGACCGGGCCCGCGCGAAGATGGCCCGGGAGATGGCCCAGGAGGGCGACCCCCCGAACCCCTTGCGAGTCTGCGACGCGCTCAACCGCTTCCTTCAAGAGGACACCATCGTCGTGGGCGACGGCGGGGACTTCGTGGCCACCGCGGCGTATGTGCTCCGCCTGCGGTCCTTCTGGATGGACCCGGGGCCCCTTGGCACCCTCGGGGTGGGGCCGGGCTACGCCATGGCCGCGAAGCTCGCGCGCCCTGGCGCGCGCGTGGTGGCGGTCTACGGCGACGGGGCCTTCGGGCTCCACGCCATGGAGTTGGAAGCCATGGCCCGGCAGAAGATCCCGGTGGTGTGCCTCATCGGCAACGACGCGGCCTGGACCCAGATCCGCCGAGGGCAGCTCGACCTCTTCGGCCCCGAGAGGGCCGTGGCCACGAGCCTCGCGCACACGCGGTACGACAAGGTCGCCGAGGCCCTCGGGTGCCACGGGGAGTACGTGGACACCACCGCGGGCCTCGACGGAGCCCTCGCCCGCGCCTTCGAGGCCTCCGAGCGGGACCAGGTCCCCGCGGTGGTCAACGTCCGTATCGCCGCCAGCGAGTTCCGCAAGGGCGCCATCAGCGTGTGAGGTCCCCCGGGCGCTAGCGTCGGCGCCAGTCCTTGGGGCGCTCCTTATCGATCTCGTTACGGAGCCGCTCCAGGTCCCGGGCCTCGGTGAGACGGTTCTCCAGCGAGAGGGTGTTGATCCTCTCCGTCAGGAGGTCCACCAGGGCCCCGGGGTCTACATCGGGGTACATTTCCTTACGGTGCTTTGCGCGGGCCACGTGGTCCTTGAGGGACGCCAGGGCCTCGTTGACCCGCGTCTGGATGGCCTCGCAGGCGGACTGGTCCCGGGCCCAGGCCTCGGTGTTGGGGCCGAAGTCCCTGCGGATGGCGTCGGCCGCGGTAAGGATCTCCGCGGGGCTCGAGCTCCAGTGGACGCCCAGCACGTCAAAGTTGTTGGGCGTCTGCATCGCCACCACGCGCGCCGCCGCGGCGCTCATGGTCGGCACCGCGTGCACCGTCAACGGCGAGGGTTTGGGCCAGTGGACCTCCTGGGCCGAGGTGCGCGGCACCGACGACGGTGGAGGCCCCTGCGGGGCAGTGGGCTGCGCGGACGCCCCCGTCGCCACGGGCGCGGCGGGCGCGAGGGGCGCCGGGGGCAGGAAGGCGCCCTGGGTGGGCGTCTGCGACGCCCGCTGCCACTTGAGGAGGCCGAAGGTGTCCGCCAGCAGCACCGCTGCCAGGAGGGTCTGGCGCCGCCCGCCGGCGTCGTCCAGGAGCTGCCTCAGGGGGTTGTTGCTGGCGAGGAACTCGTTGAGCACCTGCTGCTCGCCGGGGGCGAGGCCGATCCTCTGGGCCTTGGAGAGGCTCTCCGGGGTGAAGGCAGGCACCAGCGAGAGGTGCGGCTCCAACAGCGGCTCGGCCTCCGGCGTCAGGCAGGCGCGGAGCACCACCCGGACGCCCGACGCCACGAAGGCCACCATGGACTCCCGGAGCTGCTGCCCGCTCAGGCCGCTCTCGGTCTGAGAGAAGGTCCAGGTGCCCACCTGCCACTGGAACATCCGCAGCGCAGGGCCGCGATCCGAAGGGGGCAGGAGCGGCGCCCCGTGCCACAGCGGGATGGAAATGGTCCCCTGGGCCGAGGTCATGGAGAGCCTCCCCGTGGCCTCGGGGTTGGCGCCCAGGAGGAGCAGCAGCACCGGCAGCGGCGGCGCCGGGTCCAGGGTCTCCGGTGGGCGTCCGAGGGGCAGGGCGCGCAGGGCCGCGAGGTCCGCGATGCCCCGAAAGCGACCGGAGGTCGGGAGGTTCGCCTGGCGTAGCACCGGCCACCAGTCCGAGGAGCCCGCCCCCCGGGAGGTCACCCCCGCCGGGGGCCCCGGGAGCGGCGCGCGGCGCTCTCCGTGCGGGGGTGTGGGCGGGGACGCCGCCGGGACCGCGGGGTGGGACGGGTGGGCCGAAGGCTGCACGCTCGCGGCGTGGGCCGCGTGGAGCGCCTGGGAGGCCCCCGCGCCCTGCGGGGCATTGGGTGGGTGCGGCGGCGGCGGCGGCGTGCTGCGGCGCTCCTCGGCGTGGTTGTTCACCGGGGTCTTGTGCCGCACCTGCGCCGCGGCGCTGATGCCAGACGGGCGCCGCGGCGCCGCGGCGAAGCCACCGGAGGGCCTCCGCGGTAGCGGCGCCGGCGTCGGCGGCTCCCGCGACGCGGGCGCGAAGGCCGGCGCGGGCGTCGAGGCCACGGGTAGGGGTTCATCGTCCGCGACGGACACCACGCCTGCACCCAGGGAGGCGGCGCCCCGGGCGACGGCGCCGGCGCCCACGGGGTGCGGCGGGCGGGACCACACCTTGGCCAGCCCCTCCCTCACCAGGCTGGTGCGGGCGATGCCCCCCGAGAGCAGCACGCCGTCCACCGCAGCGTCCCGCGGGCCCGCCGCGGCGCGCACGGCCTCGCTCAGGGCCATCAGGCGCACGGCCGCGTGGCGCAGCGCGGCGCGGGTGACCGCCGCGGGGATCACCCACGGCGGCGTGGCCCCCGCGGCGGGCGCCTCCGGATCGACGGGCGGGACCGCCGCCAGGGACAGGTCCCCTTCGTCGCAGGACGCCAGGGCCCTGGACAGCTCGTGGCGGAGCCACTCCCAGGTCATCGCGTCGTCCGCGACGCAGGTCCTGCGCTCCCGCTCGATCTCGTCCAGGAGCCATGTGTGGAGCGAGGCGTGGACCTCGTCCCCGCCGGCCCGCGGGTCGCTCCGGCGCGCCAGCACCCGGGCGCCGCCGGCGCTCACCTCCACCAGCGCCACCTCGCCGCGCAGCGCGCCGACGTCAATCACCACGAAGCGCCCCTCGGTGGACGCCGGGATCTCCGCCGCGGCGATGGCGGCCGTGTCCCTCACGAGCCTGCGGACCTCCAGGCCCACCCGCTCGGCCGCGCTCTCCAGGGCGCGACACTGCGGCCTGGTGAAGGCCCCGGGCACCGCCAGCGCGCAGGCCGTGGCCTTGACGCCCCGGGAGCGGGCCTCCTCCAGCGACACATGGAGCACCGTGCTGGCCAGGTCCACCGGGTTGAACTGCGCCCCTCCAAGCACCACCGCCGCCTCCCCCGCGGCGTCCGCCAGGCACAGCCCCGCCAGCCCCGCGCTCTGCCGCGAGACGCGAGAGGCAAAGGCCCTCCCGAGGAGCGCCTTCCAGCGCGTGACCGCCAGGTCCGGCCGCTGCCACGAGATCCGGTCGGCCTCCTCGCCGGCCACCAGGCCCCGGCCCCCGCGCGCCACGCTGCTCGGCCGCCACTCCCGCCCGCCCACCACGACCCGAGGCGCTCCCCCCTCGCAGACCGCGACCGTGATGGCCGAGGCCCCGAGGTCGATGCCCAAGATCGCTTCCGTCGTCATGAGCCTCCGGGGCATTCCGCCATAGGGGGTGCGGCGCCCTCCGCACCCTTGGAAGTATCGCCAAGGACTCGTCGAGTGACCACAAAATCCGTCCCGCAATCGACACAAAGTGTGCGGTAAACAAAGGCAAAATCAGGAAGATTCGCAACCCCCGAGGGCCCCGTGGGGCCTCCCGGTGGTTGACGGGCAGTGGGGCGTTGGGGAAGGTTCTGCCATGAGCGAGTCGAGCCCGGAGCTCCTGCGGGAGCTCAGGTGTACCAACTGCGGGGCGGCGCTGATCCCGACGGCGCAGGACCAGCGGCTGATCGCGTGTGGTTATTGCGGCCGGAGCTACGCGATCCAGCTCCCACCCTTTGTCCTGGCGTCGAAGATGGCCGAGGCACAAGGCCCCGTGGAGGCACCGGCGCCGCCGGTGGTGAGCCCCGAGGTGAAGCCCGTGGAGGCTCCGCCCGCGAAGGCGCCAGCGGGGGCGCCGCCCTCGGGCGGGAAGTACGCCCCCGGGGACGCCGTGCGCATCCGGTACAACAGCACCTGGTACGACGGAAAGGTGCTGCGCAGGGCCGGGCCTTCGTCGTGGGAGGTGTCCTACGACGGCTGGGACGCTTCGTGGAACGAGGTGGTGGGTCCCGGGAGGCTCCAGGCCCTCGCGGGCGCGCCCAGGGCTCGCCGGGACGCCGCGCCGCTGGACCTCAAGCCCGGCCAGGCGGTGGAGGTGCTCTACAACACCGTGTGGTACCCGGCGACGGTGCTTTCCGTCGGGGCGGACACGGCCCGGATTCACTACACGGAGTACAGCGACTCGTGGGACGAGGACGTCCCCTGGGACCGGCTCCGTGCGCAGGGCTCCCTGGAGGGGGTTGACGCCCAGGCGTGGCAGGGCTCCCTGGAGCCCGGGACGCCGCTGGAGGTCAAGTGGGGCGGCACCTGGTACGACGGGCGGGTGGTGTCCGTCCACGGGGACTCCCTCCGCGTCCATTATGACGGCTACGGCGACTCCTGGGACGAAGACGTCCCCTGGGATCGGGTGCGCCCTCGGTCCTAGTACATGCCTGGCGTCGCCGGGGCTCTCTCAGGGGGCGAAGCCCGGCGGCATGACCGCGCCGAAGCCTCCCCCCGCGGGGGCCGCGAAGCCCCCACCGAGGCCGCCGGGCGCGCCTCGGGCGCCCTCGGGGTTGCAGCGCGGGCCACGCTCCAGGGTGCCCGTGCACCGGAACGCGATGAGCCCGTCGGGGCGGCGCGCGGCGCGCAGGTCCGGCACCGTGTCCATGAGCGTCATGATGGTGCCCGCGCGCTCGCTCTTGTTGCGGTAGACGTCCGTGAGGCGGAAGCGCACGCCGAGGTTCAGGGTGGAGTTGGCGAACACCGGCCGGAGCCCGACGGAGCCGTCCATCTGGAAGTCGAACTCCTCGGAGTGGGCCTGGGCGCGCTGCACCTGGGCCTGCCCCCGGCGGATCAGGAGCCCGAACTCCAGGCGCCCGGCGCGGATCTGATCAATGGTGACCCCGCCGAAATGCGGGATCTGGTACTGCGCCCGGCCGTCGCCCACGGTCATCCGCTCGGCGGTGAGGCGCACCTCGCCCTCGGCCTGGTTCACCTGCCCGTCGGGCACCAGGAGCTGCACCGTGCCGCTCATGGTGCCCCCGAGGGGCAGGCCCACGGCGCTCACCAGCGGCGCGAGCTCGCCCATGCGCAGGTCCTTCATCTCCACCTGGAGCTCCCGCAGGGGGCTCACCCCGGGCTCCGCCTGGAGCGCGGCCACGGCGCTGCCCTCGACGCTCCCGCCCAGGCCCTCGACCTCGAAGGACACGCTGGCCCGCTTCGCCAGGAGCCCGAGGAGCGACACCCGCACGGTGACCGACTCCAGGCGTGTGGTGGTGCTGCGCTCCCCCGGCCGCGAGGGGAGCGTGGTGAGCTCCACCCCCCGGAAGCGCAGCCCCGGCAGCACCGTGGGGCCGAGGCGGTCGATGGACAGCTCCAGCGTCGAGGGCCGCGTCCCCTGCGGGGTCACCGTGGGCGCATCCGCCGCGGCGATGATGGCCTCCTTGAGCCGGTCGTAGGGGAAGGTGACGTAGAGAAACAGCAGGAAGAACACCAGGAAGAACAGCGGATACCCGACGATCCGCAGGACCCAGGGGCGCAGCGCCAGGAGCCTCTCTTTCATCGTCGGCTCCCCCCGCGCTCGCCCTCGGGCTCGCGCTCCCGCTCGCTCCCGCGGTCGCTCCCGCGGCCACCGCGGCCCTGGGCCTGGCTCTGGCGCCTACGCTGCTCGGCCTCCGAGGCCTGGTCCCAGGTGGACACCACCAGGTCGTCCACGTCATACGTGTTGCGCTCGCCGAAGCGCCGGTGGATGCGCACGGCGGTGATGGCCACGGGGAAGGTCGCGCTGTCGATCCGGTCAAGGAAGTCCACCAGGGCCTGGAGGTTCACACGCCGGAGCCGGAGTTGCACGCTCCGCTCCGTCAGGCGCGTGCCCACCGGGCTCGGGGGGCGGTCCACGGTCTCGGTGATCTCCACGTGGGCCGCCTGGGCCTGCTCGCCCACGTAGGTGGCCAGCGGCGGCGCGGGGGTGCGGTAGCGCGCCAGGAGGGCCTCCCTGCGCGCGTTGCGGGCCTCGATCCGGGGTCGGGCCCGCTGGAGGAGGCGCAGCGCGTCCACCGTGGCGGCCCGCTCGCTCTCGATCTCGTCCAGGGTCACCGAGGACCAGTACCAGAAGCCCAGGAACACCAGCGAGAGGAACACCACCCCGAGGGCGATCAGGAGCCGCTTCTCCCGCGGGGACAGGCCCGCCAGGGCACCCCGGGCGGCGCTAACCGCGGGAGCCACGGCGGCCTCCCTCGCTGCGCTCGTCGCTGCCTCCCCGGCCGGTGCCGGTGCCAGCGCCGGAGCCCGAGCCTCCGCCGCCGGTGCCTCCGCGCTCCTCGGGCTCTCCCGGCGGGCGCTGCTCGGGGCACCGGAAGTCAATGTCCAGGCTGTACTTCGTGCGGTTGTCCCCGGGGCTGGTGGTGGTCCTCCCGGTGCGCACCCCGGCGAAGCACGGGTAGCGCTGGAGGGTCTCCACCACCCGGTCCCGCTCCGGGAGCGTGTTCACGATGCCCTGGAGCTGCACGTGGCTGCCGTTGATATCAAGCTGCTCGATGTCATGCCGGATGCTCTCCTGGATGTGCACCGAAAGCGCCCCGACCACGTCGTACGCGTCGGCCGCGGGGCGCGGGTCCACCTCGTCGGCGCCGCCGCCTCGGGCGAGGCGCAGGGCCCTCTCGGGGTCGCCGACGGGCTCGTTGAACACCTCCTGGGTGACGCTCCGGAGCGTCTCCCGCAGGCGGTCCCGCTCGGCCACCAGGCCCCGGTGGCGCGCCCAGGTGGCCATGGCCCAGAACGTCAGCACCGCGAAGGTCCCCCCGAGGAGGTACGGCGAGCGCTCGCGCAGCACCTGGGCCCCACCAGACACCGCCAGGGAGCCCTTGCGAAAGTCCAATCGTCGCCCCCGGCCCAGGCCCCGGGTGGCCATGCTCACCGCGATGGGGGCGTACTGCAACGCCCCGGCGCCCGCCGTGGGGGCCATCTCCACCGGGCCGTTGGGCAGCCACCGCACGGCCTCGGCGGGGAGCCCGCAGGCGTCCGCCGCGTGGGTGAAGAGCTCCTGGGCCTCCTCGCCGGAGAGGTACACCTGTAGGGGCGTGTCGCACCCTGACGCCACCAGCGAGGCCATGGTCTGCCGCAGGGCGCGCTCCCGGGTCATGGGGGTGGTCAGGCCGTGGATGCTGCGGGCGAAGCGCACGACGCCATCGGAGAGGACCACCAGGTCGGCCTTGCGCTCGCTGGCGTGCAGGAGAAGCACGGGGCCTGGCGCGGCCAGCTCGGGGATCACCCCGGCCAGCTCCCCGAGGCCCACGGGCCCCACGCCCACCTCCCGCGGGTCCGCCCCGCCCGCGGCCAGGGCGCGCACGAAGGACTCCGCCCGGGCCCGCAGCACCGCCGCGGCGAGGAGCTCCGTGGGATCGCCGGGGCGTACGACCTGCGCGTCCAGCAGGGCCTCATCGACGTCGAAGGGGACGCTTCCTTCGAGCTCCGCGGCCAGGGCCTTGTCGCCGCGGCGGTAGACCGCCCGCGGGAGGCTCACGACGCGGAGGGACACCTCGGTGCCTGGGAGCGCCGCGTAGGTGCCGTCGAGCGGGAGCCCGACGGCGCCGACCAGGTCCCGGGCGGCCTCCGCCAGGCCGTCGGGGCCGGGGCCTCGGAGGATGGTGTAGACGCCCTCCAGGACGAGCTTCTTGTACGCCGTGCGGAGCACGGCGCCCTTCACCATGGTGTCGGTGACTTCAATGCCAAGGTACCGTGCCATGGGCTTCGCCTCAGTCCTCTCGCCAGTGGATGATGGTCCCACCGCGCGTGGGGGTGATGTTCATGGTCCCGTCGGCGGACTGCGTGACCTGCACGCCGGACGCCCGGAGGAAGGTGCTCGGGAGCTGCGGCTGGGGGCGCGTGTCGATCACCGCGTGGATGCGCACGTGGGCGTTGCCGACCTGGGCCTCGCTGTACACGCTGAACACCTTGCTCTCGGTGGTGGCGCTGCGCTCCAGCGCGCTCGGGTCGTTGATGTTGAAGGGCTGCAGCCCCATGGCCGTGAGCATGGGCCCGAGCGGCGGGCGGCCCTGGGCGGTGGCCACGAAGCTCTGGCCGTTGGTGAACAGCGGGATCCCCATGGAGAGGGTCATGGCCTGCACCAGGGTGATGGACGTGATGAACCTGGACATCTGCGTCGGGTCGATGCACGCCGGGGACTGGGTGGAGTACGCGCAGATCAGCGCAAGGAGCGTCTGGGCGTTGGCGGAGTTCACGTTCACGGCCCCCTGGCCCCAGACGGTGACCACGCGCCGGCGGGGGTTGCCGGGGTCCGGGTCGATGATCCGCTGCCAGAGCGCGTCGTCCCCGAGGCCCCGCACCATGCGCAGCTCCTCCAGGGAGTCCAGCGGGGCGTTCCTCCGGCGGTACGGGGTGCGCAGGCGCTGGTAGAACGGGTCCTCGGAGCCCGCCCCGGAGGCCCGGGCGCTCGACGCCAGCAGGCTCTGCGCGTCGAAGAGGGTCTCGTCGAAGTCCACGTAGTCAATGATGTTGGAGAAGAGCGTGTACCGATCGGTGAGGGCCCCGTCGGGGTCCGGGCGCTCGAAGAACGGGTCCAGCTCGGGGTTCAACACCAGCCCCTGGAACTGCCGCCCGAGGAGGATCTGCGCCAGCGACGAGCGCACCGCGGAGTTGATGTTGATCTTGGAGTCCTCGTCGACGATCACGATGGGAGAAAGGCCCGTCAGGCCCCCGAGATTCCGCCCGCTCTCCAGGTCCACGTGGGCAAGCTCCCCGAGGAGCGCGCCGCCGCCGTGGCCGATGAAGGGCCCGAGGAACAGGTCCGCCTGCTCCCACACCGGGAGCTGCGGCGGGGGCTGGAGTCCGCGGCCCATGAGCGCCATCAAGGGCGTCAGGATCGGGGTGATGGCCCGGCGGATCGCGGGCTCGGCGTGGAGCACCATGCGCGCGAGGTTCACCCCGGAGCGGGCCTCGTGCTCCGCGATGAGCTGGTCCCGGGCCACCGTGGCCGCGAGCGAGTACACCTCCACGTCCTCGCGGGTCTGCTCCGCGAGGACGTACAAGAGCGACACCGCGGCCAGCACCATGAGCAGGGCCACACCCCGCTCCCGACCCCTCATCGCCTGGCTGCGCCTGCGGCTTCTCATGGTCAGTAGATCGGCAGCCCGAAGGTCAGGGGGCGGGTCATCATCACCGGCGTCTCCGTGCTGTAGCGCCGCTCCTCGCGCCGGGGGCCCTCCTCCACGGTGAGGGTGACCCGCACCCGCAGCGGGAGCCGCCCCGGCTGCCCGGTGCCCGACTGCGTGTCCCAGGTGTCCGACCAGCGGTCCGCGGGCTCGTCCCAGTACGCCACCTCGAAGGCCTTCACGTCCGTCATCAAGACGTCCACTACGCCGCCGCGGAGCGGGTCCGCGTCGATCCTCGGGGACTCCCGGCGCAGGAGGTCCAGCACCCGGCGGCCGTCGGGCGTGGGGCCCCGGCGCTCCTCCACGCGGTAGCCCACCTCGCAGGCGTCCCCCTCGTGGGTGCCGCTGCGCAGCCGCCGGTGCGTGAAGGTGGTCATGTCGAGGCTCGCCTGGCCCAGGCTCGCGGCGCCCTTGAACACCGTCTGCGCCGCCGCGAGCTGCGTGTTCTGGTTGGTGTGCAGCGACAGGAACGCCGCCCGCAGGTCCCGGGTGATCCGCGCCAGCGCCACCCTCGCCTGGTGGTCGTGCTCCTGGCGGGTGGTGAGCCGCTCCCGCATCTTCGCGGTCTGGTCAAAGGACGCGTAGATCATCGTCCCGATCATGGCCAGGATGGTGACCGACACGAGCACCTCCAGGAGCGTCACGCCCCGCTTCGCCCTCGCGCTCACGGCAGGATCCTCGGGAGGTTCACGCCGCCCCCGCCGCCGCCGAGGCCCGTGCCCCCGCCCGGCAGCACCCCCTGCCCCGTCGGGGTGGTCTGCACGTTGGGCGCCAGCGGCGAGCGCGCCGCGTCCTGGAGCGAGAGCGTCTGCCCGGGGTTGGTGACGTACTCCACCACCCGGAAGCTCCTCTCGGCGCTCCCCTCGCGCCAGCGGACGGTCACCGTCAGGCGCCGGATGGCGCCCTCCATCATGGGCTTGATGCTCGGGTACACCGTGGTCATCAGGGCCGAGGCCATCTCCCGAGGGTTCGGCGCCCCGGCCCCGGAGAGGCTGCCGGAGCCTCCCGGCGAGCCCCCGGAGGAGCCCCCGGGCCCGCTGGACATCATCCCCATGGCGCCCGCGAGGGCCCCGAAGGGGTTGCTCACCCCGCCGTCGCCGCCCACCGGGAGCCCCGGCGCGCCGAAGGAGCTCCCCTGGGCGCTCCCGGCGGCTCTGCCCAGGAGCGCGTCCCCGGCGGCGGTCTCCACCTCCGGCGGCGCCGGCAGCTCGATCTTCTCCACCTCGGCGTCACAGGTGACCCCGTCCGTGCAGCAGGGCTCCGGGCCGCTCTCGGGCGGGTCCTCCAGGGTTTTGTCCTCGTCCGGGAGCTGGTTCTTTAGGAGCCAGGCGTCGATCTCCACGAGCCGGCAGCGGGCCATGAGCGTCGCCTGGGTCAGCCTCCGCGCGCGCGCCACGTTGCGCGCCGCCCCGACGTTGGAGCCGAACACCGTGGCCATGGCCATCGCCAGGATCGCGATGGCGATCATCACCTCGATGAGGGAGAAGCCCCCGCGGGGCGCGGGCCTACTCACGGTGCACCACCCCGGGGTCCCGCACCTCGTCCTCGTCGTCGGCGCCGCGGTCGTCCGCGGGCGGCGGCTCCACCTCGTGGTCGAAGATCTCGGCCCGACCGTTCAACGGGTGGAGCACCACGGAGAAGATGGCCCCGTCGGCGCCGCGGAGCTGGGCCACGGCGCGCTCGGCCACGCCGCCGGAGAAGAAGTACACGTACCCACGGCCCTCCTCCCGGGGCTCCGCCTCGTGGGGGGTGTACAGCCGGTGGAAGGCCACGTCCCGCTCGACCCTCCGGGGCGCGTAGCGCGCGCCGCCGTAGCGGCTGTTGGTGATGCGGTTGAACTCCGCCCGGGGCGCCCTCGGACGCGCCTGGAGCGTGCGCTCCGCGTCGGCCTCGGCCTCGGCCTCCAGGTCCTGGGCCGTGCGCCCGGGCCGGAGCGGGTCCGGGTGGTCCAGCACGTGGGCGTCCTCGGTGTCCTCCAGCCACACCTCGCTGGTGTTGAAATCCAGCACCACCCGCGTCGCCCGCCCGGTGGTCAGCGCGTGCACGTACCCCACCCGGAAGGCCGACGCCAGGTGCGCCGCGCCCGCCTTGAGCCTCCCCCGACGCACGGCCCCGAAGCCCACCAGCGCCGACGCGCTGAAGAGCGCCAGGAGCACGATCACGACCATGATCTCCATGAGCGTGAAGCCCCCCGTAGGGCGCTGTCGGGCGGTGTACGGCAAGGTGCGTGTTTCTCCTACCGGCTGCGGTTGTCTGGCAGGTCGTCCTCGGTGCCCTCGCGGCCGTCGGGGCCGTTGGAGCGGACGGAGACATCACCGTTCTCGCAGGCGATCTGGAAGTCGTGGTCCCAGGGGTCCTTGGTGCGCTGGCGGCGGTCGAGCACGCCGTCCCGCACGAGCTGCTCCACGGTGGGGCAGCTCCCGGGGTGGTCCTGCTGCCAGAGCTGCACCGCGTGGTCGATGGCCCGGCACCCGCTCTTGGCGTCCTCGACGCGGGCCTTCTTGGCCTGGTTGAACACGGCGATGCCCACGGCGCTGGCGATCAGGCCCATGATCACCACCACGATCATGATCTCCACCAGGGTCATGCCCCGCTGGGCCCTGGCGAGGGCCCTTGCTCGTCTCGTCGCGCGCTTCGGTGTCTTCATGGCTTCATTCCAGTTGGCTGAGGTCCTGGAAGGTCCCGCTGGACCCTCCGGAGGTGACGTCCGCGGTGTGGGGGTGGCGGCGCCCGGGGCAGGTGACCCGGAAGGCCCGACCCCAGCCGTCGGCCCGAGCTTCGGTGAGGTAGCGCCGCACGCCCCCGAGGGTCTCCGGCGGGTGCGCGAGCTCCTCCAGGCCCGTCGGGCAGCGCCCGTGGTCCGCCCGGAACGCGGCCACCGCGTCCTGGATGCTCCAGCTCGCCGCCCGCGTGGCGAAGGTCCGGCGGCGGTGCGACGCCACGGCCCCGAGGCCCAGGAGCACCAGCCCCGCCGCCCCGCCCAGGAGGAGGCTCCGCAGGCGCGCCCGGTTGAGCGCGCGGCGCCACGCGGAGCGGCGCTCCCACGCGAAGAACACCGTGCGCTCGTAGGGCCCGCGGCTCACTGGGCGAACTCGTTGAGCTGGAGGAGGGGCATCAGGATCGCGAAGGCGATGCCGCCCGAGGAGCCGCCCATCAGCACGATCATCATGGGCTCCAGGAGCGAGGTGAGCACCGCCACGCGGCCCTCGATGGCGTTGTCGTAGGAGCTGGCGATGGCCTCCAGCATGGCCTCCAGCTCGCCGCTCTTCTCGCCGATGGCGATCATGTGGGTGACCAGGGGGGGGAACTTCCCGGAGCGCTTGAGCGGCTCGGCGATGCTCTCGCCCTCCTTGATGGACGTGGTGGCCTCGACGATGACGGCCTCCAGCACGCGGTTCCCGAGGACGTTCTTCACGATGTCCATGGCCCGCAGGAGCGGCACCCCGGAGGCCAGGAGCGTGGCCAGCGTGCGGGTGAAGCGGCTCACGGCCACCATCCGCGTGAGCTCGCCGAAGACCGGCAGCTGGAGCTGGAGCCCGTCCCACTTGAAGGCCCCCTCGGGGGTGGCCTTCCACCGGAAGAAGCCGTACCCGAGGCCCCCGAGGGCCCCCAGCACCAGCCACCAGAAGCGCCCCAGGAAGCGCGACGTGGAGATGAGGAGCGACGTGTACCACGGCAGGGCCTGTTGAAAATCCTCGAAGATGGCGCTCACCTTGGGCACCACCACCACCATCATCACCCAGAGGATCCCGAGGCCGAAGACGGCCATGAAGCCCGGGTACGCCAGGGCCCCCACGACCTTGTTCCGGAGCTTGACCTGGCCCTCCATGAAGTCCGCCAGGCGCAGGAGCACCGCCTCCAGCGTGCCGCTGGCCTCCCCCGCCGACACCATGCTCACGAAGAGCGACGGGAAGAACCTCGGGTGCTCCGCGAGCGCCGTGGCGAAGGCGATGCCCTCGTTCACCTTGGCCTTCACCGCCGTGAAGGCCTCGCGCAGGTCCTCGTCGTCGATCTGTTCGATCAGGGCGTTCAGGCTGTCCACCAGCGGGATCCCGGCCTTGACCAGCGTGGCGAGCTGCCGCGTGGAGAGCGCCACCTGCGCCCCGGGGCTCGACGCCAGCCGCCGGAGGCCCTTGAAGGCCCGCACCACCAGCGGCCCCAGCGTGCCGAAGGCCCCGCCCCCGGCGGCGACCACCGCGCCATTGCCATTGCCGTTGCCGTTCCGGGCGCCCTTCTTGCCCTCCGCCAGGGGCGTGGCCTGATCGAGGAAGACCCCCTGGCGCCGCAGGGCCTGGCGCACGCCCTTCAGGTCCTCGGCGTCCACCGTGCCCCGCACGGTGCGCCCTCGGTCATCCATCCCGGTGTAGGCAAAGTGCGCCATTTCCCTACAGTTCCCCCTGGTTGGCGGCGAGGACCTCTTCGATGGTGGTGTAGCCCTCGAGGACCTTTCGGGCGCCGTCGTCCACCAGGGTGTCCATGCCCTCTTCGATGGCGGCGCGGCGGATGGTGGGGCTGTCGGCGTTCTTGAGCACCAGGGCGCGGACCGCGTCGGTCACCAGGAGGAGCTCATAGATCCCGGTGCGCCCGCGGTAGCCGGTCATCTGGCACTCGGAGCAGCCGCCGGGCTTGTACAGGGTGATGGCCCGGCCCTCGACCACGCGCCGGGCCACCTGGGCGGCGGTGGAGCCCCCGAAGGCGCTGCGCCCGTAGCGGTTCTCCTCCCGGGCGAAGCGCCCGGCGAGGCGCTGGCTGTCCAGGCCCACGCGCGCCAGGTCCACCTCCCGCGGGGTGTAGGGGACCTTGCACAGGGGGCACAGGATCCGCACCAGGCGCTGGGCCAGGATGGCCAGGAGCGACGAGGTCAGGTGGAAGTTCTCCACGCCCATCTCCGCGAGGCGCGTGACGGCCCCGGCGGCGTCGTTGGTGTGGATGGTGGAGAGCACCAGGTGCCCCGTCAGGGACGCGTGCACGGCGATCTCCGCGGTCTCCTTGTCGCGGATCTCGCCCACCATGATCACGTCCGGGTCCTGGCGGAGGAACGCCCGCAGGCACGACGCGAAGGTGAGGCCGATCTTGGGGTTCACCTGCATCTGCGAGAGCCCCGTGATGTCGTACTCGATCGGGTCCTCGGCCGTCAGGATGTTGATGTCCGCGCTGTTGATCTTGTTGAGGGCCGCGTAGAGCGTGGTGGTCTTGCCGCTCCCGGTGGGGCCCGTCACCAACAAGATCCCCTCGGGCCGCTGGATGAGGTCGTTCAGGATCGCGAGCCGGTCCGGGGCGAAGCCCAGGTCGGTCATCTCCAGCATCACGTTGGACTTGTTCAGGATGCGCATCACCACGCGCTCGCCGGCGCCCTGGCCCACGGGGATGGTGCTCACCCGGATGTCAATCTCCTTGGGGCCGATCTTGAACGCGATGCGCCCGTCCTGCGGCAGGCGCTTCTCGGCGATGTTGAGCCCGGACATGATCTTGATCCGGGCCACGATGCTGGGCAGGAGGTTCTTCGGCGCGAAGCGCACCGGCGAGAGCCTGCCGTCGATGCGGTAGCGCACCACCACCTGGCCCCCGTCGGGCTGGATGTGAATGTCGCTGGCCCGCTCCTTGTCGGCCTCGACGAAGAGCGAGTTCACCCACCGGATGATCTGCGCGTCCTCGTCGCTCTCCAGGAGGTCCGTGCGCTCGTCCGCGTTGCCGGTGGCCTCGCTCTTGAGCTCGTTGGTCCGGGCGATCTCCGCCTGGATGCGGTTGATCGCGTCGGCCACCGCCGTGGCCGTGGACGCCACGCTCTCGACCTCGCGGCCGAGGAGCATGCGAAGGTCGTCCGTGGCGTAGGTGTCAAAGGGGTTGGCCACGGCCACCAGGAGCCCGCCGGAGGCGAGCTCCCGCACGGGGATCACCTGGCGCTGCCGGGCGAAGCTGAAGTCAAAGCCCTGATCCCGCAGGAGGCCCACGGGCAGCTCGGTGATGGGCGGCAGCGGGTCCGCGAAGTCCATCCCGAGGTCCTGGGCCACGGCCTGCGAGAGCCTGGCCTCGTCCATGCCCTGGCGCACGAGCACGTCCACCAGGCCCTGGCGGTCCCGCTCCGCGGCGGCCAGGGCCTCCTCCAGGCGGTCCGTGGGGACCAGGGCCCGGCGGCGGAAGAGCTCGGCCAGGTAGCGCGCGCTGCTCACGGCGGTACCGGGATGCCCACCGGGACGACGGGCAGGGCGACCGGGGGCGTGGTCGGGGCCGGCGCCGCGAAGCCCCCGGAGGGGAGCCCCTGCGGCGTGGCGAAGGTGGGCGACGGGATCCCGGGCGCCGCGGGCCCCGCGCTCGGCGCCACGGTCACGGGCCGGCGCTCCATCGGGAGGTCTATGCTCTCCGAGGGCGTGTGCGGCGGCGGGGGCCTCGGGCGGCTGGTGGCCTCGAACTCGGCGCGGGTGCGCAGCTCCCGGAGTGACTGCCGGATCTCCTCGACGAGGCCGTTGGTGCGGGTGTAGTCCGTCGGGGGCTCGTAGTCCCGGCCGGTGAACACCATGTACCGGTCCAGGAACTCCTGGCGCTCGCGCATCTTGCGCTCGAAGATGCGCCGCAGGTCGCTCTGGTCGCGGATCACGTGGGGCGTGAGCACCAGGAGGAGGTTGGAGTGCTGCGTGGTGCGGCTCGTGCGCCGGAAGAGCGCCCCGAGCACGGGGATGTCCCCGAGGATCGGGATGCGGTCGTCGCTCTCGCGGTCCACGTTGCGGGTGAGCCCGCCGATGACGATGGTGTTCTGGTCCTGGACCACCACCGTGGTCTTGGCCGTGCGGCGATTGATGGTCACCGCCCCCAGCGCCCCGCCGCCGCCGCCGCCCTCGGCCACCTCGGAGATCTCCTCGTCGATCTCCATGCGGATCTCGCCGGAGTCGTTGATGTGCGGCACGATGTGGATCTTGGTGCCCACGTCGCTCCTGGGCGCGGCGAAGCCGCCGCCGAGGCCCCCGAGGGCGCCGAGGGCGCCGAGGCCCTGGACGCCGGCGCTCCCTGCGAGGCCCGCGAGGCTCCCGAGGCCGCCGCCGAGGTTGGTCTGCAGGGGCACGTTGGCGCCCACGTTGATGTCCGCCGGGGAGTTGTCCGTGGCGATGATGTGCGGCGTGCTGAGCACGTTGACGTTCCCGGTGGTGGCCAGGGCGTTCAGCGTGACCCCGAAGGCGGGGATCTGCAGGCTCACGCCGGGGATGAGGTTGGTCTGCGAGGTGAGGTTCGGGCCCCGCACCCCGAGGGCCAGGCCCGAGAGGCTGTCCTGCGAGAACGAGATCGACCGCAGGGGGTTCAGGCCCCCGAGGACGATCCCGTCGGCGCCGTTGTTCCCGAGGTCCGTCCCGCCGTGGAAGTTCAGCCCGAAGGAGAGGATGTTCGAGTCGCCGATGTCCATCACCACGGCCTCCAGGAAGACCTGGCGCCGGGGGCGGTCGAGCTCGTCGATCACGCGCCGCACGGCGGCGTAGTCCCGCGGGCTGGAGGTGACCACCAGGGCGTTCGAGGACTTGTCCGCGGTGATGCGCACGGGCCCCTCGAAGACGGCGTTGGTGCCCCGGGCGCCGGCGGCCCCCTGGGCCCCCGCCTGGCGCCCCCCGCCGGTGACGTTGTTGAGCAGCGTGGACATCTCCTCGGCGTCGCCGTGCTGGAGCCGGTGGACGCGCACCTGGCCCTCGCCCTGGATGGAGATGTCCAGCCGGCGCAGGAGCTCCAGCACCCGGAGGTACATCCGCTGCGTGGCGATGATCACCAGGGAGTTGGACCGGTCGTCGGCCAGGATGCGGGTGAGCCGCAGGTCGCTCTGGGGGGCGCCCCCGGGGCGCGCGCCGGCGCCGGCGGGGGCGCCGAGGATCTCGTTGAGGCGCGTGGTGAGCTCGCTGGCCAGGCCGTAGTGCACGGGCTCGACCCAGATCTGCTCGCCCACGCCGGGGACGTCGATCTCGCCGAGGATCTGCATCATGCGGCGTATGTTGGCGGCGTTGTCCGTGATGATCAGCGTGCTGGTGGAGGCGTACGGGGTGATGTCCCCGTCGCGGGACTTGAAGTGCCCGAGCACGCTCGCGGCGTCCTCCGTGGAGATGCTCCGGAGGCGCACGATGCGGGTGACGTAGCGGTCGTCCGAGGGGGCGCCCTCGCCGGCGCCGTAGGTGGGCAGCACCTGCGTGGCGGCGCCGGCGGTCTCGATGATCTTGTGGTAGCGCCCGCTGGGCACCACGGTCATCCCGTTGACCTCGAGGACCGAGAGGAAGGCCTGGTAGGCCTCCCCCGCGGTGACCTTGGTGGGCGAGTAGATCGTGGTCTTGATGCTCCGGACCTTGCCCGGGATGATGAACCTCCGGCCGGTGATGTTCCCGATGGCCCGCACCAGGTCCGGCAGGTCCGCGTCCTGGAGGTTGAAGGTGATGCGCGCCCCGGGCGGCAGCGGGCGGAACTCCAGGCCCCCGTCGTCGAACTCGTGGATGGAGGTGCCCCCGCCCGCGGTGCCGAGGGACGTGATCGCCGGGGGGTTGGTGACGTGCTGCCCCGGCGGCGGGGGCACCACCGGGGTCCCTGGCGTGGTCCCCGGGGGGGTGCCCGGCGGGGTGCCCGGCGGGGTGCCCACGGGCACGCCCACGGCGACGCCCGGCGGGAGACCAGCGGGCGTGTTGGGGGGTCGCTGCCCCGGCGCCGGGCGCTGGCCCGGGCGCTGCGTGGGCGCCGTGGGCCGTGGTCTGGCGGGGTTGGGCTGCGCCAGGGCGAGCCCGTGGAGGCACAGGAGGGCGGCCAGGAGGCCGAGGAGCGAGAGCGGGCGGGGTCGGTAGGGCATCGGGTTCGGGGTCACGGTCGGATGTTGAAGTCGATGTTTACGGGCTGGCCGTTACGCGTCACGGACACCTGGATGTGGTCGCTCTGGCGCAGGCGGCTGTAGGCCTCCAGGGCGCGGTCCGGCGATGCGATGTCCAGGCCATTCAGGCGGTTCAGGATGTCGCCGTTCTGCAGGGACAGCCTCCCGAGGAGGGAGTTGCCGCGCACCCCGAAGAGCTGCACGCCCACCACCCGGCCGCCCTCCTCGTGGGGCATGATGCGCGTGGTGCGCATGAGCTCGGCCTGGTTCTCAAGGATCCGGTCCACGGTGCTGCGACGGATGTTGAACTCGTTGGCGCCGACGCGCTCGATGCCTTGATCGAGGATGGACGCCAGCTCGCTGCCGCCCCCGGCGGGCGTGGGCACCACGGGCGCGGCCATGGTCGGCGGCGGCGGGGCCTCCCGCGGCGGCATGATCTGCGCGATGAAGCACCGAGGCCCGCCGCCCTGAGGCCGCAGGAGCACGTACACCCCCACGGAGTTGGGCCGGTGCGAGGGGCAGAAGCCCACCAGGGAGACCGTGCGGTTGTCCACCTGCTGCCCCTGGCGGAAGGGCATCGCGGGGCCCGTGCCGCCGGTCTGGATGAACGCGATGGACCAGTCCTCGTGGGCGCTCTCGATGGCGCCCAGCACCTTGGCCGTGGAGTCGCAGGGCTCCGGGTGGCGCATGCCCACATGGGCCGGGTCCAGGTCGCACACCTCCGGCGGGAGGATGTGATCCTCGGCGGGGGGCGCGGCCACGCCGCCCTCGACGGCGCCGCCGTCGGTGGCCGCGTCGCAGTCCAGGCACCCGGCGTCGGAGTCAAAGACGTTGCGGTGGATGATCGCCTGACGATCCCGCAGGTGGTGGTTGGCCTCGGTGACCGGCGCCTCCACGGTGGCGGGTCCGTGCGCCGGGAGCGAGCGCGCCAGGGCCTCGGTGTCCGCGGCGAAGAGCCTCGCGGCCACCAGGTCGTTCACCCCCCGGGCCGCGAACCACGCGCAGGGGATCAGCGCCAGGAGCACCAGGGCCCAGGGCTGCCGTCGAAGAATGCCTTCCAGGCGATCGAGGACCCTACGCATCACCGGGGGCTCCATGCGTCGGGCGTGCCACCCGGCAGGGCGTTGAATTCACCATGGTTTTCGCGGTCTTCCGTGGCCGTCGGTGACGTTCTGGCAGCGCCCCTCCGGGCCCTCCGCCGGGGTCGTGACAATTTGTCAGCGGGTGCTCTCGAACACGCAGGAGCGGTTGGCGCCGCAGCGCAGGCCCCGGCGGCAGTCGTTGGTGGTGCGGCAGGGCTCGCCCAGGTCCGCGGTGCCTCGCTCCGGGGTGGCGGTGCTCCCGGCGCCCGCGTCGCGCCCCGCGGGGCCCTGGCCGATGAGGGAGCCGCAGTTGCGCGGAGGGTTCTGCCCCGGGAGGTTGGGCGCGGGGTGGTGCCGGGTGTCTACGATGGGCACCTGGAGGGGCTGGGTCTCGCTGCCCGCGGAGCCGTTGGGCGCCCCGGAGGAGTCAAAGGCCACGACGTAGTACTCCACGTGCGGCGGGAAGGCGTCGTCGCAGGGGATCTGCGCGCCGTACCCACTGGCGAGGCGGAACTGCTGCCCCATGGCGAGCATCCGCGCCTCGGTGTACCGCCGCGCGCCGGGCGCCCGGTAGAAGAGGGACACGTGGTCGATGGGCGCGCTCGACCGGATCTGCGCAAAGACCGGCACCTCCGTGCGGGCGAGCTGCTCCGGCACCGGGAAATGAATCACCGTGCCCTGCCCCGTCTGGCGCATGGGCCACGGGACGTCCCGGGCCTGCACCCCGGCGTCCGTGGCGGCAGCGGTAGGTGCATGTGTGCCACTGTCGGCGGATGCAGGTCCTGGTGCGCTGGCGTCGGAGGTGTTGGCGACGGCGGCGTCGGCGGCTCCCGGGCGGTTGGGGCGCTGCGGGGGGCGCGGCTGGGCAAGGACGACGGAGGTGAGGGCCCCGGCGAGGAGGGCCCCGGCGAGGACGAGGTGCTGGGCTCGCATCGGGGGCACCCTTTCGCAGCGAGGCAGCCGCGTCAAGGGCTTGTGTGGGGCAAAGGGGCGCCCCGAGGGGCGGAGGCTACGGCGGGGTGGCGCCGGAGTAGCAGCACCGGAAGCCCGCGTTGGAGAACGCGTAGGCGTCGTCCACGACGGTCCAGTCGAAGGTGCATGCGGTGCCGAAGGCGATGTTGGAGTGGGCGCCGCCCCGCAGGGGGATGACCCCCGGGGCGCGGGCGGTGGTGAACTCCTTGACGTTGCCCGAGAGGTCAAAGAGCTGGGCGCCGCCCGCGAAGGGGGCGTAGCACGTGGTCAGGCGCCCGGTGGGGATCACCCCGGACTGGAGGCCCGCCACGGAGGGGTCGGCGTCGTAGTCTGCGCCGTTGCAGGTGGCAGCCCCGTAGGTGCCGCAGGCGCTGGCGTAGGACCAGGTGCAGCCGCCGGTCTGGGAGCGGCAGGCCGCGGTCCACTCGTCCTCGGCGCAGAGCCTGGCGCCCGCGGAGGCGCAGGCGGTGGCGGCCTGGGAGGCCGTGAGGTTGGTCCACGGGAGCACCCCCGCCACGGCGCATGCGCGGGTGGAGAAGGCCCCCGGGGCGGTGGCCGTAGCGCCGGGCCTGGAGGCCTCGTACTGCATCATCCAGACGGTGGCCGCGCCGGCGCCACGGACGGCGACCCAGGGGGTGCGCACGAAGGTCCCCGCCGCGGGCCCCGGGGCCAGGGCGGTCTCGTCGGTCACGCCGTCGCAGTCGTTGTCCACGCCGTCGCAGAGCTCCGCGGCGGGCGCGCCGGGAGGCCCGGCGTTGCAGACGGTGCCGGTGCCCGCGGTGTTGCACACCACCCGGCCGCTGGTGGCGCAGGCCCCCACGCCGGAGGATGCGCAGGGCTGGTTGAGGTTCGTGAAGCTCTCGTCGATGCCGCCGTTGCAGTTGTTGTCCACGCCGTCGCAGCGGGTCTCGACGCCCACCGGGTGGCCGGTGACCGCGTCCACCTCCACCGTGGAGGGATAGCCGCAGCGCAGGCCCGCGCGGCCCATGCACCGGGGCACGGTGCCCGCGCAGGGCCCGAGGGTGCGGCAGAAGCCCGCCGGGGCCGTGACGCCCTCGTCCACCATGGCGTTGCAGTTGTCGTCCTCGCCGTTGCAGACCTCGACGGCGCCGCGGTACTCGCAGCGGTAGCTGCAGTCCCGGGGGGTGGTGGTCGGGTCGTCGAAGTAGCCCGGCTCGCAGGCGCCGATCTCGCAGCGGCCGGCGTTGCAGACCCCCACGGCGCGCGGGAACATGGCCCCGCAGCTCACGCCGCAGCGGCCGCAGTTGGTGGGGTCCCGCAGGAGGTCCACGCCGTTGTCCACGACGGTGTCGCAGTCGTCGTCCACGCCGTTGCACACC
Organism: Deltaproteobacteria bacterium; assembly: GCA_016218725.1. Taxonomy (GTDB): domain Bacteria; phylum Myxococcota_A; class Polyangia; order Polyangiales; genus JACRDB01. Next base: position 34,487 of record JACRDB010000116.1, read on the forward strand.
TCCATCACGGGCCCCACGCCGCCGGTGCACACCAGGCGCCCGGCGGAGCACGTCAGGCTCCCGGGGCGGCAGGCGCCCACGGCGCGCCCGCAGGGGCCCGCGGGGGCGATGCCGTCGTCCACCATGCCGTTGCAGTCGTTGTCCCGGCCGTCGCACACCTCCAGGGTGCCCGGCACGGCCCCGACGCAGCGCGGGGCGCCGTCCACGCAGGAGTTGGTGCCCGGGCGGCAGTCCCCCACGGCGGTGCCGCAGCCCGACCCCACCCGGGCGTCGGCGCGCAGGTCGCCGTCGTCCGCGCGGCCGTTGCAGTCGTTGTCCAGGCCGTCGCACAGCTCCGCCACGGGCTCGACGCCGCCCTCGCAGCGCAGCGAGCCCGCGCGGCAGTGGAGCGCCCCGGGGCGGCACAGGCCCATGCTCGACCCGCAGGGCCCGCCCCCGCCTGGGTCGTCCTCGTCCACCATGCCGTCGCAGTCGTTGTCCCGGTTGTCGCAGGCCTCCATCCCCGAGGGGGTGCATGCGTACTCGCAGCCGTTGGCCGGGTCCCGGTCCAGGTCGTAGAAGCCCGTCCCGCAAGCGTTCACGGCGCAGCGGGTGGTCTCCCGGGTGCACGTCGCCGCGCCCGCCACGCGCTCGCAGCGGCCCGTGGCGTTCGGGAGGTTGCACTCTCGGCCGCAGGCCCCGCAGTTCTGCGGGTCCATGCACAGGTCCACGTCCTCGTCGGTCATGCGGTCGCAGTCGTCGTCGCGGCCGTCGCAGGTGTTGTCCGTGGTGGCGCCGGGCACCGCGGAGCAGGCGTACTCGCAGCCGTTGGAGGGGTCCCGGTCGATGTCGTAGAAGCCCGAGTCGCAGCTCAGCACGCCGCAGACACCCATGCGGCACACCGGGAAGGCGTGGGCGGGCTCGCAGGCCCGCCCGCAGCCCCCACAGTGGCGCACGTCCATGGCGAAATCCGCCCCCACGCAGGAGTCCCCCGGCACGTCCCCCGGGCGGTCCGCCCCGGAGGTGTCCGCCCCGCGGTCCGTGCGGCTCGTGTCCACCGGCGTGATGGCGTCCGGCACCGAGACCTCGAGGGCGTCCACCCGAAACGACGAGTCCACCGCGCAGTTGAAGCAGTAGGGCTCGGCGTCGCAGCCGAGCGCGAGGAGCAACGCCAGGCCGCCGAGGGCCCGACCCGCCACGCCCGGGGCCCTCACGGCGCCCTCCGGCGGCGGGCCACGAGGCCGAGGACGCAGAGCCCGAGGAGCCCCCACGGCGCCGCGGGTATCCCTCCCCCGGGGGGCCCGACGGCGCAGCCAAAGCCCCCTCCCCCGGCCGCCACGGCGCGGTCCCGCCGGAGCTCCGGCGGCGGCGGGAGGTTCGACAGGCAGTTGCCCCGGGCGCACACCTGCCCCTCGGGGCAGCGCACCACGGCGCAGGGGTCGTCCGCGCAGTTGCCCGTGGCCTGGTCGCACGCCTGGTCCCGCGGGCACCGGAGGTTCGTGCACCGGTCGCTCTCGCAGGTCCGGGTCATGCGGTTGCACACGAGGCCCGGGTCACACGCCCTCCCGCAGGGCGGGGCCACGCAGGCCCCCTGGTCGCACACCTGCCCCGCGGCGCAGGTGACCGCCACGCAGGAGCGCCCGCAGGTGCCGTTGTAGCAAGCCATGGCGTCCGGGCAGCGCCCCGGGGGGCAGGGGTTGGCCACGCAGGCCCCCTCGCGGCAAAGCTGCCCCTCGGCGCAGTTCATGAGCCCCACGCAGTTGTTGGGCACGCACACGCCGTCCGCCGCGCGGCACACGAGGCCCGCCCCGCAGCGCACGCCCTCGCAGCGCGGCACGCAGCGGCCCTCGCGGCAAGGGGCGTCCGTGGGGCACGTCACCGCGGCGCAGCGGTCCGCGTCGCACACCTCCACGCCGTTGACCGTGCGGCACGTAGACCCGATCGGGCACCGCAGCTCCGTCTCGTTGGAGCAGGGCCTGCGGCACGCGCAGATGTCCCCGCCCACGCACACGCTCCCGCGCTCGCAGAGGCTCCCGCCCACCGGGGCGTTGTCCACCACGCCGTCGCAGTCGTTGTCCCGGCAGTCGCACTCCTCCGCCGCGGGGCCCCGGCCCCCGGTGCAGGTGAGCCTCCCGCCCGCGCAGGTGAGCGTCCCCGGGGTGCACAGCCCGCGCATCATCCCGCAGGCCGCGCCGCCCCCGGGGTTGCCCTCGTCGATGCGACCGTCGCAGTTGTTGTCAATCCCGTCGCACACCTCGTCCAGGGGGCCCCGGCCGCCGTCGCACACCATCATCCCGCCCCGGCAGATCAGCACCCCGGGGACGCACGCCCCCCGCGCCGGGAGCATCCCCCCGCCGGGCAGGCACGGCCCTCCCGAGGCCACGCCCTCGTCCACCATCCCGTCACAGTCGTTGTCTACATTGTCACACACCTCCATGGTGGGGCCGACGGCGCCGTCGCAGGCCACCCTGCCGTCGCGGCACACGGCCCTGCCCGGGCGGCAGGCGCCCACCATGGACCCGCAGGTCATCCCCGCGCCGAAGCCCTCGTCCACCATGCCGTCGCAGTCGTTGTCCATGCCATCGCAGACCTCCATGGCGGGGCCCACGGCGCCCTCGCACACGAGGCCCCGAGCCCCGCGGCACACGGTGGTCCCGCGCCGACAGGTCCCCATCGGCGGGTCCGTCGGGAAGGTGATCCCCGCGGGCGTACACGCCGCCCCGGCGCCGCTGACCCCGTCGTCCACGGTGCCGTTGCAGTCGTTGTCAATCCCGTCGCACACCTCCGGGGTGGGCTCCACGCCCCCGCGGCAGACGAGCCTGCCGCCCACACACGCGAGGGTCCCCGGGCGGCACGCCCCGAGGGTGCCCCCGCAGGGCCCGCCGCCGCCGGGGTTGCCCTCGTCGATCATCCCGTCGCAGTTGTTGTCCCGGCCGTCACACGCCTCCGGCGTGGGCCCCACGCTCCCGATGCAGGGCCCGCCCATGCACGCCTGGGTCCCCGGGCGGCACTCCCCCACGGAGGACCCGCAGGCGCGGGTGAGGCCCTCGTCCACGCTGCCGTCGCAGTCGTTGTCAATCCCGTCGCACACTTCCGTGGCGGGCCCCACCCCGCCGGTGCATGCGCCGAAGCGCCCGGTGCCCGTCCCCGGTGGGGTCTGCTCGATGCACGCCTCGGTGCCGGGCATGCACGCCCCCACGGCGGAGCCGCAGGGCCGGGTGATGGCGCCCTCGTCCACGCGGCCGTCGCAGTCGTTGTCGCGCCCGTCGCAGATCTCGGCGCCGGGGACGCAGCCCGGGCCCGTGCACACCGGGAGGCCTGCGCAGTCCGGGTCGCCGCAGTCCGTGCGGCCGTCGCAGTCGTCGTCGATGCCGTTGGAGCATGCGGCCCCGTCGCGCTCGGCGCCGGGAGCCCCCGGGGTGGCGCTGCAGGCCACGTCGGTGCCGCTCGGCGCGCACACGAAGCGCCCGTCCCTACGGCACGCGCCCACGCCCGCCGCGCAGGGCCGCCCGAGGTCGTAGCCCTCGTCCACGATGGCGTTGCAGTTGTCGTCCACGCCGTTGCACAGCTCGCGCAGGACGGAGTTGGCGACGATGGTATTGATCGCCTGGGAGATGCCCGCCTCGTTCTGGGCGTAGTAGGCCCGGTGCGAGATCCCGCGGCAGTCGCTGGTCCCCGGCGCCGTGGTCCCGCCGGCCCGGGCGATGTCCTCCAGCTCCGAGTACGCGCAGGTCTGCCCGAACCCGATCACGAAGGTGCGCACGTGCACCGCCCGCTGCTCGTCCACGCCGCCGATGATGTCGTAGCAGTCCCCGTCGCCGTTCAGGTCGATGTTGCTCTCGAAGCCCGCGGAGCCCGGGTTCTGGATCGCCCCGTCGCCGTTCAGGTCCACCGAGAGGCACCCGAGGGCCCGGGCGTTGTTCTGCGCGGGGATGCTCCCGGCGCTCTCCACGCAGGTCTCGTCCCCGTCGGTCAACAGAATGATGTTGTAGGGCCTGCACCGGGCGTAGGGGTCGGGCACCCGGGACGCGCCGCCGTGGGCCCTCAGGGGGCTCGTGGGGCCCGTGAGGTAGGTCCTCGCCGCGCGGAGGATCCCCCCGAGCGGGGTGAGGGTGCTCTCCGCCGCCAGGCCGTTGCCCGCGCCGAGCGTGCTGATCTCGTCGCCGCCCACGGCCCCCGGGCCCGCGGGCACCACGCCACACCCGGTGAAGCTCCCATCACCCCAGAGCCGCAGCCGACCGTTGTTGCCCTCTTGAATGGGCACCACCACCTGGCCGCCGTTCAGGCACCCGAGCTCGCGCGTGCAGTCGTCCGTCCCGCAGGAGAAGAAGTACGGGCGATACCCGTCCACGTGGTCGTAGTGACCGCCGTTGGAGAAGAGCCCGTTGGTGCACTGAAAGGGGAAGGTCTCCAGCCCGAAGACCGCGTCCCCCACGCCGTCGGCGATGTGCTGCACCACGCAGGCCAGGTCGTTGATGCGCTGGCACGGGAACCCGCAGGAGTTCGTGCTCCGCCCCGGGGGGCACGCGGTGCGCTCCGTCATGGACCCCGAGGTGTCCGCGCTCAGGAGAAAATGCGGCTTCACGATCGTCACCGGCTGCGCCAGGGACCGCCCCGCCACGGCGCTCAGCGCCAGCGCAACAACCAGCCCCGCCGTACGACTGCGCAAACCCCGGCGCACAAGCCCGCCCGACCCGTCTTGAAGAAGGCCCATAGGTCCAGACAGTATCTCACGTCCCGAGGCGCTCCTTGCGCAAACCGCGAGCACTCCGGCAGGTGCGACCCTTCCCCACCCGTGGGACAAGGTCGGCGGGTGCCCGACCTCCCGGAGCTTTGCTATGCTGCCTCCAGGGCTGCCATGAACTGCTTTCGTACCTTGTGGGTTCTTGTAGGTGTGGCCTTTGCGCCTCGGGCTCTTGCCCAGGACGCAGGGGTCACGGACGCCGGGGCGGGGGCGGGCTCGCCGGTGACGGTGGTGCAGCGCGCCCCGGGCGTGCGCAGGCTCCAGGCCTCGCAGCGGTATCGGTTGGAGGCCCCGAGGGATTTCGATTTGCCTCTGCGCACCGCGCGGGGCGAGTGCTTCGAGGTGGCGGGCTACGCCACCGGGGCCTCGAGGGTGACCGTGCAGGTGTTTGAAGGGAGCGCGGCGCTGGGGAGCCCGGTGCCGCTCACGAACTCCACCGGCGCGCTGGCGCGTCGGGGCTTCTGCGCCACGCTGGGGGGTCCGTCGTACCGGGTGCAGGTCCACGCGGACGGCCCGGCGTGGTGGGCCCTGGCGGTGCTCGTGGCCCCTCGGCCAGCCGGGCCCGCCCCCTCGGGCGCCGACGCCGGGGCGTCCGTGATGGACGCAGCGGCGCCGTCGGACGCGCCGGACGGGGGGCCCCGACGGGCGGGGCCGGCGCCTGGAGGGGTCCCGGTGGGCGGCCCGGAGCGGGACTACGTGGGCGCCAGGCTCCGGGCCTGGGCCGCGGAGCACCCGGGCTCCGCGGGCTTCACCGACGCCGTGAGGGTGACGCTGAACACCAACCAGACCTACGACCAGACGCTCCAGCTTGGCAGCGGCCAGTGCGTGGCCGTGGTGGTCGCGGGCGTGCCCAGCGTGGCCGACCTTGTGCTGGAGCTCTTTGACCCGGTGGGCAACCGGGTGGCCCTGGACGCCACCCACACCTCGCTGGAGAGCGTGCGCCACTGCGCGGCGTACGCGGGCCCGGTGCGCTTCCGGGCGAGGATGTTCTCCGGCGCGGGCCTCGTGGGCGTGCAGGCCCTCACGGTGCCGTAGGGCACTACCCGAGGACCAGGGGCTCCAGGTCCTTGAGCACCGCCTCGGCGTTGGTGACCCCGTCACCTTCGCCAAAGCGCCGCGTGAGCTTCATGTCCGGCGTCAGGCGGTAGAGCGCCCGGCGCCCGGCGCAGAGCTCCAGCACCTTGGCGCCGTCCAGGGGAGAGTCCTCCCGGAGGTGGAGCACCACGCGCTCGCGGCTCGCCTCGACGCCGAGCGCCCGGAGGCGCCGCAGGCGGGTCTTCAGGGCCATCACGCGCACCAGCACCCGGGCGGGCGCCGGCGCCGGGCCGAAGCGGTCCTCGAGCTCCGAGGCCAGGTCGTGCACCTCGTCCTCGTCGGCGGCGCCGGCCAGGCGCTTGTACACCGAGAGCCGCACGCCCACGTCTTCGATGTACTCCTCCGGGAGGTAGCTGGGCTCGTCGAAGGTGAGCTCCGGGTCCTCGGCGCGGGCCACCGGGTGCCCTCGGAGCTCCGCCACGGCCTCCTCCAGGAGCTGGCAATAGAGGTCGAAGCCCACGGCGCTGACCATGCCCGACTGCTCGGCCCCGAGGAGGTCCCCGGCGCCCCGGAGCTCCAGGTCCAGCGAGGCCACCTTGAAGCCCGACCCCAGCTCCGTGAAGCGCTCCAGGGCCTCGATGCGCGTGCGGGCCTCGTCGGTCATGCGCGAGGGCGGCGGCACGAAGAGGTAGCACCAGGCGCGCTCGCGGCTGCGGCCCACCCTGCCCCGGAGCTGGTAGAGCTGTGAGAGCCCGAGGAGGTCCGCGCGGTCCAGGAGCATGGTGTTGGCCCTGGGGATGTCCAGCCCGCTCTCGATGATGGCCGTCGCGCAGAGCACGTCGTAGCGGCCCTCGATGAAGTCCAGCATGACGGTCTCCAGCGCGTCCGGCGGGAGCTGCCCGTGGGCCACGGCCACCCGCGCCGAGGGCAGGAGCTTCTGGAGCCGGTCGGCGCGCTCGTAGAGGCCGTCTACACGGTTATACACATAGAACACCTGCCCCCCACGGGAGAGCTCGCGCGCCACGGCCTCGCGCAGGAGCTGCGGGTCCTCGCGGGACACGATGGTGCGCACCGCCCTGCGGTCCACCGGCGCCGTGGTGATGAGCGACAGGTCCCGCAGCCCCGCCACGGCCATCTGGAGCGTGCGGGGGATCGGGGTGGCCGACAGGGTCAGGACGTCGAGCTGCGCCCGGAGCTGCTTGATGCGCTCTTTGTGGGTCACGCCGAAGCGCTGCTCTTCATCCACCACCAGGAGCCCCAGGTCCTTGAAGTGCACGTCTCGGGAGAGCAGCCGGTGCGTGCCCACCACCACGTCCACCCGTCCCTCCTTGAGGCGCCGGAGCGTGTCCCGCTGCTCCTGCGGCGAGGCGAAGCGAGAGAGCACCGCCAGCTCCAGCGCGTAGGACCGCAGCCGCTCGGCGAAGGTGTTGAAATGCTGCTGGGCCAGCACCGTGGTAGGGCAGAGCACCGCCACCTGGGCCCCCTGCGACGCCACATGAAACGCCGCCCGAAGCGCCACCTCGGTCTTGCCAAAGCCTACATCACCACACACCAGACGGTCCATGGGTGTAGGTGTTTGTAGGTCTCGAAGAACGTCTTCGATGGCGCGGGCCTGGTCGGGGGTTTCCTCAAAGGGGAAGGTGGCCTCGAACTCCTGGTAGAGCATGCCGGGAGGGGGAAAGGACCGGCCGGGGCTGGCACGGCGCTCGGCGTAGAGGCGCAGGAGCTCGTCGGCGAGCTGGCGCACCTCGCGCTGGACGCGGGCCTTGGACTTCGCGAAGGTCTGGCCTCCGAGGCGATCGAGCCTTGGGGCGCCTTCACCGCCGGAGTACTTCTGGAGCTGGTTGAGCCGGGTGACGGGCAGGAGCAGGGTCTGCCGGTCGGCGTACTCCAGCACCAGGAAGTCCAGCGCCGAGGCGCCCACCTGACGGTGCTGGAGCCCGTTGTAGCGCGCGATCCCGTGGTCGATGTGAACGACGTGGTCCCCGACGGCCAGGGCCCGGAGGTCATCGAGGAAGGCCCGGGCGCTGTCCCCTTCGCCCTTGCGCCGCGCGCTCCTGCGGGCCCTGGCGCCGAAGACCACCTCCTCGGTGATCACCACCAGGGCGCGGGACGGGAGCTCGAAGCCCCGGGCCACCTCGCCGGTGAAGACCTCCAGGCAGGGGCTCTCCGGGCGGCGCTCGGGGCCTAACGCCGCGGGGTCAAAGGTCCCGACGTGGAGCTGCACGGCGCGGTCGTGGGACCGCAGCAGCGTCGCGAGGCGCTCGGCCTGGGTGGGCGTGCGGCCCGCGAGGAGCACCCGCTGGCCGTCCTCCAGCCACCGGGCGCAGCGCGCGAGGAGCGGCACCAGCGCGTCGACCTTTCCCCGCTCGGAGCGGGCGGTCTTGATCTCCGCGGCGAGCGCGTCCAGGGAGCGGGCGCCCAGGTCCAGGGCGTCGCCGGGGCACAGCTCCAGGCCCGTGGCCGGGTCGTCGCTGGTGCCTTGAACGACGACTTCGTGCGACACCACCGCGCGCTGCGCGGCGAGGCCCTGGAGCACCTCCTCGCGCCGGAGGTAGTGGGCCGCGAGGGGGAAGGTGGGCTGGGCGCGCTCCACGCGGGCCTCGCGGTCCCTGGCGGCGCGGGCGAGGTCCTCGTCGAGGGCGGCGACCGCGCGCGCAGGGCGGTCCCAGAGGACGTTGAAGCGCGCAGGGAGGTATGCCGTGAGGGGCTCCAGCGAGGGGTAGTACGCGGGGACGAAGCTCTCGGCGCCGAAGAAGGCCCGGCCGCTGTCCACGTCGTCGAGGAGGCGCGCGAGCTGGGTGCTCGGGGTGTTGGCCTCGTCCGCGAGGTCGCGCACGCGCCTGCGGGCGAGGGCCTTCTCGGGCTCTCCGAGGAGCGCCTCGCGCACGGGGTGGAGGAAGAGCTCCGGGACGCTCCGGACGGTGCGCTGCCCATCGGGGTCAAAGAGCCGGATGGCGACGCAGAGCTCCTCGTCGAGCTCGACGCGGGCGGGCCAGCGGCTGCTCGGGGGCCACAGGTCCAGCACGGCCCCGCGGGCGGCGAAGGGTCCCGGGTCCTCCACCACGGGCACCCGGAGGTAGCCGCCCTCGGCGAGGCCCTGGAGCACCGCGTCGCGGTCGACGAGCTCTCCGGCCTGGAGGAGGTCACAGCGGGGGCTCAGGGCCCCCTTGGGTACGAACCTCCTCGCGAGCGCCGCCGCGGGCACGACCAGCACCCTCCAGGGGAGCCCCTGCGACAGGTGGAAGAGCGTGGCCAGGCGGGCCATGGCGGTGCGTCGATCGGGCGCCACGTCCAGGAAGGGGGAGGCCTCGGGCGCTGGCAGGAGGAGCACCTGGCCCTGGCCGTCCTCGGCGCCGTCGGCGTCGCCGTCACCAAGGAAGAACGAGGTGTCGGCGACGAGCCTTCGCGCCTCGTCGGCGTCCGGGGCGACCACCACCCAGGGCGGCCCGGGGCGGCGGGCCAGCTCCGCGAGCACCAGGCCCAGGGCACCACCCTGCGCGTGGACAAGGTCCACCCGCGGGAGCTCCGGCGCCGCCAGCTGTTCGATCAAGGCCTCGAAGGACGGCGGTACGGTGATGGTGGCCTCGGGCTCCGGCTCGCTCACGCGCAGGGGCGTAGCACAACCCGCGGGCGAGGGCCTCCGAGGGCGCCACCCTACGCCGTCCCGTCAGTTCATGACGACTCGTCGCAGCGCCGGCACCGCCACCGCGGGGACCACCTCGACGGGCTCCGCGCTGGCCCGCGCGGTCTCCGCGTTCTTCTCGTATTCCTGTCGGCGCTTGTCCTGCACCTCGCGCTCCGCCGCGCGCTCCCAGAGCCTCGCGGCCTCGCGCCAGGCCGAGACCCTCGCGGGCTCGTCGGCCGCCGCCTGGGCCTTCTGCTCCGCCGCCGTCGCCTTGGCTACAAACGGGTTTCTTCCCATGCTCATCGGATCCTTCGACCTCCTCCCCACCCCATACACCACCCGTCCCCGCCCCGCGAATTCCGATGGACATATCCTGTCACACCTATCCCTTGCCTTGCCCTCCCGGGGAGGGGTCGTGCGACACTCGGCGCCATGAAGCGACCCCGACGGCCCTGGCTCGCGCCGGGCACCCTCCTCCTTGGGATCACCTGGACCGCCACGGCCTACGGCGACGCCGTGCCTCCCCCGCCCATGGACTGCCCGGCGGGCACCACCGCCAGCACCTGCCACGGCGGGCCCCACTGCCGCGTCCGGACCTGCGCCAGCGACGCCGAGTGCACCGGAGGCACCGTCTGCCGCGAGCTGCGCCTCTGCGTCCGTTCGCTGACCTGCGGGGGGCTCCGCCCGCCGGACTCCGCGCCACCCCCGGCCTTCCCGGTAGCCTCCTCAGCGTGCGAAGGGGCCGGCGCCTGCGCGCTGGGCACCTGCCAGGCAACCCGCGCCTGCGCGCCGCC
>JACRDB010000117.1 GCA_016218725.1 Deltaproteobacteria bacterium
CTGGCCCGCGCACATCCCCCAGGACGTCATGGTCCCGCTCCCCGCGCAGCTCTGGCTCCCCGCCCGGCACGCCCCCACCCCCACGGTCCCGGGAGGGCCCCCGTAGCACATACGGCTCTCCCCAGGACGGCACACGCAGCCGTCGTCCACGGTCGCGTTGCAGTCGTTGTCCACGCCGTCACAGACCTCCATGCCCGGGAGCGCCTGGCCCGCGCACATGCCCCAGCTCGCCATGCCCATCGCCACCACGCATGCCTGGGTCCCGACGCGGCACACGCCCACCCCGCGGGTGCTGGCCGGGCCCTCGTAGCAGGGCCTGGACTCGCCGCGGCGGCAGGCGCAGCCGTCATCGACCACGCCGTCGCAGTTGTTGTCCAGGTCGTCGCAGAGCTCCGCCGAGGGCCGGCGGGCCCCCGCGCACGCGCCCCAGTCGCTGCCCACGCCGCCCGTCCCGGGCGCGCACGTCTGCACCCCGTCCGCGCAGGTGCCCACCGCGCGGGTGCCCGACGGCCCGTCGTAGCAGGGCCTCGTGGCGCCGGGGCGGCAGAGGCACCCGTCGTCCACGAAGCCGTCGCAGTTGTTGTCCATCCCGTCGCACACCTCTGGAGAGGGCACCACGGCCATCGCGCAGGGTCCCCACGCGGTCATCGCTCCGGTGGTCACGCACGACTGCGTGCCCGCGCGGCAGACGCCCACGTCCGCGGTGCCCGCAGGCCCGCCGTAGCACCGCCTGGACTCCCCGGGGCGGCACGCGCAGCCGTCGTCCACGGTGCCGTTGCAGTCGTTGTCCACCCCGTCGCAGGTCTCCATCCCGGGCCGCGCCTCGCCGCCGCACGCGCCCCACGCGCTCCCGAAGCCCGAGCGCCCCGCCTCGCAGCGCTGCGACCCGTCCCGGCACGCCCCGATGCCCCGCGTGCGGGCCTCCCCCGTGTAGCACTCCCGCGCCTCGCCGACGCGGCACTCACAGCCGTTGTCCACCCGGCCGTCGCAGTCGTTGTCAATCCCGTCGCAGGCCTCGCCGCTGGACACCACGGCCCCGGCGCATGCGCCCCAGACGCCGAACTCCCCCTCGCCCGCGCAGCGCTGGGACCCGTACCGACACTGCCCGATCCCCGCCTGCGACGCCGTCCCCGGGAAGCACCGCTGCGTCGCGCCAGGGATGCACGCGCAGCCGTCGTCCACGCGCCCGTTGTTGTCATCATCCAGGCCGTTGCCGCACTGCTCCCGGGCGCCCCCGTCCATCCCGGGGCGATCGGTCACCACGTCCTGCGCCGCGTCGGCGTCCGCCGCGCCGTCCCCCCGCGTGTCCCCACGGGCGTCTCCCCGGGCGTCATCGCCGTCCGCGGCAGGGCGAGCCTCCGGGTTGTCCTTGGTCCCCCCGGCGTCCCCCGAGGGCTCGGCGTCCCAGTCCGGCGGCGCCTGGCTCAACGGCGCGCAAGCCCCAAGCACCCACAACACCATCCCGACGAGAAGAGTCCGTCCAGTGTTCAACGTCAGCGCTCCAGAAGGGTCCGACCGCGGCGTCCCTGGGACGGACCGCGGCGCGGCCCATTCAACACGCCCGAAAGCCCCACCCTTAGGTCACCAGGCCCATGTAGTCAAGACACCCACAGGTAAATATTTGACATATACTGTCACCCATGCATGGCTCCTGGGCGCTACTTTCGCTACTCCTCTGGGGCGTCCTCCGGGTCCGGTCCCTGGGCGGGTGAGGGTCGGCCCTGCGCCTGCGGGGGGAACACGGCCTTGACGTCATCCACGGAGAAGCTCTCGCTGGTCCCGTCGGGGAAGGAGACCCTCACGGTGCGGGCCAGGACGTCCACGTCGCGCACGCGTCCCTCGCCCTTCGGGGTGTTGACGCGCTTGTTCTGCTTGGGGAAGAGCGCCCGCTGCTGGCGGTAGAAGGCGTCTTCGTACACGAGGCAGCACATCAACCGCCCGCACACGCCGCTCACCCGCTGGGGGTTGAGCGCCAGGCCCTGGTCCTTGGCCTGACGGATGGACACCGGCGCGAACTCCGAGAGGAAGGTGTTGCAGCAGAGCTGGAGCCCGCAGGGGCCCACGCCGCCGAGGCTCCTGGCGGCGTCCCGCACCCCCACGTGGCGCAGCTCCACCCGGGTCCGGAGCGCCACCGAGAGCTGCCGCCCGAGGTCCCGCAGCTCCGGCCTCTCGTCGCTGGCCAGGTGCACCACCAGGCGCGACTGGTTCATGGCACACTCGGCCCGGACGACCTTCACCGGCAGGTCCATCGCGCGCACCGTGGCCGAGGCCACCTTCACGGCCTCGGCCTCGCGCAGCCGGAGCTTTGTCTCGGTCTTCAGGTCCAGCTCGTTGGCGCGGCGGGACACCCGCGCCCAGGGCCGCTCCCGGAGGTACACCCGCCGCGGCGGTGAGGTCACCACCGCGAGCGCCGGTCCTCGGGCGTCGCCCTCGAGCACCACGGCGTCGCCCTTGCGGAGCGGCAGCGCGCCCGCGTCGCAGGGCGTGGGGGTGGTGTCCTCCCCGTAGCGCACCTGGGCCACGGCCACCAGGTGCCCCTGGTCGGGCCAGTCGTACTCGGGGAAGTCCGGCTCGCCGAAGGCATCCTCCGGGCGGCGGTCCTCGGCCAGGGGGAGGTACACCCTGCGCCCGTAGGGGTAGTCTTCCACGCGCGTCGGCAGCGGCGCCTCC
>JACRDB010000115.1 GCA_016218725.1 Deltaproteobacteria bacterium
AATCACAGAGGATTTTCCCCTCTGCCTCCCCTCTCTCGACAGGGAGAGGGCCGGGGGGTGAGGTCGCCGTGCGCGGGCTTATTTTGGTGACAAGGAGATACGAGAAAATGAAGGAACATAGAGACGCCTCGGGCAGGTTGTCGATCGACCTTGACCCAAACTCGCACAACTTCAAGAAATTCGCATCTCGTCTGGAATCAGAGGTGAATGCGAAGGAGATCAACCGACTCGATGGCCTGGACGAGCGCTACTGGGATTACGACGTAGAAGGCACTACCATCGTCCTTCATTCAAACGTCTCCGTCGGCGTGTCAATTCATGTCGAAGATGGATCAAGGGATGAACTACTCAGAAGCGTCGCGGAGAGGATCGGAAAGGAACAGTAGATCACCGAACCAGTCCTTCCAAGGACCGGACCTCCATCGTGTGCTCCACCATCCGACATCAACACACACCCACCCTGCGCGGGCTGCAGATTGGTGGCCCCGGCGCCGACTTTGTCGGACGCTCTGGTCACCACCACGCCGCCGATGGTCCTCCCCCAACGGCGGCGGGGGCGATCGGTGCGCGACCCGCGCCACGACCTGAACCGGTGAGCAGGCACCGTGGTCCGCCCGAAGGCAGACGTGCGTGGCGCGTGTGGTATGTTGCCGCAGAAGATGGTCCCCTCGGTGGAAGCTCCGAGCCGACAGGGTGAGGTCCTGGCCGGGCGCTACCTCCTCAGGGAGAAGCTCGGGGCCGGGGGGATGGGCGAGGTGTACCAGGGCCGGGACCAGCACTCGGGCCGCGATGTGGCCGTGAAGGTGCTGCACCGGGACCTGCTCCGGCAGCCCGAGGTGGTAGAGCGCTTCCTGCGCGAGGCCCGGGCGGCCAACACGGTGCGCCACCCCAACGTGGTCGAGGTCTATGACGTCGGCACGGACGACCGCGGGGCGCCCTTCATGGTGCAGGAGCTGCTCCGGGGGATGGACCTGTGCAACTACCTCGGCCGCCGCGGGCCCCTGCCCGTGGACGAGGCGCTCACCCTCATGCTCCCGGTGATCGACGCGGTGGGCTACGCCCACACCCGCGGGGTGGTGCACCGGGACCTGAAGCCCGAGAATGTGTTCCTGGCGCAGCGCGACGGGCTGGTGGTGCCCAAGGTGCTGGACTTCGGGCTCTCGCGCATCGTGGGCGCGGACGCGGCCCGGAGGCTCACGGCCACGGGCATCATGATGGGGACCCCGGTGTTCATGTCCCCGGAGCAGGTGCAGGGCAAGCGCGACGTGGACGCCCGCTCGGACGTCTGGACCCTCGGGGTGATGCTCTACGAGTGCCTCACGGGGAGGCTCCCCTTCGACGGCGAGACCGACGGGGCGCTCTACGTGCAGATCTGCACCGGGGAGCCGATGCCGCTGCAGCGCCTCGCGCGGGGCGTCCCTCCGCCGGTGGCGGCGGTGGTGGCGCGGTGCCTGTGCAAGGCGCCCGACGCGCGCTTCCCCCACGCCGGGGCCATGGCCGAGGCGCTGCGCCAGACGGCCGCGGGCTACCAGCTCCGCACGGACACGCTTCTCACGCTGGAGCTCCAGCCCCGGGGCACAGCGCAGCTCGCGCCCCCGACGGCGATCACGGTGATGAACCAGCCCGCGCGCTACGAGCCCACGCAGGCCCTGCAGACCTTCCCGGTGTCGCCGTCGATCCCCGAGGTGAGCCCGATGGAGCTGCAGCTCAGCGCGTCGCTGGGCCAGCAGCCGTCGCCGTTGTTCGTGCCCGCCACGATGGCGATGGCCCCGGTGAGCACCGCGCCGCCGCCCGCGCCGAGGCCAGGCGTCGGGGCCTTCGCGTGGGTGATCTTCGGCGTGGGGCTCTTCGGCTTCCTGCTGGTCCTGGGCGTGGGCGTGCTGCTCTTGAGCGGCGAGGACGACCCCCCGGCGCGCAGGCCTCCCGCGACGCCCGCGGTGAACCCCGTGGGGCAGCCCGTGCATGCGATCCCGCTGCAGCCCACGGCCTCGCAGGGACAGCCCCCGCCGCCGTTGCCCGCGCCGTGGGTGTCCGACGCGGGGGCCCAGCGCCGACCGGCGGGGCGCCAGGGCGCTCCCAGCAACACGGCCCGTCCGGCCAACCCCAACCGAGGCTCCGGGCTGGAGCCCGCCCAGGAAGATCCGAACGCCCCGACCCCCAGGACCCAGGCAGCGAACAGCAACGGCCCCGCCAACGCACCGAACACCAACAGCCCGACGGAGCCCGGGACGGTGACCTCCGGCACGCTGGCCAACCCCGCCAGGGCGCAGACCCAGGGAGGGCACAACTCCGTGGTCCCTTCGGGCGTGACCCAGGGGCCCAACGTGCTGCCGCAGCTGCCGGGCCTCAGGCCGTGACCACCCTCCGGGCGGTGCCGCTCACGCCCGAGCGCTACGCGCGCTACGGCAGCGTGGTGATGGCGGGGCGTCAGGACCTCCACCCGAAATCCGCCAACCAGGGCTCCGCGGAGCGCTTCGACCACCAGTGCGCGCTGGAGGACCTGCGCCCCGGGCGGAGCCGCGCGAACCTCACGGTGTTCCGCTGCAAGCCCCGGGAGGTGTGGCCCTTCCCGCTGCGATTGTTGGAGCGCCACGCGCTCTCCACGCAGGTGTTCCTGCCGATGAACGCCCGGCGCTACCTCGCGGTGGTGTGCCTCGGCGGCGAGCGCCCGGACCCGGAGACCCTGGGGGTGTTCCTCGCGAGCGGCACCCAGGGCGTGAGCTACCACCCGGGCGTCTGGCACCACCCGATGATCGCCCTGGACAGCGTGACGGACTTCGCCTGCCTCGTGTGGGAAGACGGCACCGACGGCGACTGTGAGGTGGTGTACGACCCCCTCGGCGCCGACGCCTGGATCGAGGTGTAGGGCGCCGTGGTTCTTTCGCAACTGCGCTGAATCGCTGAACCGCGAGGCCCAGGCGGCATCTACGGGTACAGGTCGGCGCTCTCGGGAGGTCCGTGAGCCGACCTCGAACCCACCGCCCTGGCTCCCGCGGCAGCGCCGCGGGCCGTCGGGTGCACCGCCCCCTTGGAGGCGCACATGAAGCAACCGCTCTTCTCGTTGTTCGGGCTCTTCTCCCTCCTCACCGCCCAGGGCTGCGCCCCGGAGGACCCGGGCTCCGGCGCCTCCGGCGCCCTGGTCCCCCGCGGCGGCGAGGCCGCCACCGCCGACGGCGAGCGCCCCGAGGCCCTCGCCGACCGCGGCGCGGTGTCCGAGGTCACCGGCCGCTTCGACCCGCCCTCGGACACCCTCGACGAGGCCCCCGCGCCCACCGCCGGCGCCCTCCCCGCGCGCCCGCTGGACCTCTTCGGCCTCCCGGGCACCGGCTGCACCGGCGATGACGCAGACGCCGCCATCATCGTGGACACCGTCTGGCAGTCCGTCCAGGGCGTGGGCGCCGCGCGGCCCACCTGCGGAGGGTACTCCGTGCAGCTCAACCGCACCCGCCGCCGGAACGTAGACCTCGTGGTGAACTTCGAGCCCGGCGCCCCCGTGGCCAGCACCAAGACCTCCTGTGAGGCCAGCTTCCTCGGCCACGAGGTCCTCGGGTACCGCCCCGCCCACTCGGTCACCCACGAGGACGGCTCCACGGAACCCGTCGAGGCCCGCTGGGAGCGCCTCACCTCGGACCGCGAGAACGGCGTCTGGACCGACGGAGCCTGCCACTTCCCGCGCTACGAGCTCGCCGGGCCCGAGAAACGCTTCGGCCACCAGGTGCTCGCCAACAGCCCCTTCTCCGCCGTCCGAGTCGTCCTCCGCGCCCTCGACGCCGCCTCGGGCCTCGGCCTCCCCATGAGCGTCCACGCTCGCAAGAGCTAGCACATACACCTACCTACACATACTCTCACCTACCTCCCTCCCAGACCCGCCTCCAGGAACAATCGGGCGTGGCCCGTGGTTCCTCCCGGACGCACAGGGTGTTGCATCCCCCTGGGGACCTCTGCCACCCTCCCGCTCCCTCTTTCGGCCCACAGCAGCACCGATGTCCTACAACCGCGCGATCAACGAACAGGTCCAGAACGAGTCTCGCTTCGTCGATGACATCATGTCCGAGGTCGGGCGGGTGATCGTCGGCCAGTCGGTGATGGTGGAGCGCCTGCTCATCGGGCTCCTGGCCCGGGGGCACGTGCTCCTGGAGGGCGTGCCGGGCCTGGCCAAGACCCTCACCGTCAAGACCCTGTGCGAGGTGCTCCAGGCGAGCTTCTCGCGCATTCAGTTCACCCCGGACCTGCTCCCGGCGGACCTGATCGGCACGGTGATCTACCGCCCCAACGACGGGACCTTCACCCCCAAGAAGGGGCCCGTCTTCGCCAACCTCGTCCTGGCCGACGAGATCAACCGCGCGCCCGCCAAGGTCCAGTCCGCCCTCCTGGAGGCCATGCAGGAGGCCCAGGTCACCATCGGCGACCAGACCTTTCCCCTGCCCGAGCCCTTCATTGTCATGGCCACGCAGAACCCCATCGAGCAGGAGGGCACCTACCCCCTCCCGGAGGCGCAGATCGACCGCTTCATGCTCATGGTGAAGGTGGGCTACCCCACCCGCGAGGAGGAGCGCGCCATCATGGACCGGCAGACCACCGGCACCCCCGTGCGCGCCGCCCCGAAGGTGACCCAGGAGCAGATCCTCACCGCCCGGGGGGTGATTCCGCAGATCTACATCGACGACAAGCTCAAGGACTACATCGTCTCCATCGTCTTCGCCACGCGCGAGCCCGCCAAGGCGGGGCTCAAGGACCTGGCGGCGCTGATCAAGTACGGGGCCTCGCCCCGGGCCACCATCGCGCTCAACATGGCCGCCCGCGCCAGGGCCTTCCTCCAGCACCGGGGGTACGTGATCCCCGAGGACATCAAGGCCATCGGGCTGGACGTGCTCCGGCACCGGGTGAGCCTCACCTACGAGGCCGAGGCCGAGGAGGTCACCGCCGACCAGGTGGTCACCAAGGTCTTCGAGGCCGTCGAGGTCCCTTGACCGTACCCCGGCGATGATTCCCAAGGAGCTCCTAAAGCGCCTCCGGCGGATCGAGATCCACACGGCGCGCCTGGCCAACGACCAGCTCGTCGGGGCCTACGCGTCCGTGTTCAAGGGCCGGGGCCTGGCCTTCGACGAGGTGCGGCTGTACCAACCCGGCGACGACGTGCGCTTCATCGACTGGAACGTCACCGCCCGCAGCGGTGAGCCGCACGTCAAGGTCTTCCGCGAGGAGCGCGAGATGACCGTCATGCTCGTGGTGGACATGAGCGGCTCGCAGGCCTTCGGCACCCGAGGGCTCTTCAAGCGCGAGCTCGTCGCCGAGGTGAGCGCCGTCCTGGCCTTCAGCGCCGTCAAGAACAACGACCGCGTGGGCCTGGTGCTCTTCACCGACGACGTGGAGAAGGTCATCGCCCCCAAGAAGGGCCCGCGTCACGTCATGCGCGTGGTGGCCGAGACCCTGCAGTTTCACCCCAGGGGCCGCGGCACCAACCTCACCCGCGCCCTGGAGGCCCTGTCGCACCTGTCGCGCCGCCGGGCCGTCACCTTCGTCGTGAGCGATTTCCTCTCCGACGGCTACGAGCACGCCCTGCGCGTCGCCGCCGCCCGCCACGACGTGGTCCCCGTCAGCGTGGGAGACCCCCGCGAGGACGACCTCGCGGACGTGGGCATCGCCTGGTGCGAAGACCTGGAGACCGGCGCCCTGATCCCCGTGGACACCTCCTCCCCGCGGGTGCGCGACGCCTTCCGCCGAAAGGTCACCCAGCAACGGGCCGGGCGCGACACGCTCTTCCGTCGCCTAGGGCTCGACCACATTTCCATCCAGACCCACCGGCCGTACATCACCCCCCTGGCGGAGTTCTTCCGCCGGCGCGCCCGGAGGATGCACCTGGGATGAGCCCCTACGCGCGCACGACCGCCCTGGCCCTGGCGCTCGGGGTCTTTGCTCCGGCGAGGGCCCTGGCCCAGCGCGACGGCGGCCCCGCGGGTGACGCAAACACCGCAGGGGACGCCTCTCGCGCGGCGCCCGCGGACCCCGGCGCGTGCACCCCGGACCTCCTGCCGCTGGACCGCATGCCGGCCGTCACGGCCACGGTGGAGCCCGCCCAGCCCCGGGTGGGGGACCGCGTGCTCGTGCGCTACCGCTTCCGGTACCGCGCCCAGGACCGGCTGGAGTTCGACCCCGACGTGGTGGCCTACCAACAGCCCGCCATCGAGATGGACTACGCCCGCGAGCAGCCCGAGCGCCTCCGCGGCGGGCGCCCCGACGGCGAGGGCTGGCTCGTGAGCGAGGTGGTGGTCGCCGTGCAGCCCTTCCGCTCGGCGGAGGTGGTGCTCCGGGCCCAGGCCTCGAGGCTCCTCACCGGCGACGAGATCGCCCGGGTGTGCACCCCGGAGGTGCGCTTCCGGGTCCGTGGGCCCTTTGGCAATGACCCGCACCCCGCGCCCAGGGACATCACCGAGCCGGAGCTCGTGCGCTTCGGGGCCCTCACCTGGCGCTACATCGCCCTCGGGCTCGATGGGGCCTTCGTGGTGGTGTGCGGCACGCTCCTCGGGGTGGCCCTGGTGCGCGCCCGCCCGAAGAAGCCCGTCCCCCCGCCGCCGCCGAGGCACCCCTACGACGTCGCCCGCGAGGCCCTGGACGCCCTGGCGCGCTCCAACCTCCTCTCCCGGGGCCTCACCAAGGACTACTACGACGCCATCTCCGACGTCGTACGGCGCTACCTGGGCGGCATGTGCGGCTTCGACGCCATCGAGATGACCACCCGCGAGGTCATCACCGAGGTGCGCTCTCGCCCCTTGCCCGGCGTGGCCCTCGTCGAGGTCGAGCGGCTCCTCTCCGAGTGTGACCTGGTGAAATTCGCCCGCTACGCCCCCTCCCACGAGGAGAACGACGAGATCCTGAGGAGCGCCGAGTCCATCATCGACCGGGGACGCCCCGCCGTGGTGCCCCCCCGGGGCGAGCACGCCACGCGCCGCGAGGAGCCCCGGTGAGGCCCTTCGCGTACGAGCTCCGCGTGGCCGGCACCGCCGCGGTGCTGCTCTCGGTCCTCGGGGCCCTCGGGCTCTCGGCCGTCGCCTACAAGGGCTGGCAGGTGCAGCTCCACTCGCCCTGGGCCCTGGCGTCCCTGCCTCTGGGAATGGTCGTGTGGCTCGTCGCGAGGCAGGTGCTCCGCCCCGTCAAGGCCGCTCCCGCCGAGAGCGCCGCGCGCCTCAAGGTCTCCCAGGGCGCCCTCTACGCGGGGCTCCCACGGACCCTGGCGGCCAGGCTCGTGCACCTCCCGGCCTCGCTCCGGGTGGTCACCGTGGCCCTGGTGGCCCTCGCGCTGGCCAGGCCCCAGCGCGTGGACGCCCCGGACGAGCTGGAGCTCTCCGGCATTGACATCGTCGTGGCCCTGGACCTCTCCGGCTCCATGCGCGCCGCGGACCTGCAGCCCACCCGCCTGGACGCAGCCCGGGACGTCATCAAGGACTTCATCGACCGCCGCCGTACCGACCGCATCGGCCTCGTGGTCTTCGGCCGCGAAGCCTATACCGCCGTCCCTCCCACCCTTGACTACACGGTCCTACGTCAGATGGTGGAGGGGTTGCGCCTGGAGCTCATTGACGGCTCCGGGACGGCCATCGGGGACGGGCTGGGGACGGCGGTCAACCGCCTTCGACGGAGCGACGCGCGCAGCAAGGTGGTGGTGCTGCTGACGGACGGCTCCAACAACGCGGGCCACGTAGACCCTCGGGAGGCCGCCCAGCTCGCGGCGGCGCTGCACTGCAAGGTGTATACGATTCTCGTAGGCACCTCCGACGAGGCGCCCATCCAGCAGGGGGTGGACCTGGCGGGCAGGCCCGTGTACGGCACCGCGCGCTTCCCGGTGGACCCCCAGCTCCTGGAGGAGATCGCCCGCAGCACCGACGGGCAGTTCTTCCGCGCGGTCAACCGCGACGCGCTGGTGCAGACCTTCCACACCATTCTTGACGCGCTGGAGCGCAGCAAGATCGCCGACGCGGGCGTGCGCTACGGGGAGCTCTACCCGTCCCTGTGCCTCGTCGCGCTGGCCACGCTCCTCCTGGAGGTGCTGCTCTCCTCCACGCGCCTGCGGAGGTTCCCGTGAGGTTCGGCAACCCCGCGTACCTTCTGGCGCTGCTGGTGGTGCCCGCGCTCGGGGCGCTGCTCCTGTGGGCCGCCTGGGCGCGCCGGCGCGCGATGGAGCGCTTCGGGGACCCGAAGCTCGTCGAGCGCCTGAGGGACGGCTCGCCTGCGGGCTGGAGGGCCGCGCGAGGGGCCATGGTGCTGGTGGCCTCGGGGCTCCTGGCGCTCGGCGCCGCGAGGCCCCAGCACGGCTCCCGGACGGAGATCGTCTCCCGGCGCGGCATTGACGTGGTGCTGTGCCTGGACCTCTCCAAGTCCATGCTGGCCAGGGATGTGGCTCCCTCGCGCATCGACCGCGCCAGGGCCGAGCTCGTTCGCCTCCTGGAGGAGGAGCCCGGGGACCGCATCGGGGTGGTGCTCTTCACGCGCCAGACCATGGAGTACCCGCTCACCACGGACCACGAGGCCGCCCAGCGGTTCTTCCTCCAGGCCCAGCCCTGGGAGTTCCCCGCCCAGGGCACCAACATCGGCGCGGCCATCACCGCGGCGCGCGAGCTCCTCCAGCGGGACCCGCTTTCGGCCCGCAGGAGCAAGGTGATTCTTGTCATCACCGACGGCGAGGACCTCGACGGGGACCCCGTGGCCGCCGCCCGCGAGGCCTCCGAGGCGGGCATCCAGGTGTACCTGGACGCCATCGGGAGCACGGTCCCGGAGCCCATCCCCGCGTTCTCTCCCGACGGGCGCATGGTGGGCTACGAGCGCGACTCGCGCGGCCAGCTCAAGCACACGCAGTTCACGCCGGAGATGGAGCAGCAGCTCCGGAGCGTGGCCTCCGCGGGCCGGGGGATGTACTTCCGCCCCCGGCAGGGCGAGGTCGGCATCGAGGCCATCCGCAGGCACTTCAGCGGCCTGCGACGCGCCGAGGTGGCCGAGAGCCAGCGCACCGTCTACGCCGAGCTCCCGTGGCCCGTGCTCGGCCCCGCGCTGCTGCTCCTGCTCCTGGCCGCGCTCCTTGTGCCCGAGCGGGTGGTGCCCCGCCGGCGGGAGGAGGCGCCGTGAAGGCACGCAAGCGCCGCGCCCCGCTCCCCTGGTGGGTGCTCCCGACGGCGCTCGGGAGCGCCCTGGCGAGCTTCACGTACTGGGCCTGGGCGCCCAGGGACGCCCCGGAGCCCAACGTGCGCGAGGGCAACGCGCTCTTCGCCCGGAGGGACTTCCCCGGGGCCCTCGGGCACTACGAAGCCGCCCCGGGGGACGGGCCCCTGAACGCCGGGGTGCACATGAACCGCGGCCTGGCCCGGTACCGCATCGCCCTCAGCCCCGCGGACGCCGCCACGCTGCCCGAGTTCGACCCCGACGCGGCGGTGCCCGAGGGCTACGACCAGGCCCAGGACGAGCTCCGAGGCACCCTCCGAGGGATGCCCGGAGCCCCGCTGGAGGACATCGAGACGGGCCTGCGCGCACGGGCTGCGTACAACCTCGCGAACACCTACTTCTCCCGACACCTCTGGCAGAGTGCGATAGACACCTACAAAGAGGCCCTTCGGCTCCGTCCGGGCTGGACCGAGGCGGCGTGGAACCTGGAGCTCGCGAGGCTCCGCAAGGAGGCCGAGCGTCAGCGGGACAGCGGCGCTGACGCGGCCCAGGACTCGTCCCCGCCGGACGCCTCCCAGGACGCTTCGAGGGACGCGCAGCAGGACACCGGGAGCGACGGCTCCGGCGGTGACTCGGGCGCGCCCCAGCGCGGCGATGGCGGCTCCCAGAGCGACGGAGGGAGCCCTTCGAGCCCCGACGGCGGCGGCGACCCGGACGCGGGCTCCCAGGGTCAAGACGCCTCCGCCCCGCCGCCGCAGACCACCGACGGGGGGCCGCCGATGTCCCTGGCGCCGCTGGACCAGCTCGAGCGCAACGCCCAGGACCTGCAACAGATGCTGCTCCGGCGTCGCGCCCAGGACCTCCCCCGCAACCCGGACGACGAGCGGTGAGGGCGCCCTTCTCCGCGGGCGTGGCCCTGGCCGCGTGGGCGGCGCTGGCCCCGGCGGAGGCCCTCGGGGTGGCGAGGGTGGAGCTGCAGCTCGTGCCGCCGCAGCCCGTGGCGGGGACGCCGTTTCGTATTGTCTACACGCTCCACGTGCAGAACGAGGAGCCCGCCAGCGGCGCGCCCTTGCAGTGCGGGGGCCTGGAGGTCCTGGCCAACCCCGGGGGGCCTTCGACCTCCAGCTTCGCGGTGCTGGGAGGGGCCGGGTTCCAGCTCTCGATGACCACCAGCGTGGAGTACATCGTCCGGGCCCCGAGGCCCGGGACGTACGTGGTCACTGGCGCCCGCGCGGTGAGCCAGGCCAGCGGGAGGGTGCTCGCGCAACTGCCGCCCTTCACCGTGCGGGTGCTCGCGGGGAGCGGCGCGGCGCCGGCGCCGCAACCGCCGCAGCCGCAAGGGTTTCCGGGCTTCCCGGGCTTCCCCCCGATGCCGGGCTTCCCGCCGATGCCGGGCTTCCCGGACCCACAGACGCCGCCGCCGGAGGTGCCTCGTCCCGCGTATGAAGCGGACCCCGACGCGCCCCCCGAGGGGGCCCTCACCGGCGCGCAGTTCCAACAAGACGGCTTCCTGCGCTACGCCGTGGACAACCCCACGCCCTACGTGGGCCAGCAGGTGATCCTCCGGGCGTGGCTCTACGTCCCCGCGGGGGACGCGGCGTGTGACCCCGTGAGGGAGCCCTCGGTGACCGGGTTCTGGAGCGAGTCGCTCATGCTCCTGCGGGGGCTGTGCGCCCGGCGCTGGACCATGCAGAACGTCAACGGGAGGCTCTACGGCGCGGGGATGGTGCGCAAGATCGCGCTCTTCCCCACGCGCTCGGGGCGCCTGGAGGTCGGGCCCATGGCCATGACCGTGGAGTACCTCCAGGGCGACGGCTTCTTCGGGACCCGGCGGCAGACCGAGGCGAGCTCTCCCTCGCTGGTGCTGGAGGCCCGGGAGCCCCCCGCCCGCGGGCGCCCGTCGGGGTATGTACCCGGCACCCTCGGGCCCCTCGGGCTCACCTCGGAGCTCGACCGCCCGAGCTGCACCGTGGGGGAGACGGTGACCCTGCGCCTGCGCGCCGAGGGAAACGGCTACCTCGGCAGCGTGGGCCTCCCGCAGCTCACCCCCGTGGACGGGGTGCGTATGCACCTCGGGGCGTCCAGAGCCCACACGGACACCAGCTCCGACCAGGTCCGGGGCACCCTCGAACAGGAGGTGCTGCTGGTGCCCACGCGCCCCGGGAGCTTCCCCCTCGGGCTCCTGCAGGTGCCCTGGCTGGATCCGTCGAGCGGCACGTATCACACGGCCCAGGCGCAGCTCCCGACGCTGGTGGCCACCGGCGCCGCGCTGGAGCCGGAGCCCGGGGCCCACACCGACGACCCTCAGGTGGCGCTCGAACCGCTGCGGGAGGAGCCCTCCCTGGCGCCCCCAAGGACGCTGTTCACCACGGTCCCCAGGGCCGCCCTGGCGCTCGGCTTCCCGCCGGGGGCCGTGGTCCTGAGCCTCCTCGGGGCCATCGCCCGGAGGCGCTGGAGGCGCCGCGAGGACGAGGCCCTCGCGAGGGCGCGCTCGGACCCTGGCAGCCTCCTGGCCGAGGCCCGGCGCTGCCACGCCGCGGGAGACGCGCGCCAGGCGCTGGACCTGGCCGGCCGAGCCCTCGCCCAGGCGCGCAAGGCCCTGGAGGCCGACGGGCGCTCCGCGGACGCGGGCGTGGCCGAGGCCCAGGCCCGCTGTGACGGCGCACGCTTCGCGGGGGACACCGCGGAGGTGGGCCCGGTGCTGGACTCCGTCGCCCAGGCGGTGGCCTCGCTGGAGGCCGGCGCGTGAGGGCGCGGCGCGCGGGCGTGTTCCTGGGCCTCGCGCTGGCGGCGCATGGCCTCGGGGCCGGGGCGGTGCCCGCGCGGGAGCTGGTGGACCGGGCCCGCCACGCCGCCGCCCGGGGCGACCACGCGGCGGTGGTGCGTGCGTACGAAGAGGTGCGCGCCGCGGGTCTTGAGAGCGACGACGTGCTGTACAACCTCGGCACGGCCTACGCCCACCTGGAGCGCTACGGCGAGGCCATCGCATGCTTCGAGGTGGTGGATCGCCGGGCGACGCTGGCGCTGGGGGTGAGCCACAACCTCCGCGCCGCGCGGCTGCGCCTGGCCCGTCGCGACGCCGCCCGCACGGGACGGGCCGTGGTGGACTCGGAGCCCGGGCCCTGGATCGCCCTCGGGGAGACGCTCCCCCTGGACGCCTCCGTGGGGCTCACGGTGCTGGCCGAGCTCCTGGTGCTCGCGGGCCTCTGGTGGCGTCGGCGTACGGAGCAGGAGCTCGCCCGGGTGGGCGCCACCCTGGCGGTGATCGTGGCCGGCGCCGTGGCGCTCCTTGGCGCTCTGGTCGCCACCAGCCGCCTGGGCGCTCCCCCGTGGGCGGTGGTCCTGCGCGATGGGGTCTCCCTCCGGCAGACCGCCCGCGAAGACGCCATCCCCGAGGGCAGGGTCCGGGAGGGAGAGAGGGTCGAGCGCCGCGGCCGCGAGGGGGAGTTCATCCGGGTGCGTACCCTCGATGGCCGAGGTGGCTGGGTGCGCTCCCGGGAGCTCGGGCTCCTGCCGCGCTGAGAGGCAGGCGCTACGGTCGAGCCGGTACTTCGGGCCCAAGGCCCAGGTCCAGGTTTTTCTGCGCCATACCGTTGAAGATAATCATGCCGGACCGTCCAGGCCGAAATTCCGACGGGCTTCAGTCTGGAAAATCCAACGCCGATTGTGGCATGCTAGGTATTTCGATGGCGGGGCCTGTTCGGAGCTTCAGTGCGTCGGGCCTGGCGGGGGATCCCGCGGCAGGGTTGTTGCCGGGGCGCAGGGTCGGGCAGCACCTGGACGCCCTGCTACGGCTGGCGAAGGACGGCCGGAGCCCGCCTCGGGAGGCCGTGGAGCGGGCGCTGGCCGTGTGGTGGGAGGCGGGGGCGAGCGCGGTGGTGCTGGAGCCCACGGCGCTCAAGGTCGACGGGACCCTGGTCCTGGACCCTTCGGAGACGGACGTGCGGTGGGTGCTCCTGGCGTACATGGCCGGGCTGCGGAGCGTGCGGCCGGAGCCCGGGGCGACGGTGGAGGACCTCGCCCTGCTCGCGGCGGAGCTGGGGGCCCTGGAGCCCACGTGCGCTTCGCTGGCGCGCTTCCGGGACTGGATCTGGGCCGATGGGGCCGTGGGCTTCTCCACCGAGGTGCGGGAGAGCTTCCTGGACGCCCTGGACGGCTTCGCCGGCGAGCTTCCCCTGTCCGAGCCGCCGCCCATGGGGAAGGCCTCGCAGGAGCGCCTGCGGCCGGCCTCGCTGGCCACGCCGCAGCAGCTCGAGGTGGCCGTGCGCTTCCTGGACGATACGCTCCACGCGGAGGAGTCGGCCTCGCCGGAGGGCTGCGGCACGCTCACCCCCCTGGACCTGGCGCTGCCGGAGAGCCTCCGGGCGAGGCTCCTCCAGGCCTGCGAAGCGGCGCCCGCGTGGACCCTGGCGGAGGCCCGGGCGGCGCTCACGGTCCAGGCGTCCGGGGTCGTGCCCCTGCGGCGCCAGAGCGCGGAGGCCCTCCCGGTGGCCTTCGGCGAGGCGCCGGACCTGGAGCTCCTGGAGTCCCTCGCAGCGGGCGCCCGCGAGGGAGACAGCAACGCCCGCAACGTGCTGGCGCTCCTCGACGACGAGGGCCTCGGGGACCGCGTCGCCGAGGCGCTGGTGCGCTCGGGCGTCTCGCCCCTGCGCATCGCCGCGCTGGTGTCCGTGGTGGGCGACGCCTTCGCCCGCGCGCTCCTGCGCGCCCTGCTCTTCACCGACCTCCTCGACGACGAGAGCGCCGCCCTGCTCGGGTCCGCCATGGGGGTGGACGCCGTCCTGGCGCGCGTCGCGCTGGACGGGCTCGACCACCGCGCCGCAACGACCCTCCTGCGCGTGCTCTCCAGGGCCGAGGTCGACGGTGACGTGTGGGTGCGTGTGGTGAAGGCGCTCTCCCCGGCGGTGGCGCTGTCGCTCCTCGGGTCGTTGCCGGTGCAGTGCTTCCGGGGCCAGGCGGCGGCGCTGGCGGAGTTTGCGATGGGGCTGGACCCTCAGGAGCTCGCGCCCCACATTGTTCTGATGGCCGATCGACTGGGACCCAACGCGGTGCGCTTCTTCGGGATGCTGCTGCGGGCCAGCCGCGGGGGCGGCTGGAGCGCGGCGGCGCTGCGGGCGGTGGCCTCGCTGCTGGTGGACGCCGGGGCCGGGCGGGCGGTGCTGGTGCCCCTGGTGCGCTCGCGCGAGGTGGACGCCCAGGTGAGGCTGCACCTCCTGCGGGACCTGGAGGACGACCGGGAGGCCCTCGCGGAGGCCGTGCAGAAGCGCGTGGGGGAGCTCCTGGACCCGCCGGAGGTGCGCGAGCGCTTCAAGGCCCTGCGGGGGGCCCTGGGGCAAGACCTGTGAGGGAGCCCCCCAACGCCTCCGAGGATGGGCCCGTGGGGCTCGTGCTCGCGCGGCTCTTCGGGCTCCTGCGGAGCGTGA
This sequence comes from Deltaproteobacteria bacterium, assembly GCA_016218725.1. Classification (GTDB taxonomy): domain Bacteria; phylum Myxococcota_A; class Polyangia; order Polyangiales; genus JACRDB01. The sequence continues at coordinate 14,574 of JACRDB010000115.1, forward strand.
AGGCCCACGGGACGGAGCACGCGCAGACCCTGCGCCACGCCGAGGCGCTCTCCGGCGCCATCGCGAAGGCTTCGCCGCCCTTCACGCTCCAGTTCGTGCGCCAGGCGGTGTTCCGGGATGGGGCGCTGGTGCTCCTCGGGCCGCGCAATTTCGCGCGGGCGCGCTGGGTGGCCGCGGCGCTGGCCAACGCCGGGGCCGACGCGCTCACCCTGGACCGCGCGCCGAGCGCCAGGGCCCTGGTGGCCTTCGGGACCTCGCTCAAGGGGAGCGGGACGGTGCCCACGCTCGGGCCCGCGGAGGCGCCCTCGCTGCGGCTCGGGCGCCTGGAGGCGCAGCTCGGGGTGCCCGCCGGCGAGGTGGACCCGGCGCTCTTCGCGTCGGTGCAGCTCCGCCGCGCCATCGCCGAGGCCGACGCGCTCTGCCGCGAGGGGCCGTGGCCCTGGCCCCGGGGCATGGCCGTGGTGCGCAGGGTCGAGAGCGCGGCGACGGCCTCCGTGGCGGCCTCGACGCGGGCCCTGGAGGTGGCCCCGGGGCCACGCACGGGCGCGCGGCGGAGCCTCACGGCGGCGTTCTATGCGCTCCTGTGCCTGCGCACCGTGGGGACCTCGGCGCTGGTCCAGCGGGCGGTGAGCCACGCGGTCCTGGCGGTGGGCGCCCAGGGCCTGGGGAGCCGCGCCGGGCTCTCGCTCCAGGAGGCGGCTGCGGCGGTGTTTCCGAGGCTCCAGGCCTCCCTTGACGCCGCCCGGGTGGACGCCCACTCTCGCCGTGTGTGCGCGCTGGTGTACGAGCTCTCCGAGGGGCCCGCGGCGCCGGCGCCGCTGCGCCAGGTCGCGGGCCTGGTGGGGCTCCTCTACGAGCTGGAGCGCCTGCGCTGCCCGCCGGAGACGGACTTCGACCTCGCCCAGGTGGACCTGCTCTCGGAGGCCGTGAGGCTGTGCCCCTCGAAGCTGGACGCGGCCTGGGTGAGGGTGCTCCTGCAGTCCCTCGGGGCGCTCCCGCCGGGCGCCCGGGTGCGGTGCCCCGACGGGCGCGACGGCGTGGTGCTCTCCCCGGGGCGCGGGGGCGCGCGCCCGAGGGTGTACGTAGACGGCCTGGGGACCGAGCCGTCGCGCACGACGCTCCTCCTCGGCGAGGACAGCGATGCCGCTCCGTAGCGGTCAGCGCGTGCTGGAGCGCTACTACGTCGAGGGCCCCATCGGGTCCGGCGGCATGGGCGAGGTGTACCAGGCCCGCCACGAGCTCCTCGGGATGACCGTGGCCGTGAAGGTCCTCGGGGGCTCCACCTCCGACGAGCTCCTGGCGCGCTTCAAGCACGAGGCGCGCTTGATGGCGCGGGTGCGCGACCCCCACGTGGTGTCCATTCTGGACTACGGCTACCTGGAGGACGGGGTGCCGGCCATCGTGATGGAGCTGGTGCCGGGCGAGAGCCTCTCGGCGCGCGTGGGCCGCGAGGGGATCCTGCCGTGGAACGCCGCGGCGGAGATCCTCAAGGGGATCTTGAAGGGCCTGGCGGCGATCCACGGCGCGGGCATCGTGCACCGGGACCTGAAGCCCGGCAACGTCATCCAGACCGAGGACGGCACGGTGAAGCTCATTGACTTCGGCGTGGCCTTCTCCACGGCGCCGGGCGACGGGCGCATCACCTTGCAGGGCAACGCCGTGGGCACGCCGGACTACATGGCCCCGGAGCAGCTCGTGAGCCAGCCCGCGGACGCGCGCACGGACCTCTACGCCGCGGCCATTGTCTTCTACGAGCTGGTGTGCGGCGTGGTGCCCTTCGGCGAGGGCTCCCTCTCGGACCTGTACCGCAGGACCGAGAAGGTCCCGCCGCCGCCGTCGGTGCCTCGCACGCGCCCGCCGATCCCCCTGCAGGTGTTGTCCGTGGTCCTCGGGGCGCTGGAGCCCGACCCGGAGAGCCGCCCCAAGAACGCCACGCACTTCCGCACGCTCCTGGAGCAGGCCCTCGCGCTGGAGCCCGCGTCCGCGGTGACCTCGACGGTGCGCACGCAGGACACGCAGCCCCGGCCCCGCGAGGGCCCCGTCGAGGAGGACTCGCCGACGCCCGTGCGCACCGTGCGCTACCTCATCGCCGCGAGGCTGCCGCCCTCGCGCCTCGCGCGCCGCGAGGAGCGGGCGTGGCTCTCCACGCTGGTGCAGGACTCAGGCAAGGCGTACGTGCTCGGGGCGCAGCTCTGGTTCGCCGTGCAGGGCCAGGACATGGCCCCCAGGGAGGCCGTGGGCCGCGCGGAGGTGGTCTTGAAGGCCCTGCGCGAGCGCTACGGCGCCACCGCCCAGGCCGTCGCCCGCGTGGTGCCTGCCACCTTCCAGCTCGGCTCCGCCGCCCTCGCCGGGACCGTGCCCTTCCCGCAGCCCCTGCGCACCATGATCGAGAGCCTCACCACCAGCCCCGTCGCGTAGGTTGCCCGCACTGGTAGGGGGATGTATGGTGCGTTCATACAGGTTTCGCTTCGCCGAGCGCGACACAACATAGTGGGAATCCTTGTCGCGTGTCGGGAGCTCAGCCATGGCGCACCCATCACGAAGCCCCGAGCTTGCGTTGGATTTCAGCGTCGCCGGGCAGCGGTCGGCCCGGCGCGTGGGGCAGCTCCTGGACGCGCTGGTGCGCTCCAGCCGGGTGCAAGGCGAGGCGCCTCGGGGGGCCCAGGAGCGAACGCTCGAAGCCTGGCGCGAGGCCGGGCTGGGCACCCTGGTGCTGGAGCCAACCACGCTCTGGGTCAACAACGAGGTCGCCCTCGGGGGGCCCGAGGCCGAGGTGCGCTGGCTCCTCCTGGCCTTCATGGCGGGGCTGCGGGCGATCACCCCGGACCCGGAGGTCACCACGGACGAGCTCCAGGCCCTGGCGGCGGAGCTCTCCGCCCTGGAGCCCACCTGCGCGTCCATCGAACGGTTCCGGGACTGGCTCTGGGCGGACGGGGCCCAGGGCTTCACTTGCGATTTGCAAGTGAGCTTCATGGAGGCCCTGGAGGGGGTGATCCCGGACGGCGCCGTGCTGGAGCCCGCGGCGGAGGACCCGGCGCAGCGCCCGGCGGCCGTGGCGGTGTGCACGGAGGAGGTCTACGGCCTGGCGTGTCACGACCTGGCCTCCGCGTCGGGGCGGGCGGAGCTCTCGGTGGTACTGGACGCGGCGGACCCGGAGGCCCCGGCGGAGCCGTGCCTGGGGGACGCCCTCCGGCGGGAGCTGGCCGGGCTCTGCGACGACCCGTCCGCGTGGGTGCTGGCGGAGACGCGGGCGGCGCTCTCGCACCCGCCGCTCGGCGCCACGCGGGCCCTGCGCCAGCGCGGCGAGGCCCTCCGGCGGGCGCTCTCGGGCAAGGTGGACCTCGCGGTGCTCGAGGGCCTCGCGTCCAACGGCCGCCACAACGACCCGACGGCCCGGAGGCTCCTGGCCTTCCTCGACGACGAAGAGCTGGCGGGGCGCGCTGCGGCGGCGCTCCTCGATGCCCACGCGGGGCCCACGCGGCTCAGCGGGCTCCTGGTGGGCACCGGGCCGGTGTTCGCCCGCGCCTTCCTGCGCTCGCTCCTCGACCGCGGCGCCCTGGACGACGACACGGCCACGCGGCTGGCGTCGTCCCTCGGGCTCCAGCGCTTCTTCGATCTCCTGAACCTCTCGGGCCTGGACCTCGACGCGGCCGCGGGGCTCCTCAGGCTCCTGGAGGCCATGGAGGCCCCCGACGATGCATGGGCGCGCCTCCTGGATGCCCTGGACCCTGCGGTGGCGGTGGCCCTCCTGCCGTCCCTTCCCTCCCGATGCCTCCGGGCGCAGGCCGCGCCGCTGGTGAAGGTCTGCGCGAGGCTGGACCCCGGCGCCCTCGGGGCGCACCTGTTGCCCCTGGTGGAGTCCCAGGGGCCCCACGCGGTGCGCTTCCTGGGGCTCCTCCTGCGCGCATGCCACGGGCGCCACTGGCCCTCGGCCACGCTCCGGGCGGTGCTCCAGCTCCTGGTGGACGCGGGCGCCGGGAGCCAGGCGCTGGTCCCGCTGGTACACTCCCGGGAGGTGGACCCCCACACCCGGGTGCTCGTCCTGCGCTACCTGGAGCAGGACCGTGAGGCGTTGCTGGAGGCCCTCCAGCGCCGCGTGAGCGAGTTCCTGGACCCCCAGGAGGTGCGGGACCGGCTCCAGTCCCTCCGGCGGTCGCACGGGGTAGGCCCGTGAGCCTCGCCCCCCACGGGCACGAAGAAGACGCGCTGGGGCTGGTGTTTGCGCGGCTCTTCGTGGCCGTGCGCACGCTCAAGGTGCACGGCCCGGAGCACCCGCTGACGCAGCAGCAGGCGGCGGCGTTGACCGAGGCCCTGGGCCTGGCGGCGCCGCCCTTCTCGCTGCAGTTCGTGGAGCAGGCGGTGTTCCGGGACCGCGCGCTGGTGGTGCTCAGCCCTGCGAATTTCGTGCGGTGCCGCTGGCTCGCCGAGGCGCTCCTGGCCGCGGGGGGCAACGAGCTGGTGGTGGAGCGCCGCCCGGACGTGCCCACGGCGCTGGCCTTCCTCCAGCGCCTGGAGCCCGGCCCCGCGAGGGACACGGAGCGCGCGCTGGAGACCCCTGGCCTGCGGCTGGGCAAGCTCGACGCGTCGCTGGGCGTGGCGGCCCACGAGGTGGACCCGGAGCTCCTGGCCGCGGTGCAGCTCACCCGCGCGATCGAGCGGGCCGAGGCGCTCTGCCTCGCGCCGGAGGCGCCCTGGGCGTGGCCCCAGGGCGTCGCCGTGGTGCGCAGGGTGGAGCGCGCGTGGGTGTCCCCGGAGGCCGCCGAGCGGGTGCTTGAGACGGCCCCGGGCGCGCGTCACGCGGCCCGTCGTGGGGTCACCGCGGCGTTCCGCGCCCTGGCGTGCCTGCGCGCGGTGGGGGCCGCGCCCTTCGTCCAGCGGGTGCTGTGCCACGGCGCCCTCGCGCTGTGCCTCCAGGGCCTCGGGACCCGCGGGGGGGTGCCCCTCCCCGAGGCCGCGGCGGCGCTCCTGCCGAGGCTCGTGGCCTCCCAGGATCCAACGCGTGGCCGCTCGGACCCTCATCGTGAGCGGGTGAGCGCCCTGGTGCACGACCTGGCGGAGCCCTCGGAGGGCTCTCCGCTGGCGGCGCTCGCGGGGCTGGTGACGCTGCTCTACGACCTGGAGCGGCTGCGCTGCCCGGCGGGCGCGACCTTTGACCTGTCCTGGCTGGACCTCCTGGCCGAGGCGCTCCGTCGGTGCCCCTCGCGGGTGGACCCGCGGTGGCTGAGGGTGCTCCTCCAGACGCAGGGGGCGCTCCCTCCGGGCGCCCGGGTGCGCTGCGATGACGGCCGCGAGGGCGTGCTCCTGGCCTCGGCGCGCGCGGACACCCGGCACCGGGTGCTGGTGGACGGCCTGGTCGTGGCGCCGGCCTCGGCGGCGCTCATCCTCGCGGGGGACGGCCATGGCCCTTCGTAGGGGGCAGCGCGTGCTGGAGCGCTACGTGGTCGAGGGCCCCCTCGGGAGCGGCGGCATGGGCGAGGTGTACCGCGCCCGGCACGAGCTCCTGGACATGGAGGTGGCGGTCAAGGTCCTCGGGAAGACCTCCGACGAGGAGCTCCTGACGCGCTTCAAGCAGGAGGCGCGCTTGATGGCCCGGGTGCGCGACCCCCACGTGGTGTCCATTCTGGACTATGGTTATCTGGAGGAGTCCCGGCCCTGCATCGTGATGGAGCTGGTGCCGGGCGAGAGCCTCACGGTGAAGTGCAACCGCGAGGGGATCCTCCCGTGGCCCGTGGCCGGGGAGCTCCTCCTCGGGGTGCTCAAGGGCCTCTCGGCGGTGCACGCCGCGGGGATCATCCACCGGGACCTGAAGCCGTCGAACATCATCCAGGCCGAGGACGGCCTGGTGAAGCTCATTGACTTCGGCGTGGCGCTGTCCTCCACGGGCCCGGACGGTCGCATCACGCTGAAGAACCACACCATGGGGACGCCGGACTACATGGCCCCGGAGCAGCTCCTGGGGCAGGCCACGGACGCGCGCACGGACCTCTACGCCGCGGCGGTGGTGTTCCACGAGCTGGTCTCCGGGGTGGTGCCCTTCGGCGACGGGAGCGTCTCGGACCTGTACCGCCGCACCGAGGAGGTGCCCCCGCCGCCGAAGACCCCCCGGAGCCGCCCGGCCTTGCCCACGAAGCTCCTGGAGGTGCTCGCCCACGCCCTGGACCCGGAGCCCGACCGGCGCCCGGCGGACGCCGCCCAGCTCCGGGCGCTCTTCGAGGGCGCCCTCTGGGTGGACCGCGCCGAGGCCCGGAGCTCGAAGGTCACCGCGGAGATCCCCTCGACGAAGCTCCCGTCGGTGCCGCCCGATGAGCTCCCCACGCCGGTGCGCACGGTGCGCTACCTCATCGTGGCGAGGATCCCTCCGTCGAGGCTCCTTCGCCGCGAGGAGCGGGCGTGGCTTTCTTCACTGGTGAGCGCCTCGGGCCGGGGGTACGTGCTGGGAGCGCAGCTCTGGTTCGCGCTCCAGGCGCACGCGGGGCTGCCGCAGGCGTGCGTGCGCAGCGCCGAGGCGGTGCTCCTGGCCCTGCAGGAGCGCTACGGGGACACCCACGTCGCCGAGGCGCGGCTGGTGAGCGCGGGCTTCACGCTCTCCGCGGGGGCGTTCTCCGGGAGCACGCCCTTTCCCCAACCGCTCCAGGGGATGCTGGTGGAGCTCGCCGCGCGCAACCGGGAGTGACCGGGCGGAGCGTTACCGCGCAGTAACGCTCGCGGGAGGGTCGGGTCTTCCAGCGGTATTGTGCCGCTGAGACCGAGGGGCCGGGACACCTTGTCCCACGTCACGTCATTGTCACCTGGCTGTCACGCGAACCCCACCGTACGCCTTGAAGTGGCGCAGTGTGAGGCCCTACTGACCATGTCACAGGATCTTCGCAGTACGTTCTTGCGGTCACTCGGGCGAGGCTGCGATAAGCCGCTCGATGCCCCGACCGCACGCCCCGCTGCACCTCCCGGCGCTCCTCGGAGCGCTCGTCGTCACGGCCTCGGCTGGAGCCCAGCCCGCGCCGCCCACACCAGCGCCGCACCCGCCTCCGGCGCGCGCCACGCCCACCTCGGGCTTCTTCGAGGGCCGCTTCTTCGTCGCGGACCCGGGCGGGCGCTTCTGGCTGGCGCCCTCCGGGCGGCTCCACCTGGACACGGTGCTCTTCACCGGCGGCGTCACCGGGAGCTATCAGAACGGCGCGGGCGCTTACCGACCGCCGGACGTGGCCAGCAGCATGTTCGCCGCCCGGGCCCGCACGGAGGTCCTCGCGGGCTGGCTGGACCGCTACACCCTCATGCTGTCCTTTGAGTTCGGCACGGGCACATCGACGCCGAGCCAGGCGTACAACGGCGCCTCGCTCCAGAACGCCATCTTCAACATCCAGCTCGCCCGGTGGCTGAACCTCCAGCTCGGGATGTTCAACACCCCGTTCACCATCGAGAACCGCACCTCCAGCAACACCTCGGACATGATCGAGCGGTCCATGACCGTGCGCGCCTTCGGCCTCCCAGGCACCAAGGAGTGGGGCGCCATGCTCTGGGGCGAGGACCCCCGGGGGATCGTCTACGCCTCCGTGGGCTTCTTCGGCGGCGACGGCAACCGCATCAACGCCGACGGCAGCGCCATGGTGGCCGGGAGGGTCTTCGTCCACCCGCTGGCCGTGGCGAGGGGGCCCCTGGCGGGCCTCCAGCTCGGCGGCTCGGCGCTCTACTCGCACGCGGGCGCGAGCGTGAACTACTCCATGCAGTCCATGCGCACCCTCGGGGGCTACGCCTGGTTCTCGCCCTCCGCCGGGAGCGGGATGACCCAGGTGACGTCCGTGCCCTCGGACGAGCAGCTCGGCCTCGCGGCGGAGCTCCTGGTGCCCTTCTGGCGCATGAACCTCCGCGCGGAGCTCGTGTATCGGGACTACGGCGTGCGCGAGGTCCCCGGCGCCAGCGCCCAGCCAGGCGTGTCGCTCCGGAGCGCCAACGTCCGGGGCACGAGCCACTATGTCTTCCTGGATGGGTGGCTCTGGGGGCAGCCCAGGCTCTCTGGGAGCTTCGGGTACCAGAACCCCTTCCGGGTGCGGTTCGATCACCTGGACCAGAGCGCGGGCCCCGTGCGGCGCGCCCTCCAGGTCGGCGCCCGCTGGGAGTACACCACCTTCGAGTACACCGCGGGCGACGGCGCGACGCCCTCGCCCCGCGCGGGGCGCTACCAGCTCCACGCCTTCGGGGTCGTGGCCAACTACTGGATCGAGCGCTACCTGCGCTTCAGCGTGCTCTACCAGCACTACTATTTCCCAAACGCGGACCCCTCGGGCTCCACCGACGCGCCCTTCAACCGCGCCGGGGGACCGCACGACGCCGAGGGGAACAGGGCCGTCTCCTTCGGGGAGCTCATGGCCCGCGCCGCCATGGCCTTCTAGCGACACCGGCGCTCACCCCCCGTCGGGCGTCGCCGCGACGGAGGCGTCGGCCCCGGAGGGCGCCGCGGGCGCCTCGCGGCGCAGCGTGACCACCGCGTCCGTGAGCCCCTCCCGGGGCCCGTAGAGGTACCGGTAGCGCGTCAGGTTCGACAGCACCGCCTGGACGTAGCCCTGGGTCTCCGGCAGCGGGATGCGCTCGACCAGGGCGTCCACGTCGTCCGTGGGCCACTCCCGGAGCCAGCGCGTGAGGTACCCCGGGCCGCCGTTGTACGCCGCCGCCGTGTGGGCGAGCACCCCGCGGAACTGCCGCTGGAGCTGCCCGAGGTAGCGCCCCGCCAGCCGGAGGTTGAAGCGCGGCTCCAACAACCGCTCCGACGTAAAGGGCTCGTGGAGCTGCGCGGCCAGCGGCCCCGCCGTGGCCGGCATGAGCTGCACCAGCCCGAGGGCCCCCACCGGCGAGCGCGCCCCCTCCGAAAAACCACTCTCCTGGCGCATGAACGACGCCACCGTCGAGGGCCCCAGGTTGTTCTCCCTCTCGGCCTCGTCGGTGGTCTCCTGCCAGGGCCGAGGGAAGGCCGCGTCCCACACCCAGCGCGTCGCCTCCGTGGGCGCCGCGTCCAGCGCCGACGCGTTCCGCATGCCCAGCACGTACGCCCGGCGCGCGTCCCCGAGGGAGAGGTACGCCAGCGCCATGGCCTCGTCACCCCGGTCCGCGGGGAGCGACCCCCGGAGGGCGTGCTCCGCCTCGGCCAGGGCGCTCGCCGCGTCGCGGTCCATGCCGCTGGCGTGGAGCCACTGCACCCGCGCGGGCAGCGCCAGCGACGGCGGAGCGCGGCGCTCCGGCGGCGCCGCCCACGCCGTGGGGGTCTCACCCGCCGCGCGCAGCCTCGCCTCCGCGAGGAGCCCGTACCACCCGAAGGGGCGGTCCCGCAGGAGCGCCCTCCAGCCGTCCAGGGCCAGGTCGCGCTGCCCCGCGCGCCAGCGCGCCACCGAGGCCCAGTAGCGGGCCCTCGTGCGAGGCCCGGCGTGGGTGGTGGCCCCCGCCGCGAGGTCCAGCGCAGCAGCCGCCTCCGGCGCGCGGCCCGCCCGGAGCTGGAGCCAGCCCTGGTACCACGCGGCGTCCACGCGGAGCTTCTCCTGCGCGCCAGGGCGCTCCGCCACGAAGCGCCCGAAGCGCCCGAGGGCCGCGTCCAGGTGGTCGTGGCGGGCCTCCAGCCACGCCGCGCGAAACGCGGCCTCGTCGGACCAGCGGCCCCGGTAGCCCGCGGCCACCGCGTCGAAGGCCGCCACCGCCTCGGCGTCGCGGTCGGCCCGGGAGAGCGCCCTGGCCGCGAGGTAGCCGTCCTCATCGCGGGTCGCGTTGTCCGTCCGTTGGGACGCCAGGCTCAGGGCGTTGAAGGCCTCCAGCGCGCGCCCCTGGAGCGCCAGCAGGCACCGCCCCAGCGTCCGGAGCCTCCGGGTCTCCACGCTCACCGGCGCGGGCGTACCCTGCGGCGCGGCGCCCGCGTCCGTCGCCGCGCTCGGCGCGGCCGCCCCGTCCGTCGGCGCGAGCCTCTGCAGGATCGGCAGCGCCTCGGAGGCTCGGCCGCGCGCCAGGAGCGTCTCCGCGCGCCGGAGCTGGCGCTCCGGGTCCAGGGTCACCGCGAGGCGCGTAAGCGCCGCAAGGGCCTCGCCCGCGGAGGTCCCGTCGGGCTCGTCCACCGCGATGCGCGTCCACGCGGCGACCGCCAGGTCTCGCTCGCCCGCGGCCTCGAAGGCCAGGGCGGCCACCTTCCAGCTCTCGGCCCGAGGGCGCCCTCGCGGCGGATTGTCGATCCACCCGCGCATCTCCTGGGCCGCCGCGGCGGAGTCCCCCGCGGCGTGGGCCGCCACGGCGGCCTCGGCCAGCGCCGTCTCGCGGTCCCCGTCGGGCCTCGCGGCGACGCTCAGCCAGCGCGCCCGCGCCTCGGCGTGGCGCCCGAGCGCGGTGAGCGCCTGGGCCTCCAACGCCGCCACGTCCGCACCAAGAAAGGGCGCCTCGGCCCCGAGGCCCCGGGTGAACCGCAGGGCGCCCGCCGGGTCGTGGGCCTCTAGCGCCACGCGGGCGCGCACAAACCGGGCCTCCCGGGTGCTGCCCACCGCGGGCGGGAGCGAGTCCCCTCGGGCCCTCGCGGTGCCCCACTCCCCGCGCTGGACGGCCTCCACCACGGCCCTCAGGGGGTCGGGGATCCTGGGCCGATCGGCCACCGGGCGCGCGGGCGAGCTCGCGTCCTGCGGGGCTCCGAGCGGCACCGTCAGCGCCCCCTGGGCCTGCAGAGGCCTCCGGGGCACGGGGTTTCTCCCCCATACGCAGGTGGTGAGCGCCAGGGCCCCCACCATGGTCGGCCCGAGGGCCCTGTTCCCCATCCTCGGTGTGTACGCTCGCGCCATGGCACTGCCCTCGCGGGTCACCGTGCCACGCCCGCGTCGCCCCGCGCGAATCCGCGGCAGCGAGGTTCTACCGCGCGGCGTCGCAGCGCACGCGGACCACCACGACGCCGCGGTCCGTGGGCACCAGCGCCGCCGCGTCGCGCCCGTCGGTGTCCACCGGCAGGGGCCGGTGGTGCCGCTGCCCCGTCGCCTGGAGCGCGAGCGCCGCGCGGTCGCCGGAGGGCACCCCCTCCGCGCGTAGCCCCGCGAGGTGAAGGCTCCCCTCCCCCTGGCGCTGCCACAGCGCGAGGCCCCCGCGGTCCCCGAGGGCCATGCCCTCGTTGGCGAGAGGCGCCCCGGCGGCCTGGAGCGCGTGCTCCCTCGGGGCCCCGCTCTGGAGCTCCAGCGACGAGAGCACGAGGCCGCCGCGCCCCGTCGCCAGGAGCGCCGTCACCCGGGTGCCGCGCCACGCGGCCGCGGCCACGCGGTCCTCGCAGGTCGCCTCGGGGCGGAGCGCCCGGGCGTGGGCCCAGGGCCCGTCGGCCCCGCGGAGCGCGACGGGCGCGTCGTTTGCGTCGGTGAGGGCCGCCCAGGTGCCAGGGATGCAGGGCTCGTCGGTGCTGCGCGACCAGGTCATGGCCCAGCGCGGCTCGGGGCCCTCCAGGGTGTCCGCCAGCGTGGTCCGGTGGAACTCCGCGGAGTACGGCACCGCCGTGCGAACCTCGGTCCGAGGGCCGTCCTCCAGAGTGTCAATCGCAGAGTAGAGCACCACCGCCCTCGGCGGCCCGAAGGGCGACGGCCTCCCGTCGGAGCGGTCCGTCACCCACACCCGGCGCCGCGAGGCGCTCGCCACCAGGGTCACCTCCTCCCCCACCGAGGCGCGCAGGAGGAGGTCGTCGTAGCGCTCCTCGTCGGGGTCGTTCATCCGACGCAGGAGGAGCCCCGGAGGCCCCCTCCCCGCCGCCACCACCACGCTCCCGAGGAGCGAGATCGCTGTGACACCCTGCCGACACGCCTCCCTCGGCGGCGCGAGGAGGGCCTCGCCGCGGGCGTCCAGGGTGACAAACTCCAGGGTGGTCTCCGCGGCGTCGGGCCGCTGGTCCGTGAGGGCCAGCACCGCGTGGGTCTCGTCCCCCGCGAAGCCCGCCATGCGCGCGCGCGCGCGAAGTCCCCCCGGCAGCGCCACCTCCCGCAGGGAGAGCCCGCAGCGCGCGTCGGGGACCACCTCGGCCACGCGAACGCCCGACGCCGAGCGCGTCGCCAGCCAGGTGCGGTCTCCACCCCGCACCACCTGGACGCCCTCGGGGTCGGGGCCCGGGTCCCAGGTGACAACGGCTCCGTGGCGACCCCTGGAGGCGTCCAGGGGGCTCAAATGGACCTTGTCATCCAGGGAGACCGCGACGGCGCCGCAGGTCGCTCCCAGGGGCGCCAGGGCGAGCGTGCCGGGCGGCAGCGGGAGGGCGCGGGCGGCGCCCACGGTCCACGCGGTGCCCTCCGGCGCGCGGGGCGCGAAGGCGTAGAGCACCTCGCGCACGGTCCTCCAGACGATGGCGACACCCGCCGTGGGGCCGTCCCCGAGGGCCGCCACCTGCGGGGCCTCGCCGTTCTCGCCGAAGGGGGTGACCGCGAGGGGTGCGGTGGACCAGGGGCTCGTGGGCGTGGTGGCCAGCTCGAGCCCCGCCCCGAGGGTCGCGTCCCCGAAGAACGCGCGGCGCTCGCGGCGCTGGACCACCACGGCCTGGTCTCCCACGAGGGCCATGGCCGCGTGGCTCCAGCGGTCGGGCCGCAGGGGCGTGCGCAGCGGGGCCTCGCCCACGTCCTGCGTATGGACCCTCACGACCCCGTAGGGCTGCGGGAAGCGCAGGAGCGCCGAGAGGGCGCCTCCGCGCTCCGCGGCGAGGTGTACGGCGGGGATGTGCGCGGCTCTGCCCCGAGGGAGCTCCCCCCGCGGGAAGGGGAACTCCCGCACGGCGCGCCCGTCGGTCTTCCATGCGGTGAGGTGCCCCGGGCGACCGACGGCGAAGGCCGCTCCCCCCGGGAGCTCCACCAGCGACGAGACGGCGTCCCAGCGGGGCGCCTCGGTGGTGAAGAGCACGGCGCCGCGAGGGCCCTCGCGCCGCAGGCGCACGGCGACGCCCCGGGCGGTCTGGCGCCCGAGGAGGGTCCAGAGGGCGTCGCCCTGGAGGCGCACCCCGAGGGGCTCCTCCCCCGCGGTGTCGGGGAGGAGCGAGCGCTCGACGGCGCAAGCGCCGAGCCTCACGGGGGCCGTGCGGGCGCAACCGAGGTGGGCGCAGGCCAGGGCCAGGGCGGCGTACGCGCGCGCGCTCACCTCGGGGAGAACCGCAAAACGTGACGGTAGATGAACGTAGGGCCCTGCTGCCCGACGTTCCAGGCCACGTCCGGGCCGTCGATCGCCGAGCTGTAGTTGTACACCACGAACTCCCCGGGCCTCTCCGTGGAGAGCACCGAGGGGAAGCAGGTGTCCCCGCGGGACGGCAGGTCCAGGATGAAGACCATGGTGTCCCTGGTGGCGTCGTAGCGCCAGAGGGCGCAGCGCTTGGGGGCGTTGGTGTAGGCGAGCTGGTTGTCGAGGGTCTGGCGCAGGCGGTCGTGGTCGCGGCGCAGGAGGTCGTAGTGCCCGGTCTCGGTGACGTTCCTGCGGGCCAGGAGGTAGACCTCGCCGTCGTGGTGGAACATCCACGGGGAGTCGAATTTCCTGGGGTCATTGCGGCAGCGCCACTGCGCGGGCGCGGCGGCCGTGGCGGTGCAGACCAGGGAGCCCCAGCCGGAGTCGTCCCCGGCCTCGTTGCGGAGCACGGTGACCAGCGAGCCGTCCTCGCGGAAGGCGAAGTCCGTCTCGCTGGCGCCGCCGCGGTAGACCACCCTGCGGGCGGGCTCCACGGGGTCCCAGCGGCGGCCGTCGCGGGTGGTGAGGAACTCCACCTCCAGGGGCATCCCGTCGAAGAGGTAGATGTGCTCGCCGCCGCGGTAGACCGTGAGGTACCCGACGGGGCCCACGGCGCGGCTCCTCCAGAGGATGAGCCCGGGGTCCCCGACGGGCTCCAGCGCGCTCCAGCGCCCGTCGGGGCCGCGCTCGGTGACGCTCACGCCCTGGGGCTCGAAGCGCAGCGGGTCCCTGCCGAGCCGGGAGACGTACAGGTACAGCGCGGAGCCCAGGGCGAGGAAGCGCGGCTCGCGCAGGTCCGTGGCGGCCTCCAGGCGCTGCTCGAAGCGCCAGGAGCGCTCGTCCGTGGAGCTCACCACGTAGAGCACCGTGCGGCTCGACGCGAAGTGGTCCGGGGCCGTGCGCCACGCGAGGTACACCCGGCCCTCGTGGCGCACGACGTCCAGGTTGTTGTTGGACACCAGGGCCGTGGTCTCCGCGGGGAGCCCGTCACCGGGGATGACCCTCCTCGTCTCAAGGAGCGTCACCGCGTGGCGACCGGGCTCGCTCGGCGGCGGCGGAGGCGTGGCGGGGACCGTCGGGAGGGCGTCCTGCGGGGCGGTGTCGGCTACGCCCGAGTCCGCGCTCCCCGCGTCCATGGCGGCGCCTGAGGAGCAGCCCGCGCAGAGGAGAAAGGCGATCCGGGGGGGTGCGGTCGAAGCCATCGGCGCCCGCGACGCTACCGCGGGGGAGCCCTCCCCGTCACGGCCCCGGGAAGAGCGCCCTCACCGGCTCCCGCGTGTCCCTGCGGGTGCCGTCCCCGAGGGCGCCCTCGGCGTTGCCTCCCCAGCAGTAGACACCCCCGTCGGGCTGGAGCGCACACGACGACACCGCTGTCAGCGCGAGCTGCTGCGGCGCGAAGGCGCGCACGTTGGAGAGCACCGCGCCGGGGATGGTGAAATCAGGGTTCTCCCGGCGGCCGAGCTGACCGTGGTCATTGCGCCCCCAGCAGAAGAGCCCGCGGCCCGCGGTCAGGAGCGCGCAGCCGTGGGCCTCGCCCACCGCCGCCAGGAGCACCGTCCCCGGCACGGACACGCGCCGCCAGCCGTACTCCACGCCGCCCGGGGAGCCGAGCTGCCCGAGGGTGTTCACCCCGTTGCAGTAGAGCTCCTGACCGCGCGAGAGCATGCATGCGAAGTCCCCGCCCGCGTAGACCCTCCAGGGCATCGCCCGGGGGAGCGTCCCGAAGGGGTTGATCGGCACGCACCAGGTCGCCGACGCGCTGCCGATGGTGCCGCAGCAGCGCACCTCGTCGAGGGCCGCGAGGGAGGCGCACTGGAGCCGGTTGCCGCCGTGGAGGGCCGTGGCCAGGAGGCCCTCGACCAGGGCCCCCTCGCGGTGCACCGGACCCCGGAGGCTGTTGCATAGCTGGCAGTCCCGGTTGAGCCCGACGGAGCGCGCGCGGCCCTCCGTGGTGAGGGCCCAGCTCTGGCCTGCGCCCAGCGAGAGCTCCATCGCGGGCCCGAGCTCCGTGGCCCTCACCGGGGGAGTGCTCGCCGCCGCCCCGCGGTCGCCGCACTGGCCGTGGGTGTCGTCACCCCAGCACCAGACGCTCGCGTCCCGCGCGATGGCGCAGGCGTGGGAGCCCCCCACGGCGACCCTCCGGGCCAGAGGGATGGCCTCCACGCGCCGGGGGCGGTCGAAGACGGCCACGCTGGGGGACGCGCCGCACTGGCCGTGGTCGTTCAGGCCCCAGCACCACACGGCCCCGAGGGCGTCCAGCGCGCACACGGTACGGCCCGCCGCGGAGAGCTCGGTCACCACCACCGTCGCCGCCGGGGGAGCGGTCTCCATGGGGGGCGTTTCACCCACCCCGTCCGGCAGCGCGTCCCGAGGCGGCGGGGCGGTGTCCAACGCGTCCACGGCGGCGTCGGGTCGGGGGTCCTCGCCCACAAGAGCGCTCCGGGCCCCGCAGCCCGCGGCGAGTGCCCAAAGTGAAACCAGCGCGGCGGTACCCCGGTGCACGGCCTCCGACGGTACCCGATCGGGGGTGTTACTGCGCGGTAACGACCTCCGGAGGGTCGACTTTTTCAGGCGTTTCCCGACTCCGGCCCCTGCTCCCGGAGGTCCAGCGCCCAGAGGCCCCCAGAGGGGCCCTCGAAGCCCAGGGACCGGAGGAACCCCTCGGCGCCCTGGGGCTCCGCGTGGAGCATGGTGGCCCCCTGGGCTCGTCCCCTCGCGGAGGCCTCCCCCACGAGCGCCCGGCCGACGCCCCTCCTCCGCGAGCCCGGGAGCACCGCGACCCGCGTGAGCACGAGCCTCGGGCCGTCGCGGTGGAGCCTCGCGTAGCCGCAGGCCCGCCCCGAGGCGTCCACCGCCAGGAGGTGCAAGGCGTCACGGTCGCGGCCGTCCTGGTCGCGCTCGGGGTCCACGCCGAGCTCCTCCAGGAGCACCTCCTCGCGCACCATGGAGGCCCGGGCCAGCGCGTCGGCCTCCGTGGCGAGGGTCACCCGGAGCCCCGCGCGAGGGCTGTCCATGGTGACCACGCGGGCCCTCGGGGCTCCGTCGGTGACCCGGGAGAGCTGCTCCTCCAGGTCGTCCACCAGCGTGGCCCACCAGCGCTCGGAGCCATACTCCGGCCAGGTGCGCGGGAACGACGGATCGTCCCAGCGACGGGTGATCCACGCCGCGTGGCGCAGGTACCGCAGGGCCCGCAGGGGCTCCACCAGCGCCAGCGTCGCGCGGGGGAAGGGCCGGAAGACCTCGTAGCCCTCCAGGAGCACGTCCCGTTGTCTGGCTGCGTCGGCGTCCTGGCCGGGGACCAGCAGCCACACGTCCTGCACCGCGGGGCCCCGGACCATGTCGTCAAAGTCCAGGAAGAAGGGCCCCGCCGCGCCCCAAAGGAGGTTGCCCCGGTGGCAGTCCCCGTGAATACGGTGCAGCGCGAGGCCCTCCCAGCGCGGGCGCAGCGCCGCCAGGAGCGCCTCGCTCGCGCTCACCAGCAGCGCCCGGAGCCTCGGGGGGAGCGTCGGGGCCTCCCGCAGCACGGCGAGGTTCTGGGCTCCGTAGGTCTCCGGGTCCAGCGCGCGGCGGTGCGGGGCCTCGCGGGCGGCGCCCACGTTGTGCACCCTGCCCAGGAGGCCCCCGAGGCGCCGCAGTTGTTCCTCCGAGAGCTCCTCCGGGGCGCGGCCTCCCACCCTCGGGAACAGCGCGTAGAGGATCCCCGTGAGGGGCTCCTGGCGCACCGTGGACCCGTCGGGGAAGGGCAGCGGCGAGGCCACCGGGACCTCCACGGAGGCGAGGTCCGCCAGGAACTCGTGCTCGTCCACGATGGCCTCGCGGCTCCAGCGGCCGGGGCGGTAGAACTTGGCCACCACCCGCGCGCGGTCCTCGAGCTCCAGCTCGTAGACCCTGTTCTCCATGGAGTTGAGCTGCATGCAGAGGCCCGTACACCGCGCCCCTCCGGCCTCCACGGCCTCCAGCACGCGCTCCGGGGTCAGGGAGAAGAACTGCGCCGTCACCGCCCGGACTGTACCCCCCGGTGGGCATTTCTGGCATGGTTCTACGCCATGAACGTGCGACGCCTCGCGGTCCCCTTCGTACTTTCCCTGGCCCTGGGCGGGTGCAAGCGCGCGCAGCCGCAGCCCCCGCCACCGCCCCGGGTGCCCCCCGCCGCCAACCCCCCCGCGGTGCCCACACCGCCCGGTACGCCGCCCGGTACACCGCCCGGGACACCCCCCACCCAGGCGCCGCAAACACCGCCGGAGCCGCCTCCTGCGCCGCTGGCGGTGCCCTCGGCGGCCGTGCCCACGGTGGCGGCCACGGCGGCCCAGGGGCTCACGCTCACCCTCGGGGCCACGGCGGGCACAACCTACCGGGACGCTTCGGGCAACTGGGTGCTCCGGGCCTTCGTCGCCGTGAAGAACGTGGGCACGGAGCCCGTGGACGTGAGCCTGGAGCACTTCCACGCGGGCGAGCTCAACGGCACCGGCGACGACCAGCGGAGCTTCCCTCCGCACACCTCCCTCATCCCGAACATGACCATCCAGGGGGACGTGGCCTTCTGGGTGGACGCCACACAGCCGCAGCCCCGCGCGCTGGCGCTCACCTACGCCCCGGACGCCGAGCACCCGGCCTGGAGCGCCTCGGTCCCGCTGGTGTACTCCCCCGCCCCGCCGGTGCACGGCTACGCACCCAGCGCGGTGGTGCATGCCCTCGGGGTGACCATCAACCCGCCGGTGCACTCCTGGGTGACCGACAACCGCAAGCTGCGCCTCCGCCTGCGGATCCAGAACCCCACCTCGGTGCCGCTCCTGGTGCCGCGCAGCTACCTCCAGGTGGCCCTCGGGGACGCTCGCTCCCAGGGCCTGGACGACAGCCAGTGCTCGCTCCCGGACCCCTTCCCCGTCCCCGCCGGGGGCGCCGTCGAGGGCGGCCTCGCGGTGTACTTCGACGGCTCCCCGGCGCTCACGCCGCAGGCGCAGGTGACCTTCGGTCCGCCCAACAACCCGCAGTTCACTCAGGCCGTGCACCCCGAGCAGATCTCCCCGCCGGTGCAGTAATAAGGGACTGTGCCCCAATAGACCGTTCATGGCGACTTCACCTCCCGGCCCCCTTAGGCGTCAAGCGCCATCACGTGATGGTCTTGTCGGGACCGATCCCCCAAAGGCGCCGAGGAGCTCGGACTTCGCCAGGGGTTGGGCGGTGGAGGCCGGGGTTCGCCAGGGGTTGGGCGGTGGAGGCCGGGGTTCGCCAGGCG
>JACRDB010000121.1 GCA_016218725.1 Deltaproteobacteria bacterium
ATGGCGGACGCCCCGTGTGTGAACAGCACAAGCACGGTTCTGTGAGAGGGGCCCCCGGGTAACCGAGGGTCCCTACTCGATACGCCGCGGCGCGACGCGGCTCGGCCGCAGAACTACGGTTTCCAAGGTAGACGCGGTTTATAGCCTCTGGGCCATGCGAGCGAGCATGGCCCGGGCGGTCTCCGGGTCGAAGAGCTCGCCGAACGCGCGGGCCACGTGCTCCATGGCCTCCAGCACCGCGTCGGACCGCACGGTCACCGAGCCCGACGCCAACGCATGATCGATCAGGTCACGGGAGAGCGCCAGGTGCACCTCCGCGGCGTTCATGAGCGGCAACGACGGCTGCCACGGCGCCCCCTTTGGAGCCGCCACGGGTGTTTCCTGCGTCGGCGCCGGGACCAGCGCCGGGACCGCCCTGGGCGCCCGCGCCGCCGGGCCCACGGGCGCGGGCCCGAGCCCCGTCGTCCGTAGCACCGTCACGGGCCCGGAGCCCTGGTGCAAAAGCGTCAGGCGGACCCGAGGCCGCCGAAGGCCCACGGTCGCGGGCGTCACCTGGGAGGGTTCTCGTCGCACATTGGCAATACTGCTAGATACCTCTCCAGCAGTCAAGCAATAGATTGCGGAGAGCGCATTTCGGGGGTACCGTGGGGCTCATGGCGCGCTCGGTCCCGGAGGCACTGGCAACCCGTCGCAGGGAGCGCCTCGGGGTGCTCCTGGAGGCGCTGGGGCAGGCCCGGGGGCAGCGGGTGACGCAGCGGGAGTTCGCGGCGGCGCTCGGGCGCGAACAGGGCACCATCGGGGCCATCCTCGGGGGGCACCGGGCCCTCGGGGGGGACGTGCTCCTGGCCATCGTGCAGACCTTTCGCCTGCCCGGGCACTACTTCGACGCGGAGGAGACCCCGGACACCGAGGGCTTCGCCCGCGCCGCGGTGGCCTCCGGGGCGCTGGCCCGGGCGACCCACGGGGGAGGGGCCCGCAGGCCTCCGGTGCTGACCCGGGAGGGTTCTCTTGAAGCGAGCCTGGCGAGGCTCCAACCCGACCGCGCCGTGGCCATGGCCGTGCAACACCTGGCGGACCTGGGCCACAGTCACGACCCCGAGGGCTGGAGCCGCCTGATCATCGACGCCCAGAGCGCCCAGGACCGCGGGGCCCTCCTCGGGTGGATCGACCGGACCCTGGCAGGCGCCCGCCAGACCCCGGGCCCCCGCGCCGTGCGGGAGCCGTCGCCCGCGCCCCTGCGCCAGCGCCGCAGCTCCTAGCGCAAACCCCTACGGCACCAGAGCTCCGGGCGAGGGAGCGCGCCCTCAAGGGGTCCCGGTGAGTGACAGAGTATGTCACCGTGACATTGTCTGTCCGTGACCTCGGGGTTCGGCGTGCGTAGGTTGGAGCACAGATGGACGGCCACGACGACACCCCACAGACCCTAAAGGCGCGCCCCTACGCCCTGCCCCTACGGGCGGGCGAAGAGGACGCGGTGGGATACTGCTTGAGCAATGTGTCGGGTGGCGGTCTTCGGGAGGCGACCATGGGCGCGAACCAGACCCTGACGGTCGATGTGCTGGCGGTGGACGACTACGACGAGAGGCCGGTGGAGACGCTGGCGGAGCTGGAGGCGCTGGTGAGGCTCCGGGCGGAGCTGAGCTGGACGGCGTGGAAGGCGCACCCCCGCTTCAAGAAGGACCGGCTCCTGCGGGAGGCCCAGCGGCGCTTCGCTGCCCTGACCGCGGCGCCGACGGCGGTGGTGCTGGAGCCGTCGGCCCCGGCGAATGACACGAGCGTCCCACCGAACCCGAACCTGGATCCAGAGGCGGAGCTCGCGGCGGACGAGCTGTACGGCGAGGTCTGCGAGGCGCGCCGCCAGGCGTGGATGGACGCGATGGACAACGACGAGAGCGAGGGGCGCCGGACGGCGGCCCACGGAGGCGAGGACCATGAGTGACAAGCAGAACACCCCCAACGGCACCCAGCACACGCCCGCCGCCAAGGCCGAGGCGAAGGCCGACGCGCGCCCCGACCGGGCGGACTTCGGCGTGGAGGCCCAGCTCAGCCAGCGCGTGATCGACTCCATCGTGCTGCGGGGCGACCTCTCGGCCCTCGGGCCCGCGGAGCGCGCGCGGTACTACGTGCAGATGTGCGAGGGGCTCGGGCTCAACCCCCACGCCCAGCCCTTCGCGTTCCTTCGGCTCAACGGCAAGGAGGTGCTCTACGCCACCCGCGGCGCGACGGACCAGCTCGCGGCGATGTACCGCATCAACCGCGAGATCATCGACGGCCCCAAGGTGATCGACCTGGCAGGCACCAAGCTCGTCTACGCCGTGTGCCGCGCCACGCACCCCAACGGGCGCATCGAGTCGGCCACCGCCACGGTGCCCCTCACGGACCCCATCAACGTTCTCATGAAGGCTGAAACCAAGGCCAAGAGGCGCGCCACGCTCTCCATCCTCGGCCTGGGCGTGCTGGACGAGATGGAGCTGGAGACCATCCCCGCCTACGCCCAGGAGCCGGGCGGCGGCGTGGACCTGTCGCAGGTCCCGGCCCACGACGTGGCCGAACAGCCCGAGCCCCCACCGGCGGAGGTGCCCGCGGCCCTGGAGGGCTTCTACACCCGCGTCAATGAGCTCGAGCTCCCGGGCGAGGCCGTGGCCGTGTGGCTCAGGCACCGCGCCGAGCTCGCCAGCCTCTCCCCCCTGGACCGCGAGAGCGCCTGGAAGGCCCTCTGCAAGAAGACCGAAGAGGTCGGACGCATGAAGAACGCCAAGGTCTGGCTCAAGAAGGCCATCGCCGAGGAGGACTCCCGCCGCGGCGTGCAGCCCTCCGTGGACCACCAGGCGGCGTGAGCCCGTGACCCGGCTCCGCGGGCGGCGTAGATTCCGTCCGCGGTGCCGGTCACCCTCCCGCTCCTCGACGCCCCCCACCGAAAAGC
The DNA here is from genome assembly GCA_016218725.1 of Deltaproteobacteria bacterium. Lineage (GTDB taxonomy): Bacteria > Myxococcota_A > Polyangia > Polyangiales > JACRDB01. The sequence continues at coordinate 2,924 of JACRDB010000121.1, forward strand.
GCTCGAAGCGCTCCGTCAAGAGCTCCTCCCTACACTGTATGCCCGTGTAGGGTCCTATCCCACCCGAAAGGCCATCTGGGAGGCCCTGCACCGCGCGGGGCTGTTCCCAGGGGGCCTGAGGAGCTTTCACACCTCCCTCAAGACCCGTGGGATGGACGGCACCCTGGACCTGCTGTTCACCCAGGACCTGGTGGACGCGCTCAAGAGCTTCCTGACGACGCCTGACCCGAAGGAGCCTCCCAGGGTGGCCGTGAGCACCCTCGCGGGGCAGTACTACTGCGACCTCCAGGTGCACCTCGGGCGCACCCACGACGTGCAGACCCACACCGCGGAGCTTGCCGCGGGCGCCGCGGGGCACGCGGCCTTCGAGGCCGACGCCGAGGTGATCTCCCCCGAGGAGATCGCCGAGGCGCTGGACGCGGGCAAGACCCTGGAGCTCGTGGAGCACACCGTCGGCAGCGAGCTGGAGGGCGTCCGGCTCGTGGGGCGCGCGGACCGCGTGGTGCTCCAGGGTCGGAGCGCCAAGCTGGTGCTGGAGTTCAAGTTCTCCGCCCAGCGGGAGCTGCGCCCCACCCACGTGGTCCAGGTGGAGGCCTACGGGCGGCTCCTGGAGGCCAGCGGCTTCGCCGTGGACGGGCTCCTCCTGGCGGTGTGCGTCCTGCCCCGGGGCCAGGCCGTGAGCGAGGCCCTGGCGCGCGCCATCGTGGCGAAGGCCCTGGAGGCGACGCCCCGCGCGAGGGATACGGCCACGGGCCGCAGTGGCATGCCCGACCCGCTGGAGGGCCTCGGGCCAAGGCGGGTGACCGAGGAGGCCTTCACCCTCTGGGTGTTCCCGCACCTCCCAGGCAAGACCGCGAGGGACCTCACCTGGGCGCTCTCGTACTGGACCGGGGCGAGGGCGCCGGAGGCCACGGCGCACCCGGGCAAGTGCCGCGCGTGCCCCTTCAACGCCGCGGGGCTCTGCGGAGAGGCCCGGGACGCGCCCGACGGGCGTCACCGGGTCTCCCGCCGCGAGGGCCCCGGAGGAGTCTCCTGGCGCGTGGTCCCGCGCCGCAAGTCACCGGGCTGAGGTGCGCATGCGAATGTGCGGGCGGGTCTCCGCCCCGTGCTCCGTGCGCAGGACCTCCAGCCGCGCGGGGATGCGCTTTCGCAGCTCGCCCACGTGGGACACCACCCCCACCATGCGGTCGCCCTCGGGGAGCGCCTCCAGCACCCCGACGGCCTTGTCCAGGGCCTCCTCGTCCAGGGAGCCGAAGCCCTCGTCCACGAAGAGGCTCTCCAGCCGGATGCCCCCCGCGTGGGCCTGCACCACGTCCGAGAGGCCCAGGGCCAGCGCCAGCGAGGCCATGAACATCTCGCCGCCCGACAGCGTCGCCACGGCGCGCTCCTCGGCGCCCCCGAAGGCGTCCTCCACCACCAGGTCAAACTCGTGGCCGGCGCTCCGCACCAGCCTCCGACGCACCCGGAAGCGCCCGTCGCTCATCACCTCCAGCCGATCGCTGGCGGAGGCCACCACCTGGTCGAACTCCTCCAGGAGCACATAACGGCTCAGGCGCACCTTGTGGTCGGGCTTGCCGTCCACCAGGTCCGCCACGGACTTCACCGTCTTCCAGCGTGCCTCAAGGGTGGTGTAGGCCTCGGCCGCGGCGCGGCAACGGGCCTCCAGGTCCCGCAGCCGCGAGGCCCTCTCGGTCGCGGACCCCGCCTCGCGGTGCAGCGCCCCCAGCGCCTCCCGGGCGGACGTAAGCGCCTCCGCCGCGACGGCCTCCGAGGGCTCGAAGCGCTCGTCCTCGCCGAGCTCCGCGAGGTGAGCCCGCGCCGCCTGGGCCTCGCGCCCGAAGGCGTCGAGCTCGGCCTGGAGGCGCGCCCTCTCGGCCTCTGGGAGTCGCAGGGCGCGGGCATCCTCGGCGGAGAGGCCCTGCGCCGCGAGCGCCGCCCGGGCCTCGCGCTCGGCCTCCGCGCAGCTCCGCCGGGCCGCGGCGAGCGCCTCCCCCGCGGCCTCCGAGGACGCCTGCGCCGAGGCGAGGGCCCTCTCGGCCTGCGAGCGCGCCTCCCGCAAGCGAGAGAGCCCCTGGCGGCAGCGCGCCTCGGTCGCTCGAAGCGCGCTCACCCTCCCCGCCACGGCCTCCGCGGAGCGCTCCTCCGGGAGCCTCGCGCGCGCGCGCGCCAGCCCCTCCGAGCGCCGCGAGAGCTCCGCCTCCAGGTGGGCGATCGCGTCCCCCCGGCGCGCCAGGTCCTGCTCCAGGGCCCCCAGGGCCTCGGCCTGCGCCGCGCGACGTCGCAGCCGAGCCTCCGCCTCGGCGCGCGCAGCGCGCGCCTGGCGCAGCGTTTCCACGGACTCCTCGGCCGCGCGCTGCAGGGTCTCCAGGTCCTCGCCGGCGCCCAGGGGGTCTGCCCTCCGGAGGCCCTCCAGGGCGCCGTGGGCCTTGGCCCTCTCGACCTCGGAGCGCCCGAGCTGCTCGCGCCGCTCGGCCACTTGGCGCTCGGCCTCCTCGCGCGCCGAGGCCCCGCCCTCGACGGGCCTCGCCGGCGTCGGGTGCTCCGTGGCGCCGCACACGGGACATGGAAGCCCCGCCCGGAGCGAGCCCGCCAGCGTGGCCGCCAGGGCCCCTCGCTCGGCCTCGACCGCGCGCTCCAGGCGCGCGAGGGCCTCCCCGAGGCGCTCCTGCGCGAGGGTCCGGCGCTGCTCCTCGAGCAGCAGGCCCCGCTCGGCCTCGCGGAGCTCGTCCCGGAAGCTCTCCCTCCGGCGCGCGTCGTCCACCCGGCGGGAGAGCTCCATCGCGCGCGCCGCCGCCTCGGCCTCTCGCGCCGCGAGGGCCGGGTCCAGCGCGTCCTCCAGGGACGCCAGGGCCGCCGCCGCGGCGGTCCTCCGCGCGGCGACCGCGTCACGCTCGCGCCGGAGGCGAGCGAGGCGCTCCTCCTCCGAGGCCACCGCGGCCTCCTCCCGGGCCACCACGGTGAGGTCCTCCAGGGCGCGCTCCAGCGCCAGCAGGGCCTCCAGCGCGCTCCGGGACTCCCCTTCGAGGGCCCGCTCCGCCTCCGGCGCGAGGGCGCCGTCCGCGAGGGCCCGCTCCGCCGAGGCCAGCGCCTCGGAGCGCGCCCTGGCGACCTCGACGCAGCGCGCCTCGGCGCCGCGGGCGGCCTCGGAGCGCTCCAGCGCCGCCGCGCAGGCCTCGGCCCGGAGGGCCAGGGCGAGCGCCTGGCGCGCTCTCTCCAGCGACGGGGCGCGCTCCACGGACGCCGCCAGCGCCGCCCTCCAGCGGGCCCTCTCGGCGTTTCGCCGGGCGCAGCCCGACACCCTCTGGAGCGTGGCCTCGGCGTCGTCGGTGCGCGCCCGGGCCTGGGACGCCTCCTCCCCCAGGGCCTCCGCGCGGGCCGTGGCCTCAGCGGCCAGGAGGGCCAGCTCCGCGGGGTCCTCGGCCCCGGCGGGCTCCAGGAGGGACGACAGCCGCGCGCGCTGGCCCTTCAGGTCCTCGTCCAGGGCCTTGGCGCGGGCCTTCAACCGCTCCTCCACCTGGACGAAGAGCTCCGTGCCGAAGAGCCTCTCCAGGAGCTTCTCCCGGTCCGCGGCGCCCGCCAGGAGGAGCTCCCGGAACTCACCCTGGGGCAGCACCATGAGACGCGAGAACTGGTGGTGCCCGATGCCCAGGAGGGCCTCCACCTCCTCGGTGACCCTGGAGGGCGACGCCACCGCCGCGCCCCCGACGCGCTCCAGCCGCGCCTCCGACGGGCCCTTGGTGGTCCCCCCGCCGCGCCGCGAGGGGCGCTCGAACTCCAGCGACCGGAAGACCGTCCAGCTCTCCCCTCGGAGGGAGAAGGTGAGCGTCACCGAGGTGCGTTGATCAGTCCCGACGGCGCGGTTGCGAAGGTGCTCGTGCTGGGCGCGGGACCCAAGGCCCTTGCCAAAGAGCGCGAAGCTCATGGCATCCAGGAGCGTGCTCTTGCCCGCCCCGGTGTCCCCGTGGATGAGAAAGAGCCCCGCCTTGGAGAACAGCGTCAGGTCCACCGCATGCTGGCGGTAGGGCCCGAAGTTCTCCAGCTCCAGCCAGAGCGGCTTCACGCGCCCTCCGCGCGGCGCGCGTCCGCCAGGGCCTCGCGGAACACCGCGAGGGCCTCGTCCGTGGGCGGCTCCGCCCGGAACCGCTGGTAGAACTCCTGAAAGAGCGCCTCCGGGTCCACCCGCGGGGCCTTCGGTGAGAGCACCGCCCGGGGCCCCTCCGAGCTCTTTGTCCACCGGAGCTCCAGCGCGTAGGGGAAGCGCTTGTGGAGCCGATCCATCGCCTGGAGGGGCCTCGGGTGGTCCGTCAGCTCCGCGGAGAGGTACGCCCCCTCGAAGCGCGCGAGGGCAGGGTCCCGCAAGAGCTCTTCGAGGCTCCCTCGCACCCGGCAGAGGTCCCTCCGGGGCGCGATCGAGCGGTGCTCCACCCTGGCGGGCCCCTCGGCCTCCAGGGAGACGAGCGTCGCGCCCTTGTCGTGGGAGGCCTCGTCAAACGAGTATTTCAACAACGACCCGGCGTAGCGCACGGAGCCCCCCTCGGTCAGGTCCTGGGGGCGGTGCAGGTGCCCCAGGGCCGTGTAGGCAAAGCCCTCGAAGGCCCTGGCAGGGACCGCCCCGGCGCCGCCCAGGAAGAGCGCCCGCTCGCTCCGGGGGCACTCCGAGAGGGGTTGCTCACCCTGCACCAGGGCGTGGACCACGCACACCGCCCTCCGGGGGGAGCGCCCTCGCTGCTCCGCGGCGCGATGCAGGAGGGCCAGCACGCTCCCGCGGTGCGTGCCCGCGTCCTCGGAGTCCCCGAAGAGCACCCTCGCCACCTCCGGATCCACGTAGGGGAGTGTATGAAAATCCACCGAGAGACCATACTTGTCGGTGAGTGTAACCGGCTCCAGGTCCGGGTCGGCGCGGCCTCGGACGTGGAGGGCACCGCGGGAGAAGAGCCAGGAGCCGAAGCCCACGTGGTCCGCGCTGTCGTGGTTGCCCGCGATGGCCACCACGGGGACGCCGCAGCCGTCGTGCACCTCGCGGAGGAAGTCATCGAGGAGGCGCACGGCCTCGGCGCTGGGGAGGGCGCGGTCGTAGAGGTCGCCGGCGAGGACCAGGGCGTCGGGCCTCTCCCCCCGCAGGAGCGCGACCACCGCCGCCAGGGCGTGGCGCTGGTCCTCCAGGAGCGAGGTCCCGTGGAGGACCTTGCCCAGGTGCAGGTCGGCCAGGTGGACGATGCGCATGGCACCGTTCTACCAGAGGGGACCTGGTGCGCGGGGCGGCGCGGACGGGGGTGAAAACAGCGCGGGTCTTGGATACAATGGCTGGGATGAGCGACGAGGGACCGGTGGACGCCCCGGTGGGCATCAGCGTGGAGGAGAAGGCCGTCGTGGACCAGCTCTACGAAAGCCTGGAGACGGCGACCTTCTACGACCTTCTGGGGGTCCCCCGGAAGGCCGACCGCAAGACCATCCGGGACGCGTATTTCTCGTTGTCCAAGCGCTTCCACCCGGACGTGTACTTCGGCCGGGAGATCGGCGCCTACCGCCCGCGCATCGAGGAGCTCTTCCGCGCCCTGACGCGCGCCTACGACGTGCTCTCCAACGCGCGCCAGCGGGCGGGCTACGACCTGCACCTGCAGACCCACTTCTCCGAGAACCCCTCGGAGCCGCCCGCGCCCGCGCCGGTGCCCGCGCCGGTGGTGTCCATGGCGCCGCAGGCGGCCTCGCGCACGGTCCCCCCCGCCGCTGCGTCGGCGCCGGCGCCCACGCCCACGCCCACGCCCACGCCCAGGGCGTCGAGCCCGCCGATGCCCTTCCAGAGCCCGCCTGGCATGCGGGGGCGCTCCTCCACGCCGCAGCCCTTCCCCAACCCCGGGGACGGCTCCGGGGCGCACCGCCACGCGCCGCGGAGCCACCCGCCCGCCGACGGCGGGGTGGTGCCCGCCCCGCTGCGGTCCTCGCCGCCGCCCGCGGCGTCGGTGCCGCCGCCCAGGATCTCCGCCGGAGGGGGCACCGCGGTGGACCCTGCGGCGCGGCAGCGGGCCATGGAGGCCATGGCGCGCAAGCTCGGGATGAGCCCCAGGCCCAAGACGCCGGACCTGGTGATCCCCACGGCGCCGGTTCCCGTGGCCATCCCCGTGGACCCCGAGAGGGCCGCCGAGGAGCGCCGCCTGCGGGCCCTCCAGGTGGTGGAGCAGGGCGAGGAGCGGCAGAAGGCCGGGGACCTGAGCGGCGCCCTGGAGTGCTTCCGCAACGCCGAGAAGATCTACCACGACGACCCGTCCATTCGCCTGCGCATCGACGCGGTGACCAACCTCGCGGCGATGCAGAGGGTGAACGCGTGCATCGACCAGGCCCGCGAGGCCATGCGCAAAGGGGACGCCCAGGAGGCCGCCCGCTGCTGGGAGAAGGCCTGGGAGGGCAGGAAGAACGACCCGACGCTGCTCTACAACGCCGCGGAGGTGCTCACGACGTACAGCACGGACTACCGCCGCGCGGCGGACTTCGCTCAGCGGGCCATCCTCGGGGACCCGAAGATGGTGCGTGCGTACGTCATCCTGGCCGAGGCCTTCCTCGCGGCGAACCTGAAGACCAGCGCCCGCGGGGCCATTGAGAACCTCGCCAAGGTTGACCCGAACCACGCCTCGCTCAAGACCCTGAGGGAGAAGGTGGGGCCCCTCTCGCTGGCCGAGACGCTCGGCCTGAAGCGCTGACGGAGGCGCCGCGCCCGTGCCTGGACGCACCTTTGCAATCGGTGACATCCACGGGGACCTCCAGGCGCTGGAGGCGCTCCTCGGGAAGCTCCCGTCGCTCACCCCGCGGGACACCGTGGTGTTCATCGGGGACTACGTAGACCGCGGGCCCGACGGCAAGGGCGTCATCGAGCGCGTGCGGCGCTTCGTGAAGGACAGCCCGTGCCCCACCATCACCCTCCGGGGCAACCACGAGGACCTCTGGCTCGGCTGCGTCCAGGCGCCGAACCTGGGGTTCCTGCTCCAGCGCGGCAACGGCGCCATGGAGACCTTCCGGAGCTTCACCGGCGGCGAGCGCCTGCGGGACGACCAGACCCTGGAGGCCGAGGAGATGGGGCGCTTCCTGGACGTCAAGGGCTGGTTCCCGGAGGACGTGCGCGCCTGGATGGACGCCCTGCCCCTCTGGCACGAGGACGAGCACGCGCTCTATGTCCACGCGGGCCTGGAGGAGGACGAGGAGGGCGCCGGCAAGGACCCCGGGCGCGAGCCCCGGTGGAAGCACCCGCGGGACTCGCGGCCCAAGGTGCTCATGTGGATGCGCGAGCCGGAGTTCTTCAAGCGCTACAAGGGCAAACGCGTGGTCTTCGGCCACACCCCGGTGAGCGACCTGCCCCGGGCCCCCAGGGGGCTCCTCTCGCGGCTCTTCCACCCCCTCGGGGAGGTGTGGTCCCACGGGGACCTGCTCGGGATAGACACGGCCTGCGGCAAGGGCGGGCACCTCTCGGCGCTGGAGCTCCCGGCGGTGCGCGTGCATGAGTCACGTTAGCTCCGCGGCGCCCGTCGCCGTGGCCGACCTGGACTCGCTCCTGCGCCTGATGGTGTCCGAGCGCTCCTCGGACCTGTTCCTCTGCGAGGGCCGCTCGCCGGCCCTGCGCATCGACGGCGTGGTCCGGGTCACCATGCTCCCTGCGCTCGAGCGCGAGGAGCTGGTGGCGTTCCTCGACCGGGCCGCGAGGCCCTCGCAGCGCGAGCTCTTCGAGCGCAACGGCGACCTGGACGTGGGCCTCTCGGTGGCCCCCTTCGGGCGCTTCCGGATCCATTTCCACCACCAGCGGGGGCTCCTGGGCGCGGTGGTGCGCGCGGTGCCGAGCGGCCAGCTCGATTTCTCCGCGCTCGGCCTGCCCGACGCCGCCCGCTCCCTGGCCGAGTGCCCGCGGGGCCTGGTGCTGGTCACCGGCTCCACCGGCAGCGGCAAGAGCACCACCCTCGCGGCGATGCTCCACCACATCAACGCCAGCCAGCCCCGGCACATCGTGACGCTGGAGGACCCCATCGAGTTCGTCCATGAGGACCTCGCGGGGATCGTGACGCAGCGCGAGGTGGGGAGCGACACGCGGGACTTCGCCTCGGCGCTGCGCCACGTGGTGCGCGAGAGCCCGGACGTGATCCTCATCGGCGAGATGCGCGACGCGGAGACCATGAACGTGGCCCTCTCCGCCGCGCTCACGGGGCACCTGGTGCTCTCCTCGCTGCACACCATCGACGCGTCGCAGACGCTCCAGCGGATCTTGAGCTACTACCCCGAGCACCTGCGGGACCAGGCCTGCATGGACCTGTCCCTGTGCCTCCAGGGCATCCTCTCGCAGCGCCTCGGGCCCCGCCTGGACGGCTCCGGCCGCGCGGCCGCGGTGGAGGTGCTCCTGGCCAGCCCCGCCGTGCGCAAGCTCATCCGGGACCAGCGCGTGGACGAGCTGTCGGACTTTCTGTCCACCGCGGGCGAGGGGATGCAGAGCTTCAACCGCGCGCTGGTGAGCCTCTACGAGCGCAAGGTGATCACCTATGACACCGGCGCGGCGTACGCCACGAACCCCGACGAGTTCCGGCTGAACGCCCAGGGCATGGAGCGCAGCTCCCAGGCCTTCGTCGCCGAGCACGAGGCCCTCGCCGCCGTGGGGAGCCTGGACATGCGCTCGCTCCTGACGCTCGCGATGCGCTACGGCGCCAGCGACGTGCACCTGGTGGTGGGCTCCCCGCCGATGTTCCGGATCCACGGCAAGCTCCGGCGCCTGGAGGCCGAGGCGCTGTCCCCGACGGACGCCCGGAGGCTCCTGTACTCGCTCCTCTCGCACGCCCAGCGCGAGCAGTTCGAGCTGGAGCACGAGCTGGACTTCGCCCTGACCATCACCGGCAAGCACCGCTTCCGGGTGAACGCCCACCTCCAGCGCGGCACCGTGGCGGTGGCCCTGCGGCTGATCCCCAACAGCATCCCCGACGGGGCCGGCCTCGGGATCCCCGCGACGGTGCTGGAGCTCGCCACCCGCCCCCAGGGGCTGATCCTCGTGGCGGGCCCCACGGGCGCGGGCAAGAGCACCACGCTGGCGGCCATGATCGACCGGGTCAACGCCACCCGCGGCTGCCACATCATCACCGTCGAGGACCCGATCGAGTTCATTCACTACAACAAGTCCGCCACGGTGGAGCAGCGCGAGGTGGGCGCGGACACCAAGAGCTTCGGCGCCGCGCTCAAGTACATCCTCCGGCAGGACCCGGACGTGATCCTCGTGGGGGAGCTCCGGGACACGGAGACCATCTCCGCGGCGCTGACGGCCTCGGAGACCGGGCACCTGGTGCTTGCTACGCTGCACACCAACGACGCACCGCAGACCATCGACCGCGTGGTGGACGTGTTCCCTCCGCACCAGCAGTCGCAGGCCCGGGTGCAGCTCGGGGCCGCCCTCCTGGCGGTGATCTCCCAGCGGCTCCTCCTGCGCGCGGACGGGTCCGGGCGCGTGGCTGCCTTCGAGGTGCTGGTGGCCAACAGCGCCGTCCGGTCCCTGGTGCGCGAGGGCAAGACCCACCAGCTCATGAGCGCCATGGAGACCGGCTTCCGCGAGGGCATGATCACCTTGGACCGCAGCGTCACGGAGCTCATCAAGGCGGGCGTGGTGTCCGTCGAGGAGGGCGCCCGCTACATGCGCAACCCCGCGAGCCTCCGGGCCCTGGCCGACGGGTGAAGGCCCCCCCTCCCGCGTGGGAGCCCGTGGACCTCCTCGGGAGGCTCCGCCTTGCCCTCACCGAGGTGGACTCGGGGCTGCGCTTCCGCTCGCTGCGCGCCCTGGCCGAGCTCCTGAGGGTGTGCCTGGAGTACGTCGTACACCACCGCGCCGCCGTCGAGCACGGCATCGACGTGGTGTGCTTCTGGTGCGACCGCGCCCTCCAGCGCAGGCCCCCCAACCCCTGGGCGGGGCTCCCGCGGGACCCCGCCGCCGACGAGGCAGTCCTGGCCTCCCGGCGACAGCTCCTGGGCCTCGCCTCCGAGGCCGACCAGCTCGAAGACCGCGCCGCGTGGCTCTGCATCCAGGGCTGCGCCGAGCTCGCCGCGGCCGCCCTGGAGCCCCTCACGGACCTGTCCGCCGCCCGCGGCCTGAACGCCGCCCGGTACATCCTCGACGCCATGGCCTGGCCCGACGACGACCCCGAGGCCCGCGCCCAGGCCGAGGCCCGCCTCCTCGCCCTCCTCCAGGCCCTCCGGCCTCCGCCGCGCCATTGACGCCCGCGGGCCACCGTGGCGCATGCTCCCTGCGTGGTCACCACGAACACCCTCCTCGGCGCGCTCCTCACGGGCCTCGCGCTCCTCGGCGCCGGCACCTTCCTCGGCAACCGCCGCGAGGTGCGCGAAGGGGGCCTCGGGTTCGTGGCGCTCCTCCTCCAGGGCGCGGGCCTTGCCTTGCTGACGTACACGCTCTACCGTCACTACGGGCGCGCGGGGTAGGCGCCAGAACATCGCGATTTCATTGATGAATCCGTTACTCGCCGCGCGCTGGCAGATGGAGCTCTCGCTGGCCTTCCACATGGTGTTCGCCGCCGTGGGGATGGGGCTCCCGGTGCTCCTCCTCGGCGCCGAGGCGATGGCGGCTCGCACGGGCGAGGCCCACTGGAAGGACCTGGCCCGGCGCTGGGCGAAGTACACCGCGGTGCTCTTCGCCGTGGGGGCCGTGAGTGGGACGGCCCTGTCCTTTGAGCTCGGGCTCCTGTGGCCCGGCTTCATGGCCTGGGCCGGGGCGGTGCTGGGGCCCGCCTTCGCGCTGGAGGGTTACGCCTTCTTCCTGGAGGCGATCTTCCTCGGGCTCTACCTGTACGGCGCCGGGAGGCTTTCTCCACGGACCCACCGTTGGACGGCGGTGCCGGTGGCGGTGTCGGGCCTGGCGTCCGGGGTGATCGTGACCGCGGCCAACGCGTGGATGCAGTGCCCCACGGCCTTCACGGAGGTGGGCGGGGTGGCCGTGCCCACGGAGGCCTTCGCGGTGTTCCGCGCGACCCCATGGCCCTCGATGGCCGTCCACGCCGCGCTGAGCTGTTACGTGAGCGTGGCCTTCGCGGTGGCGGGCCTTGCCGCGGGGGCCATGCTCCGAGGCCGGCAGGAGCCCCACCACCGCGCGGCCCTGGGCCTCTCCATGGCCTTCGGGGCGGTGTCCATGGCGCTGCAGCTTGTTTCCGGCCACGACCTCGCCGGGGTTGTGGCCAGGACCCAGCCCGTGAAGCTCGCGGCCATGGAGGCACACTTCGAGACCTCCCGGAGGGCCCCTGCCCTCCTGGGCGGGCTGCCGGACACGGAGACGGGCACGGTCCGCGGCGCGCTCCGCGTGCCCGGAGCCTTGAGCATGCTCGCCACCGGGAGCCTCGACGGGGAGGTACCAGGGCTTCGGGCCTATCCCCGCGACCGCTGGCCCTCGGTGACGCTCGTGCACCTCTCGTTCGACGTGATGGTGGGGGCCGGGAGCGCGCTTGCGGCGCTCTCTGCGCTCTGGTGGCTCCTCGCCTGGCGACGCCAGGGCGCCGCCCCCCCGCGCTGGCTCCTCTGGGGCGTGGTGCTCGGGGCCCCTTTGGGGTTCCTGGCCCTGGAGGCCGGCTGGATCGTGACCGAGGCGGGGCGCCAGCCGTGGGTGGTCCAGGGGCACCTGCTCACCGCCCGGAGCGTCACGCCCAGGACCGACGTGGGCGCCACCCTGGCGCTCTTCACGGCGCTGTACCTGGCGCTCTCGGCGGCCACCTGGGCGGTGCTCCGGACCATCGCCCGCGCGCCCTGGAGGGCCCCCTCGTGAGCCCCGAGGACCTCGCCGCGGGCGCGATGCTCCTGGCCCTGGTGGCCTACGCCGTCCTGGCCGGCGCGGACTTCGGCGGGGGCGTCTGGGACATCGCCGCGAGGGGAGCGCGAAGGGACGCCCAGCGCAGGGCCGTCGCCCGCGCCCTGGGGCCCGTCTGGGAGGCCAACCACGTGTGGTTGATCTTCGCCGTGGTGCTGCTCTTCGGGTGCTTTCCAAGGGCCTTCGCGGCGCTCTCCATCGCGCTCTTCGCGCCGCTGCACCTGGCGCTGGTGGGCATCACCCTGCGAGGCGTGGCCTTTGTCTTTCGGGCCTACGGACCTCAGGAGGCGCGGGCCCTTCGGGTCTATGGGGCCGTCTTCGGCGGCGCGAGCGTGGTCACCCCGGTGCTCCTCGGGCAGTGCCTCGGGGCGGTCGCCGGCGGGCGCCTGAGGCTCGCGGGGCTCACGGTCCCCGAGGGCTCCCGGGGCGCGTGGCTCGCGCCCTTCTCGTGGCTGGTGGGCGCCTTCGCCCTGGCCTCCTGCGCGTACCTCGCCGCGGTGTACCTCACGCTGGAGACCACCGGCCCGCTCCGGGAGGATTTCCGTCGCCGCGCCCTGGCGAGCGGTACGGTGCTCGTGGCCCTCTCCGTCGTGGCCCCGTGGCTGACCCGTCGCGAGGCCCCGCTCCTCGGCCACGCGCTCCTCTCGCCGCGCTCCCTCCCGGTGCTCTGCCTCGGCGGCGCGGTGGCGCTTCTGTCGGGCCTCGGCCTCTGGCGTCGGTGGTACCGCCTCGCCAGGGCGTCCTCCATCGCGTGGGTGGCGCTCCTCCTGGCGGGCCTCGGCCTGGCGATGTACCCCTCGCTCATCGTGCCGGACCTGGACCTCCACGACGCCGCGGCCCCCGCGGTCACCCTCCGGGGTGTCCTCTGGACCATCCCCCCGGGGCTCGCGCTGCTACTTCCCTCCCTTGGTTTTCTCTTCAAGGTGTTCAAGAGCAATCTTGAAGTCATCCATGAGGGGAGTAATGGACACCTCTAGACCTCAAGTAACACTCGAAGAATTCAACTTCAACTCCGTGGAGACAGGCCATGAGTACCTTCGGTGACCGATTGAAGGACGACTATGCGACCATCGCCCAGCTTGGGGAGCTCCTGGACGGGATGACCCACGAGGGGCGCCTCACGGAGACGCGCTCCCTGGGCCGGGGGCTCCAGCGGCGGCTCTACCAGAAGGCCGCCAGCGGGCCGGTGATGACCCTTGGGGAGCTGGTGCCCGAGGGGGTGCCTGCTCGCCGGGAGGTGCGTCACCACGGGAAGAACACGCTCCCGGTGCCGGGTCCCTACTCGCGCTTCGAGAAGCGCCTCGCGCGGCCGGAGGCCGGTGGCGAGAGGCTCTTTGGCTACAACGAGGGGGCCTCGCGGTGGTTCCTGGGGCCGGGGTACTTCGTGGCGGTGCCCACGGCGGGCAACAAGGACTGGGTGAACCGCGGGGGCGTGGTGGTGGACTACTTCCAGGTGCCCGACGGGGCGGTGCCGGACTCCTGGCCGAAGGTGGTGCCCAACACCCAGGGGCTCCAGCGCTTCGTGTTCCATCACACCCGGGACTTCCTCCGGAGGGTGTCGAAGCACGTCTCCATCGGGATCGCGTACAAAGAAGAGAAGTGCCTGGACCACTTCTTCACGCTGGTGCGCGAGGACTGACCCTACCGCGGCGACCTCACCCCCCGGCCCCATAGGCGTCAAGGGCCATCACGTTGCGGTGTCGTCGGGACCGATCGCCCAAGGCACCGCGGAGCTCGGACTTCGCCTGGGTTTGGGCGGTGGAGGCCGGGGTTCGCCAGGTTTAGGGTCCCTGAGGTCGC
>JACRDB010000122.1 GCA_016218725.1 Deltaproteobacteria bacterium
CGCCGTTTGTGGCCGCGGGGGCAGCGCCGACCCCGGCGGCGGCTGCGCGCCCTGCGTCCCGCGCAGTGACCGCGGAGGCTCCGGCCGCGGCGCCCGCGCCGAGGGTGGCGCCCGCGCCGCGCCCGGCGCCCGTGGCGCAAGCGGCGCCGGCGCCCAGGCCGACGCCCACGCTCGCGTCCGCGGCGCCGTCGCCCGCAAGACCACCACGAGAGCCCAGGGCTCCACGCGTCCGGCGAGAACCCCGGTCGGCGTCCAACGGGGGCTTCTTCGTGGGCACGCCCGCGCCGTCGCCCGCGCCGTCTTCGGGAGGGTCTTCAAGGCCGACGCCCAGCGCCAGGGGTCGGGGTATCTTCATGGACTTCCCCTGAGGGTGGCGCCCCGGTGACCTGGCGCGGCATGCTCCTCTTCCGGGCCCTCGTGGTCTCCGTCGCCCTGGCGCTCCAGGGCGGGGCGGCGCTCGCCCAGCGGCCGTCGAGCCTCCAGCAGAACGAGGCGCGCACGCACTTCCAGGCGGGCGCGCAGCACTACGAGGCCGGGGAGTACACGCGCGCCGTCGACGAGTTCCAGGCGGCGTACCGGATCTATCCATCGCCGGTGATTCTGTTCAACCTGGCGCAGGCGCTGCGGGCGGACGGGAGGCTCTCGGAGGCCGTGACGAGCTTCCGGCGCTACCTGGAGGAGGCCCCGAGGGTCACCGCGGAGCAGCGCCACGACGTCGAAGAGACCATCCGCGAGCTGGACGCCCAGCGGGTGACGCTCACCTTCGAGGTGGAGCCCGCGGGGGCCACGCTCCTGGTGGACGGGCGCGCCCTCGGGACGCTCCCGCTGGCGAGGGCGGTGGAGGTGCTCCCCGGCGAGCACACGCTGGTCCTGCGGCTGGAGAACCACGAGACGCGCACGGAGAGGATCGAGGTGAGCGCGAGGGAGCAGCGGATGATCACCGTGACCCTGCGCCCGACGGCCACCAGCGCGCGGCTCACGGTCACCGCCACGCCCCCGGAGGCGGCCATTCGCATTGACGACGTGGAGCTGGGAACCGGGCGCGTGGAGCAGCCCTTGTCGCCGGGGCCCCACACGGTGACGGTCTCCCACGAGGGCTACCGCCCGCAGACCGAGACGGTGACCGTGAGGGCCCTCGGGAGCGAGACGGTGAACATCAACCTGGAGCGCGTGCGCCGGAGCATCTTCACGCGGCCGTGGTTCTGGGCCGTGGCGGGCGGCGCGCTCCTGGCGGCGGGGGTGGGGACCTACTTCCTCGTGAGCCCGCCGCAGGCGACGCCGGTGGCGGGCAATAGCACGCCGTCGGTGGTGCAGGCCGTGGCGGTCTGGTAGCGGGGGCCGCGGGTGACCGACGACGACGCGGACCTCCTGCGCGCGGAGCGGGACCTGTACCTGCGCCTCCTGGACCTCGGGACCCACGAGGACCTGGCGCCCCTGATGGAGGAGGCGCTGGCCCTGGTGGTGGAGGTCACCGGCGCGCGCCAGGCGTGGCTCGCGGTGGACCGCGACGGGCGCTTCGCCAGCCCCGCCTTCGCCCTCTCCCACGCCATGACCGACGACGACGTGGCGTCCGTGCGCGAGCGGCTGTCCACCGGGATCATCGCCGAGGCGCTGCGCACCGGGCGCACCATCGCCACGGCGAGCGCCGTGGAGGACCCGCGCTTCAAGGCCCTCCGGAGCGTGCAGGCGGGGCGCATCCAGGCGGTGCTCTGCGCGCCCCTCGGGGAGACGCGGCCCCTCGGGGTGCTCTACCTCCAGGGCCGCGCGGCGCCGGGGCCCTTCCCCGAGCGGGTGCGCTCGCTGACGGAGACCTTCGCGCGGCGGGTGGCGCCCTTCGCCCACCGGCTCCTGGACCGCGCAGGCCCCGGCGAGGACCCGACGGCCAGGGTGCGCGCGAGGCTCAAGGCCGACGCGCTGGTGGGGCGCTCCAGGGCCCTGGCGGACGTGCTCACGCAGCTCGCGGTGGCGGCCTCCCAGGACGTGTACGTGCTCTTGACGGGCCCGAGCGGCACGGGGAAGACCGAGCTGGCCCGGTGCCTCCACGAGAACTCCCGGCGGGCCCCGAGGCCCTTCGTGGAGCTCAACTGCGCGGCGCTGCCGGAGGCGCTCCTGGAGGCCGAGCTCTACGGCGCGGAGAAGGGCGCCCACTCCACGGCCACGCGCAAGATCCTCGGCAAGGTCGCCGCAGCCGAGGGGGGCACGCTCTTCCTCGACGAGATCGCGGAGATCCCGCTGACGGCCCAGGCGAAGCTCCTGCAGTTCCTCCAGTCGCGGCGCTACTACCCCCTCGGGGCCAGCACCCCGGTGCAGGCGGACGTGAGGGTGGTGGCCGCCACCAACACGGACCTCCCCACGGCGGTCCGGGAGAAGCGCTTCCGAGAGGACCTGTACTACCGCCTCGGGGTGCTGGAGCTGCGCGTCCCTGCGCTGCGCGACCGCGCCGAGGACATCCCCCTCCTGGCGGCGCACCTGGCCCGGCTGGCCGGCGTGGCCATGGGGCGGGCGCTCACGGTCTCCCGCGCCGCCCAGTCGGCGCTGTCCTGCGCCGAGTGGCCGGGCAACGTCCGGCAGCTCGCCGCCGCCGTGCAGCGCGGCGCGGCCTTCGCCATCGACGCCGGCAGCGACGTGATCGAGGTCTGGCACCTGTTCCCCGAGAGCGCCCGGGACAGCGCCCCGGAGGGAAACCTCTCCTGGCAGGAGGCCACCCGGCGCTTTCACAAGCGCCTGCTTGAGGAGACCCTCGCCAGCACCCAGGGCAACGTCTCCGAGGCCGCCCGGCGGCTGGACCTGGCCCGCACCCACCTGCACGAGCTCTTGAAGGCCCACGGCCTGGGCCGCAAGAGCTAGGGCCCCCCGCGGCGCAGCCTGGCACAGCACTCCCAGGGATTGACGCCCGTCAAGGCATGGCACGAAACTTGGTTTCGCTCCATCCATCATGCGAACGGACCTCCGTACGATCTTCTTCCGGGTGCTGGCGCTGTCCACGGCGGGGTCGGGCTTCCATTGTTCTTCCACGGTGACGCCGGGCCCCGAGGGGGACAGCGCGGTCCCGCAGGACACCGCGAGCCCGCCGGACACGCCCCCGCCGGACACGCGCCCGCCGCCACCGCCACCGCCGCCGCCACCGCCGCCGCCGCCACCGCCGGATCCGTGCGCGCCGGAGCGGGTGGTAGGACGGGAGTGCGGCTCGCCGGAGCCGCATGTGCGCTACCCCTGCGGGCTCCCGGCTTCGCTCCGGGCTGGTTCGCTCACCCCGATGCAGTGCCAGATGCTGTGCGCGGGGCTGACGACGGGATCTTTCTGCTACGCCGCCATTTTCTCCTCGGGCGAGGGGCGGGTGGTGTGCTCGGCCTGCGTGGAGGGGCGCCGTCCGGAGGGCTTCACGGTGCCCGACGCGCCCGAGGGGCTTGGCCCACTGGCTGCGTTTCTGACCATGGCGGCGTCCCTCGAAGCCGCGGCGGTGGTGGCCTTCGAGCACCTGGCGACGGAGCTCGCGGCGCACGGAGCGCCCGCAGGGCTGGTGCAGCGGGCCCGCCGCGCGGCCCGGGACGAGCGCCGCCACGCCAGGGCCGTGGGGCGCCTCGCGAGGGTCCACGGAGGCGTGGTGCGCCCCGCGAAGCTGCCCCGCCCGCCGGTGCGCTCGCTGGAGGCGATGGCCCTGGAGAACGCTGCCGAGGGCTGCGTCAACGAGACCTGGGGCGCGCTCCTGGCGTGGTGGCAGGCGCAGCACGCGGGGGACCCTGGCATCCGGAGGGTCTTCGCGGCCATCGCCGAGGACGAGACCGAGCACGCGGCACTGGCCTGGGACGTGGACCGCTGGCTCGCCGGGGCGCTGGGCCCCGCGGCGCGGGCGCGCGTCGCCGCGGCGCGGGCGCATGCGGCAGGCG
>JACRDB010000120.1 GCA_016218725.1 Deltaproteobacteria bacterium
CACGGTCACTCCACGGCGCCCTACCCGCACCGAGGACGTCGGCGCACCGGGGCGGACGCGCATCGAGCACGATCCTCCGCGCCTCCGAGAAGGCACCGGAGCACCGCGACGGCATCCAACAGCCCCACCACGAAGGCGTCCAACAGCCCCACCGAAGGGACACCAGGGCGCCGCTCTTCCCTCGGCCGCCTCGAAACAAGGCCCTCCGTGCGCCGGGACAGATCGCCTCACTCTGCTGAACCTATGTACAGGTAGTGGTCCGCCTTATGGCGGACGCCCGCGAGCGCGTGGGGGAGTATCCCGTGAGTTGGTGGAGTGCGGTCGGCTCCACCGGTTTGTTTGGCTGGCTTCTAATGCAAAACGCGAAACGGAGTATTTTCGGTCTGCCAAGCACATAAATCTGACAGAAGAGATGTGTTTTCGAAATAGGTCCGATGAAAGGCAAGTCGGAGGGCAGCCGCTATCCTAGATACCACGACGTCAGAAGGCAAATTCTGACCCCAAAAAGATCGCAGTCCCAGCGACAACAATGCCTGCATGTCATGACCGTTGCAAATTTGGAGATCTGGATGGTCGGCCGCTTTAATGCTCTCCACTGCACACATCATCGCTTCGACAGTGGGTGGAGAAACACCATCGCGTCCGCGCCCTCCCTGGTGACCACGCAGTACAGTCGCGACCTGAAGCGCCTCAATAGTCATTGTGTGTGGATCCACTACATCGGCCAAGTCAAGTCCATCAAAACGGAGACGCCACGACTCCCGCTGAGATGCGAATCGGAAGTATCCCAACACTCGGGCGAGTTCGAACAAGCGCTGCCTGACGCACTCCAGGGTCGTAGTCCCGCTCCCAAACTCTCGGAGCACCTGCGCCAACGCAGGCGAGTTAATCAGCATACATTCGGCATCGTGATAGTCTGTGAACACTGAGTTCGCAAACGCACTGACCCCGAGTCCGAGTCGAGTAAAATCGGCATCCACTATCGCTACCACTCCGTTAGCTCCCCGTTCCAGGAGGATTGTCATCGTCTCCTGAACCATGGGTTTACCGTAGGCAGGTTGAATTCGACAACGCGCCTCATTTAGAAGACCTCCGTATAGTTTCACATCGTCATCGCCCTCTACAACGACGAGTGTCAGTGTTTGATCATCTCTGCGGCACATCATGACTCGGTTAGCGATGCCGGTCGCATTGAGTTTGTCGCGCATAGTGCCCTGATTAGGACTGGGGACCTCGCAACTCGACAGTAAGGTCCCAGTTCGCGCCAATGATATCCGCGGAGTGCGTCGCAATCAGGACATCAAATCCGGAGATCTTGCTCACTCTGCTGAGGTCATCGAGAAAGCGTTGCTGCCATTCGAGATGCAGAGAAAGCTCAGGTTCATCGATAAGAATAAGAGAGTTTTTTTGTGTATTGAAAATGAGTTCGTGGATCATTACCAGTTCATGTTGTTCGCCCGATGACAAGTCGGACGGTTTGAGTTCCTTGCCCGTATCAGACCTCAGTACGTACCCGCGCTCCCTGCTGATTTCGAGTTTTTTATACTTGAATCGAGCATTCACGATTCGCAGCAACTCAGCAACGCGGTGCGCGACGTCGTCGAACACAGCCAGTTTCTGAGCCACATCACTCACGTAAACAGAAAAGACATCCCGTCGCCGTTCGAGAATTTCATCGGGAACCTCGTTGAGCGAAGTATCGAGATCCAAGAAACCAAAAGCATGCAGTTCGCTGCGCCGCGCCTCAAGTTCCGCCAGACGGGCGCGCAAGTCACTAGCCGACATATCAGCCGAAGAATTCTGCTGAAACAATCGAATCGGAAAACTCCGATCGAGTCGCTGAGAAACCGAAGCATACTCCTCCAAAATGCCACGAATATGATGCGTCAGAGCAAGGCTGTTTCGTTCCACAGCGGGGACGGTAGATCTTCTCTGAGTTGCTCCTCGACGAGACTCCTCTTCTGCGTCAAGACGCTGGGTTCGAATCAGGCGAACGTTCAGGGATCTTCGAAGTTCACGGACCCCTTTTGGTTCATCAGCAACCTCGTAAGCTGGAAGTGGAGCGTCGTCGTGATATCGTTCAACAACGTCTTCGAGATCCAACACTTCGCCGATCCGTTCGTCGCGCCACGTTTCCGGGCCCACTCGGGTCAAAAACGGCAAGTAGTGTTCGATACGATCAATAAGACTAGGCCGACGAGTAATTCTGTTCATCCCAGGCGAATAGGTCTCCGGGAATTTGCCGCCTTCGAGAGTCACGGAAACCTGACGAGGGACGTCTTCCGTCGAAGGAAGCAACAATTGCCCGCCGTCCGAGGGCATAGGCCGGGTACGAACTGTCAGCTTGCGTCCGTCCTCAAAATACACTTCAAACATGTCATACGGCACACGACGGAATACACCGAAGTTGCCCTGAAACAGACCGGCGATCATTCTAAGAATGATCGTCTTACCGAGTCCATTCGCCCCGTGAATGATTGTAAGTCGCTTGTCAAGATTGAGGGTAATGGGATGCGTAAAGAGGCCGAACAAACCAGAGACTTGAACTCTTTCGATGCGGGAGGTGGAGGTCATCATTGTTTCTTGTTGATGCTATGTTCCGGTTGGATTCCGGGGATACCATAACAAAGTCCGGCTAATCCAACATCGTGCTCGATCGCCGCTCTGTTGCATAACCACGTAATCCGCGTGTTAGGCCGCCGACCCCGGCTGCATAACCACGGAAATCGCGTGTTAGGCCGTCCAGCAACTGACACCCAAACCTCCCGCTTCCATCCCGCGCCCACGATCCCATCTGCCTGCCCACAAGGTTCACACCGCCCTTGGCCCCAGTCAAGCCGATTCCGCCGCCCACGACACCCCGACCGGGCACCCGACGACGGAAGCCATCGAGGCAGCATCCCGGGCAACCGGTCCCCTCGTCGGGAGTCGCCCGTGGCGTGCCCAGGGCGCTTAGGCCCAAGCTACGCCAGAAGAAGGCGCCTCGGTGGAGGTGGGCTGTTCCCAGCGGCGCTCGCCGCGGCGCTCCTGCCCCATGGCGCCTCGGTCACATCGCCCACCTGGATGGCGACGCATGTGGCCCCACGGGAGCGTCGCCTGGATCGCCTGCCGACGGTGGTGGTATCGCGCCGCGCCTGGTGCGCGTCCGCCCCGATGCCACGGCGTGACGGACGCGCGTCCGCCCCGATGTCACGGCGTGGCGGATGCGCGTCCGTCACGCTCCCCTACGCTCCGGGCGGCCCTCCCAATGCCCGCCTTGGGCGGGCCTCGAACTCTGCCAACGGCACTCACCCCGCCGACCACCCGGAGCGCATCGGCGGGTCGCTCCCGAAAACCTCTCCCGCCCCAAGATTTTTCGACGGAACCCCTCCCCTCGCTCCAAGATCGGTGTTGGAGGTGCCCTCGCCGGGCGCCCGAGAGGTGGAGCGCACATGACCCTTCGGAGCGTGGTTCTTGGCACCGGGCTACTGGCCCTCTCCGGGTGCGCCCTGACGGTAGACTACGAGTTCCCCTCGGGGAGCCTCCAGACGCCGTCCATGCCGCTCTGTACCACCGCCACCCCGGGGTGCGACGTGGCCCCCAGGCTCCTGGCCCCGATGCCCACCGCCCAGGTGAGCTCCCGGCGCCCTACCCTCCGCTGGACGCGCACCACGGGCACGGACTCCGCGCGGGTGGAGCTCTGCCGGGAGCGGGCATGCACCACCATCAACCAGCGCCTGGAGGTCACGGGCACCAGCGCCCGCCCCAACCTCGACCTCGCCCCCGGCACGCACTACTGGCGCGTGGTGAGCGTCACCCAGGGCCGGGACGCGGGCACCTCCCGGACCTGGCAGTTCCAGGTCGGTCGCAACTCCGCCACCGTGGACTCCTCCTGGGGGAGCCTCCCGGACTTGAACGGCGATGGCTTCTCGGAGCTCCTCGTGGGGGCCCCCGGCACCTCCGGGCTCCAGGGCGCGGCGCTAGTGTACGCCGGCAGCGCCCAGGGCGTGGTGCCCTCGTCGGAGCTGGTGCTCCGTAGCCCCGACAACCCCCGGAGCATCAATGGTCGCAGCGTGGCCAGCGCCGGGGACGTCAACGGCGATGGCTTCGTGGACCTCGTGGTCGGTGCCTACGGCGTGGGCGGCGACGCGGGCAGGGCCTACGTATACTATGGCAGCGCCACGGGGATTGACCCGTCGCGCCGCACGACCCTGGTAGGGAATGACACCCGCGGGAGCCTCTTCGGGTTCTTTGTCGCGGGGGTGGGCGACCTGGACGGCGACGGCTACGCGGACGTGGCCGTCGGGGCCTACGGGCTCAACAACAACGTCGGGAGCGTGTTCCTCTACCCCGGCGGCGCGGGCGGCGTGGACGACGCGCGGCGCACGGAGCTCCTCGGACCCGACGGCCCGGGTGGGTACTTTGGCTCCGCCCTCGGGCCCGCGGGGGACGTCAACGGCGATGGCTACGCGGACCTCGTGGTCGGCGCCCTCGGGGTGGCGGGCTCCACGGGCCGTGCATACCTCTTCCCTGGAGGGCCCCAGGGCGTGTCCAGTACGCGCGTCACGACGCTCCGAGGCCCCGACGGAGAGGGCGGCTGGTTCGGTCGCTGGATTACCGGCGCCGGCGACCTCAACGGCGATGGCTACTACGACGTCGCCGTGTCCGAGGACCACGTCGGGATGAACACCGGCAAGGTCTTCGTGTACTGGGGCGGGGCCCAGGGCCTCTCGGACGAGCGCAGGCTCCAGCTCGGCGGCGTGGACGGCCCCTCAGCGGTGTTCGGCAACGCCGTGACCGCCGCCCGGGACGTCAACGGCGACGGCCTCGATGACCTCCTGGTGGGCGCCCAGATCGTCGACCGGGTGACCGGGCGGGCGTACCTGTACTACGGCGCACCGGACAACGTGGGGCGCCCGCCGTCGAGGCCGGAGCACGGCCGCGACCCGGACGTGAGGCTCGTCGGCCCGGACGGCGCGGGCGGGCAGTTCGGCCGCTCCGTGGCGGGCCTCGGGGACGTCAACGGCGACGGCTTCGCCGACCTGGCCGTGAGCGCCGACCAGGTGGACGCCATGGCCGGCCGGGTGCACGTCTACCACGGCAGCGCCGAGGGGCCGGGCCTCGCGCCCCTGGGCGGGTCCGAGAGCCGGGGGCCCCACAGCACCCTCCGCGGACCCCTCGGGGCGGGGGCGCTCTTTGGCTGGGATGTCGCATGGCTCTCGCCGCGCCGACGCCCGATGGGTGTATTCTCACGCGTCGAGGCGCCGCCCCTGAGCGGCGCCGTGAGGTGGAGCCTTGGCGCAGGACGCAGGCCCGGGTGTGCGTGATGAGCGCGCCGCGCAGTTCCAGGCGGTGTTTCGTACGGGCCTGCCGTACGTGCTCCAGAGCCTCCGGCGCCTCGGGGTGCGCGAGCGCGACGTCGAGGACGTCACCCAGGAGGTGTTCCTGGCGGTGTACCCGCGCCTCGGTGACTACGACCCATCCAGACCCCTGCGTCGCTGGCTCTTCGGGTTCGCGCGGAGGATGGCGTCGGACTACCGCAAGCGCGCCTCGGTGCAGCGCGAGGTCCTCGACGACGCGCAGGAGCCCCGGGACCAGGGCGCCGCGGCGGACGAACGGCTCGGGGATCAGGCGCAACGGAGACTGTTGCTGCGCGCGCTGGACGCGCTCGACCAGCGCTCCCGGGAGACCTTCGTGATGTACTACCTCGATGACACCCCCACGCCGGAGATCGCCGCGGAGCTCGGTGACTCCGAGGACGCCGTGACGTCCCGGCTCCGTCGTGCCGTGGAGAAGGTCACCGCCGAGGTCCAGCGGCTCCAGCGCAAGGCGGCCCCGCGATGAGCGCCCGGGAGACGCCCCCGCCGTTGCCCCCCGCCCTCGCGGAGCTCGTGGACGCCGAGCGCCCGCTGCCGCCCCTGGACGACGTCCTCGCCTCGCAGCTCTTCGCCCGCATCGACGCGTCCCTCGTGGACGCGGGCCTGTCCCACGGAGAGCACCCCGAGGACCTCACCCGGGACGCCCCCGGCGAGGTCCTTGAGAAGGCCGCCTCGGGCGCCGCGGCCAGCGCCGGAGGCGCAGGAGCCGCCAAGGTCGCCGCGGCCACCAGCGCCCTGGGCCTCGCCTCCAAGGCCCTGGTGGCCAAGGTGGCGGTGGGCGTGGCCCTGGTCACCGCCGGCGGAGTGGGCGGCGTCGCCGTGGCGCCCGTGGTGCGACCGCAGCCCGAGAGGGTCGTGTACGTCACCCGCACCGTGCGCGTGCTGGTCCCCTCGGAGCCCGTCGCCCCCGTTGGCCCCGCGGTGGTGACCCAGCCCACGCCGGATGTAGTGACCGGTCCTACAAACACTCACGTTACCGTACAGCACCCGACCAACACCGACACGGTCCCCACGCAGGCCGCAGCGGAGCGGTTGCTCATCGAGCGGGCGCGGACGGCGGTGCAGGGCGAGCGGTGGGAGCAGGCGTTGGAGGCCCTGCGCCAGCACGAGCAGCGCTTCCCTCGGGGCGCCGACCGCGAGGAGCGTGACGCCCTGAGGGTGGAGGCCCTGGCGGGGGCGGGGCGGACCGCGGAGGCGGGCGCCCTGGCGCGGAGGTTCTTCGGGCAGTATCCCGGGAGCATCTACGCGCCGCGGCTGCGGAGCGTCACGCAGGAGTGAGCCCCCTGACAGCGCTCCCAAAGGCCCTGAGGAGCGTGGTGCGCGCGTGATCGCTGAGCGACAACGGCAGGTCCCCGAGACCGGAAGGATGCTGGCGTCGGAGATGAACTGAGGGGCCCTGGCGCCAGCCCGGAGGGCCAGGACACGGCGTCTTTGTCCAAGAGACGGCCGCTGCGATCGTCGGCCGCGATGGCGAAACGGATCGGGCTCGCCGTGGCCATTGGCCACCAGAGACGATGCCACGGTCGCTCGCGAGGCTAGCCCGACAAGTATGTCGGATCTCTGCGATCCTGGTGCTGGCGGCGTGCGGGCGTACGGGCCTGTGGGTGCCCGAGCTGGAGGCGGGGACCGAGGACGCCGCGCCGAGCCCCGTCGCGCGAGACGGGGGCGTGCTCGCGCGCTGCGGCGCTCCGTGGATGGGCGTCGACGCGACCGCCGGCACCTGCCGCTGGCGCCTTGGCGCCCGGCGTGTGCGGTCCCTGGGCGGGTTCCTGGGTGAGCTCTCGTCGGCGTCTGGCGAGGTGTGGCTGGGCTGGTCCGGGACGGAGGAAGACCGCAGGATGCGCTGGTGGGTGCAGCGTCTGGACGCCGCCGGGCGCCCCCTGACGGCGCCCACGGGCGTCTGGGAGCGGGCGCTCGGCGCAGGCGCCATCGCCAACCCTGCGCGCGTGCTCGGCTGCGGAGGGCGACGGATGGCCGTCGTCGCCGACACCTCCAGGCGGGCAGGGATCGAGGACCGCGTGGCAGGGACCGCGCTGGACCTCCGTGGGGTCGCGCTCGCTCCGCCGACGACCCTGACCCGCGGCACCGCGATCCGCTTCGAGCTCTTCGAAGCCGCGTGGGCGACGCCGGAGGGCTACGCGATGACCGTCTGGGACGACGCACCGACGCGGACGCGCACCTGGCTCACCTTCGACGAAGCAGCCGCGCCGCAGCGGGCCCTCTCCGTGCTCTCGCCTTCGGCGAATTTTGCGTCCGCCGCGCCAGGAGCCAACGGGGCCACGCTCTTTCTCTGGGGCGACCGGCCGCCCGAGGGGTCTCCGTCCCGGCTGTGGGCGCAGACCTTCGACCGCGAGGGTTCGCCGCGAGGCGCGGCGTCCGAGGTGTTCTCCACGCCAAGGGGATCGATCTTCTCAGCGGTGGCCGTCACGCTCCCGGACGGCAGTCACGCGGTCGCGTGGGACCAGGGGAGCCGCCAGCGAGCCCTCCGGAGGTTGGACGCCGTCCACGCCAGGCTGGGGCCGGTGGTGGAGCTCGCGCCCGTGGAGGACATCCTGCTCCTTCCCATTGCCCTCGCCGTCTCGGGAGGAGAGTTGTTCACCGCGTGGCAGGAGCCCCCCGGTGCAACGCCCGGCGAGGCGAGGCGAGTCCTGGTGCAGGCGCTGCCCCTGGAGCATGTCCCTGCCAGCGCTCCCCTGGAGGTGTTGGCGGGAGCTCGCTGCGAGGTCCTGCAGCTCGTACCGACGGAGGAGGGCCTGCTCGTCGGCTGCAGCCGTCAACACCCTGCGCCGGCCACCACCCTCGGTCGCCTCGCTCCGGCCTCCTGGGAGCTCACCACCGTCCCGCTGGAGTGCGTGCGGTGACCCCCGCGACGGCGTGGCGGGCGCTGTGGGCGTCGTGCGTGGTCCTGTCCGCATGCGCGCCTCGTCGCGGAGCGCTCAGGCTCCGAGGGGTCGAGGTCTCCCTCCGCGGTGGCTACCAGACCTTCGCGCGCTCCGGCGGCGACGCCTTCGTGCCAGACCCACCGGGGAGCGCCCACACCCCGGGGCAGGGCTTCCGCGGCGGTCCGTCGCTGGACCTCGACGTCGGGCTGCGCCTCGGTCCCCGGTGGGCCCTGGGGCTTGGCGTCGGGCACGGGTGGCTCTGGCCCGCGGCGCCGTCGCCCTCGCTGGCGTCCCGGGAGGTGGCGGTCTGGCGCCTGGGCGTCTTCGCGCGGCTGCACCTTCGCCCGGTGTGGACCGCCGCGAGCGTCGACCCATGGATCTCCGCCGGCGTCGACCCGCTGGCGCGCTTCGTCGAGAGCTCGGCCTCGGACCGGCTGCGGGTGGACGCCGTGGTGCACGCGGTGAGCGTGCCGGTCACCGCGGGGCTCGACGTCCGCGTGAGCGGCGGCCTCGCGCTGGGTCTGTACGTCGGCGTCGCGGCCTGGTTGTCCATCGCTGGCTGCGCCGAGGCGCACACCGACGTCGGCACGAGCGCGCAGTGCGGCGGCGGCCTCGCGCACAACGGGTGGCTCTTCGGCGGAGCCACCGCGCGATACCTCTTCCGTTGACCTACCGACCCAGCACGAGGGTGCGGGCATGGGCGGGGATCCTCCCGAGGAAACGGGCGCGCCGCGCCGGGTCTTGAATCCTCCCTGCGCGCGCCAGGAGCCGCTCCCGCGCCCGTTGGAGCGCGGCCCGCGCGGCCTCCCCATCTCCGATCGCATCGAACGCGTCCACCTGCGCGAGCCGCAGCTCGGCCTCGCCCTCCTCGACGGAGCGCATCCGGTCGAGCACTTCAAAGCCCGACCGCACCGACGCCAGCGCGGCGTCGAACTCGCCTCGGATCATCTGGAGGTCGGCGTGCAGCGCGCAGGCCAGGACCCACAGCGACGCCGACGGGCCGAGCTGGGGCAGAGCCCGCTCCACCAGGGCCCGCGCCTCGTCGAGGGCGCCGCCCGCGCGGAGCACCCGCGCGAGGTATACCTGGCCCGTCGCGACGAGCCGGGCGTCCGCCAGGGCCTCGCTCTCCGCGAGGGCGCGCTCCAGCGTCGCGCGGGCGTCGTCCGGACGCCTCGCCAGAAGGAGGGCGTTGCCCAGGTTGCTCCGCGCGGCCATACCCAGGCGACGGAGGCCCTCGGCGTCGGCGCGGGAGGCCGCCCGCTGCAGCGCCTCGACGGCCGCGTCGGCGTCGCCCAGGAGCACGTACGCGACGCCGGCGTTCACGCGGCTGGAGAGCTCCCGCCGGGCGTCACCGAGAGTCGCGAAGGCCTCCGCCGCGCGCAGGCTCTCTTCGAGGTAGCGCTCGCTGTCGCCGTTGAAGTTCGCCCAGATCGCCCGGGCGATGGAGACCCTCGCCGGGAAGTCCGCGTCGGGGTGGGTCCCGGCCGCCTGGATCGCCTCCAGTCGGCCTAGCAAGAGCTCACCGAGCGGGAAGAGCCCCGCGTAGAGGATCGGGAAGAGCGCCGGCGCCAGGGCCGCCTCGGCGTTATCCTCCGAGGGCCCCTGGAGGGCGACCTGGAGCGCGGGCCCCAGCTCCGCGAGCGCCTCCGGCCGCTGGCGCCGCATCGCCAGGACCGCCAGCGCCGCGCCGGCCCGGTACTTCAGCGCGCTCCCGGGCCTGGCGAGGGCCCACATCTCCTGCGCGCAGCGCTCGGCGTCGTCCGTCTCGCCGCGCCCGTCGTGCGCTTCGAGCTGGAGCAGCCGCATGGCCAGCTTGGTGTCCGGGTCCGCGCCAAGGTCAATGGCGCGCTGCGACCACCCCAGCACGGCGTCGAGCCTGCCGTCGGCCTTCGCGACGCGCGCGGCCTCGGCGCACCAGGGGATCGCCTCCTCGGGCGTGTCACCGTGGGCGAGGTGCACCGCGACCACGGCCGTGTCGAGCTCCCCCGCGGCGTCGAGCCAGCGCCCGGCCTGGGTGTTGGCCCTTCGCCGCGCGGGCTCCGGGAGCCAGGCCACGGCGGCCTCGGCGACGCGCGCGTCGAGCGCGTACTCCACCTCCCCAGGGAAGCGCGAAGGGGTCACGGGCCGCAGCCACCCCTCGGCCACGAGCCGCGCGACGGCCGGGGCGAGCGCCTCCGTGGACTCCTCGGCCACGGCCGCGATTCCACCGCCCCAGGCGTGCTCCCCGAAGATCCCGGCGGCCGCCAGGACGCGCGCTTCATCGGTCGCCAACGAGGCTGGGTCAGGAGGCGTCAGCGAGGTCATGGACTGTGCGCACCTGCGTGGTGACATACTCTGTCCATGTTCGCAAGAGCGCTCCTCCTCAGACATCTGGTGGGCGGTGCGCCGGCGCCTCGGAGTTCGGGCTGGCACCACGCCATGGTACCCTCGACCGATGCCGTCGCCAGAGCTGGTGGTGGTGCATGAGCACCCCGAGTGGCAGAAGCCGTTGTTCCTCGCGCTGGAGCGCCGGGGCGTCCCCTTCGAGGCCTACGACCTCAAGAGGGCGGCCTTCGACGTGGACCTCGTGCCCTCCGCGAGGCTGTATTTCAACCAGGCCAGCCCGAGCGCGTACGTGCGCGGGAACACCCGCGCGGTGCCCCTGGGGCTGTCGTTCCTGCGGTCCCTGGAGCTGGCGGGCGCGAGGGTCCTCAACGGGTCCAGAGCCTTCCTCCTGGAGCTGTCCAAGAGCGCCCAGGGCTCGCTCATGCAGCGCCTGGGGATCGCCCACCCGCGCTCCCTGGCCTTCAACGACGTGGACGCGGCGCTTTCCCAGTGGGACCTTTGGCCGGCGCTCCTCAAGCCCGAGCAGGGCGGCAGCGGCGCCAGGATGTTCCTCCTCCGGGAGCCCGACGAGCTCCGGAGGCTCCTGCGGGACGACCCCTCACTATGGCTCCCGGACAACCTGCTGCTCCTGCAAGAACACTTCCCGGTGGACCCCGCGCAGGGCATCGTACGCATGGAGTTCCTCGGGGGTGAGCTCCTGTACGCGATGAGGGTGGTGTCCCATGGGGCTTTCAATCTATGCCCCTCGGAGCTGTGCAACCCGGTGGACGGCGCCGAGGGCGTGTGCGCGGTGCCCGAGAGGGCTCCCGTGAAGCCCGTGGAGTTCTTCTCCTTTCCCACGGTGCCCGCGGAGTGCGTGGATGCCGGGCGGGCCCTCGTCACCGCGGGGGGCCTGGACGTGGCCGGCATCGAGTACCTGGAGGCCCCGGACGGCCGCAGGGTGTTCTACGACGTCAACGCCAACTCCAACCTCCGCCCGGCGGTCGCCCGGGAGTGGGGCTTCGATCCCTTCGAGCGCGTGGTGGACTACCTCCAGCGAGAGCTCGCGAGGTGACCGACGCGACCCCCTGGGTCATCGCGCTCCTGCGCCAGGGACAGCCCGTCACCTTCGTCGTCCGTGGGGCGAGCATGTGGCCCTCGCTCCGCGACGGCGCCAGGGTCACCGTGCAGCCCTGCCCCGTCGCATGCCTCCGCCCGGGGGACCTCGTCGCCTTCGAGCGCCGCGGCGCCCTCGTCGTCCACCGCGTCCGCGCCGTCACCGCCGAGGGCGTCCGCTCCGCCGGGGACGCGCTCCCGCGCGGCGACGGCCTCGTCCCCCAGAGCGCCGTCCTCGGCCGCGCCCAGCGCGTCTCGCAACCCCCCTGGCGCTGGCGGGACCTGCGACCCACACACCTCCTCCGCGCCTGGCGTTGGGCCCGTAACGGCCTCCCAGGGTGAACGCCCCGAGCGCCCTCCACAACACACCCCCCCAACGCCCTTGAGCGCCAACACCGACAGCACCCTCCACCTCTCCCTCGCTGGCATGAACGTACAGGTGCGGTGGTGTGGTGTGTTTCCACACATTAACGTACATGCACGGTTCGGGGCCTACCTTGTCTCACCCGCCACCCCGGACCTGGCGCTGGACCTCACCGTCGACCCGGACTATCGCCCGGAGCACCCTCCTCGCGCGGTGTATCCCTCCCCCGAGGTGAGCGTCCTGCCCGATGGCCGCATCGAGCTCGTCCGCACCAGCGAGAGGGTCACCTGGGACCCGGTGGGTCACACCGCCGTGGCTCGGGCGAGGCCCTCGTCCGCCACGCTCCAGCCCGTGGAGGACCCCACCCCCATGGACACGCCCCTGCGGGAGCTCCTCGCGTGTGCGCTGCCCGCGCGCCAGGGGCTCCTCCTGCACGCTTCGGGCTACGGCGACGCGCGCGGCGCGGTGGTCTTTGCCGCCGTGTCCGGCGGAGGCAAGACCACCACCGCGAGGAAGCTACCGCCCGACGGGGTCCTCTCCGACGACCAGGTCGCCGTGAGACGCCTCGGGGACCGCTGGATGGCCTTCGCCCTGCCCTTCGTGGGCGAGTACCGCCGCGCGACGCGCCCCTACCAGGGACCGCTCCGGGCGCTGGTGCTGCTCGAAAAGAGCACCACCGGCCTGCGCCTGGCGCGGGTGCCCGCGCCCGAGGCCACCGCGAGGGCGCTCGCCCACACCGTGCGCTTCGCCCGCGGAGGCGACGCCGGCCCGCTCCTCGCCCTGGCCGCAGACCTGTGCCGCCAGGTCCCTGTCTGGAGCCTCGCCCTGGGCCTCGAAGAGCCCGTGGTACCCACGCTGGACGCGCTCCTCGGGGGCTCCGGGTGAAGCTCCGCTTTGGCCCCTTGGAGGCTTCGTGGGACGCCCCGACGCCTTCGTGGCTCGCGCCCTTCGTGGGTGAGGGAGCCCCCTCGAGCCCCGCGCCGTGGCCCACCGAGAGCGACCCGAGGGCCCTCCAGCGCGCCTTGGAGCGGTGGGTGCTCCGGGAGGCGCCCGCCCTCGGGTGCGCGCTCGTCCATGCCGCGGCGGTGTCCGTGGAGGGGGGCCTCGGCCTCCTTTGTGGGCCTCCGGGCGTCGGGAAGAGCACCGCCGCGAGGAGGGCCGGGCCTCGCTTCCTCGCCGACAACGCCGTGCTCGTATGTCCCGAGTCCCGCACCGGGTGGGCGCTGCCCCTGGCAGGCGGCGAGGGCCCCCCCGAGGGCCTCGACCCCGAGGGGCGCCCGGTGCGGGTCCTGGCCTGGCTCCAGCGCGCGCCGGTGCCCGTGGTTGAATGGCTCCGGGGGCCTCCCGCAACAAGTCTCGTGGCGCGCGCCTGTGTCCGTCCGGGCGGGCCGGACCCCTCGGCCGCCTCGCGAGCGATGATCACCCTCCAGTTTGCCTCCGTGGTGCCCGTCTGCCTCCTGGGAATTCCAGACGGTCCGGGCTACCTTCCCGCCCTCGACGAGGCCCTAGGCCTGGAGAAGCACCCTTGACCGGCCCCGGAGACACCCTCCCCCAGCACCGCACCCTGCACCGCGCCCCGGGCGCCGCCTGGCGCTTCATCGACGCGCAGGTGGCGATCATTTCCGCCGACGTGAACCGCATCCGGCTCTTGAACCAGGTCGGGAGCTTCGTCTGGGAGCGCTGCGAGGGGGCCACGGTGCCCGCCCTGGTAGACGCCGTCTGCGCGGCCTACACCGTGGACCGCCTGGAGGCCGAACGGGACGTCGGGGCCTTCGTGGAGGATCTCCTGCGCCGCGGGCTGGTCACCGCCTCCGGGGGTCCGCCGTGAGCGCCTTCGTACGGCCCAGGCACGGCAATGACCTCTTGCGAGAGCTGTCCTCCAGGGCGCTCTCGCCCACCGGGGTGCACCTCCAGGTGGCCGACCGGTGCAACCACGCCTGCGCCCACTGCTACCAGCACCAGGGCCAGAAGGGTGAGCTCTCCCTGGACGCCCTCAAGGCCGTCCTGGACGACCTGGCGCGGGCCCGGGTGCTCACCCTCAACGTCTCCGGCGGCGAGGCCACGCTGCGCCCGGACCTCCTGGAGCTCCTGGCCTACGCGCGCGCCAGGGGCTTCGCCGTGCGGCTCTTCACCAACGCCTTCCTCGTGGATGACACCCTGGCCGATGGGATCGCGGCCCTGGGCCTCCTGGACGTGCACGTGAGCGTGTACTCCGCGGTGGCCTCGCAGCACGATCAGGTCACCCGCGTGCCGGGCTCCCACGCCCGGACCCTCCACGGCGTGCGCACGCTACGCGCCAGGGGTGTTCGCGTCACCCTCAAGTGTCCGGCCATCGCCCTGGGCCCCGGCGGCGCCGCGGGCGTCGAGGTCCTGGCGCGCGCCCTGGGCTGCGGCTTCTCGGCCTCCACGGAGCTCACCGCCATGGAGGACGGTGACCTCGCGCCGAGGGCCCTGCAGGTCTCCGCCGAGGCGCTCCTCGGGCAGGGGCTCCTGGAGCCCTGGGTCCCAGGGCCGGACGACGGCCCCCGGCGGGAGAAGAAGCTCGCCGGAGCGCCCTGCGGGGTGGGCACCAGCGGCCTGGTGGTGCTCCCCGACGGGGAGCTCATCCCCTGCACGGACACCGTGGTGCCCCTCGGGAACCTCACCCGGAAGGGCCTCCGCGAGACCCTGGACACCAGCGAGACCGCGGGACTCTTCCGGGAGCTCACCTGGGCCCACGTCCATGGGTGCCGGGACTGTGACCTCCTCCTCGGGTGCTCGCGCTGCCACGCCACGGCGCTCCATGTGGGCGGGGACTACCTCGGGCCCTACGAGCCCGCATGCGCCCGCGCCAGGGCGCGGTACCGCGCCGGGCTCGGGGCCGAGGTGGAGCTCCTTGCGCCCTCCGAGGGCTGCGAGCCCGGCCGTAGGGGCGCCCTCGGGCCCTACCGGATCACCGCGCCGGGGCGCCTCCTGCCGGTGCCCGACGTGGTGACCGAAACCGATCGCGCGCGCGCTGAGAAGCACCGCTGGCTCCGCAAGGACGCGCACAATCCCGGCGGCGCCGAGGCGGCTCCCTACCCCCCCGGCGGTGAAGGTGGTAGGACTCCGAGGTTGGTGCCCCTCCGGCGGAGACCCTCCCCGGCGGTGGCGACCCAGGACCCTCCGGGGGACCCGCCTGACGGCGGGCGCTAGAGGGGGGTCTCCTAGAGCGATTTCTTGAGGCCAAGAGGATGACCATGGCGAGAACAGAAGGCGTGGGGATCGTGCTGACGGCGGCCCTGGCCGCGGTGCTGGTGGGCTGCCCTGGGGACCCGATGCCCCCGCCGGCGGACTCCGGCGCGGACACGGGGCTGGACACGGGCACCACGGACACCGGCACGCCGGACACCGGCGGGGACGTGCCCGGGGACACCCAGACCATGTGCCCGCAGGTGGATTTCATCACCCCGACGGACATGTCGGTGCTGGGCGTCCAACAGGACCTGGACATGAACTGCTCCAACGGGTTCACCGCGGCGGTGCGGCTCGCGACCAACGCGCCCGTCGGGACCATGTTGGAGCTCCAGGTCAACGGCCGCACCGCCGGGATGGTGCGGGTGACGTCCCCCACGGTGACCTTTGGCAACGTGACCCTGGACACGGGCGGGATGAGCACCCTGGCGGTGCGCGCCTCGGGCGTGACCACGGCGTGCCGGAGCATCGGGGTGCGGGTGGACTGCATGGTGCCCAGGTGCCAGCTCACGCAGCCCACGCGCTCCACGCTCAACGCCATGGACTCCACCTCCGGGGGCATGACCTTCGCGACGGACTTCGTGGTGAGCACGGATATTGAAGACGGGCGCCAGGTGCAGCTCGCCGTGAGCGGCTCGGACACGCCGCTGCGGGCGTCGGTCACCGGGGGCCGGGCGACCTTCTCCATGGTGCCGCTGTCCCCCGACGGGATGTTCCGCGTGCGGGCCACCTGCACCAACGCCGCGGGCAACACCGGCCAGTCCGCGGAGACCACCTTCACCGTGGACTCCACACCGCCGACGCTCACCGTGGCGAGCCCCATGAGCGGGGCCACCATCGGGCTCATGGCCGACGTGAACGAGCCGCGCATGGGCACGCAGTTCCGGGTCTGCGGCCGGAGCGACGCCGCCGGGAGGCGTCTCTGCGCCGCCGTCGAGGGCGCCATGCCCGACGACCCCGCCGGGTGCGCCGTGGTCCCCGCGGGGGACATGGACGCCTGCGTGGAGGTCACCTGCCCCACGGGCAACGCGCCCTTCAACGTGACCGTCAACACCGACGACGCGGCGGGCAACGCCCGGAGGGTGACGCTCACCGGGATCCGTTGCCAGTCCACGCTCCCGAGCGTGCGGGTGGTGCGCCCCCTGGCCTACGCCACGGGCATGGCCTCGACGATCCTGAACGCTGGGCGGGACTCCAGTCCCATGATGCCGGGCGTCCAGCAGAACGTCGTGGCCTGCGTGGATCGCATGGCCGGCACCGCCACGCTCCTGGTCAACGGCGTGGTCCGGACGGAGACCGCGACGGTGATCGCAGCGGTCGGAACGGATCCCTGCGGGATGCTCGGCATGGGCTTCATGGGGACGGCGACCTTCACCGATGTGACGCTCCCGGACTCGTCCCCGTCGCGCATCCTGGCCACGGACCCGGACCCGGCGAACCCCACGCTCGCGGCGCGGGTCACGGACGCCGCGGGGGACGTGGGCACCTCGCCCATGGTCACGCTCTACGTAGACTCCGCGCCGCCGTCCATCGCCATCAGCGGCTGCGGCCGCACGGTGTCCCTCGGCGCGGGCATGAGCGCCACCACGGACATTGACGTGGAGTCGGACAGCTTCCCCCTGACGCTCACGGTCACCCACGGGATGGACACGCCGGTGACGCTCGTGGCCATGACGGCCACCTTTCCTCGCCGCGCGCGCTTCTCGGGCGTGAGGCTCCTGCCGGGCCAGAGCACGCTCCGGGCGAGCGCCACGGACCCCGCGGGGAACATGGCCTCGGTCACGGGCCCCGGGGGAGCGGCCTGCACGCTGGAGGTGGGCAACCCGCCGAGCCTGTCGTTTACGTCCCCGAGGGCCGACGCGGTGTTCACCCGCACCGGGGACGGAAACCCGATGATGGCGGGCTACCAGGGCGTGACCGTGACCCTCACCACGGACGCACCGCCGGGGACGGCGGTCTCGCTCTCCATCGCCGGGGGTACGGCCCTCATGGGGATGGTCAACGCCGGCGGCACGGTGACCTTCCCGGGCGTGACCCTCCCGGAGGGGGACGCGGTCACCCTCGCGGCCTCCACGGCGGACGTGATGGGCCGGGGCGTGGGCCGCGCCAACATCACCGTGGCGGTGGACACCTCCACCCCGACGCCGCCCACCATGGTCGCCACGGTGGTGCCCGCGGCGCTCCGTAGGGCTGGCACCCTGCGGCTTTCCTTCGTCAACGGGAGCGACACGGGCCCCGTGGGCGCGCGCGCGGTGCGGCGCTACGACGTGCGCTACGCGTTCGTGCCGCTCACGGCCACCAACTTCGAGTCGGCCCCGATGGTGTCCGCGCCCCCCACCCCGGGCGCGCCCGGCAGCATGGGGACCGTGGACATCCAGGGCCTGCCGCTCGGCCGTAGCTACTACGTGGCGATGCGGTCCTTTGACGCCGCGGGGAACCCGAGCGACACCATCGCGGCGACCACCGCCCCGGTGGCGTTGGATGTCATCGTGGACCGCTTCGCGGACACCGGGCTCCTCCTCGGGCGCCAGGTCTCCGGCGGCTACGACCTCAACGGGGACATGCTCCCCGACGTGGTGGTGGCCTCGTCCAACGGCGCCGTCCGGATCTATTTCGGCTCGTCCATGGGCGTCACCGCCACGAACTTCGCCGCCATCACGGGCTCCAGCGCCAGCTTCTTCGGCCAGACCGCGGCCTCCGTCGGGGACATCAACGGCGACGGCCTCGGGGACCTCGTGGTCGGCGAGCGCGGCGCGACCAGCACCCCGGGCCGGGTGTACATCTATTTCGGTCGGAGGAGCTGGCCCATGGCCCCGGCCTCCCTCAGCACCTCCGACGCCAACGTGTCCATCGGCGGCGGCACCGGGGAGTTCGCCCAGGCCAACTTCGGCCTGCGCGTGGTGCGCCTCGGGGACTTCAACGGCGACGGGATGAATGATTTCGCCGTCAGCGCCACCAACGCAGGGAACGTGGCGACCCCCTCGGACCGAACCGGCGCGGTGTGCCTCTTCTTCGGGAGGGCCTCGGCCTCCCCATGGCCCACGACCCTTAGCCCCTCCGCCGCCAACCTGATCATCCATAACGCCACGGCCTCCAGCGCCTTCGGCGCGCAGCTCACGGGCCTGGGCCGCGTGGTCGGCGGCGACGCCCGGGAGGACCTCGGGGTGGGCATGGGCACCAGCTCCGTGAACCCCAACGGCACCGTGTTCGTGTTCAATGGCCGGGACGTCCCGGCCGCCACGCGGATCACCTCGGCCACGGCCACCCTCACCCTCAACGGCTCCGGGGGCTTCGGCCAGACCATCTCCGCCGGCGTCGGGGACATCAACGGCGACGGCCGAGGGGACATCACCCTGTCGTCCATCCGCGGCGTCGGGAGCGTGCAGCTCTACTTCGGCGACGCCGCCGGGAGCCTCACCGCGGGCCCCTCCATCGCCCCCTCGGCGGGCGGCTCCGCGGACGCCTTCGGGTCCTCGGTGGCGTCCCTGGTGGACCCCACGGCGCTGCGCCCGTCGCTCCTGAGCCCGCTGCCCACCGCCGCGGACCTCCTGACCGGGGAGAACGTCCACCTCGGCGCCACGGCCCCCACGCTCAGCATCTTCCGAGGGCGCTCCTCCTGGGTGGGGGTCAACTCCGCCGCGGCGGACAAGACCATCGTGGCGCCCACCACCATGCCCGGCGCCGAGGCCATCGTGTCCACCACCTGGGTCGGTGACATCGACGGCGACCGCTACCCGGACGCCGCCTTCGGCCAGTTCTTTGGCCAGGGCGCGTTCTTCATCATCCGCTGAGAGAGGGAGACCACCCCCATGAACCACCCCGCCGACGACGACCAGCCCCGAGGCCCCTACGAGGCCCCCGCGGTGCTCGAGGACCTCCCGTTGGAGACCTACAGCCTCGCTTGTGACAAGAACCCCGGTCCCTGCGAGGACGAGGGCGGCTCTGGCACCTCCTAGCGCCCACCTCCCGACGCCGTGGACGGAACGATCCTTCTCGTGGAGGACGAGGCCCCCCTCCGGGAGGGCATCCAGGAGCTCCTCGCCGTCCACGGCTTCACGGTGGAGGCCGTGGGTGACGGGTCCTCGGCCCTGCGGTCCCTTGCCCGCGGTGGCTTCTCCCTGGTTGTTCTAGACCTGATGATCCCGCCTCCCTCCGGGCTGGAGGTCCTGTCCCGCATGCGCGCCGCGGGGGACAGCACCCCGGTGCTGGTGCTCACCGCCCGGGGGACCGAGGCCGACGTGGTCGAGGGCCTGGAGCGCGGCGCCGACGACTACGTCACCAAGCCCTTCGGCGTGAAGGAGCTGGTGGCGCGCGTCAAGGGCCTCCTGCGGCGCTCCACGGGCGCGGTGCCGTCGCCCCGGGTGTCCCTCGGCGAGGCCGTGCTGGACGTCACCAACGCGCGGCTGGAGTACGGCGCCGGCGAGCGGCTCTGCCTCACGGCCCGGGAGGCCGCGCTCCTGGCGTATCTGGCCGCCCACCGGGGCCGGGTGATCCCTCGGGCCGAGCTCCTCGTGCAGGTCTGGGGCTACCGCGACGGCACCATCGAGACCCGCACCGTGGACGTCCATGTGCAGAAGCTCCGTCAGCGCCTCGGGGCCCTCCCCGGGGGCTCCCGCTGGGTGGAGACCGTCCGCGGGGTAGGCTACCGGCTGGGTGTGTAAAACCTTCGTTGCAATCCCAACGGGGCACCTCCCCCGGTACGTTTCAACCCTGTGATGGACCGCGTCCGAGCCTGGCACTGGAGCGCCCTCCTGGCGCTGCCCGTGGCCCTCCTAGCGGTGGGCTGGTACCGCGTGGCCGCCCGCGAGGCCGGCGCCCGCCAGGAGGCCCGCCAGCGCACCGTCGCCCAGGGCGCGGCCCTGGTCACCGCCGCGCTGGGAGAGGCCCTGGAGGAGCTGCGCGCCCGCGAGGACGAGCGGCCCTACTACCACTGGACCTACTACTACACCCCCCCGGACCTGATCTCCGTCCAGGAGGGTGTGGCCGTCTCGCCCCTCGGCGCCGTACCCCGCGACCCCCGCGTACAGGGCCATTTCCAGCTCGACCCCGGCGGCGCCCTGAGCTCTCCCCTGGAGCACCCGGAGGCCCCGATGGCCTCGCGCGCCCGCGGGCTGCGCGTCCTGCGCGAGGTCCGCGGAGGGCTCCTCGCGCCCCTCGCGCGCCACGCCCACGGCCCCCCGAGCGCCCTGGACGCGCTCAACACCAACGCCGTCCAGACCCAGGCCGTGTACAGCAACGAGGTCCTCCAGGACATCCGCGCCGCCCAGTCCGGGGAGCGAAGCGCCTGGTCCCGCGTGCAGAACCGCCCCAGAGCCCCCCTCCGCCAGCGCATGGACATCCCCTGGGAGAGACAGCCTACACAAACCCACATTTACACACAAATCGTACCACGTACGCCTGAGGAGTCCCAGGCGCGACCCGGTGAGATCGCCCGCTATCGCCCGATGACCTTTGGACGCGAGGGGTCTCTGCGGTACGTCTGGCGGGTGGTGGAGACCGCGGGCGCGGCGAGCGTCCAGGGCGCTCTCCTCGACGACGGGGTCCTTCGGGGGGCGTGGCTCCAGCGCCTCCTGGCGAGGCACCGCACGGGGGACGTGACGCTCGCGGTGAGGCCCTGGGACGCCCCCGGGGGGTGTGAGCACCGGGCGAGGCTCCCGCCGCCGTTGGACGACCTGGCGCTTTGCGCCGCGGGGGTGGGGCCCGCGGAGGGGACCTCGCTGGCCTGGCAGCGCATGGCGCTCCTCGGGGTGCTCGCCACGCTGGTGCTGGCGACCTGGGCGAGGCAGCGGGCTCACGCGCGCGAGGTGGCCCTGGCCGCGGTGGAGCGGAGCTTCGTGGCCTCGGTGTCCCACGAGCTCCGGACGCCCCTGGCCACGCTCAGGCTCCACGCGGAGATGCTCGCCGAGGGGTGGGTCACCGAGGCCCGCCGGGCGAAGGTCTTGAAGGACCTGGTGGCCCAGACCACGAGGCTCTCGCGGCTCGTCGAGGACGTGCTCACCTTCGGCCGCCTGGCGGCGGGCAAGGCCACCGTGGAGCTCGTCGAGCTGGACCTGGCGGGGCGGGTACGGGCCCTCCTGGAGGCCGAGAGGGAGCGCCTCGAAGCCCGCGGGGTGCTCCTGGACGCCTCGGGGGTTCCCTCGGAGGAGGTGCGCGCCCGGGTGGATCCCACGGCCCTGGAGCAGGTGCTCCTGAACCTCCTGGAGAACGCCGCGCGCTATGGCCTGGGCGGCGACCCGACGGTCTCCGTGGGCGTCGCCGTGCGCGGGGAGCAATGCTTGCTCTACGTCCAGGACCGCGGCGCGGGGATCCCCGAGGCCGAGCGCGAGCGGGTCTTCGATCGGTTCTACCGCGGCGAGGGCGCCTCGCGCTCGCACGTGGCGGGCACGGGCCTGGGCCTGGCGATCGTGCGGGGGCTCAGCCGAGCCATGGGGGGCGACGCGCGGGTGGCGCCCTCCGAGGGCCCCGGGTGTCGCGTAGAGGTGCTGCTCGCCAGGGCTATTTCAGCTCCTTCTTGAGGGTCTTGCCCATGGCGGTCTTGGGGAACTCGTCCAGGAAGACCACGAACTTCGGCACCATGTAGCTCTCCAGGAAGGCGCTCACCCGGGTGGTGATGTCCTTCTCGGTGTAGCGCCCCTTCGCGTCGTCGTTCATCACCAGGAAGGCCTTGATGGCCTGGCCCAGGATCGGGTCCGCGACGCCGATCACGGCCACCTCCTTGACGCCCTCGATGCGCGCCAGGGCCGCCTCCACCTCGGCCGGCGGGACCTTCTCCCCGCGGGACTTGATCACCTCGTCCATGCGCGAGACGAAGTACAGGTAGCCCTCCTCGTCCACGCGGCAGTAGTCCCCGGTGTAGAACACCAGCTCGTTGGGCAGCGGGCCCGGGCGCAGGAAGCGCGCCGTGAGCTCGGGCTTGTTCAGGTACCCCTTCATGATGTGGGGGCCGCGCACCACGAGCTCCCCGACCACGCCGGGCGCGGCCCGCTGGCCGTGCTCGTCCACGATCCAGAGCTCCGTGCCGGGGATGGCGAAGCCGACGCTCCCGGGCTTGCGGTGCAGGTCCTGGGCGGGCAGGTACGAGCAGCGCTTGCACTCCGTGAGCCCGTACATGCTCCAGATGCCCGCCCTGGGGAAGAGCCGCTCCAGCGCCTCGATGTGCCCCGGCTGGAGCGCCGCGGCGGTGTTGGTGATGTACCGCACCGAGGACAGGTCCGGCAGCGTGACGTTCTTGAGCTCCGCCAGCATGGCGTACATGGTCGGCACGCCCGGGAAGCCCGTGACGCCCTCCTCGGCCATGAGCCGGAGCACCTGCACCGGGAACGCGAAGCTGCGCTCCAGCACCAGCCTCGCCCCGAGGCGGAACGCCATCAGGAGCTGGTAGAGCCCGTAGTTGAACGCCAGCGGGATCGCCCCGAGGATCACGTCGTCCTCGGTGTTGGACAGGAGCGTGGTGATGCTCCAGCTCGCGAACTCCATGTTCTGGTGCGTGAGCATCACCCCCTTGGGCTCGCCGGTGCTGCCCGAGGTGTAGATCACGCACGCCAGGTCCACCGCCAGGCTCCGGCGGAAGGGCCTGGTCGACGGCTGCGCCGCCTCCGCGGCCTCCAGGGACGCCGCCCCGGGGACGCCCTCCAGGAGCTCCGGCCTCACCGCGCCGGTGACCACCACCGCGCGCAGCGCCGGGGCCTGCGCCACCGCCGCCCGCCACTCCCGCGCATGCAGCGCCTCGGTGACGAGCGCCGTGGCCCCGGAGTCCCGGAGGATGTACCCGAGCTTCTCCGCCCTGGTCAATGGATTGACCACGATGAACACGCCGTCGGCCTTCAATGCAGACCACAACGCGACGACGAGGTCTACTCCATTGTCCGCGTAGAGGGCCACCCGATCGCCCCTGGAGACGCCCGCCGCGCGGAGGTGATGGGCGAGCCGGTTGGCCCTCTCATCGATCTCGCGGTAGGTGACCCGGCGCTTCTGGCTGACCAGGGCGACCTTGTCCGGCAGCCGGGCGGCGCTGTGCTCAAGGAACTCGGGCACCAGACGCATGGCGATGGGACTCCTGTGGGGTTACTTCTGGATCTCGGGTACGGGGATCGCGAGGAGCGGCGCCAGGTGCAGCGGGCGTGTGCCGCGGCGCTTGGCCTCGATGTCCTTGTAGACGCGCTCCACCTGCGCGGCGGTGATGCCCAGCACCGGGGCGACCTCCTCGGCCGCGACCTTGTGGTTGTGGGCGTAGAGGCACAGGTCCATGTCCGCGAAGGGCAGGGCGTAGTAGAACTCGTCCTGGCCCTGGGGGAGCGAGAAGGTGTCCGTGGTGGGGCTGCGGTTGCAGATCTCCGCCGGGACGCCCAGGGCGCGCGCCATGGCGTACACCTGGACCTTGTACAAATGCGCGATGGGCTTGACGTCCGCCAGGCCGTCGCCGCCCTTGACGAAGAAGCCCTGGTCGTACTCCAGCCGGTTGGGCGTGCCGCAGACGGCGTAGTTGAGCCGGTCCGCGTGGTAGTACTCGAACATGGTCCGGGTGCGCTGCTTGAAGTTCGTGGCGGCCACGAGCTGCAGGTAGGCGTCCAGCGTCAGGCTGCGGGTCTCCACGCTCCCGTCCGGGCGCTGCACGGTCACCCGGGACACGTTGAGCCGGGCTTCACCAAGAAGCGACGGGATCACGATCTTGAACTTCCAGTCCGAGGTGTAGTCCGGGAACACCATCCGGATGGCCTCGTCCTGGTGGGCGTAGCACCCGTTGGCCCGGAGCCCCGGGGCCAGGTCCTCGGTCGCGGTCTTGACGCCGAACTTGTCCGCCAGGAGCTGGCCGTAGTCCCCGCTCTCCGACGACGACTCCTTCTCGGGCATGAAGATCCCGAAGACCTTGTCCTTGCCGAAGGCCCGCACGGCCAGGGCCGTGCACAGCGCGCTGTCAATGCCGCCGGAGATGCCCACCACGAGGCCCTTGCGCCGAAGGTCCTGCATCACCTGCCGACGGAGGATGCCGGCGATCTCGTCCGCCGCGGCCTCCAGGTTCGCGATCTCGAGAACGTTACGGGAGAAGCTCACGCGTCCACCACCCTTTCTTGCGGGCAGGGGTTGTACCGCGTTCCTCCCCCCGAGGGAACAGCCTCAGCGCACCAGATTCAACGCCCCTACGTCCTGCGTGACCCGGGCGGTGCCCTCGGCCAGGACCCTCACGGTCACCCCGTGGTCCGTCACGAAGGCCCCCGCCGGCCGGATGGTGGCCAGGGTCCCCTGGAGCCGCGTGCCGTCCCCGAAGTCCCGGGTGAGGGCCCTCTCGGCGCTGGAGCGCATCCGCTCGATGCGGTCCCGCAAGGGGAAGGTCGCCCGCCGGGCCAGGGCGTCCCGGAGCGAGCCCCGGAGGAACCACTCGCCCACCCGGGCCAGGACGCTCCGGGTCTCCAGGGTGAAGTCCAACTCCCGGACCACCATGGCCCCCTGGGCCGGGTCGTAGTCCGGCAGCCCCGCCATGTATACCGTGCCCGTCTCCTGCGAGGCCGGGCCCGACTCGAAGCGCACGTCCACCTCGAAGATCAGCGCCTGGCCGTTGCCCCTCACCCGCACCCCGAGGACAAACACCTGGTGGCCGTCCAGGTCCAGGGTGCGATTCTGGAACTCCTGGGCCACCAGGGCCGTGAGCTCGGTAAAGCCCACGGCGGTGTCAAAGGTAAGCTGGAAGGGCCCCGGAGGCCCCGAGGGCCCCTCGGGGGAGAGCTCCGGCAGGCTCCGGGCGGCCACCACGGGGCGCGCCCCGGTGGTCACAAAGGGCCTGGCCGTCACCCCGACCTCGGTGGTCACCACCTCGGGACCGAGCACCAGGGCCCCGGCCTGCACCCCCTCAGGGTTGAGCGACAGCCAGAAGCCCTCCCCCAGGTCCACGGGCTCCTGGATGTTCCGCCAGAAGCGCTCCCCCCGGGGCCGCAGGTCCCCCCGAGAAGCGATGTCCGTGTCCAGCCGGGTGGTGGCCCGGGAGACCTCGGCGATCACCATTTGTGCAATAAAATCCGATACATCCAGATGAAACGCGGTGAGCTCGCAGCGGTCCTCCACGGCGGGAGGCAGCGCCCGGGTCTGGGACACGATCCGCCAGGAAGGGTCCAGGTGGAGGCTGGTGGCGGTGCGCACCCGCACCCTCCGGGGGCGCTCCCCCACCCCGCAGGACGCCACGGGCTGGCACCCGCTGGGGAGGAACGGCAGGGCGATGCCCAGGGGGTTCCCGAGGCAGGCCTCCGCGGAGAGCTCCAGGAGCGTCTCGGCGAGGAGCTCCGTCCCCTCGGCGCGGAACTGGAAGGGCCCTCGCTGCACGGTGTAGCGCACCCCCACGGGGGTGGGGCCGAGCATGCGGAACTGCCCTTGCGTATCAAAGCGTTGCGGCACCGTATCCTGGAGGGCCGCCAGGGTGCTCTGGACCTCGGCCGTCAGGGGCGCCCGGACCACGGATGGCCCAGGGGGCGGCAGCGGCGCTCCGGGTCCCTGGTCCGGGGGCCTCGGGATCTGGAGGGTATGGGCACAGGCCGGGAGGACTCCGGCCAGAAGAATCGCGCGGACCGAGGGGCTCACGGGCACAGTGTACCCTCGGGCCGGGGGGAGACGTTCCCCGGAGAGCGCCCGACAACCCTTTGGGGGACCCTCAGGGGCCCCTCAGGGAACGATGATGGTGTCGCCCGTGCGGAGGGTGAAGTTCATCTCCGTGCGGCCGTTGACGCACTCCGTGTAGGAGAACAGGAAGCGCTCCTCCTGGCCGTTGGGGGCCCGGCGCAGGATGATGATCCGGTCCATGTCCGCGGCGCGGGCGAAGCCCCCGGCGAGGGTCAGGGCCTGCATCACGGTGACCGGGACCCTGGACTCCACGTCCCCGGGGTGCGTGACCTTGCCCATCACGTACACCCGGTAGGAGTGCACCTCCTCGACGATGACCGACACCCGGGCGTCCTGGACGAACCTCCGGTAGCCCTCGGAGAGCTCCCGGGCCACCTCGGCCACGGTGCGCCCGGCGACGGTGACCTCGTTGACCAGGGACAGGGAGATGCGCCCGTCCGGCCGCACGGTGACGCGCCCGGAGAGGTCCGCGTTGCCGTAGACCGCCACGCGGATGATGTCCCCGGGGCCGATGCGGTACTCCTGCACCGTGGCTTCGATGGGTGGCCAGGGGCCCGGCAGCGGGCCGCGGCAGGCGGCGAGGGAGAGAAGAAGCGCGAGCGCGAGGGTCCTCGGGGGGCTCATGGC
Organism: Deltaproteobacteria bacterium; assembly: GCA_016218725.1. Taxonomy (GTDB): domain Bacteria; phylum Myxococcota_A; class Polyangia; order Polyangiales; genus JACRDB01. The sequence continues at coordinate 26,469 of JACRDB010000120.1, forward strand.
GGACGGGTATAGCCCCATCCCGCTTTCCGTTGCAACGGGTTTGCGCGCGGGGCCCTACCCGGCTCTTGCGCCAGGGGGCCCGGCACCCCCGGGCCGGGCGCCGAGGGGCATGTCCGCGTGGAGCTCGGGGATGTACGGCAGCTCGGGGATCTCGCCCCAGCGCTGAAGGTCCGCCAGGTCGTACACCCGGGTGTCAATGAAGCCCGAGATGAGGCTGGTCCCGAGGCTCAGGAGGAGCACCACCAGAAAGACGATGCCGCCGAGCTTGGCCTTGCCCGGGGGCTCCGGGTCCAGGGGCCTGGTGGGCTGGTCAATGATCCGGATCTGCTCGCCGCCCTGGACCTCGATGCGGCGCACCTCGGCCTGGCGGTTGAGCACGAGCCTGCGCACGTCCTCCACCTGGTTGCGGGTGGTGGTGAGCTCCGCGGCGAGGCGGTCCCGACCGGCGCGCACCTCGTTGATGTTGGTGAGCCGGGGCTCCGTGGGCAGGGGCTGCTGGAGCGGCACGTTGGCCGGGGGCGGGGGGGCGCCCCGGTCCGCGGCCTCGCTCTCGGCGAGCTGCCTGCGCACGCTGCGCAGCTCCTCCTGGAGCGCGTTGATGCGCACCCGGGCCTCCTCGGGGGAGAGCCCCGCGGGCACCGACGGGGCGGACGAGCGGTACCGCGACTGCTCGATGTTGTAGTTGGTCTCCGCGGTCTGCAGGTCCCTCACGGCGCCCTGCATCTGCGGGTGATCGGGCAGGATCCCGCGGCCCCGGAGGGTCTCCACGTTGCGCCGGGCCTCGTTCATCCGGGTGCGGGCGGTCTGGAGGCTCTCGGGCTCGTCGGGCCGCGAGGGCGACGGAGAGTTCGGGTTCTGGAGCTGCCGGATCTGCGACTCCATGGACGCCACCCGGCCCCGCAGGGAGCGCGTCTGCGCCGACGCGGGCGGCCCCGAGGGAACCACCGGGGCCTGCACGGCGCCGCCGGGGGCCGCCATCTCCTGCTGCCGGAGCCGGTCGATGAGGTCCTGGTTGGCGGTCACGAAGCGCTCGTAGGCCTGCTCCCTGGCGGTGAGCTCCACCTGGAGGCGCGTGAGCTGCTCCTCGGCCGCGTGGAGCTGGTTGCGGGCGTTGTCCAGCGCCGCCGCCGAGCGGGCCTCGCGGAACAGCCGGATCAGCCTGCTCACGGTGTTCTGGGCCAGCTCCGCGTTGGCGTAGGAGAAGCTCAGGTGCACCAGGTCGTTGTCCACCCGCTTGGCGAAGGCCCCCATGAAGATCTCGTCCACCAGCTTCTGGTTGGAGAGGTGGTTGGCCCCCTGGCGCTTGGTCGGGTAGAGGTTCAGCTCCTCGATCACCTGCAGGAGGTTGGTCCTGGAGGTGTAGACCTGGTTGGTCTTCTGCTCGAGCTGCCGCTGGAGCTGCTCGCCCTCGGGCGAGGGCTCCCCCGGCGTGGCCTGGTAGATCCACTGGAAGGTGGCCTCGGACTTGTAGACCCTGGGGCGCGTGGCCACCCAGTAGGTCCCCGCGGTGAGGAGCACCACGAACAGCGCCGCGCCGCGCTTCCAGTAGCGCACGCCTCGCCGCGCGATGGCGAGGTAGTTCGCGAGCAGGTCCTTCATCGTGAGGACCTGCTCCTCCTGGTTGGCTCCCATGCTCATCGGCTGCCTTCTCCCTGTGGTGGTGTGGTGGTGGGTGGAGTCTCGGTGCTTCCGTCCCCGCCCCCGGCGGGGGTGTCCGGCTCGTCCGTGGCCTCGGGCTGCGCGGCGTCCGTGGGACCCGCCTCGGCGGACAGCTCGAAGGGGTCGCTGATGGCCATGTCGTCCGCCGGGCCCGACGAGGCCCCCCCCGCCGTGGCCGCGGGGCGCTCCCGCTGCGCGCTGGAGCCCTGGAAGGCCCCCCGGGCGCCCTGCACCGCCCCGAGCTCCTCCAGCGGGAGGATCCCCTCCAGGGGCCCGTCCCCGGTGGCGAGCTGGAACTCCGCGCCCACCAGCACGAAATGTCGGATAATGTCGGGAAACAGCGACGCGACGAGCATCTGGTCCATGGCGTTGGACATCGAGGGCTGGCCGAGATTGGACACCCGCTGGAAGAGAAAATCGTAGCGGGCGAAGAGGAACACCCTGCGGGACACGTTGATCCGGGTCCCGACGGAGTTGACGATATTCAGGTTCTGGGTGTCGTTGGTCTGGGTGGCGCTGCCCATGACGCCCAGGGAGGTGACCCCGAGGTCAAAGGTGCTGTCGAAGGTGAAGGCCAGGTCCTCCGAGGGGCGCCAGATGTACTGAAACGTGGCGGCGTTGACGTAGCCCGTGCCGCCGCCGATGACGGCGCTCCTTGGGCACTGGGCGCCGTTGGTGACGCGCACGCCGCAGCGGGCGCCGGCGACCAGGGCGAACTCCCTGCGGAAGGAGAACCCGAGGGCCATGTTGAGGTCGGGCAGGAGCTGCGTGAACCCGACGTTGACGTAGGGCCCGAGCTGGAAGCGGTCGATGTTGTTCTGGTCCTGGATGGCGTCCAGGCCGGCGTTCACCTGGGTGATGGTGTTCTCGCTCCAGCTCCGGTTCCACCCGAGGATGCCGGTGAGCCTGGCGACCCAGTCCGGGAAGCCGTCCACGAGGAAGTACTCCACGCGCCCGGCGGCGGAGCCCAGGTCCTTGTCCGACAGCTCCTGGGTGACCCCCGGCTGGGCGAAGAAGGTCAGGGCGTTGTTCCGGGCCTGCTGCGGCGGGATGTCGATGGCGTAGCGCCCGGTGGAGCCGCCCTCCAGGGTGCCGCGGGTGCGGTCGCCGAAGGCCCGGGCGAGCTCCAGCCTCCCGGTGTAGTCCGCGTAGACGCCCGGCAGGTAGGCCTGGTCCAGGTTGCCGCTGGTGCTCACGCCCCGGGACAGGAGCAGCGCCGAGCGCCCGAGGGAGTACGACACGTCGAGCCCGACGTTGGTGCCCTCCGCGGGGTTCCACACCAGGGCGTAGCGGGTGAGGTTCAGGTAGTCGCTGTCCCGGAACTGCCGCCCCTCGCCGCCGGTGTACAGAAACTCGAAGCGGGTGCGCAGGATCTGTTGGAGCGTCTCGGTCTGGTGCCCGAGCTGGAAGTCCAGCGCCGTGCGCACCACGGCCCCGTCGCCGTAGGTGAGGGTCCTCGGGTTGAGCACCGTGGAGTCGTACCCTGCGGAGGTCTCCAGCCCCGCGGCCGCGGCGAGCTGCATGGGAGCCGCGACCACCAACGCCAGTGCTGCAATGCCCATTCCCGAGAGTTCCTCGTGCCCAGGGACCGCCCCTGCCGTTCCGATATGGCATGATGCCCTCCGGCTGTCGAGGGCTGAGCTACGGCCCCGTAGGAGCGTCCCGGGATGAAAAGGGTGTTGTACGGCGCCGCGGCCCTGGCGCTAATCGGGTCCGTAGGGATGGGGGCCCGCAGCGCCCTCGGGTGGCGCGCGGAGGCCCGCGCCTGGCGCGCCCGCGCCGAGGAGCTCCTTCGTAACCCCGCCGGGAGGGACCGCTACCAGCGGGACAACCGAAGGGTCCGCGAGGAGGGCCACCGGGAGCACCGCACGGTGTTCCTGGGCGCGGAGCTCACCCGCTCGTTGCCTCTGGGTCAGGCCTTCCCGGGGCGGCCCTTTGTCAACCGGGGCCTGGAGGAGGAGCTCGCCTGGCAGGCCCTGCTCCGGGTGGACCCGGACGCCCTGGACCTGGACCCCGAGGGGGTGGTGTTGGAGCTCTCGGCCCGGAACTTCACCGACGGGGCGCCCCCGCTGGAGGAGACCGAGCACTACGTCGCCGCGCTGGCCGAGCGCTGCCGGGCGCGCAACGTCAAGGCCGTGCTGGTCACCGCCGCGCCGGTCTCCCGCGCCTGGGACGCCCTCCACGGCGGCGGGGTCACCGACCGCCTGACCCGGTACAACAACTGGGTCCGAGAGCAGGCCCGCGCCCACCAGGACCTCCTGGTAGACCTGGCCGCCGCCCTCTCGGACGACGAGGGCTACCTCCCGGACGCCCTCTCTGGCCCCGGGCTCCTGCCCAACGACGCAGGCCAGCAGCGCGTGCTCGCGGTGCTCCGGGCCGCGCTCCTGGAGGGCCGGGGCCAACCCCCCCTGCCCGTGGTGAACCCCCCCGCACCGGAAGTCCACGGGGCCCCACCCGTGGACGGTCAAGCGCCTCCAGCGCCCTCCATTGCCCTACCGGCCCCTACACCCACGGCGGAGCCCCTACCTTCACCTACGGCACCGGACGAAGAGCCCAAGGATCGGTAGCCCTTGCGTGGCGGGGCCGCGGTGGTGTTGCATCGCAGCCGCGCGATGAGCACCCTGGAGGTATTGTCCATTCTCGACGCGCCGGTGGTCACGGGGCCGGCGCGGGGGCTGATTCACCTCGGGCGATACCTCCCTGCGGGGGTGCACCTGAACGTGGCGCTCTTCCACGCGCCGGACCGCCCGCCGCTTCCCCGGCTGGACGAGATGGCCCGGGGGCGCATGACGCTCCTGGAGCTGCCCGAGAAGGGGGCGTTTGACCCGTTCATCCTCAAGAGGGCGCTGGAGCTCGCCCGGAGGGTGGGCGTGGGGCTGGTGCAGAGCCACGCTTACAAGTCCCACGTGATCGCGGCGTTCCTGCGCAAGGCGATGGGCATCCCGTGGCTGGGGCACCACCACGGTTGGACCGCGGAGAACGCCAAGGTAAAGCTCTACCACCAGGTGGACTCGCTCACGCTCCCGCGGGCGGAGAAGGTGGTGGCCGTCGCGGACAGCGCGAGGAAGATCGCCCAGAGCGCCGGGGTGGCGCCCGAGAGGCTGGTGCTGATCCCCAACGCGGTGGACCTTGAAGACCTGCAGACGGAGCACACCCGGGAGAGCGCCCGGGCGCACTTCAAGCTGGAGGAGGGAGTGACCTACGGCTGCGCCATCGGGAGGCTCTCCCACGAGAAGGGCCAGGACGTGCTGGTGCGCGCGGTGGGCAGGCTCCAGGCCCAGGGCGTGAAGGACTTCGGCGTGCTCCTGGCGGGGGACGGGCCCGAGAGGGCCAACCTGGAGGCCCTGGTGGACTCCCTGGGAGTGAAAGACCGGGTGCGCTTCCTCGGGCACCAGAAGCAGGTGGCGGCGGTGTACCGCGCGAGCGATTTCATGGTGCTGCCGTCGCGCTCCGAGGCCATGCCCAACGTGCTCCTGGAGGCCATGGCCCTCGGGGTGCCGTCGGTGGCCACGCGCGTGGGCGGCGTGCCCGAGGTGGCCGACGACGGGACCACCGCGTGGATCGTTCCGTCGGAGGACCCCCCGGCGCTGGCCGAGGCCATGGCCCAGTGCCTCCGGGACGCCACCGAGCGGGCCCAGCGGGCCCAGCGGGCGCGCGCCGTGGTGGCCGCCCAGCACGACCCGCGGCGGCGGGCGCAGCGCTACGTGGAGGTGTACGAGTCCCTCCTGGGGCGGTCCCTGGGGCCCCCCAAGGACGACGCGAGGGAGCCCTCGAAGGGCGCGAAGGAGTAACACCCGATGAATCCCAGAGGACTGGCGAAGGCCCTCGTGAGGGCCGTGGCTTCGGGCACCGTGGCGCCGCTGGTGGCGGCGTACCGGCTGGAGCTGGCGGTGTCGCCCGGGGACCGTCGGGACCCGGTGTTCCAGTCGTACTCGCAGGCCCTGGGGCTGGTGCCCGGGCTCACGGGGCAGTTCCTCCGGCGGGCGTTCTACGGCGCGGTGCTCACCCGCTGTGACCCGGCCTCGCTCATCAACTGGGGCACGGTGTTCTCCTCCGCGGACGTGACCATCTCCGAGGGGGTGTACATCGGCGCCCGGTGCATGATCGGGCGGGCGGTGCTGGAGCCCCACGTCACCATCGGGTCCAACGTGGACATCCTCTCGGGGAAGAACCAGCACAACTTCGAGGACCCCGACAAGCCCTTGCAGCAGCAGGGCGGGCGCTTCGAGCGGGTGCGCATCGGGACCAACTCGTGGCTGGGCAACGGGTCCATCGTCCTGGCGGACGTGGGCGCCCGCTGCGTGGTGGCCGCGGGGGCCGTGGTGGTGAACGACCTCCCGGACGACGTGATCGTGGGCGGCAACCCCGCCCGGGTGCTCAAGCGCCGGGACCCGGCCACGGGGCAGTGGGTCAAGCCCTGAGAGGCGATTTCACTCCTCCGAGCGGTCCCGCCGGGGGCGGTAGGCCTGGGCGAGCACGGCCTTGCGGACGCGCACCGCGCCGGGGGTGACCTCCACCAGCTCGTCGCGGTCGATCCACTCCATGGCGGTCTCCACGGAGAGCACCTTCGGGGGGTAGAGCATCACGTTCTCGTCCTTGCCGTGGTTGCGCACGTTGGTGAGCTTCTTCTCGCGCACGGCGTTGACGTCGCTGTCGTTCGGGCGGTTGTGCTCGCCGATGATCATGCCCTCGTAGACGCCCGCCCCGGGGCCGATGAAGAACTCCCCGCGGGGCTGGAGGTGGAAGAGCGCGTAGGGCGTGGCCTCCCCGGCGCGGTCGGCCACCAGGGCGCCGTTGGCCCGGCGCATCATGGGGCCGCCCCAGGGGCGCCAGCCCGCGAACTCCGTGTTCAGCAGCCCGAGGCCCCGGGTGGCCGTCAGGAACTCGCTCCGGAACCCGATGAGCGCCCGGGACGGCACCTCGTACTCCACCCTGGCGCGCCCGAAGCCCGGGTTGGACATCTTCACCATGACCCCCCGGCGCTCCCCGAGGCGCTGGGTCACGATGCCCACGAAGTTGTCCGGCACGTCGCACACGACCAGCTCCACCGGCTCGTGGAGGGCGCCGTCGATCTCCTTGGTGACCACCTCGGGGTTGCCCAGGGACAGCTCGAAGAGCTCCCGGCGCATGGTCTCCACGAGGATGGCCAGGGCCAGCTCCCCGCGGCCGTACACCAGGAACTGGTCGGCGGTCTCCGTGTCCTCCATGCGAATGGCAGGGTTCTTCCGGGTCTCGCGCACCAGGCGCTCCCGGACCTGGCGGGAGGTGAGGTACTTCCCCTCGCGGCCCGCGAAGGGCGAGGTGTTCACCCCGAAGCGCATCTTGATGGTGGGCTCCTCCACCTCGATGCGCGGGAGGGCCTCGGTGACGCCCTCGGCGGCGATGGTGTCGCCGATGTCCACGGTCTCCAGGCCCGCGATGGAGATGTTCTCCCCGGCCCCGGCGGCGTCCGTGCGGGTGCGCGTCAGGCCCTCGAAGGTGAACAGCGACGACACCTTCCCCGGGGAGGGGCTCCGGGCACCAAGAACCGTGACCCGGTCGCCCTCTCGCACCACCCCGTCCACGATGCGCCCGATGGCCAGGCGGCCCACGTAGTCGTCGTGGTCCAGGGACGTCACGATGATCCTCAGGGGCTTGTCCGCGTCCCCGGCGGGGGGCGGGACGCGCGCCACGAGCGTCTCGTACAGGGGCAGGAGGTCCGTGTTGGTGTCCGTGAGCGCCCGGCGGCAGAGGCCGTTCTTGCCCACGGCGTAGAGCGTCGGAAAATCCGCCTGGGCGTCGCTGGCCTCCAGGTCGCAGAAGAGGTCAAACACCTCCGTGAGCACCTCCTCGGGGCGGGCGTCCGAGCGGTCGATCTTGTTGATCACCACCAGCACGGGGAAGCCCCGCTGGAGGGCCTTGCGGAGGACAAAGCGCGTCTGCGGCAAGGGGCCCTCGGCGGCGTCCACGAGCAGCAGCGCCGCGTCGGCCATCATCAGCGTGCGCTCGACCTCGCCGCCGAAGTCCGCGTGGCCGGGCGTGTCCACCACGTTGATCTTGTAGTCCCGCCAGCGCACGCTGGTGTTCTTTGCCAGGATGGTGATGCCCCGCTCGCGCTCCAGGGCGTTGGAGTCCATCACCCGCTCCACCATCTCCTCGTTGGCGCGGAAAACCCCGGCCTGCCGGAGCATGTGGTCCACCAGGGTGGTCTTGCCGTGGTCCACGTGGGCCACGATGGCGACGTTGCGGAGCTTGTCCTTGGAGATCATCGGGGGCAGCGCCTATACCGGGTCGGGCGCCGTCCTACAACCCCCTACACCCCACTGGACAGCGCTTCGGCGGGCTCGACCCTGCTAGCCCTCCAGGCCGGGGCCAGGGCGCTGAGGACGCAGGCTCCGACGCCGAAGAGCACGGCGCCCAGGACGTCCCGGAGGGAGAACACGAACCAGTGCTCGGGCTTGAAGGGGAAGGCCGGGAGTCCGCCGGCGGCGAGGCGGTCGCACGCAAACGCCGCGAGGCGCGCGAGCCCGAGGCCCGCCAGGGTGCTCACGAGCCCGAGGGAGGCGGCCTGGACGAGCACCAGGGCCTGCAGGTCCCGCTGGCTGGCCCCGAGGGCGCGCAGGAGGCCGAGCTCCCCGCGGCGCTCGGCGATGAGCCTGCCGAAGGCGTGGGCGATGTTGAGCGCGGCGATGACCACGGCCACCACGCTGGTGAACAGCAGGATGAGCGTCAGGACCTTGATGAGCAGGCCCATCTGCTCGGCGCCGCTGGCGCGGATGGCCAGGCGCTGGTCGCGCACGGCGAAGCTCACGTCGGTCATGCGGGCGGGGTCTTCGAGGAAGACCACGGCGGAGGAGTAGAGCGCGGCGGCGTCGTCGCCGGCGTACTCGCGGTTGAGCCTCCGGGCGACCGGCAGGGGCACCGTGAGCCCGAGCTCCACGGCCCTGGGGGACACCCCGACGAGCACCCCGTGGGTGCGCCGGGGGGTGCCCTGGGCGGCGTTGCCGAGGCCCGCCCGCCCGAGGTCCCACTCGAAGACCATGCCCTCGGCGCGGCCCGCCAGGAGCCTCCCGATGCGCGGGAGCCCGTGGGCCGGGGCGATGGCGCCGTCGAAGACCTCGATGAGGTAGGGGCTCACCACCACGGGGATGGGCGCCTGGCAGAGCCCCGGGGGCGGAGGCTGACCGGCCCGCGGAATCGACGGGAAATCGCAGCGCTCGTCCGCGGGGCACTCGGCGTCCGCGGCGCAGGGCCTGCGGGAGGAGCGCCCCTCGGGGTCTTCGAAGCGCGCGCCGGAGGACAGGTCCGGGCGCACCAGCGAGGGGTCCACGCCGTCGGCCAGGAGCTCGGCGACGCCGATGTCCCTGGGCAGCAGGGGCCTGCCCCCGCGGCCCGAGGAGGGGAAGGCGAGGCGCATCTTCGGCAGCACGTCGCGCACGCCCGGCACGCGCCGGAGGGCCTCCACCTGCTCCGCGGTGATGCCTGGCGGGCGGGCGCGGGTAAAGATCGACAGGGCCGCGCCCACGGAGCTCTCCGGCGGGATCACCTCGACGCGGTCATTGGGGAAGATGCGCCCCAGGACCACCTCCTTGAGGCCCTGCGACAGGGCCAGGAAGAAGCTCAGCGTGGCGATCCCGACGGCGATCCCGAGGGCGGCCACGGAGAACGTACGGACGCTCCGCTGGAGGTCCCGGGCGACCAGTTCGGCCAGGGCCCGGGGCCTCACGATGCCTCCTGGCGCGCGTCCGAGGCGAGCTTCCCGCTCTCCAGCCGGAGCACCCTGGAGGCGATGGCGGTGACGCGCTCCTCGTGGGTGACCAGCACCACCGTGAGCCCCTCGTCGCGGTGCAGCGACCGGAAGAGCTGGAGGATGGTCTCGCCGGTAGCGGTGTCCAGGCTGCCGGTGGGCTCGTCGCAGAGGAGCACCGGGGCCTTGAGGAGCAGCGCCCGGGCGATGGCCACCCGCTGCCGCTGCCCGCCGGAGAGGGTGCTCGGCGGGTCCCCGGCGCGGCCCTCCAGGCCCACCCTGGCGAGCACCTCGTCCACGCGGCGGTCGATGTCCCGCAGGGGCTCCCGGGAGAAGCTCGCGGGGAGCGCGACGTTGTGCCTCACGGTCCAGCCCGGGATGAGATGAAACGCCTGAAAGACAAAGCCCAGCATGCGCTGGCGGAGCTGCGCGGCGTCGGCGTCCGAGAGGGCCCGCAGGTCCTGGCCGTCGAGCCGGGCCTGGCCCTGGAAGTCCCGGTCCAGGGCGCCGAGAATATTGAGTAGGGTGCTCTTCCCGCTCCCGGAGGTGCCGTGCACCGCGATGAGCTCCCCGCGGTCAATGGTGAGGGACACGCCGTCCAGCGCGACCCTCCCCTCGGGGCTGCCCGGCAGTGTGTAGCGCTTTCGTACGTCGGTGAGCTCGAACAGGGGCATCGCGCGGGCAGGACCGCCGGGGGTTGTAGCGCACGGCCGATCCCCCCGCGAGCGCTCCCGAGGTACAGTCGCCCCCTGCAAACCGATCGCCCCAGTACCGATTCCGCCCCGAAACCCGAGGGTGCGGCGCAGACCCCGCAGGAGGCCCTGTGGCCACCCAGGGTGTGGTTGTGTGTAGGTCTGGTGCTCTTGAGCGCGCTAGCGGCGTTGCCTGCGTTGACGGGGAGCTGGATCTACGACGACGGGATGCTGCCCCGGAACCCGCTCCTGGACGGCTGGGACGATTTCTTCCGGGCCTTTGTACGGGACAGCCACGATTATTTTCGGGCCTTCAACCCTCGGGCTCCGATCCCCGACGGGGGCAAGACCTGGAGGCCGCTCCCGATGGCCTCGATGATCTTCGTGAACGCCCTGGTGGGTCCGCGGCCCTGGGCCCACCACCTGGTGAGCTTTGGCTTCCACGCGGGGACCGTGGCGCTCCTGTGCGCCCAGGCCCCGGGGGGCCGACGGCTCCAACCGGTGCATGCGTTGGCCCTCGGGCTCTTCGCGGTGCACCCGTGCCTGCTGGAGGCCTACGGCTACATCAACGGTCGCAGCGACGCGATCGCGGGCCTGGCGCTGGCGGGGCTCGCGCTCGCGCTCCAGCGCGAGCGGGCGGGCCTGGCGGCGCTGTGCCTCGTGGTCGGGGTGCTGGGGAAGGAGACCTTCCTCCTGGCGTCGCCCTTCGTGGTGGCGGCGAGCGGCCGAGGGCGCCGGTCCTGGGCCCTGTGGCTCGCGGTGGCGGTGGCCTTCGTGGGGGCCCGGGCGCTCCTCCTCGGGGCGCAAGGGACGCTCACGCCGCGCCATGGGCCGCTGGAGCTTGGCCTCCGGGGCTTGCGGGTGCTGGCCCTCGGGGCCCGCGGGATGATGTTCCCTTCGGTGCGGGTGATGCGCCTCCTGGCGTGGGAGTTCGCCCAGCCCTGGAGGCCCCTGGACGTATTCTGTCTGTCGGCGGCGGTGGTGCTCGGGGTAGTGGCCTGGAGGCTCCGGCGGCGCACGGGGTGGTACTCGCTGGGCGTGGCGGCCACGCTCTTGCCGTGCCTGCTCCTCGGGGACACCTTCTGGGTGGGCTTCGATCGGTACCTCTACCAGCCCGCGGTGCTGGTGGTGCTCGGGGTGTATGTCCTCCCGGGCGCGGTGCCCACCGCCCACGGGCGCTCGGCGAGGGCGGGGATCCTCGGGTTCCTGGTGGTGACGGCCTTCCTCGGGTGGCTCTCCGCGGGGGCCTACCACTCGCCGGAGGGCTTCTACCTCACGATGACCAGCGAGCGACCCCAGGACCCGACGGGGCGCATCTTCGCGGGCTTCCAGGCGCTGGACAACCGCGAGGGGCGGCGGCTGTGGCGCACGCCCCAGCGCTTCCAGGTGGAGACCGCGGTGGCCCCGCAGGTGCACCAGATGACCCGGATCCACCTGCAGCTCGGCGAGACCGACCGCGCCGCGTGGCTCCTCGAAGCGTACGCAGCGCGCGCCCCGCTCACCCCGAGGCTCCTCATGGACCTGGTCGAGGTGCGCTACCGCCAGGGTCGTACGACGGACATGCTGGGCGCCGCCGACCGCCTCCTGGCGCCCGGGGCCCCGCGCCGCGAGGAGAGCGCCAGGGTGCTGCACCGCGCGGTGACCGCGTGGCTCGGGCACCCGGGGCTGGAGCCCCCCCAGCGCGAGGCCCTCGGCGCCATCCAGGCCCGCTCCGACGGCCTCCGGCGGCGCCCTTGAGGTACGCTCCGCGCGATGCCCCGCGGAACCCTCGCGCTCGCGCTGGTTGTACTCCTCGCAGGTTGTGACACGGCGCCCCCGAGCGCCCCTCGAGACGCCTCCGCGGACGGCTCCCCGGACGGTGCTCCGCCCGCGCGCAACAGGGACTGCGACCCGCTGGACGAGCGCCAGTGCGCGCTGCCGTGGCCCTCGAACCTGTACCTCCGCCCGGACCCTTCGCGGCGCACGGGCTACACGCTGGCCTTCGGGGACACCTCGCTCCCGGCCAACAGCGTGCTCAAGCACGTCAACCCCGAGCCCTGGCGACGGATGGACGGCTACTCCGTGGGCACGCCCATCATGGTGCAGCTCCCGGGCGTGGACGTGAGCGCCATCGCCGACGAGAACAGCATCGAACGATCCCTGGCCCCGGACGCCTCGGTGCTGCTCTTCGAGGTCGACGGCCAGAACCTCCGTCGGCTGCCGTACTTCGCCGAGCTGGACCGCGGGGCCACGGTCCCCGACGACCAGGTGCTCTTTGTCCGACCCGCGGTGATCCTCAAGGAGGGCACGCGCTACGTGGTGGCCCTCCGGGGCTTGAGGGACCGCGCAGGGCGCCTGTTTGAGCCCTCCCGGGCCTTCCGGGCGCTTCGGGACCGCACGGACGGCGACCGCGCGGACCTCCTCCCGCGTCGGCCGCGCTTCGAGGAGGTGTTCTCCCTCCTCGACGGCGCCGGGGTTCCGCGCGCGTCGCTCCTCCTTGCGTGGGACTTCGTCACGGCGTCCTGTGACGCCGTGCACGGGCGCATGCTCCAGCTTCGCGCGGACGCCTTCCAGCGGGTGGGGCCCTCGGGGCCCGCGCTCCGGGTGACCGAGACCCGCGAGTTCGCCCGCGCCACGGACGGCACCGGGCGGCCCGTGAACGCCCATATTGCCCTGGAGCTCCAGGGGACCTTCGAGGTGCCCCACTACCTGCGCATGCAGCGCAATGGCCGCAGCAGCGGGTACGTCTTCAACCTGGACGCGCAGGGGCGCCCGGTGGCCAACGGCACGCGCGCCCCGCGCTTCTGGGTGCGGGTGCCGCACTCCGCCCTCGGGGCGGAGCCCCACGGGCTGGTGCTCTACGGCCACGGCCTCCTCGGCAGCGGAGACCAGGTCCGGGGGGACTTCCTCGGCCGCATCGCCAACAATCACCGCCTGATCTTCTTCTCCGCAGACATGACCGGCATGAGCAGCGAGGACGTGCCCTCGGTGCTCTCCACCGTGCGGGACATCTCCAATTTTCCCTTCATCGCCGACCGGCTCCACCAGGGACTCACGGAGTGGCAGCTCCTGGCCCGCGCCGCGCGGGAGCGCCTCGCTGGCCTCCCGGAGCTCTCCTCCCGGGGCGTCCGGGTGGACCCCTCGGAGCTCTTCTACTCGGGCATCTCCCAGGGCGGGATCTTCGGCGCGAGCTTCCTGGCCCTCTCCCAGGACGTGCGCCGCGGGCACCTGGGCGTCCCGGGCAACAACTACTCGCTCCTCCTCCAGCGCTCGGTGGACTTCACCCCGTACCTCGCGGGCATCGAGAGCGCCTACGAGCTCGCCGCAGACCGCGCCGTGCTCCTGGCCGCGGTGCAGCTCCTCTGGGACGGCGCCGACCCGGTCACCTACTACCGCCACCTTCGGGCCGAGCCCTTCCCGGACACCCTCCCCCACGACGCGCTCTTCGTGCCCGCCCGGGGCGACCACCAGGTGGCCGTGCTCTCCCTGGAAATCTCCGCCCGCACCACGGAGCTGGGCCTCCCCCTCATGGCCCACTACGACCAGGACCGGACGCCCTTCGGGGTCACCCTCCAGCCCTACCCCCACTGCGGTTCGGGCGTGGTGCTCTACCACTTCGGCAACCCCTGGCCCCCGGCGGGCAACCTCCCGCCTCGGGACGGCCTGCCCGATCCCCATGGGCTCCCCCGCCAGCTCGATCACCACACCCGCCAGATGGTCACCTTCTTCCGCACCGGCGAGATCACCGACACCTGCGGCGGCGACGGCTGCCACCCCGACTGACCCCCCACCCCTACCGCCACCTACCTCCTACCACCTATTTACTTTTTTCTCAGTAAGTTACTTGACGATGGTCAGGTTACTTACTAGAAACAAAGTCAGCAAGCGTCGGGTGAGGCACCTGGCGCGGGAGGCTCTGGCGCCATGTGTCAATCGGTGGAGACGCTTCGGACCTCGCTGGATCTGACGTATGTGTGGGACTACCGGGAGGACGGGGGGGTGCGGGAGCTTTACGCCCGGGCCAAGGGGGCCCAGTGGGACGGGGTGCGGGACCTGCCCTGGGAGCTGTCGGTGGACCCCGAGGGGGATGCCTTCCCGGACATGAGCGTGCCCATCTGGGGGAGCGAGCTGTGGGATCGGTTGAGCGTGAAGGAGCGGCGCCACGTCAAGCACGAGGCCACGGCGTGGACGATCTCGCAGTTCCTCCACGGGGAGCAGGGGGCGCTCCTGGCGGCCAGCCAGCTCGTGGAGGCCGCGGGCACCATGGACGCCAAGATGTACGCGGCCACGCAGGCGGTGGACGAGGCGCGGCACGTGGAGGTGTACGAGCGCTACCTCCGGGAGAAGATGCAGCGGTCGTGGCCGGTGGCGGACCCGCTCAAGAGCCTCCTGGACCAAGTGCTGGTCGACCGCCGCTGGGACATGAAGTACCTGGGCATGCAGATCATGGTGGAGGGCCTGGCCCTGGCGGCCTTCGGGCTCATGAGGGCCACCACCGAGGAGCCCCTGCTGCGGGCCCTGACCACCCTGGTGATGCGGGACGAGGCGCGGCATGTGGCCTTCGGGGCGATTTCCCTGCGGGACGTCTACCGGGACATGTCCGAGGGGGAGCTCCGGGAGCGCGAGGACTTCGTGGTGGAGGCCAGCCGGCTCATGCGGGACCGCTTCCTGGGCACCGAGGTGTGGGCCTCCCTGGGGCTCCCGGTGGCCGAGTGTACGAAGTACACCTTGCAGAGCCCCGTGATGTCGCAGTTTCGGGTATTGTTGTTCTCCAGGATCGTCCCGAACCTCAAGCGCCTGGGCCTGCTCACCCCCAGGGTGCGGCCCTCGCTGGAGACCATCGGGGTGCTCGAGTTTGAACACCTTGACCCCGACGCCGACCCCGGGGAGCTCCTCGGGGCCCTCGCACCCGCTGCATGAACCACCCGAACCCCTCGACGCCGGCCCCCAGAGTTCGTGACGCGGACGCCACCCGCTCTCGGGTGCTCGTCGCCGCCGAGGGGCTCTTCGCCCGCAAGGGCTTTGACGGCACCCGGCTGCGGGAGGTGGCGGAGCTGGCCCGGGTGTCCGTGCCCCTCCTGGTGCACCACTTCAAGGACAAAGAGAACCTCTACCTCGCGGTGATGGAGCGCGGCATCGAGCGCTTCGCCTCCCTCGGCTGGGAGGTGCTCCGCCAGGGCTCCAGCGTGGCCGAGCAGCTCACGGGCTTCGTCACGCGCTTGATCGACCTGGCCTCCCAGGAGCCCGACCTCACGGCGCTGGTCCACCGGGAGATGGCCACCGGCGGCACCCGCGCGGGCCCCGCCGCGGAGAGGCTCCTGCGGCCCCTCAAGGACGCCGCCACGCAGCTCCTGTCCCACGCCCAATCCCGGGGCGAGGTGCGCCGGGGCGTGGACCTGGACATGCTGGTGCTCTCCGTCGCCGGGTCCGTGCTCTACCCGTGCCTCGCCGCCCCGCTGGTGCGCGTGGTCTGGAACGAGGACCCCCAGGGCAAGGATTTCCTCTCCCGGCAGAAGCGCACGCTCCTGGAGCTCCTCATGCCGCTCCTGGTGGCGCCCGCTCAGGCGGGCTGAGGCGCACCGGGCGCGGGGGTCTCCCGACCCCGGGCGCTCTCCATCAACGCCCAGGCTTCGTCTTTGTGCATGCCCAGGGCGTCCGCCAGCGTCAGGAGCACGATCTCTTCTTCAAAGTCCAGGGCATCGTCCGCGAAGGCCACGCAGGTGGCGGCCGTCAAGAGCGCCCGGCGCGAGGCGGGGTCCCTCACGGCCTGGGCGATGGCCGCGATCAAGGCCTTCTCGTCGGGCCTGCCCACCTGCCCCGCCAGGAGCCGGAGCTCCGCGCAGACCGCGTCGAGCCCCGGGATCGAGCTGCCCAGGGCCCCCAGCGTGGCCACGCTGTGGTCAAGCTCCTGGGTCCCCACGGCGCCGTCCGCCGCGGAGACCAGATAGCACGCCTGCGCAAGGGCCTGCAGCGCGGGAGGGTCGAGCTTCTCGGCCACCCCCTCCAGCGCACGGCGCGCGATCTCCAGGGCTTCGCTCATACCCGGGACGGTACCACGATCACCGCCCGAAGAGCTCGCTCTCCAGCCTCCAGGCCCGGTAGAAGCACCCGAGCATCTCGTAGAACTTCGGCAGGGTCGCCTCGGTCACGCCGATCCTCCGGGCGAGCTGCCCGAGGAGCGCGCGCTCCTCGTCCTGGAGGCGCTCGTTGGCCATGCCCATGAGGTAGGCCTGCTTGAGCACCTCCAGGCCCCGCTCCCGCGGGAGCTTGCCAAAGGCCTCCACCAGCGCCCCGCGATCGGGCGGGGCGTCCAGGAGCCCCAGGAGCTCGGCCCTCACGGCGTCCGTCCCCGGCGTACCGTCCAGGAAGGCGAGGTAGAACATCCGTTCGGCATGGTCGAACTCGCCGTCGCACCACGCCATCGCCGCCAGCACCTGTGCCTGCACGGTCGCCTCGACCTCCATGGGTACGCGATTGAACCCCGGCCCTGGACCGTACGTCAATGGCCTCCGCGGCACTTCGCCGCACCATTGACGGCCCGGTCCCCGCAGGGCTACCAGTGCTCCGGGTGAACGATTTGCATCCACCCGGACCCACGCAGGGGCTCCTCCCGTTGTGTTTTCTGCTGATGCTGGGCGCCTGCCGAGGGCGGACCGCCCCGGAGCGAGGGCCTCGGTTGGACGCCACCGTCGCCGTGAACCCGACGGCACCCGCCGCGGACACCGGCGCGGCGCTGGCGCGCTCCCCGGACGCCGCACCCGCCGTGGCCGAGGGGTGTGTCCGGGTGCCCGAGGCCCTGGAGACCGTGGGGCGTAACGCCATCGTGACGAGCCTCTCGCTCCGGGCGGTGACCGCCCCGGAGCCCGCGGCGCTCCTCGCGTGGGCCGTGCCCCCGCTGCGGGCCCACGGCGGAGACGACCTGGCCCTGGCCCGGCTCTCCGGGGATCTTCGGTCGGTGACCATGCTGGACCCCGAGGAGCCCTCGGACGCCAGGGGCCTCGGGCGCTCGCCCCTGAGCGTGTTTCACGCCTTCGTGAGGGTCCGCGGGGGAAGTCCCCCCGCGTACTCCGTGGACTCCGACCGGCTCTCCCGCGACGAGGACGGCAACGAGTTCGTGGAGTGCGGGGACCTCACCGGACAGGTCTCCGCGGTGGACCCCGGCAGCGACGACACGGTGCCCCGGAGGCTCCTCCCGAGGGCGCTCACGTACTGCCGTACTGCCTCGCAGGTGGAGAGGCCCTTTGTCCTCGGGCTCACGCTGGTCGGTCCCCCGGACGCCCCGACGGGCCTCGGGTTCTTCGCGACCCGCAGCCGCACGGGTCCCTCCGGAGCCCTCCCCTGGCGCCTCCCGGTGGACACCGCGGAGCTCCGGCGGGCCCGCGCCCCGGCGGCCTTTCTGCGCGACCACACCCCCGAGGGCCTGGAGGTGGCGGAGCTCCCGGGCTCGGGCTACGCCCTGGCCTTCCGCCACGAGGGCAGGCTCCACCTGGGCTACCTCGACCCCTCGCTCCGCGCGCTGGGGCCGCTCCATCCGGTGCCCACCCTCGGCGGCGAGCCCGGGCGCCCGAGGCTCGCGGTGGACGGTCAGGGCCTCCTCCTGGTGGTGGCCGACCGCCCCCAGGGCGACGCGGGGAGCGCGCCCTACACGCTCTTTGCGTCTCGCCTGGCCTGGGCCACCCCGCCGGTCGCCCTCACGCCGCTGGCCGCGTCGCTGCCGCTCGTGCCGGCTCCGGGGCACCTCTTCGCGCCGTGGGCGGCGCCGCTGGAGGACGGAGGGTGGGCCGTGGCCTTCTCCGCCGGGGCGCTCCAGCTCCGCGCCGAAGGCGACCGTCAACAGGTGTGGCTCCAGCGCTTCGCGCCGGCGCTCCAGCCGCGAGGGGCGCCCTTGCTGGTCGCCGACGACGCGTCGGACCCCAGGGCCGTGGTCGTGCCTTCGGGCCCCGCGCCGACGCTCCTCCTGGCGATGGCCTCGGGGCGCTCGCAGCACCGCGCGGTGCTCCTCCGGGCCTACCGCTGCCCCTCGCCGTGAGAGAAGAGCGCGCCGCCGCGGCGGTGGCGGTGCTCCTCGCCCTGGGCCTGGGGGCCCTCCCCTTCGGGGCGCGAAGGCGGGCCCCCTCCCCCTCCCCCGTGCTCTGGTTCGGCGGGGACGTACACTACGGCGACGAGGAGGGTCCGTTGTTCACGGGCCCTCTGCCGCCGGGGCCGTGGGTAGTCAACCTGGAGGGGCCCCTGGACGCCTCCCCGGGAGGGAGCTCCTCGGAGCGCCTGCGCAACCACCCGAGGGGCCTCCATCGGCTCCGCGAGGCCGGCGTCGTGGCGGTGTCCATTGCCAACAACCACGCGGGCGACAACGGCCCCGCGGGCGCCCTGGAGACCGCCCGGGCCGCGCGCTCCGTGGGGCTCGTGCCCTTTGGGCTCGAAGCGGGCGTCGGGCTCTTGAGCGTGCGAGGGCACACGGTCTCCCTGGCGTCGTTTGACCTCCGTCGAGGCGTCCCCGAGGAGCTCCCGAGCACCGTGCAGGCCATGCCCGGGACCGCGGTGGTGGCGCTCCATGACACGGCCCCGGCGCGCTATCTGCCTTCTCCCACGCTCCGCGAGGCCGCCAGGGTCGCCCTGGCCAGCGGCGCCCGGGTGGTGGTCTCCCACGGCACCCACAGCGTCGCGCCGGTGGAGCGCCGGGGGGGCGCGGTGGTGGCCTTCGGGCTCGGGAACCTGCGCTTTGCGTGCGGCTGCTCCCGCGACGACGAGGGCATGGCGCTGGGCGTGCGCCTGGGGCGTCCTTCGCGGGCCTGGGTGCTCCCCGTGGACGCGGGGCTCGGGGCCGAACCCGCGCGCCTGGCGCGCGACCCGGAGGCCTTCTTCGCGCTCCTGCGAGCGCTGGGCAGACCCGTCCCCCACCGCGGCGGCGTAGGCTTCTTTTGAGGCCCGACCCGGGGCCCCATCACGGCGCTATCAAGCGCCGCCGAGGAACTCCGACTCCACCTCGGCGTCGGGGAGGGGCCCGCCTCCCTCGGCCTCGGCGGTCTGGATGAGCCGGAGGTTCTGCCGGTCCGTGCGGGTGAGCCTCGCGTCGGAGTAGGTGGGGTCCGGGTGGTACCAGCCCATGTCATCGAAGTACATGCGCACGGTCTCGTTCCGGATGGTCTGGCCCCGCCGCGAGCGCACCATCGTCCGGATGATCCGCAGGTCCCGGCGCGAGAGGTTCCGCAGCATCGCGAGGCTCAGGAGCGTGTCCAGCCGCGCGGGGTCGTCCAGCGGCGTGGACTCGGGGTCCACGGCCCGCGCGTGGGCGAGGGTGACCCGCTCCCCGAGGCGCGTGGCCAGGAGCACGGCCTCCACGTCGTCGCCAGGCAGGAGGTGGTCGCCCCCGTCGCGCTGCAGGAGCGCGTCCCGCATGCGCACCAGGGCGTCATGCGAGAGGCCCAGGTCATACGCGGTGATCGCCTGGAGGTTCGCCCGGTCCAGCGCCGAGAGCTCCTCGACGCGCACCACGCGCTCCGGGTGGTACCAGGCCTGGGACTGGAAGTACGCCCGGAGCCACGGGCGCCGGAAGGTGTGCCCCCGCCGCGCGTACGGTGTGTTCCGCAGGAGCGCCAGCTCCCGCAGGGAGCGCCCCTCCAGGTCCGCGGCCGTGAGGGCCCGCTCGTAGTAGAGCGCCCTGGGCGCCTCCGCCGTGGGAGCCTGGGCGACGGCCGCGTCCGCCGATGACAGAGCGCGCGCCGCGGCGTCCGACGCAGTGCCTGCGTCCTCGGCGACGGCGACCACGGGCGCCACGGGCGGCGCGGTGGGCGGGGCCGCGGGCGGCGGCGCCGAGCGCGTACAGGAGAGACCCAGGAGAACCAGCACCACGCATCGCATGGCCCCGGACGCTACCACCCGCCACGCAGGCCTACAAACACCTTCTTGTAGGGCGATGAAGGCGAGCGCCTACAGGTGTCGGTAGTTCTTCCGGGTGAACTCCCGGAGCCAGGGGGCGTCCAGCAGGGTGAAGCCCTGGGGGGTGTTCTCCGTCCAACGAAGGATGCCCGCGAAGCCGGGGTTCAGCGGGTGGTTCCCGTGGAAGTTCACGGCGTTCAGGATCCAGCTTGAGACCCCGTCGGGGCCTTGAAGCGGCTGCCCGGGCTCGTGGTAGTGACCGCAGAAGTGGGCCTTGACCGCGAGGAGCGAGAGCGCCTCGGCGGCGTCCCGGGACCCGCTGGAGGCGTACTTCGGGTGGAGGTCCCGGGCGCTGTCAAAGGGCGGCTCGTGGGTGAGGAGCACGTCCAGGGGCCCCTCCTGGCGGTAGAGCCCGTGGACATCCTGGCGGGTATAGAACGCCGAGCGGTGCTGGTGGCTCGGCCCGCCGCACTCGGACACGCCCCCGAGGCCCGCGATGGTGAGCGCGTGGGGCCCCTTGGAGAAGGTCCAGCGCAGGCCGTTCGGGAGGAACCACACCCGGCCGAAGGCGTCCACCGGGACGGGCTCCGTGGCGCCCGAACCCACCACGTCGAGGTAGTCGAAGTCCTCGTGGTTGCCCTGGATGAAGACAAACGGCGCCCGCACCCGGTGGAGACCCTTGCCGGTGAGGGTGTCCCGGGCCTCGTCGTCGCCCTCGAAGTAGCGGGCGAAGCCGAGCTCGTCGGGGTCGTGCTCGGCGAAGCGCCGGGTGGCCTTGTCCAGCCGGAAGGGCGGCGGGAAGGCCCCGAGGTCCCCCACCTGGAGGATGAGGTCCAGGGCGAGGCCGGTCTCGCGCTCCCAGCGGCGCAGGACCCGCAGGGCGAGGGTCAGGTGACCATGGACGTCACCCAGGACGGCGATGTGGAGCCCTGCGCTCACCGGGCGGGAACCATGGCCACGGGCGGCACCCGGCGCAAGCCGGAACTCTCGCGGCGGGCGCCGGGAGGCTGTACCATGGCGACGGACGGAGCGTTCCTGGCGTCGGCGCCGGGACGCACCCTCCGAGGAGCGCCCATGAGAAGGTTGATCCTGGCCGCGGTGATTGTTGTTGCTGGGTGCCCGAGCGGGACCCCCGTGGTGCGCGGGGGCATGGACTCCGGGGCGGACCTCTCGCCCCCGCCGCCGCCCCCGCCGCCCCCGCCGCCGGACGTGAGGGTGTGCAACGCCGCGGTGGACTGCAACGACAACATCCCGTGCACGACGGACACGTGCAACCCCGCCGGGGGCTGCGACCACCGGCCGGTGGACGGGATGTGCGCGGAGGACATGGTGTCCTGCACCGTGGCCCAGTGCCAGCTCGGGCGGGGCTGCGTGCAGGTGCCCGACGACAGGCTCTGCGCCGCGGGGCAGTTCTGCCGCGCGGACACGGGGTGCTTCGAGCGGCCGCAGTGCACCAGCGCCAACGACGAGCGATGCAACGACCGGCAGGAGTGCACCGAGGACCGCTGCAACCTGGCCACCGGGCGCTGCGAGTACGAGCCCCGGGACGCCATGTGCAACGACGGGCGCTTCTGCAACGGCGAGGAGGTGTGCACGCCCTTCCGCGGGTGCCTCCTCCGGAGCGTGCCGAGCTGCGACGACGGGGTGACCTGCACCATCGACCAGTGCAACGAGATGGGCCGGCGGTGTGAGCACTTCCCGGAGGGCCGGCTCTGCGACAACCGGAATTTCTGCGACGGGGCCGAGACCTGCGACGCGGTGATGGGCTGCCGCCCAGGGATGGCCCCGGACTGCGACGACCGCAACCCCTGCACCGTGGACCGCTGCGACACCGCGGCCAACATGTGCAGGAGCGCCCCGCGGGACGCGGACATGGACATGCACCCGGACCGCATGTGCGGCGGGGATGACTGCGACGACATGAACCCCATGGTGCGCCCCGGGGCGATGGAGGTGTGCAACACCCGGGACGACAACTGCAACGGCATGGTGGACGAGGGCGTCACGGGACCTTGCGGCAACTGCGACCCGACCTGTCGGCGCTCGCGGGTGGGGAGCATGGGCACGGCCTTCCGGGACGCCGGGCGGCGCGGCACGGAGTTCAACGCCATGCGCGGGGGCCTGGTGGTCTCCGAGGAGACCACCGTCAACGACTACCTCTGGGTGCCCAACACCGCGGAGAGCACGCTCTCCAAGTGGGACGCCACCATGGCCCGGGAGATCGGGCGGTACCGCGTGGGCCTGACCACCGGCGAGTGCAACGGGCGCTGCTGCCATGAGGCCCCGTGCAACCAGCCGAGCCGCGTGGCCGTGGACTCCAACGGCGACGTGTACGTCGCCTCCCGGGGCTTCGGGATGCAGGGCACCGTCACCAAGATCGCGGGGGACCGCCGGGACTGCGTCGACCGCAACATGAACGGCATGATCGACACGTCCACCAACTCCACGCCGATGCCGTACAACACCGACGAGTGCGTGCTGTGGACGGTCCCCGTGGGCCCCGTCAACTGCGTGCTGCGCACCATGGTGGTGGACCGCGGGGACACCATGTTCCCCCAGGGGTACCCCTGGACCGGGTGCTTCCAGAGCGGCCAGAACTTCTACCGGCTCAACCCCTCGGACGGGCGCATCACCGCCACGATCCCGCTGTCCTACCAGCCCTACGGCGCGGTGGCCACGGCGGACGGGAGGGTCTGGGTGAGCTCCGTGGACCAGGGCGTCATGGGGTACATCAACGCCGCCGCGTCGCCGCCCACCTTCGGCGAGCGGGTGAACTACCCCACGGGCATGCGCGGGGGCTGCAACCAGGGCTACGGCATCACCGCGGACCGCGCCGGGCGCATCTGGCTGGCGGGCTGGACCTGCAGGGACGCCATCGGCTTCGACCCCCGCACGGGGCAATGGACCCGCGTGGATACCACGGGCCTGGTCACCGGCACCGCCGGGAGGGGCATCACCGTGGACTCCACCGGCAGGGTGTACATGGCCCACGCCACCCGCGGCACCGACGAGGGCAGCGGCATGCTCTCCTGGGACAGCGCCATGTTCATCCCGGGGGGCACCATCTCGCCCTTCGTCGTGGACCGCATCACCATCCCCGCGGGGCCCAGCGGCGCCAGCGGCGTGGGCGCCGACCGCGCGGGCAACATCTGGCTGGCCCACTGGTACACGTCGCAGCTCGTGCGGTACACGCCCCGCACCCGGGCGCTCATGACCTTCACCGGCGCCAACCGGGTGTACACCTACAGCGATTTCACGGGCTCCGTGCGCCGCTCGGTGATCGGCAACGGCACCTACGAGGAGGACTTCGACCTCGGCTGCGCCACGCCCGAGTTCCGGGAGCTCGCCTGGGACGCGGACGTCCCCGCGGGGACGAGCCTCACCTTTGTGGCCCGCACGGCGGACAGCGCCGCGGGGCTCGGCTCCGCCACCAGTGTCTCCGTGGCCATGGCGCCCAGGGACTCCCCACCGGTGAACGTCTCCGCGGCGCTCATGGCCGCGGGCCAGGCCTCGCGGCAGTTCCTGCGCATCTCCGTCACGCTCCAGGCCTCGGACCGGGGCGCGTCCCCCGTGCTCCGGGGCTTCTCCCTCACGGCCAACTGCCGCTAGAGTCCCCCCTCCGAGAGGTGTCCCCATGGTGATGGTCCAAGCGTTCCGGGCGCTGCGCCCGCCGCCCGAGCTCGCGCCCCGCGTCGCGTCGCCCCCGTACGACGTGGTGAACACCCGCGAGGCCGCGGCCCTCGCGGAGGGCAACCCGGACAGCTTCCTGCACGTCTCCCGGCCGGAGATCGCGCTACCCGTGGGCACCGACGAGCATGCCGACGAGGTCTACGCCCAGGGCCCCCGGAGCCTCCAGGCCCTCTGTGACCGCGGGGTGCTCGTGCAGGACCGGGAGCCCAGGCTCTACCTCTACGCCCAGACCATGGGCGGGCGCCGGCAGACCGGCGTCGTAGCGTGCGTCTCCGTCGAGGAGTACGCGAACGACACCATCAAGAAGCACGAGAAGACCCGACCGGACAAGGAGGACGACCGCACCCGGCACATTGACACCCTGGGCGCCCACGACGAGCCCGTGTTCCTGGCGTACCGCGCGGAGCCCGCCCTGGACCGCTTCCTCGCCGACGCCGCAGGGGCCGCGCCCGTCTACGATTTCGTCACCGCGGACGGGGTGGGCCACACGCTCTGGGTGCTCACGCCGGAGGCCAGCGCGGCGCTCTCGGGGCTCTTCGCCCGCGTGCCCGCGCTCTACGTGGCCGACGGGCACCACCGCAGCGCCGCGGCGGCGCGGGTGGAGGCCCTGCGGCGAGGCACCCCGGGCGAGCACGGGGTCTTCCTGGCGGTGCTCTTCCCCCATGACCAGCTCCAGATCCTGCCGTACAACCGCCTGGTCCGGGACCGCCAGGGGCGCTCTCCGGAGGCCCTCCTCGCCGCGCTCCGGGAGCGGCTGGACGTGGTCCCCGCGGAGCGCCCCTCGCCCACGGAGCCGCGCACCATGGGGCTCTACCTGGGAGGCCGCTGGTACCGCGGGCGCGTGCGCGAGGGCTCCTGGGACCGTGGAGACCCGGTGGCCTCGCTGGACGCGTCGCTCTGCCAGGAGCAGGTGCTGGGGCCGCTCTTCGGCATCACGGACCCCCGCAAGGACAAGCACGTGGACTTCGTGGGCGGCATCCGCGGCACCGACGAGCTGGAGCGCCGCGCGCGCGCCGAGGGCTGGCACCTGGCCGTGGCTCTCTACCCCACCACCATGGACCAGCTCCTCGCGGTGAGCGACGCCGGGGCCCTCATGCCGCCGAAGAGCACCTGGTTCGAGCCCAAGCTCCGCAGCGGGCTCTTTGTCCACAGGTTCTAGCAAAACCGCGTCTACCCTGGAGGCTGTAGTTTCAAAGGCTCCACGGTTGTTGCCTTGAGCTCCGGGAGGAGCGCGTGGAGCGCCGCGCCCAGGGCGCTGCCGACCACGTACACGGGCAGGTCCCAGGCCGAGAAGAACATCCCGAACACGAGCTGGAAGAGCACCGACACCTGCCCCAACCGATACGGGATGGGCGTGAGCTGGAAGAGCTCCACCGCGAAGGAGATCGCCACGGTGACCCCGAAGGCCCTCGCCGGGCGCAGCCTCGGGGCGCAGGCGAGCACCAGCCAGTACACCAGCGTGGACCAGAGCGCCACGCCGAGGTACTTGGCCGTCCAGCCCGAGAGCGCCCTCCGGGCCCCGAGCCCCACGGCCACGGTCACCACCGACACCAGCGTGTACCCCAGGCGCCATCGGAGGTCCTTCATGGGCCGCTCCAACCGTCCGCCAGCCACGGCTGAGATACCGGCTTCGCCAGCCTGGAAGCCCCCTCGGAGGCGGGGTACACCAGGCACTCCTGGAGCGGGTCGAGCTCCTCGCGGGTGACCTCGAAGGGCACCATGGCCGTCGCGCTCCGCTCGGTGGCGCCGTCCGTTCCGAAGTCCATGGGGATATCGTACATTTCCATACCCGCTCCCCGGAGGCGCACCCTGAAGCGACAACCTCGGGTCCTCCCATCACGGTTGGAGAGGGTGACGGTGACGCGGGTGGCGCCCTCGGGGGTGGCGCTCCGGGCGATCCTCGCGGTGGGCCACGAGGGCGCCCCGGGGCCACGGAGCCAGGCTCGGAAGTAGCCCTCCAGGGGGAGGCCCGTGGCGCGCTCCAAGGCGCGCTGCACGTCTTCTACGGAGAGGGCCCTCGGGCGCCCGAGGAGCTCCCTCAGGGCGGCGAGGACCCGAGGGCGCTCGGAGAGGGACTCCAGCTGGCGGAAGAAGATCATGGGCCCTGGTCCATAGGCCGAGCCGTAGTACTCCAGGAGCGTGAGGCGCTCCTCGGGGACGGGGTACGTCCTGGCGTTGAAGGCCACGTCCTTCCAGACCTGGCGCGTGGCCTGGGCCTGGGCGGGGAGGTTCTCGTCCTCCCAGACATAGGCAAGGTACTCGGCCATGGCCTCCTTCCAGACGAAGTCCCTCGCCGACGCGAGGGTGGTCTGGTCTCCGGCCCACTGGTGGGCGATCTCGTGAAGCACCGTGTGGTCGAGCCTGCCGCGCACGGTGCCCTCTCCGAGGGCGATGTTCCCGGGGTGCTCGAAGCCCGCCCAGAAGGTGGGCGCCACCACGATGCGAAGCTCGTCGCCATAGGGATAGGGGCCGAAGGTGCGGCTCATCCACGCGAGGAAGCCCAGCACCGCGTCCGTGTTGAGCTGCCGGGCGACGTCCACCGCGGGGTTGTCGTGGAGCACCACGGTCACGCCCTCGCGGGTGCCCAGCGTGCGAGCGGTCCAGCTCCGACCCACCAGGGCCCCGAGGGTGCTGTAGGTGGGTCCGCCCTCGTGCCGAAAGGTGCAGCGGGTGCGGCCTGGCTCCGCGGTGACCTGCCCCGCGCACCACGCTCGCTGGTCCATGGCGTGGGTGAGGTCCAGGTCGTAGGTGGCAAAGGTGCCCGGGCTCGGGTCGCAGGGCACCAGGCGGTCGCACTGCTCGACCCAGCCGAGGGCGTAGGTGAAGGGCCTCCCCGCGGCGTCGTTGCGTGTGGAGAACCCTATCTGCGTGCCCCTCCAGGTCCCTTGTGGCACGGTGTACGCCACGCCGAGGGACACCTCCCGGTCCACGGCATAACCCCGCGAGGCCGGGTCGCACGCCCGGAGCCGTCCCTCGCCGTGGGTGACGTCCCTCGCGGGCGCGCCGTCGAGGGTCACCTCGGTCACGTCCTCCACGCGGCTGGCGAGCTCCACGCAGTCGCCCGCGGCGCGCACCCGGAGCGCGAGGGTGGCCCTCGCCTGCCGCGTGGCGACGTCCAGGGCGAGCCCATAGCGAGTGACCACCACCGCCGCGGGTCCCGCGTAGGTCCGGGGCTCCTCGGGCACGTCCCGAGCGTCCGCAGCGCCCCCGTCGGCGGGCGTGGAGGGCGCCGGGTCCCCGCAGCCAGGGAGCCCGAGCAGCAATGGTAACATATGGAAACTAAAAGATAATTTATGCAAATACGGGGGATGCTCGAGGGCCCGGCGAGGCGACATCTCGGTCATGCAACGACGACCGGGCGCCCCAGGTCAAGGCGGGTGACAGAATGTCACCCCGAGGTGGTGACCAGGGTGCCCTGGTGACAGCGCGGAGCGTCGCCGGGGGGTGCGCGCGGCTTGCTGTGAATTTGACATTTACTGTGTAATTTCAATTGGTTACGCTGCACGGTGGGCGCCCCTCGGCGGCCTTTGGGGACGTGGCACGGCGGGTG
Organism: Deltaproteobacteria bacterium; assembly: GCA_016218725.1. Classification (GTDB taxonomy): domain Bacteria; phylum Myxococcota_A; class Polyangia; order Polyangiales; genus JACRDB01. Next base: position 53,641 of record JACRDB010000120.1, read on the forward strand.
CGTCCTGCTTTGGGCATGAGCCACCAGTGCCCTCCGGTCCCAAGGCCCACCCTGCGGTTTACGGCCCCGACGCTGCTTCGGGCCCCGATGCTGGCGCTGGCGATGACCTCCGCCGCGGCGGTGCCCTGGTGCATCGCGGCGGTGGTGGAGGCCCGGAGCCGGGCCCAGGCGACGTACCCCGCGGGGGCGTGTCGCGAGGTGGTGGTGCGCGCGGCGGCGCCCGCGGTCCCGGCGGCGCCCGCGGCGGCGCCCGAGGCCCCGAGGGCCCCCGCGGTGGAGCGCCTCGACGACGACCTGTTCCTGGTGCGTACCGCGGCGCTAGGGGCGCTCGTGGCGCGCGAGGACGCGGTGCTCGGGGACCGGGCGCGGTTCCTCCGGCGAGGGCGGCAGGAGCGCGGGGTGCGCGTGCTCGCGGCGCGCCCTGGGGGACTATTTCACAGCCTGGGCCTGGAGCCAGGGGACCTGGTGCAGCGGGTGGACGACGTGTCCCTGACGCCTCGGAGCGTGCTGGCGCTGGCGGAGCTGTCGCCGCGGACGAGGGCGCTGCGGGTGGAGCTCCTCCGCCGGGGGGAGCCCGTGACGCTCCGCTGGGTGCTCGTACCCTGAGGGGGTGTCTCGCGTGGCCCCTTCCACATGGCGGCAGCTCCCTGGTAGCCTCCGGGCGTGCTGCACCTGGCGCCGGGGACGGTCTTCGCGCGAGAGTTTCGGGTCCTGAGGCCCCTGGCCGAAGGCGGCATGGGGGCGCTCTATGTGGTCGAGCAGCTCAGCACGGGGGCGCAGCGCGCGCTCAAGGTGCTCCACGCGAGCCTCGTGGCGGACCCAAAAAACCGTGCGCAGTTCGTCCAGGAGGCGCGCGTCGGCGCCGCGATCAAGAGCCCCTACGTGGTCGAGGTGGTCGCGGCGGGCGTGGACGACGCGACGGGCTCTCCCTGGCTGGCGATGGAGCTCCTCGAAGGGATGACCCTCGACGCCTGGATCCGGCAGCGTGGGAGGCTCTCTCCGGCGGAGCTCCTCGGGCTCTTCGAGCAGCTCGGCCATGCCCTCGGGAGGGCCCACGCGGCGGGGGTGATCCACCGGGACCTGAAGCCCGAGAACCTCTTCGTCGCTGCGACGCAGCTCCTCCACGCGCCCGTGATGCTCAAGGTGCTGGATTTTGGCATCGCCAAGCTGGTGGCCTCGAACCAGACCGCGGCCACGGCCACGCGCGGGATCGGCTCGCCGCTGTGGCTCGCGCCCGAGCAGGCCCAGGCCGGGGCGAAGCTTCGCCCCGCCACGGACGTGTGGGCCCTGGGCTTGATCGCCTACTACGGCTTGACGGGGCGGTACTTCTGGAACGCCGCCAACGCCCCGGAGTTCAACCTCACGGCGCTCCTTATGGAGATCGCGGTCCTGCCGCTGGAGCCCCCGAGCGTCCGCGCGGCGAGCCAGGGCGTCGCCTCGGCGCTCCCGCAGGGCTTCGACGCGTGGTTCCAGCAGTGTGTCGCGCGCGAGCCCGAGGCGCGCTTCCCGGACGGCGCCGTGGCGATCGCGGGCCTGAGCGCGGTGCTCTCCAGGCCCTCGATCCCGGCTACGATCCCCATCCCCGAGGGCGCCGGTGTGCCGCCGGTACCCTGGTCCGGAGGCCCCTGGCATACGGGCTCCGGTGGGCTCTCCTCTCCGGGCGCGACGCCGCCGGGGGTGCCCCAGCCCACGCCGGGGACCGGTCGTTTCGCGCTGCTGGCGGTCGCCGTGGGTGGGTCCGCGGTGCTCGTGCTGGCGCTCGGCGCGCTCGTCGCCTGGAGGTCCACGCGACCGCGCGACACCGCCGAGGAGACCGACCAGGATCGCCAGACGCAGGCGGCCTCCCTGGCGCCTCCGCGGCCCGAGGCTCCCACGCTGCCACCGCCGCCGTCGGCGGAGAGCGCGCCCACGCCGTCGGTCCCGGACGCGAGCGCGGTGCCGCCCGAGGCTCCCACCGCGCCCGTCGCCGCCAGCGCTCCGCCGGAGGAGCCCCCCGGGCACGACCGCTCGGCCGCGACCGCCAGGCCCGTCGCCGCGCCCGTGCGGAGCACCACCGCGGCGACGCGGTGCCTCGGCCGCTGGCGGGGTTCGGACGGCGGCGCGCGCTACACGCTGGAGGTCACTTCGATTTCGGGCTCCTCGTGTGGACGCTACGAGAGCAGCTGGGGCACGCACGTCACGATGACCCGTTGCCGCGCGCAGCCGGACGGGCTGGTGGGCTCGGTGCCGAACCCCGGCGGGTGGACCTTCCGATGCAACGGCGGGAGCGCCCGGCTCCAGTCACCCACCAGCCCCAACACCCGGGTGCTCTTGCACCGCTGAGGGATCGAGGCCCCGGCCACCGACCTGAGCCCGGGCACGGCGACCTCACCCCCCCCACCCCCCTCTCCCTGTCGGGAGAGGGGGGAGGAGAATTCAGCAATTCTGCCTCTGTCACCCCCTCTCCTGCCAGGGAGAGGGGGCCGGGGGGCATAGGCGCCAGGATAAGGGCTCCGAGGTCTGAATTTCAGGCACTTCAGGCAGCGGGTGGGGCTTCGAGGACGGCACGGTCGGCGACCGCGCCGCCGCGCCGCCCGAGCTCCTGAGGCTTTTTCGCCCGGGGTTCGCCAGC
>JACRDB010000119.1 GCA_016218725.1 Deltaproteobacteria bacterium
CGTGCCCGTGCCCGATCGCTGCCCGTCGTCAGGTGGGAGTCAGGGAGCTACGACGCGGCGGTGCGACGATCGGGCACGGGCACGGGCACGGGCACGGGCACGGGCTGATGCCGACTTTACGCCTATGGGGTCGGGGGGTGAGGTCGCCGCCCCGTCACTTCTTCGGCGGGGGGTGCTGGCTGCGGCGGCCGGGGCTCTGGGCGCCCAGGCGCAGGCGGTCCTTCACGGCCAGGCGCTGGCGGTCTTTGTAGCGCGCGTGGGACGCGTCCCCGGACTCGTTCTTGAGCTCCGTGGCCTGGTCCACGAGCTGGAACTCCACCAGGACGAACACCACCGCCCCGAGGTCCAGCGCCGCCGGCGGCGCCTTGCGCAGCACCTCGGGCCCCACCCTCACCGGCATGTCCACCACGAAGTGTATCACCCGGTAGCTCGGCGCGCTGAAGCGGTTGTCCACCAGCGCGCTCACCAGCTCGTCCCCCATCCCCGCCGCGGACAGGAGCACCCCGAAGGACGGGAACCGCTCCGCCAGCTCCCGGGGCCGCACCAGCGTGTTCTTGCTCTCGCCCGGGATCACGTAGTTGTACGGGAAGAGCTTGCGCGCCAGGTAGTTGGCCACCGGCAGCACGTCCTCCGGCGTCCGCGCGACCACCCGGAAGCGCACCTTGTCGTAGATCTGCGCGGCGATGGTCTCGCTCTTGCTCAGGAGCTTGGTGTACAGAGAGTCCCGGTTCTTGCGCCCGCCCAGGAACTCCGTGATGGGCAGCGCCTGCGCCAGCATCTCCCCGAGGACCCGGTACACCTTGCCCTCCACCAGGTGGAAGACCTCCGCGTCGGATAAGGGGAGCATGGACAGGAGCTCCCGGCCCTGGAGGTGATGGATCACGTGCATCGCCTTTAGAATTACGCACGCGCACACCTGCTTGTGCCCCTTGCCCGAGGCCAGCAGGAACAACTCCTCCACCGTCGCCTCGGCCACCGAGCGCGGGATCGGGTACTCAAAGTTGCGCCGCAGGTAGCCGATCGCCTCGCGCTTGATCGCCTCCATCCGGATCCTGTCCGCGGGCTCGTCCGGGCGGTACTCCTGCACCCGCAGGAACTCGTCCACCGCCTCCAGGTCCGTCAGCGCCAGGCGCTTGAAGTCAATCACCGACTCGCCGCGGAGCAGCACCCGCAGGAGGTCCATGTCCCCGAGGGTGAAATCACCCAGGGATCGAAACCCTGGCCCGGGAGGGATCACCGAGGTTCGGGTCACGACCGTGATTGTACGCCCGCGGCGGCTCGCCGGAGCGCCACCGTGGTCAGCCGCGCGCGTCCGAGGCGCCCGCGGCGCCCGAAGACACCGACACCGCCGGGGCCCCCCCCGCCGTCACCGACGGCGCCGGAGCCCTGCGCCCAAGCTGCAGCGTCCCGAAGAACAACCCCAGGGTGAGCATCACCGCCGTCCCGTTGCCCCACACCGCATGCTCGCAGCCCGAAAGCCCCGCCGCCATCGCCACCACCAACGCCATGCTCCGTCCGCTCAGTCCCATCGGTCTCTCCGTCCAATTGCCTTCTTGCTCGCCCAGCCACCCACAGGTAGAGACTGGGAACACATGTAAGTACGCTAACTACAACCCGGATCGGGGGTCCACTAATAGTCAAGGGGGGGATCGGGGGGCAAGACATTTCTGTCATGGTCTGGCGTTTTGGTAACTTTTCTTGACGCGCCGCGTCCGCGGTGTTGACTCCGCGGGTCATGGACAGTCCAACGATCGTGGCGGTGTGCAACCAGAAGGGCGGGGTGGGCAAGACCACCACCGCGGTGAACCTCGCGGCGGGCCTGGCGCTCCAGGGGCACCGCACGCTGCTGGTGGACCTGGACATCCAGGGCAGCGCCTCGGCCACGCTGGGCAGGAGCCCCTCGGAGGGGGCCGTGGACGTGGCCCGGGTGCTCCTGGAGGACCGCCCCCTGGACGAGGCCGTGATATCCACCGCGGTGGAGGGCCTCTCCCTGGCCCCCGCGGGGGAGCGCATGGCCCTGGTGGACCTGCACCTGGCGTCGGCCTACGGGCGCGAGAGGGCCCTGGAGCGCGCCCTGCGCGGGCCCCGGGTGCGGGACCACGCGTTCGTGGTGATCGACACGGCCCCGTACCTGGGGCTCTTGACCGTGAACGCGATCCTGGCGTGCGACCAGGTGCTGGTGCCCGTGTCCTGCGAGTACCTCCCGATGCTCGGGCTCAAGCTCCTGGAGCAGACCCTGGAGCAGCTACGGAGCCGCGCCGGGGCCCGGGCCGGGGTGCTCGGGTACCTCCTGACCATGGTGGACCGGCGGGAGCGCATCACCACCGAGGTGGAGGAGATCCTCCGGGGGCGCTTCGGCGAGGCCGTGTTCCGGACCGTGGTCCGGGCCAACACCCACCACAAGGCCGCCCCGTCCTTTCGGAGGACCATCTTCGAGCACGAGCCCTCCGGGGGCAAAGGGCGCGAGGACTACGAGGCCCTCACGGCGGAGGTGCTCTCCCGGCTGGGCAAGGCCCCGGGCGTAAAAACCGCCGCGAGGCGGCCGCGGGTGCGCAAGGCCACGCCGAGCGGCGAGGGCATCGTGGTGAGGCCCCTGGCGCGCGCGGGGAGCTGAAGCGACCGGTTGTGCTTGCGCGAGGGTGCGCGGTTTCCTAGGGTTCCAGGATCGTGACGAGTCCCGAGAAGCCCTTGTTCGAGGTACTGCCCATCCTTCCCTTGCGCAACGCGGTGCTGTTCCCCGCCGCGGTGGTGCCCATCAACGTGGGCCGGGCCCGCAGCGTGAGGCTGGTGGAGGAGCTGGCCCACGCCGAGGTGCGCCTCCTGGCGGTGCTCACGCAGAAGGTGCCGGAGACCGAGGACCCGGGCCTGGAGGACCTGTTCACCGTCGGCACCATCGCCAGGATCGTCAAGGTCATCAAGCTCGGGGCCAGCAACTACTCCGTGGTGCTCCAGGGGGTGTCCCGCTTCCGGCTCCTGGGCATCGTGGAGGGCGGCACCTTCCTGCGCGGGCGCATCCAGAGACTCCCGGACCCGGCCCTGCGCTCGCCGGAGATCGACAAGGCCGGGGCGGAGCTCCGGGAGCTCGCCCGGAGCTTGAAGGCCTACTCCCCGCCGGTGCCCGCGGACCTCGGGGCCGTGGCCGAGAACGCCGCGGACGCCGGGGCCCTGGCGGACCTGGTGACCCTGCACCTCCCGTCGCCGCCCGTGACGCCGCCGGACCGGCAGCAGGTGCTGGAGGCCCTGGACCTCACCGAGAGGCTGCGCCTGGCCCACCACCTGGCCCGCAGGGTCCACGAGGTGCACCGCGTCCGCAAGGAGATCCAGAGCATCGTGACGGGGGAGCTGGGCCGCAGCGAGCGCGAGGACATCCTCCGGGCGCAGCTCAAGAGCATCAAGGAGGAGCTGGGCGAGACCGACGAGAGCGAGGAGGAGCTCGACCAGCTCCGGGAGCGCATCGCCCGCGCCAGGCTGCCCCTGGAGGTCGAGCGCGTGGCCCGCAGGCAGCTCGGCAGGCTCCGGGCGATGCAGGGCCACTCGGCGGAGTACCAGGTCACCCGCTCCTACGTGGAGTGGCTGGCGGACCTGCCGTGGTCGCGCTCCACCGAGGATCGCTTTGACGTAGACGCCGTGCGGCGCGCCCTCGATGAAGACCATTTCGGGCTCGAGAAGGCCAAGAAGCGCATCGTGGAGTTCGTGGCCGTGCGCAAGCTCCGGAAGGACCGCCGGGGGCCCATCCTGTGCTTCATCGGCCCGCCCGGCGTGGGGAAGACCAGCCTCGCCAAGAGCATCGCCCGCGCCATCGGGCGGCAGATGGTGCGCATCTCCCTCGGGGGCGTCCGGGACGAGGCGGAGATCCGCGGGCACCGCAGGACGTACGTCGGCGCCCTCCCCGGGCGGATCATCCAGGCGATGAAGAAGGCCGGGACCACGAACCCGATCATCATCCTGGACGAGGTGGACAAGATGGGCAGCGACCAGCGCGGGGACCCCGCCGCGGCGCTGCTGGAGGTGCTGGACCCGGACCAGAACAGCACCTTCATGGACCACTACATCGACGTCCCGTACGACATCTCCCACGCGATGTTCATCTGCACGGCCAACCAGCGGGACCTGATCCCCGCGGCGCTGGCGGACCGCATGGAGATCATTGAAATCGCAGGCTACACCCGCGTGGAGAAGCTCAACATCGCCAGGGAGTACCTCGGCCCCAAGAACCTGGAGGAGCACGGGCTCACCCCCGAGCGCCTGGAGTGGACCGACGAGGGCTACCAGACCATCATTGACAGCTATACGCGCGAGGCCGGCGTGCGCAACCTCACCCGCGAGGTGGCCAGCGTGTGCCGCGCCGTGGCCGTGCGCCTGGCGTCGGGTGAGGACGTCCACGAGACCGCCACCAAGGACTTCGTGGGGAGCGTCCTGGGCGTCTCGCGCTTCCACGACGAGGCCGCCGAGAGGCAGCCCTCGGTGGGCGTGGTGGCGGGCATGGCCTGGACCCCGTCCGGGGGGATCGTGCTCTTCGTCGAGGCCCAGCGCTTCGCGGGCAAGGGGGAGATCACCGTCACGGGCCAGCTCGGCAACGTGATGAAGGAGAGCGCCGCGGCGGCGTTCTCCTGGGTGCGCACCCACGCCCCGGAGCTGGGCATCGACCCGGAGTTCCTGAAGAGCAGCGACGTGCACCTCCACGTGCCCGCCGGCGGCGTCCCCAAGGACGGGCCCAGCGCAGGCGTGACCATCATCACGGCCCTGGCCTCGCTCCTCACGGGCCGCCCGGCCAGGGCGGACCTGGCCATGACCGGCGAGATCACCCTCCGGGGCGTGGTGCTGCCCATCGGCGGCGTCAAGGAGAAGGTCCTGGGCGCCCATCGGGCGGGCATCACCCACGTGCTCCTGCCTGCGCGCAATGCCAAGGACCTCGAGGACATCCCCGAGGAGATCAAATCCGCCGTGAAGATCGACCTCGTGGCGCGCGTGGACGACGTGCTCCGCCACGCCCTCCTGGAGCGCCCCACCAGCACCTCGCTCCCGCCCCCGACGTCGCCTCCCGACGACGATGACGACCAGCCCGACGTCCTGCCGTAGCGAGCACCCCACGCTCCAGGCGCTCCGCGCGCTCGCGTCCACCCGCCGCGCCTGGGGCTCCCTGGGCCTGCACCTCGCCGCGGGCTTCGGCTGCTGGACCAACACCCTCACCGATCACCCGGGCTATGGCTCTGCCCTGGTCGCCGGGCTCGTCGGGAGCGTCTCCGCCGCCGTGGTCGGCGCGGGCCTCCCCCTGGCCCTTCGCAAGCGAAGCCTGGAGCTCTCGGGCTCCCACCCGGTCGCCGCCGCCCTGGGGGCCACCCTGGTCTGCCTCGGGCTCCTCCTCGCCGTGGTGCTCCTCCGAGGGCAGGGCTGCTCCCCGGGGCAGGGAGCCCTGGCCTGGCTCCTGGTGGCCCTCCCAGGGCCCCTCCTGGCCTCCCTTGTGGGCCTCTGGCTCGGAGCCTCCACCGCGCGCCGAGCCCTGGGGACCACCCTGGCGGCCCTCCTGGTGCCGGGTTTCATTGTGTGGTCCCTTGTGCGTTTTTATACTACACCTGCGATCTTCTCCTACGACCCCTTTCATGGCTTCTACCCTGGGGCGATCTACGATGAGAGGGTCCCCCTCGGGGAGACGCTTCTCACGTACCGGGTGGGGACCCTGGGGTGGTCTCTGGCCCTGGCGGGGGCGCTCGTGGGCGGCTGGGCCGAGGGCGCGAGGGTGCGCGTCTTGGTGCTGTGGCGCTCCCTCCCGGCGCTCGGGTGCGTGGTGGCGGGGCTGGTGGTGGGCCTCGGGGTGTACGCAAAGGGGCCCGCCCTGGGGCACCGCGAGGGCCGCGAGGACATCGCGCGCTTCCTCGGGCAGAGGGCCGAGGGGACGCGCTGCGTGGTGCTCTACGACCGCACGCTCGAAGCGCGGGAGGGGAGGCTCCTGGCGCGGGACTGCGACCTCCGGATGGCGCAGCTAGAGGCGTTCTTTGGCGCCCGGGTGCCGGGGCGCGTGACCGTGTTCCTCTTCGCGTCGAGCGCCCAGAAGCGCGCGCTGATGGGTGCGGAGGACACGTACATCGCCAAGCCCTGGCGGCGCGAGGTGTACCTCCAGCACGCGCCCTTCCCCCACCCGGTGCTCAAGCATGAGCTGGCCCACGTGGTGTCCGGCGCCCTGGCCCGGGGTTTCTTGCGGCTGCCGGTGCGCTGGGGCGTGCCCCTGCCGGGCCTGGTCGAGGGCGCCGCCGTGGCCGCGGCCTGGGAGGGCGAGAGCGACGCCACGCCGCACCAGTGGTCCCGGGCGATGCTGGAAGCGGGCCTGGCCCCGAGGGTGCGCTCGCTGGAGGGCCTCGGGTTCTTCGGCGCCAGCTCCCTCACGGCCTACACCGCTGCGGGGAGCTTCTGCCGCTGGCTCTACGACACCCACGGCCGCGAGCGCTTCGCGAGGCTCTACGCCACGGGAGATTTTCAAGGCACCTACGGGCGCTCGCTGGCGAGCCTGGAGAGCGCCTGGCACGCCTTCCTGCGCGCGGTGCCCACGGACGCCCGCACGCTGGTGCGCGCCCGCACGCGCTTCCGCCGCGCGTCCATCTTCGGGCGACGGTGTCCCTTTGACCGCGAAGGGCTGCATGAGAGGGCGGCCCTGGCGCTCTCCGCGGGGGAGCTCTCGGAGGCGTCCCGGGCGTACGCGAGGCTCGTGGCCGACGACCCCACGGACACCGCCGCCAGGACGCGCCTGGCCGAGACCGCCGTCCGCCAGGGCTCCCTCTCCCGGGCGGAGGGCCTCTCCCGGGACGCCGGGCGCGACCTCGGCCCCGCCGCCGAGGCCCGGGCGCTCCTGCGCGTGGCGGACGCGGTCTGGCGCTGGCAGGGAGCCGCCCAGGCCCAGGGGCTCTATGCCAGGGTGGATGCGTCCCTCTTCGACGAGGACGAAGCCCGCACGCTGCTCCTGAAGCGGGAGGCCCTCTCCCGCGGGGACCCGCTGGCCTCCGGGGTGCGGGACCTCCTCCTGGGGGACCGTGAGCTGGACCCCTCGCCGGTGGCCTCGGTGGCGGCGCTCGGAGAGCACCTGGGGCGCACCCGGGAGCCCCTGGCGGCGTACCTGGTCGCCCGGCAGCTCTACCACCAGGAGCGAGACCGCGCGGCGCTGGCGCTTCTTACGGACACCACGCTGGAGGCCCTGACGGAGCCCAGGGTGCGCGCCGAGGGGCTCCGCCTTAGGGCGATCCTGCGCTGGCGCCTCGGGGACCTGGACGGCTCCCGGGGGGATTTCACGCGCCTTGCCTGGGATCCAACGCGCCCCCAGGGCGCGCGAGACGTGGCCCTCGACTGGCTGGACCGCATTGGTCGCGCCCAGGCACCTCGTTAGAGCGCCGACCGGCGCCCGGGGAGGGTCATCAACAGAGGCTCTGGCCTCCGGCGTCGGCCCCGTCGGGGCACCGGGCGCAGCCTACCGGGGTGCCGTCGGGGCGTACACACCTCCCGCAGAAGGGCACCCCCGTCACCGGGTCCACCCCCGGGTCGTTGCAACGGATGCCCGGGTCCAGGTCCACGGTCACGGGCCCGTCCGTGGGGGTATCTGCAAGGGTGGAATCCGCCAGGGTCGCGCCGTCGGCGCTCGGTGGGCGGCGCTCCGGCTGGCACGAGAGCGCCGGCAGGAGGAGCACCCCCAGGGCCCCCGGGAGGACGAGCCTGCGGGCAACGACCATGGGCGGAGCATACCGTCGCGTTGCCTTTCCAGGGAAGCCAGGGTAAGGGCTCTAGCCTTGGTTGGTCCCAGAAGTGCGGCGAGGAGCCCACACCCGGCGACCTGAAAGGCTGTGCACCGATGACACCGATTCGCCTGCTGCTTGTGGTGGCCCTGAGCTTCGCGTGCCGGAACAGCACCGGAGGCGGGGGCCTGCCCGGGGACGACGCGGGCGCGGACACCACCGCGCCGATGGACACGGGGACACCCCCGCAGGACACGGGGACGCCCCCGGCGGACACGGGCACTGCCCCCATGGACACGGGCACGCCCCCGCGGGACTCCTCCGGGAGCGACCGGATCACGCCGCTGGACACCCGGGGCTGCATGCGCATGGGCTCGGAGAACAACCCCGCGGCCTGCGGCGATGGCCTTGACAACGACTGCGACGGCTTCGCGGATTGCAACGACCTGAACTGCTCCTGCCAGGGCTCCTGCGGGCCGGGCCGCTCGGCGCCGCCGGGGTGCATGTGCATGGGCGCCGAGAGCGCCAACTGCACCGACGGGCGCGACAACGACTGCAACGGCTTCGCGGACTCCATGGACTTCGCCTGCCAGATGCGGGACGGCGGCGCCACGGACGCGACCCGCGACGCCCCGGTCCGGCGGGACACCTTCGGCTGTGACTCCGGCGGCGCCATGGAGAACTCCCCCACGGCGTGCTCCGACGGCCTGGACAACGACTGCGACGGCTTCGTGGACTGCGACGACCGCAACTGCTCCTGCGTCGGCTCCTGCGGGCCCGCGGACAACGCCCCGCCAGGCTGCACCTGCCGCGGCGCCGAGGGTGCCAGCAACGAGTCGTGCATGGACCGCCTGGACAACGACTGCAACACTTTCGTGGACTGCGCGGACTTCGCCTGCTCCCGAAACCCAAGCATCACCATCTGCCCCAGGGACGGTGGCTCCGGGGGCTGATAGCTCCCTACCTTTCCCTACAGTGTGGTCAACGCCCTCGCCAGGCCGGGAGCTGCGCGAGGGCGTTCCTGGCGGCCACCTCGGCCTGGGCGCGTTGCATCCCGTTGGTGCCCATGAAGTCCCGCTCCACGAGGCGCCGGAAGACGTCTTCGTAGCTGCGCAGGCGCCCGGCGCCGTCGCAGCACTGGACGCAGTAGGGGTTGTCCGCGAGGCTGCCCCCGTGGTCTCGGTCACCCATCATCGGTCGGCCGCAGCTCTGGCAGCCAGGTCCACCCATCAGGCCCATCGGTCGCTCCTTCGCGGGAACCGTGGGCCCGCCGGGACCCCGGCGCAAGGTCCGGGCGGCGTAGACGTTGCTTCCGGCGGGCGTTTTCCGGTACCTTCCCGGGCAGTGCCCCCTCGGATGGAGGGGTGTGGGCAGGGTTGTCGGTGTCGTTGGGGGCCCTGAAGGGCGCGCGAGGGCGCCTCTGGAGGGCCGCGCAAGGTGTCGCCGCGGGGTGATGGATCACCCCGCGGAATGGAAGGGGCGACCGTGACAGACCGGCTACGAATCCTCCTGGTAGATGCTGACCCCGCCTCGCGCAAGGCCCTCACGGCCTCGCTGGCGCGCCTCGGGGACGAGGTCGATGGCGCCGCCGACGGCGTCGAGGCCGTCTCGCGCCTCGGGAGCTTTCCCTATGACCTGGTGCTCGCCGAGGTGAGCACCCCGAAGCTCGATGGCCTCGGCCTGACCGACGTGCTTCGCGGCAGGAACCTGGAGGCCCTGATGGTGCTCATGAGCGCCCACACCACCGTGGAGGCCGTGGTGGGCTTCCTGCGCGCGGGCGTCTTTGATTTCCTCCTGAAGCCCGTGGAGCCCGCGAGCCTCTCGGCGATGCTGGACCGAGCCCGGGAGCGCCGGGTGCAGCGCAAGCGCGTGCGCGCCCTCTCGGAGGCGCTCACCGCCCGCGACAAGGCCTCCGGGCTCGTGGTCGGTGGCCCCGCCATGACCGGGGTGCTGGAGGACGCCCGCCGGGCCGGAGCCTGCGACCTCCCGGTGCTCCTCCTGGGGGAGCCCGGCACCGGAAAAGAGCGCATCGCGCGCAGCATCCACGCCATGAGCGACCGGGCCTCGGGGCCCTTCGAGCGCGTGGACGGCAACGGCGACGCCCTCACCGTGGAGTACGAACTCTTCGGCGCGGGCGGCGACGAGGGAGGCCGCTGGGCCCGGGCCCGCGGCGGCACGCTCCTCATCGAGGACGTGGCCTCGCTCTCACCCACGATCCAGGCGAGGCTGGTGCGCGCCCTGGAGCTCTCGTCGGGTGAGGTCAGGGTGCTGGCCACGGCCTCGGAGCCCCTGGACCGCCTGCGCCAGGAGGGGAGGCTCCGCAATGACCTGTACTTCTCCCTCCGGGCCATCGAGCTGCGGGTGCCCGCCCTGCGCGAGCGCCGCGAGGACATCCCGAAGCTGGTGGAGCACTTCCTCGCGGACGAGAGCCGCCTGCGGGGCCGCGCGCTGCGCATGGCCCCGGACGCCCAGGCGGTGCTCATGGGCGTGGCCTGGCCGGGCAACGTGCGCGAGCTGGAGGGCGTGGTGCGCATGGCCGCCGCGCAGGTGGCCGAGGGGGACCTGGTGCAGCTCCAGCACCTTCCCGCCACGCTCCAGAACATGGTGCCCCGCACCAGCACCCTGGCCGAGCAGATCGAGGCCTACGAGCGCACGGTGATCCGCCAGACCCTGGAGGCCCTCGGTGGCCGGGTGGGCCAGGTGGCCCAGGCCCTCGGGGTGCCGGAGCGCACGCTGCGCCGTAAAATGCGCGCCTGGGGCTACGCCAAGGAGGCCTTCCGGAAGAAGCGCCGCAAGCTCCGGGTGAGGCCAACGATCAACGTGCCGGAGGTCTCGAGCGTCTAGGGCTTCAGATCCGCAAGACGAGCTCCGCGAGGGCGCCCTGGAAGGGCGCCACGTCGCGGCACACGCCGCCGGAGCACACGCGTCCGCCGGGGGTCATCCCCGCGAAGAGACGCACGAAATTCGAGATGGTGAAGTTCCAGCGCAGCTCCGCCGAAGGGTAGAGGGTGGGCTGGCGCAGCACCGGGGAGGTGCTCCCGAGGGGGTCCGTGAGGAGCTCCGCGGAGCCGGGGCCACGGTTGGTGTTGTCCCACCGGAGGCTGGCGCTCACCACCAACGGGAGGCCGTGGGTCCAGGTGAGGGCCACGCCGCCGCGGACGCCGGTGACCAGGTCGTCCCAGTCGAACGCGCCGGGGATGCGCGTGAAGCGGTAGTTGCGCTCGAAGCGGTGGTCCACCCGGAGCTCCAGCGAGTCCTGGGGGCCTACCGGGAAGGCCCAGTCGATGTCGGCCTGGAGGGACTCGTGACGGAGGTCCCCTGCGCGCTGGGCGTCCGGGGACATCCCCGCGGCGTCGTCCGCGCGGCGGAACTCCCGGCGGTAGCCCACGCTCGCCGTGAGGAAATAGTCCCCCGAGGAGACGCGGGTGGCCCCGGCGCCCCCGAGGCCCGCGGCAGCCGGCGCCGCTGCCCCCCCCACGGCCGCCCCCCCCGCGGGCGCCGACGGCCCTCCCTGCGGGGACGCCACGGGCCGCGAGCGCCGCCGCAGGGCAAGGTAGCTGTGCGTGGTGACCATGCCCTCGCGGTCATCCCAGGGATCGATCGGGTTGTTGTTCGAGTCCGAGGACTCGGCCCAGCCATACAAGAGCGAGTTGAAGGTGAAGATCCAGGGCGAGCCCGGGCGGTTGTAGTCCACTCGGAGCCTCCCGCCCCGCGCGTTGGCGTTGGTGAAGGGCCGCTGGTCGTCGCGCTCCAGCGAAGGCGCCGCGCTGTAGAGCCTCGCGACGTCCCTCGGGGTGGCGTTGGCGCTCTCCGTCGGGGCCAGGAGGTAGTGAGTGTAGTCCTTCCACTCCACCAGGAAGGTCCAGGAGCCTCGGAGGAGCTGCACCGCGCCGAAGATCCCTCGCCCCGGGCGGGTGTTCACGCTGGAGCCGTCACACTGGAGGTCCGCGCCGACCCTGCGGCAGAGCTGCGTGCGCCGCCGGGCGATGTTGAGCTCGCCGTAGAGCGTGAGGTCCCCGCCCAGGAGCGACGGGGCCTCGACCCTCCCTCCGGCGATGTCCACGTCGTCCTGGCGGCGGTTGTCACGGTTGCCCTCGAAGGTGGCGTGAACGACGTGTACGCCGAGCTCTACGTCTTGATCGGCGCCCACCCGGGCCACCGCGGAGCCCCCGGCCAGGAGGTCCGTGGGGTCGGAGAACACCTCCAGGGACAAGGGGTCCAGGTTCTGGGGGTTGCTCACCCCGGCGAAGCCCCGGATGTTCATCCGCCCGTGGTCGAGCTCCACCCTGGTGCCCCGGAGCGTGCCGTCCAGCCCGATGGGGTCAACCTTGCGAAACGCAAGCGCGAGGCCCCGGCCAAAGACCTGGTAGAAATCCCCGGCCTCGACGGTGAGGTCTCCGCGTTGATACCGGAGGCTCACGCGCTCCGGGGCGAGGCGCGCCAGGTCCCCGAGGGTGGAGCGGAGGTAGCAGCCCTGGTCCGTGGTGCAGCTGGTGTCATGGTTCCAGGGGACGAAGCCATCCCAGCGGACATAGAGCCTCCAGGGGGCCGCCGTGGCCGAGAGGTCCAGCCGCTCCGTGAGGGAGAAGAAATGGTCGTCGTGGAGGTTGTCGTCGAAGTTCTGTGCCCGGTACCGGGTGAGCGAGGTGCTGGTGACCGTAAATGCCGTGGGCCCCAGGCCCGGCAGGCGCCGGACCAGCCCCTGGGCGCGCGCCGCAGGCCCGAAGACCGTGAGGGCAGCGCCGAGGGTGATGGCGAGGGGGAGGGGGAGGGATGGGGTCGTGTGCGAGGGCACCGGGGGACTGTACCCCAGGCGAGGGGACACTAAGGATCGGGATGCATCAGCACGTCGTCGATGGCCGTGCGGATGGACGCCAGACCCGTGTCCGAGCCGTACTCCCGCCAGCGGATGCGCCCGCGGCGGTCGATGATCACGTTGCCCGGGAAGGCCGCCCGCGGCACGAAGGGCGACGTGAGGAACATCGGGTCCATGAGCTCCGGGAAGGTGATCCCGTAGGAGCTCACCCAGCGGTTGCAGGTGGGGGCCGAGATGGGGGTGCGGTCCGCGTTCTGCACCAGCACCTGCACGAAGCGCACGCCCCGGCCGCGGTACCGATCAATGATCTCCCGCTGGATCTGCGAGCTCTCCCGCTGGCAGGGCACGCACCACGCCGCGGCGATGGACATCACCGTGAGGTTCGAGGCGAAGAACTCCGGGCTGTCAAAGCGCCAGGTGGCCTCCTCCCCCATGCGGTTGCAGGCCGTGAGCGAGAAGGGCTCCAGGATGGCGCCCACGCCCGTGCCGTAGGGCCCTGCGGGGTATGTCTCCCCCATGGGGCCTCCCCCGTCGCCGGGCGGTGGCGGCGGCGGTGGCGGCGGTGGCGGCGGCGGGGACATGTTCATCCCGCTGTCCACCGGTGGGGTGCTCCCCCCTGTGGTGCTGTCACCGCACCCCCCGAGCACCACGGCCGAAACCAGACCTAGCGTGACGATTGACCTCATGAGGGACCCCTTCCAGGTTGTGTGAGTCTACACCCTTGGCGGTGTTTTGCGAGAGCGCGGAGCTTGGGAAATCACATCATCGGGCGCATCAGCATCGGGATGCAGGTCCCCCGGCGCGCGCCGGAGGCGCTGGTGACCACGTTGCACATGAACCCCGAGGGGCAGCTGCGCCCCGCGGCGGCGCAGTCCAGCGGCGTGCAGAAGCCGTTCATCCAGGTCCGGGTCATGCCCGACGAGAGGGTGATCTGTCGGCGGCAGAAGAACCCATCGGACATCCGGCAGTCGGCGTCCGTGCGGCACTCGTCCAGGCAGGTCCCGATGTCCCCCCGGGCGGAGGTGCGCGACGGCAGGCAGATGCCACCCATCGGGCAGTTGGACCGCGGGAACTCCATCTCCGGCCAGAAGGACCCGGGGTTGAACCCCGGCGGCAGGATGCAGCGCCCGATGCACTGCCCGCCGTTGAAGCCCGTGTAGGTGGTCACCCCGGCGGCCGAGGTGACGCTCTCCGGGTTGCACAGCCCGGAGCGGCAGAACTGGTCCGCCGTGGCCCCGGCCCGGTTGTTGGGTACGCACACCTCGCCGAGGCTCCGCCCCGGCGGCGGGGACGAGCCCATCGGGCGGCAGCGCCCGGTGTCGTGGTCGCACACCGTGCCGTCCGTGCAGCTCGCGTCGGTGCACACACCAATGCAGATGTTGACCTCCTGGAGCGTGCCCGCGTTGAGCTGGAGGCAGGTGTAGCCGTCCCTCTCGCAGTCCAGGCCGTTCTCGCACGTGCGGAAGCACCGCCGCATGCGAAGCTGGCTGTCCATCCCGCAGAAGCCGTCCACCGCCCGGCGCCCCCCGATGGGCTCCAGCAGGCACTCGTCGTCCCGGGTGCAGGGCCGCGTGCACTCCCCGCCCGGCAGCCCCTCCACCGACGGCGAGAGGCACCGCAGCCCCTCCACGCACTCCCCGTTGTTCCGGCACGGACCAAAGATCGGTGAGGGCTCTCGCGGCCCGTCCGGCGCCCCCTGGTCCCCCGGGGTGGCGTCCCCCACGGCGTCCGTGGCCGTGGTGTCCGCGGCGACCGTGGTGTCCGCTGCGGCGTCCTGGGGGGTCGTGGGCGTGCTCGAACACGCCGCGGCAAGCACCACCAGCAGCGTGGCGCACGATCGAAGAAAGGTCATGGAGTCTCTGGGCCCTTGGCGGCCTTCCCTAGCGCAAATGACCCCCACCTGCAACCGTTGCGCCCCTCCCCCCTGGGGGGTGCGGGGTCCACGCCACACCCGGTGCTGTGAATGGCCTGTGGGTGTGCTACGTACCAGACCCACGATGAAGCGCGCGCGCGGACCGATGGGGGTGTTCCTGGGCCTGGCGTTGCTGGCGTTGCCGGCGGTGGCCTCGGTGGGCACGGCGGCGCCGGAGTTCACGCTCCCGGCGGCGCCCGGGGGGCCCCGCCCGGGGCGCTTCCGGCTGGCGGACCACCTGAACCGCAAGCCCGTGGTGGTGCTCTTCTGGGCGACCTGGTGCCAGCCCTGCATGCAGGAGCTGCCGGTGTACCAGGAGCTCTACCGTCGGTACGCCGGGCGCATCGAGATTGTGGCGATCTCCATGGACGGGCCGGACACGGTGAGCGAGGCCGGGGCCACGGCCCGCAGGCTCGGGATCACCTTCCCGGTGGTGACGGACCTGGAGACGCAGGTGGTCACGGTGTACAACCCTCGGCGCGCGGCGCCCTTCTCCGTGTGGATTGACCGCCACGGGATCATCCAGCGCGAGCGCGAGGGCTTCGCCCTGGCGGAGCGTCCGCAGATCGAGGCGGGCATCGCCGCGCTGGTGGCCGCGCGGTAGCGCCCTCAGCGGTTGCCGTTGCTGGCTTCGTCGTCGAGGGCGTCCACGGCGCCCTCGGGGCGGCTCTTGAGCTCGGCCTTGAGGGCCTCGATGTCGGCCCTGGCGCGGCGGGCCACGTCGGTCCAGACCGCCTGGTGGTGCCTCGCCAGACCATAGACGTGCCCCGGGCGGTGGTCCGAGACGATGGCCGTGAGCGTGCGCATGATGCGCGAGGCGCCCTCGTGGTCCTCGGGGTCCGTGAGCATGGGCTGCAGGGCCCGGGTCTCCGCGGTGATGGCCTCGATCTGCAGGCGCAGGAGGGCCTTGTGCGCGCCGGGCGCGTCCAGGCTCAGGGCGCGGACCTCCTCGCGCAGCGCGTCCAGCCGCTCCCGGGCGGCCTCGCTGGAGAGCCCCGGGGGACCCTGCGGGGCCCGAGGCTCCGCGGCGGGCGCGTGGAAGTGCGCCTGGGGCGGCGCCTCCCGGGCGGCGAGGAAGGTGTCAATGCGCGCGGCGCTGTCACGAAAGGTATCGCGCAGGTAGAGCAGCAGCTCGCGGAGGTCACGGTCGGACGCATACGGTGAGGTCATGGCAGGGACCGGCGCTGTACCAGCATCGGGAGGGTGGGTGCAAGGCGCAAGGAGGCCATGCTAGGGTCCGCGATCATGGGAACGCAGACCGTTCGGCGCCGGACCCTGAAGTGGGGCCTCTTTGTGCTCGGCGCGACCTTCGGGTGCAGCCCGTCCATGGGGGGGAACTTCCCGGAC
Organism: Deltaproteobacteria bacterium; assembly: GCA_016218725.1. Taxonomy (GTDB): domain Bacteria; phylum Myxococcota_A; class Polyangia; order Polyangiales; genus JACRDB01. The sequence goes on from JACRDB010000119.1 coordinate 15,791, forward strand.
GACCCGGACGCCACCGCGGACACCACCGCCCCGGAGGACTCCGGCGGGGACACCGGCGCCCAGGACACGGCCTCTCCCGTGGACACGGGCGCGCCCCGGGACACCGCCACGCCCATGGATACGGGCGCCCCTCCCGTAGACACCGGCGCGCCGCGGGACACCGCGGTGCCTCCCATGGACACGGGCGCTCCCCCCGTGGATACGGGCGTCCCTCGGGACACGGCGGTGCCTCCCGATACGGCGGTCCCGCCGGACACCATGGTGCCGCCGGACGCCCCACCCCCCACCGGGACCCCGGTGGTGACCTTCCAGGTGGACGGCCAGCGCACCGGCGCCAACCGCGCGGAGAGCGCGCTCACGCCAACGTCCCTGCGCGGCGGGCGCTTCGGCCGGGACACCCGCTTCGCCCCGTCGCTGGACGGGCAGGTGTACGCCCAACCCCTGTACATGCCCGCGGTGCTGGTGGGCGGCGCGCCCCGGAGCCTGCTCTTCGTGGCAACCCAGGCCAACAGCGTGTACGCCCTGGACGCCCTCACCGGCGCCGAGGTGTGGCGGGCCAGCCTCGGCGCGCCCGTGTCGCGCTCGTCGCAGCCCTGCGGGAACGTCACCCCCACCACGGGCGTGCTCGGGACCCCGGCCATCGACCCGGCGAGCGGGACCCTCTACGCGGTCTCGTACAACTCCTCGGGCGGGCGGGTGTTCAACCTCAACGCCCTGGACCTCGCCACGGGCCGGCAGCGCGGGGGCTATCCTTCGGCGATCCGCCCGCCCATGAGCAACGGGTCGAGCTTTGACACCGCCCCCACCGGCGAGCGAGGGGCCCTGCTCCTCCTCGGGGGCCGGGCCTACGTCCCCTTCGGCGGGCTCTACGGCGACTGCGGCTACTACCACGGCTGGGTGGTGGGCGTGGACCTCGCGGATCCTACGCGCCAGACGTCGTTTGCGACGCCGGGCTCGGGCAGCGGGATCTGGGCCCCGGGGGGCCTCTCCACGGACGGGATGGGCAACCTCTTCGTGGCCACGGGCAACTCCATGCGCACCCGCCCTGGTGGGTCTACCTCCTTCGGGTACCAGGCGGGCTCCCTCGGGGAGTTCGTGCTGCGGCTACCCACGCCCTCGCTCGCGCTCAACATGGCCGATCGCACCGCGCAGTTCTCGCCCTCGGACGCCATCACCCTGGACAATGAAGACCTGGACATTGGCTCCGTCGCGCCCGTGGTGCTTCCCCCGGTGGGCGGGCGCCGCTTCGTGTTCCAGGGCGGCAAGGAGGGCACCGGGTACCTCCTCGACGCCGCGTCGCTCAACACCGTGGTGGCGGAGAACGCCATCAACCAGGGGATGTACGGCGGCGTCGCCGCGTGGTCCAACGGGACCATCACCTATGTGTTCGCGCCCGTGAGGGGTCGGGGCTCGTCGTGTCCGGGCACCGGCGGGGTGCAGGCCCTGAGGGTCACCGCCGGGGGCTTCTCCGTGGCCTGGTGCACCAGCTCCGTCAGCGACCCCATGGCGTCGGTGTCGTCCAACGGCAACGACGGCGGCGTGCTCTGGGTGGCCGGCGCCGCGAGCGGGAGCCTCCGGGCCTACAACCTCACGGACGGCACCGAGCTGTGGGCCTCCAGCGGCGCGGACTCCCCCGGCAGCGTGCGCCACTGGGTCCCGCCCGTGGTGGCCGACGGGAGGGTGTACGTCACCGGCAACTCCAGCGTGTCCATGTTCCGGCTGCGCTAGGGCCACCGCGGGTTCCGCGTTGCCGCGGAGGGCGCTGACGGGTATGGTTCCGGTCTCGCTTTCCCGCACCGCCGGAGGCCCTCGCTTGAAGCACCGTCACCTTGTTCTCTGCCTGGGCGCCCTCTGGGGCGTCGTTCACTGCTCCGGCCGAGGCTCCACGCTCCCCCCCGCTGGGGACGCGGGCGAGGACACGCAGGCACCTCTGGACACGGGCGGCCCTGGGACCGACACCGGCGCCACGGACCGCCCTACCCCCACGGACGCGCCCGGCACCCCGACCCGGACGGCCATCACGCAGTTCGGCGTGGACGGCCAGCGCACCCTCGCCAACCGCGCGGAGACCGCGCTCTCGCCCGCGGCCCTGCGCGCTGGAGGCTTTGGCAGGGATATGGCCTTCCGCCCGATGATCGAGGGTCAGGTCTACGCCCAACCCCTGTACATGCCCGCGGTGATGGTCGGTGGCGCGCCCCGGAGCCTGCTCTTCGTGGCCACCCAGAGCAACAATGTCTACGGCCTGGACGCCCTCACCGGCGCCGAGGTGTGGCGCGTAAACCTCGGCACGCCCGTGTCCCGCTCGTCGCAGCCGTGTGGGAACGTCTCGCCCTCCACGGGCGTGCTCGGCACGCCGGTGATCGACCCGGCCAGCAACACCCTCTACGCGGTGTCCTTCAACGCCTCCGGCGGCGCCAAGGTGTTCAACCTCAACGCCCTGGACCTCGCCACGGGCGCCCAGCGCGGGGGCTATCCCGCGGCCATCCGCCCGCCCATGAGCAACGGGTCGAGCTTCGACCCGAACCCCACCGGAGAGCGGGGAGCCCTGCTCTTCCTCAATGGACACGTCTATGTGCCCTTCGGGGGCCTCTTTGGGGACTGCGGCTACTACCACGGCTGGGTGGTGGACATCGACGCCGCAGCGCCCGAGACGCAGGTGGCCTTCGGGACCCCGGGCTCCGGCAGCGGGATCTGGGCCCCGGCGGGCCTCTCCACGGACGGGATGGGTAACCTCTTCGTCTCCACGGGCAACTCCATGCGCACCCGCCCCGGTGGGGCGACGCAGTTCGGCTTCATGGCGGGCTCCCTCGGGGAGTTCGTGCTGCGCCTCCGGGCACCGGGCCTGGCCTTCTCCATGGGGGACACCAGCGCGCAGTTCTCGCCCTCGGACGCTGTGGGCCTGGACAATCAAGACGCGGACATCGGCTCCGTGGCCCCGGTGGTCCTGCCCGGCACCGGCGCCATGACCCTGCTCTTCCAGGGCGGCAAGGAGGGGGCGGGTTACATCCTCAACGCCGCGGCCCTCGGCGGCCCTGGGGGCCAGCTCTCCGAGGCGAACATCAACCAGGGCATGTACGGCGCGGTGGCCGCGTGGTCCAACGGGACCACCACCTATGTGTTCGCGCCCGTCCGCGGGCGGGGCACCGGGTGCACGGGCTCCGGGGGCGTCCAGGCCCTGAGGCTCCAGGGGACCACCCTGGCCCCCGCGTGGTGCACGGCCTCGCTGACCAATGTGATGCCCGCGGTGTCGTCCAACGGCAACGAGGGGGGTGTCCTTTGGGTCGCCGGGGCCTCGGCGGCCACGCTCCGGGCGTACGACATCGCCGACGGGATGGAGGTCTACAACAGCCAGGCGGAGGCCCCCACCGGCGTGGCCCAGTGGGTGCCGCCCGTGGTGGCCGACGGCAGGGTCTACGTCACCGGCCGCACCAGCGTGAGCATGTACCGCATGCGGTGAGCCTCACCGCGGGGGCGTCACCACGCGGATGCGGTGGTTGTAGGTGTCGGCGATGTAGAGCGCGCCCTGGGCGTTGGTCTCAACGCCGGCGGGCCGATCCAGGAGGGACTGGGACGGCGTCTGTCCGTCCCCTCGGAAGCCCCGGGTGCCACACCGGCCTGCCACCGTACGGAGCATCCCGTCGCGGGAGATGGCCCTCACGCAGGAGTTGTTCGTGTCGGCGATGTAGAGCGCCCCGTCAGGGCCGACCTCGACGTCGCCGGGGCCGTTGAGCGTGGCCATCACCGCGGGTCCTCCGTCCCCGGTGGCGCCCGCGGTGCCCGTCCCCGCGACGGTGGTGATCACGCCCCGGGGGTCCACCCTGCGGATCACGTTGTTCCCCGTGTCGGCGATGTACAGGTTGCCCTGGCTGTCGAAATCAATCCGCCCCGCCGGGGGCGCGGCCTGGCCCACGGGGTTGCGGAGCTGCGCCATCAGGGCCGGCCCGTTGTCCCCGGCGTAGCCCGCCATGCCGTTGCCCACCACGGTGGTGATCACCCCCATGCCGTCCACCCGACGGATGCGCTGGTTGGCCTGGTCCGCGATGTAGATCTCCCCCGCGGGGGAGATCGCCACGCCCACCGGGAGGTCCAGCACCGCGTTGAGGGCCGGTCCGCCGTCCCCGGCGAAGCTCCGCCCTCCCGTCCCGCAGAGGTCCTCGATCATGGAGTCCGGGCGCCCCACGTTGGACACCCGCTTGATCATCGAGTTGTGCCACGCGGCCACCAGCATGCGCCCCTGGGCGTCAAAGGTGATGTTCGTCGGGTGGTTCAACCGATGGCGCAGCGCGGGCCCCGGCATCCGGGGCGTCCCGAGCGGCACCGGCGGATCTTTTCCGTCCTGGAGCTCCCCGGTGCCCGCCACCGTGCGCACCGCGCCGTCCTGGCCCAGCTCGCGGATCACGTGGTTGTTCCAGTCCAGGAAGTACAGCCTCCCGTTGGGCCCCACGGTCATGTCCTGCGGGAGGTACGTCCGCGTGCGCGTCCCGGGCACCAGCTCCGAGGGCGTGCCCGCCTCGCCCGTACCCACGACGGTGCAGATGGTGTCGGGCGAGGGCGTACACGTCGTGGCGGGCACCGGGGGCTGCTGGGGGTCGTTCATGGCCCCGCAGGTGGAGGCCAGGGCCTGGTCGACGGTGCGCACGGAGTCACAGGGGTCGGGCCCTCCGCAGCCGGAGGCGAGGGCGAGGAGGGCGGCCGTGGGGAGGAGTGAATGGTGGTTCATTGGCAGGGCCTCTCAGCGCCACACGCGGCGGACGCGCTGGTTGAAGGAGTCGGACACGTAGAGGTTGCCGCGGGCGTCGAAGGCCACGCCGTAGGGCCTCCAGAGCCTGGCCTCGCGGGCGGGGCCGTGGTCCCCGGAGAAGCCCCGCTGGCCGTTGCCGACCACGGTGGTGATCACCCCGGAGGTGAGGTCAATGGCCCGGACGCGGTGGTTGTTCGTGTCGGCGACGTAGAGCCTCCCGTCGGGCCCGAACTCGATGTCCTGCGGGGAGTTGAAGGTGGCCATGCGGGCGGGGCCGTCGTCTCCGCCGTAGCCGAACATGCCGGTGCCCGCAAAGGTGTCGATGGTGCGCGCGGCGGGGTCATACACCCGGATGCGGTGGTTGCCCGTGTCGGTGATGTACACCCGACCGTCGGGGCCGACGGCGAGGCCCCCCTCGGGCTCGGGGTTCTCGCCGATCTGGAGGTTGAAGCGGGCCATGAGGGCGGGTCCTCCGTCGCCCGCGAAGCCCCTCATGCCGTCGCCGGCGACGGTGGTGACGGTGCCCATGGGGTCCACCCGGCGTAGCCGGAGGTTGCCCTGGTCGAGGATGTAGAGGTTGCCCTGGGCGTCCCTCTCGGCGTGGGAGGGCTGCTTGAGGAGGGCCATGGCCATGGGCCCGTCGTCGCCGCGGAAGCCCGCCCCGCGGCCCATGGGTACAAAGACCCGCCCGGTCATGGGGTCCCAGCGGCGGAGCTTGTGGTTGTGCCAAGCCACCACCAGGAGCCTGCCGTCGCGCTCGAAGAAGAGGTCCGTCGGGTGGTTGAGCGCCACCGTGGGGCCCGGGGCCCCGGGCTCCGAGAGGTCCGAGAGGTCCTCGGGGCCGTCGCCCGGGGAGATCCCGCCCATGATGGTCTCGAAGGTGCCCTGGGCGGTGATCCTGCGCACCGAGTGGTTGTTCCAATCGAGGAGCACGGGCAGGTCCCCGGGGCCGAAGGCCATGTCAATGGGCCAATAGAGATGGCTCTCGCGGATCGGGCGCCCGTCGCCGTTGAAGCCCCCGATGCCGCTGCCCGCGTAGGTGCAGATCACCCCGGACTGCTCCACGCACGGGCGGTTGTCGGTCATCCCCTGGATGGGGAGCTCCGGGAGGCGCGCGCCGAAGTGCCAGAGCATCCCGTCGCTCATGGGCGTCGCGTTGATCTGCCCGCCGACGGCCCACACCTGCCCCGTCGGGTCCACCCACACGGAGTGGAAGTCAAGCTGCGTACGCGGCGGCCGGGCCACCTCGCGCCACGCCCCCGCGCGGCGCTGGAGCACCGTGCCGTTGGCCCCCACCGCCAGCGGAGAGCCCCGCTCGGGCACGAACACCCCGTTCAGGCGGGACACCGCGTCCAGCGGTGACTGGGTCCACCCGGTAGCGCCGCTGCCCTCCAGGATCACCCCCGAGGCGAAGCCCCCGACGGCGTAGCGCTCGGCCCCTCGGCCCGCGACGGTGAAGAGCCGCCCTCGGGCCGTGGCGGGGACGGGCACCACGCTCCAGGCCGCGCCGTCGTAGTGGAGCGTGACGCCGTTCTCGCCCACGGCCCACACGTCGCTCGCGCCGCTGCCCCAGACCTTGAAGAGCGCCAGCTGCTCCGGGAAGCCCGCCGGGAGGGCGCGGTTCTCCCAGGCTCTCCCGTCGTAGTGCCAGAGCACCGCGCTGGTGCGCCCCGTGCCGGAGATGTTCCCTCCCACGGCCCATACGTCATTGGCCGCCGCGCCCCAGACGCCGAAGAGCGTCTCGGTCCCCGGCGTGGGCATCGTCTCGAAGCTCCCCGTGCGGGGCGTGTGCCGCAGGATCGTGCCCCCGGAGCCCACCATGAACACCACCTCCGGGGTCGGGCCGTACACCCACCAGAGGTCCCCGCTGGCCAGCCCCGTGGAGAGCCGCTGCCACGCGCGCCCGTCGTAGTGCAGCGCCCAGGGGCCCCGGCCGTCGCGGGTGTCCGCCCCCACCACGTACACGTCCCTCTCGGTGTTGCCCCACACCGACAGGAGCGCCCCGTTGAGGTTCGCGTGAAGGGGCTGCCACACAAAGGTCGGGGGCGTCTCCTCAGGGTCACACCCCGGCGCAACCCCGACCAGCGACCCCACCAGCAAGCCCAGGACCCAGCCGCCATGTTGCCTTGATGCCATTCGTCTCCCTCGCTCCTCTGCCTTTGGGAACGTCCAAGCAATGCACACCGGATTCCAAACCGCCAGCCCGGTTCGCTAAAAGGTAGGTAAAAGTGTGTTCAGGTAGGTGTGTGTCGTTTTCGCCGTCGCCCCGCCAGGGCCAGCATGGTGGTGAACACCAGGGCCCCGGAGCCGCCCGGCCCCGATCCCGCTCCGCGGCACTGGCAGGTCGGGGGGGTGCTCGGGGGCGGAGGGCCGTCCAGCGCCGTTGCGCCGTCGCGCGAGGGGCCATCGAGGGCGGCGTCCGGGGCGGCGTCCGCGGAGGGGCCGTCGCGCGAGGGGCCGTCGAGGGCGGCGTCCAGGGCGGCGTCGGGACCTGCGTCCACGGGCGCGGCGCCGCCGGTGATGGTGACCGTGGCGGTGGCCGTGGCGATGGCGAAGGGCGCCGCCCGTCCGGACATGTTCCAGGCGTCCCGGAGCCTCCGGCCTCGCTCGTGGCCCATGGTGGCGTCGGCGATGGTGTTCACGTAGTGCTTCGTGGTGGTCTGGTAGAGGAGCCTCACGGTGAGCGTCAGGGGCCCGTTGGGCGTGCCCGCGGGGATCGGGATGTCATACACCGCGTCGTCGTAGTGGCGCAGGGCGCCGCCCGCTCCGCCCGCGTAGTCCCTCCCGACGGGCTGCGTGCGTGCGTCGGGGAGCATCCCCTCGGCCGGGATGCGGGTGTCCTCCAGCACCACATTGTGCCGCGCGACGAAGTCACTCGGCGTCACCCTCCCGCCCTCGAAGCGCCCGGCCTGGAAGCGGAACACCCGGAGCTGCGCGTCCCGCGCGCGGTCCTCCACCAGCTCGTCGCCCTCGAAGAGGCCAGAGACCACGGCGGCCCCTCGCTGCACCTGGAGGAACAGGAGCCTGGCGTCCTCGTAGCCCGTCGGGAGCTTGTGCCCCGAGCGGTTGGTGACCCTCACCGTGAGCCTGACGCTCGAGCCCGCCCGCGCCTCCGAGGGCGCCCCGGAGAGGGTGAGCGTGGCCGCGGTGCGCAGGAACGCCTGCTGGCGCATGCGGGCCTGGCGCATCACGTCGTCGTCGAACTCACCGGGGTAGGCCACGCGCAGGAGCTCCGTGCCCCACTCGTTGGCGCCGTGGAAGTCATGGCGCCGGGGGTCGGGCCTGGCGGGGGCCCCGGGGATGCGCGTCACCGGGAGCATGCCGGGCTCCTCGGCCATGTGGCACTGCTGGCAGGTCCTGGCGCTGGCGCCCCCGCGCGCAAACGACGACTGGCGCCACTCGGTGTAGGTGCTCTGCAGGGGGAAGGGCAGCCCGGTGTCCATGCCGGTCATCGACAGCCGCCGGGCGAGGGGGTTGTCCACGTCGTGGCACTGACCACACAACGCCGCGTCGCGGATGAAGGGCGAGCTCATGGACGTGTGCCGCGGGGAGGGAAAGGGGTCGTCGTAGGGGCCGAAGCGCACGGGCCCCCGGCCCATGGGGGGCGCGTCCCCGAGGACGTACTGGGCGTTGCCGAGCGCCACGGGGGGGGTCTGGGCCCGCGGGTCCAGGCTCCGGTGGCAGGCGTCACAATGGACGCCGTCCAGGTCCTGGAGCGGGTCCAGGCGCTCGCCGGTGCCGGGGAGCGCGCGGCCTCCGACGAAACCCGCGGGCGTGTGGCAGCGTAGACAATACTGGCCCAGGTCCGGGACCTGGGCGTTGGCCACCTGGAGCGTGGCCAGGAACAACGGGTCCCGCGCCGCGTTGGCCATCATCGACGGGGCCCAGGTGTCGTTCGGCAGGTAGAGCCTCCCATCAGGCGTGGTGCTCATGCTGTGGCAGTCCAGGCACTGGGCCGCGGGCTCCAGCCTCGCCGTGAGCCCCCCGGGCTGCGTCCCCGGGAGCACCACCGGCTGCGCGAGGAGCTCCGACGGCACGGCCAGGGCAAAGGCGAGGAGCGCGAAGCATCGCATGGCAGGGCATGATACCTCTAACGCACCGAGACGCCGCGATGATGTACGAAGTCTACGCCCGGATCTGCGTCGGGGCCCAGGCCGAGCCCGACGCCGCCAGGGACCTCCTGGAGCGCTTCCACCAGGGCCTGGGCCTCGCTCCCCAGGCGAAGACCCCGGAGGTGTTCGCCAGGCTCCGCGAGGAGGCCCCGAAGCACAAGCAGCACGAGCCCGACCGGGCGCGCTACGAGCGCGCGCTGGAGGCCTACGTAGACGGCCTCTGGGACGTCGATTGCGCCATCGGTGGCGTGAGCGACGGGACCCTGGACCCGCTCCGGGGCTACCTCTTCGTGGGCGTCCGCGTCGAGGACTTCGCCTTCAGTGAGAAGGACGACCTGCCCGCCGCGGCCACGCGCCCCACCTGGCTCCGGAGCGGGGACCTGTCCCCCGGCTCGGCCTTCTCCCACACCCTGGGCCCGGACTCCCACAAGGCCTTCCACCACGCGGCCAAGATGCACCAGCGGGCCGCCCGGCCCATCGCTCGGGACGCCCAGAAGCGCCTGGAGGCCCTGCCCGTCCTGCGGCACCAGGAGCCCTCCTGGGCCCTCGTCCGGTGGCTGGTGAGGGTGTAGCGTCGCCCGGGAGCAATCCGCCCCGCTGCCCGGGGCGTACCGCACGACACAAGGAGCGAGACGTGACGAGAGACACCACCACCGCGCGGCGCTGGCGCCGCTGGGGGGCCGCCGCGGCGGCCCTCGTGGCCCTGGGGGGCGGCTTCGTCGCCGCCGGGGGCTGCAAGCACACCGTGGCCCCGCGGGAGACCCTCACCTCGGACGAGGTCCGCACGGCCACGGCGTTTCCCTTCCAGGACTACGACGCCATCGTCCACCAGTACGTAGACACCGAGGGCCGGGTGAACTACCAGGCCCTGCGCCGGAATCGCGCCCCCCTGGACCGGTTCCTGGCCTTCGTGGCCCAGGCGGGGCCGGCCTCGCGGGCGGACCTGTTCCCCACGGAGAACCACCGCAAGGCGTATTTCGTCGCGGCCTACAACGCCACGGTGTTCCGCAACGTCATCGACCGCGGCCCCATCAACAACATCGATGACAACAAGGTGTCGTTCTTCTACGGCACGCGCTTTGTCATCAACGGCCGGGAGATCAACCTGGTGGACCTGGAGAACGAGATCATCCGGCCCACCTTCCACGACCCGCGGCTGCACTTCGCCCTGAACTGCGCCTCCGGCGGCTGCCCCAGGCTCCCCAACGAGGCCTTTGTCCCCGACCGCATCGAGGAGCAGCTCGAGCGCGAGGCCCGGCGCTTCTGCAACGAGGAGCGCAACGTGCGCCCCGTCACCGCCGAGCGCAAGATCTACCTGTCGCACATCTTCGACTGGTACGCCCAGGACTTTGTGGACTACGAGAACGCCCACGGGCACCAGGGCGGCGACCGGGTCACGTTCATCAACCGCTACCGGGACGCCGAGCACCAGCTCCCGCGGGACTTCGAGGTCGAGTTCGTGGACTACGACTGGACCATCAACGCCCAGGCCGCCGCCGGGCAGCCGCCCAGCAGCTAGGCCCCGCGGTAGCAGTCCATCACGCCGCGCAGGAGCGCCAGGGCCTCGTCCCTCGGGCGCTGGAAGGCGTTCCTCCCCATGATGGACCCGAAGGCCCCGCCCGCGGCGATCTCCCGCACCTCCGCCAGCACCTCCTCGGTGCCCTTCGCCTCGCCGCCGGAGAAGATCACCACCCGGCGCCCGTTGAACGCGCTCTGCACGCAGTGGCGCACCCGGTCCGCCAGCGTGGCGGTGGGGATCCCGTACTTCTCGAAGACCTTGCGCGCCTCGGGCTGCTCGATGTGGGCCTTCGGCGGCTTGATCTTGATCACGTGGGCCCCGAGCTGCGCGGAGATCTGCGCGGCGTAGGCCACCACGTCCACGGCGGTCTCGCCGTCCTTGGAGAGCCCGTCCCCGCGGGGGTAGGCCCAGAGCACCACCGCGAGGCCCTTGCGCTTGGCCTCCGCGGTGAGGTCCCGGAAGTCCTGGTACATGGCGTTCCGCGCGGCGCTGCCGGGGTAGATCGTGTACCCGATGGCCACGCAGCCCAGCCGCAGCGCGTCCTCCACGCTGCCCGTGAGCGCCGAGCACGGCGCGTGGCCCTTGGACAGCGTGTCCGAGTTGTTGAGCTTCAGGATCAGCGGGAGCTGCCCGGCGTAGCGGTCCGCCACGGCCTCGAGGAACCCCAGCGGCGCCGCGTAGGCGTTGCACCCGGAGTCCAGCGCGAGCTGGGCGTGGTAGTCCGGGTCATAGCCCGCGGGGTTCGGCTGGAAGGACCTCGCGGGGCCGTGCTCGAAGCCCTGGTCCACCGGCAGGATCACCAGCTTGCCCGTGTTGGCCAGCGTCCCGTGGCACAAGAGCCTCGCGAGGTTGGCCTTCGTTCCGGGGTTGTCGCTGCCGTACCACGAGAGGATCTGCCGCACCCGATCGCTGTGTGCCATGACGCGCTTGCTCCTTGAAGGGGGGGCTCTCCCCCGTCGCGGCGCGAACGGTACCCGATGGGTCCCCGCCCCCGCAATGGCCCCGCGCGGTTGCGCCCCGCCCTCGCCGGGGCCATAAGCATCAAGACCATGCGACGCATGCTCGCGCGCCTCGCCCTGGCCGCGCTCCTCCTGCCCACCAGCGCCCCGGGGACCATCACCCGCCGCAGGCCCACGCCCCGGAGGCCCTCCCAGGACCAGGCCCGCTGCGCCGACCCCGTGGCCGGCGTCTGGGTCGGTCGGCGCTACTGGGACGCCTGGGGCGAGTGGGTGGTCTTCACCCTCACCATAAGACACGTCCAGGGCTCCGCCGACGCGCTCGAGGGCACCATCGAGAACCACGCCTGGGAGGGCCCAAGGAGCCAGACCCAGCCCCGCCCGTGTGAGGCCAACGCCCTGGACGTGGTCATCGCCCAGCCCGCCGTGGGCACCTGGTCCGCAGGTACCCTGAGCTTCCACGGCACCTCCTGGCGCGTGGCCCGCCAGGCCTGTCGCGGCTGGTCCCGCTACAACCTCGACCACTTCCAGGGCCCCGTGGACCCCGCCAGCGGGACCTTCACCTCCGTCAACAACGACGGCGGCAGAGACCGGGACACCCCCTACATCTTCCGACGTATACAGTGTCTGTAGGGAAGTGTCAGGTGCCGCCGGGGCTGAAGTCAAACGGGAAGGAGAACTCCACGCTGCCGCCGGTGGGGGCCGGGAACACGAGCCCCCGGAGCCGTGACACCACGCAGGAGCCCACGTCCGGCGCGGCGCCGAGCCCGCTGGCGTTGGACGAGGTGATGCGCCCCGAGGTCCCGATGGTGAAGGACACGTTCAAGCGCCCGGCGAGCGTCGGGTTGTTGCGCAAGGCGCGCTCGTAGCAAGCCCGGATGCCGCCGAGCTGGCCGCGGATCAGCGAGGCCACGCGCCCGGAGTCAATCTGCCCGTCGCCGTCCACCTGGTCGCCGTGGCCGAGGGAGGTCTGGCCCCGGATGACCTCGACCCTGACGGTCTGGCCAGAGCCGATGTTGTCCCCGGTGGCGGCCACGGTGCCCGACTGCCCCAGGCCCCGGCCCCCGAGGGAGCCCCCGGCGGAGGCCAGGCCCCCGCGGCGCAGCCCCGACTGGCTGTTGGCCGAGATGCCCCCCACGTTGGCCAGGTCCCGCTCGGTGCCCGCCATGAGGCCCCCGTTGGCGAGGGCGTCCCGGGCCCCGCCCTGGCCCGCGGCGGAGGTCAGGGCCGCGAACTCGGCGTTGTTGTTGAGCGCGCTCAGGGCGGCCTGGGCGGCCCTCTCGGCGGCCGCGGCGGCGGCGTTGGCCTGGCGCTCGTTGCGCGCCGCGGCGGCGGCGGCGCGCTCCTGGGCGGACTGCTGCGGGCGCTGCTGCTGCTGCTGCTGCTGCTGGGCGGCTGCCTGGGCGTTGGGGTCCGTGGCGCTCTCCGTGGGCGGCGGCTCCTCCGGCGGCGGCGGCGGGGTGATCAGCCGCACGAGCCTCGGGTCGCTGAGCATGTCCTCGTCCACGATGGGGTCGTAGACGTACTCCACGTAGGCCACGCCGGAGATGGCCAGCACCAGGAAGAACGAGAAGCAGGCGTTGTAGGCCCAGTCGATATTCTTGATCCAGCCGCTGCGGATCGCCGCCGGGAGCTGGGGCTTGGGCTGCGGCGGCGGCGGCACCACGAACTGGAACAGGAACTGGAACTCGCCGACCTGCACCTTGCCCCGGGCCTGCTCCGTGAGCGGCACCTGCCAGGCCCCGCTGGCCGCCTTGCGGGCCGTGTTGTCCTGCCGCAGGTCCGAGAGCTTCTTCACCCCGTTGGGGAGCGCCAGGCGCCCCTCCATCTGGTCCGTGAAGTTCAGGCAGTACTGCCCGTTCTGCATCGGGAAGAGCTCAAAGCGCGACGGCAGCCCCGAGCCCACCACCGTAAAGGTGTTCTTCTCCGTGGTCCCGATGGTCACCGTGTCCCGGTTCCGGATGATCCGCTCCTCGGTCATCCTGGTGCCCTGCACCACCCCGATCCGGAGGACCTTGGGCCCGCTGGCGGCCTTGGCCGCCTGCATGGCCATGGTCATCGCCCCCGGTCGCCCCTGCGGTCGCTGCGATTGCTGCGCCATCGTGTGAAGTCTCCCGTTGCCTTGTAGCCCCGCTCGCACGGGACACGTCCATCGCGTTGAGACACCGCTCCCCGGGAGCGGTTCCCGGAGCCCGTACGATTTCTCCTACGGTACGTTGGACCCTAGCACCCGCCAGGGTCCTTGGGACAGCCCTCGGGAGGGGTGCGGGGTAGACACCGCACCTACACCCCCGCCGCGGCCAGCTCCTCCCGGAGGGCCCGGAGGCGCCCGTGGCGCTGCCCGAAGGCCTCGCGGAAGGCGCTCCAGGCGTCCGGGCGGCCCGCCCGGGTCTGGAGCTCCCGGGCCTTCTGGAGCCAGGAGCAGGCCTCCCGGTAGGCCTCCCGGGTGCCCGTCCCCACGAGGTCCTCGGCGTGCTGGAGGTAGATCTCCGCCGCGGCCAGAGGTCTGGTGGACTCCGCCTGCCGGGCCACCGGGAGCTTCATCCCGAGGCGCAGGGGTCTCCCGCCAGGGTCCAGGGTCTTCTCCGTGGAGACCACCGCGAGGGCTTCATCGATGGCGCCCTCGTCCAGGTGGAGCTCCGCCAGGAGGCCCGGGAGCCTGCGGGCCTGGGCCGCGGTCATGAGCCTGGGGCGCAGGGCGTCCCAGGTGCCGACGGCGCGGGCGAGCTCCCGCGCCTCGCGGTACCGGGGGAGGGTGGGCACGAGTTCGAAGAGCCTCACCGTGAGGTCCAGGGCGGCGGAGCGCTCGCCCCGGGCCTGGTGCCGGTCCCGCAGGAAGGCCAGGAGCACCGGGTCCGCGGAGCCCTCCACGCGGCGCCGTACGAGCTCCTCGGCGGCGGCCTCGTGGCAGTGGCCCACCAGGGACTGCACCGCGGCGACGAAGGCCATGCCCTCGGCCTCCTCCGCGGCGTCGATGGCCTCCTGCGGGCGCCCCCGCTCCAGGAGGCGCTCCACGCGGTCCCGGTGGCGCCCGAGCTCCCGGCAGGCGTCGAGGTACGCCTCGTCGGAGAGGGCGTCGGCCTCCAGGTCCAGGAGCAGGTCCGGGTGGCGCTGGGCCCTCCAGGTGGTGGCCCCGGGGGCCATGGCGCGCAGGCGTGAGGCCAGGGCGCGCTTCTCCTCCGGGCGGGTCTGGAGCACCAGGAGCGAGGCCGCGTCGTCCGCGGGGCCCGTGTCACCGTAGTCCGTGTCGGCGACGTAGATCTCCAGGAGCACGCGCAGGATGGCCTCGCGGGTGGGGTCGTCGGGGCGGAGGTTCAGGGCCCTCCAGAGCCCCGCCACGGCGCTGCGGGCCACCGCCCGGAGGCGCCCGTCCACGTCCTGGCGCACGTAGTCCTCGTAGCGGTCATAGACGGCCTCGGCGACGCCCTCGAAGACCGCCGTGGCCGCGGCCGGGTCGTCCGCCTCGGCGAAGCCCTGGCCGATGGCCAGGAGCGCCCGGAGCTCCTCGGCGATGGGCACCACGGCGCCCCACTCTTCACCGCAGCGACGGAACACCGCGTCGGCCTGGCGGCGGTAGAGCCTCGCGCTGGTGGGCCCCGGAGGGGTGCGGCCGTGGGAGGTTGGCAGCGGCGTGATCAAGAGGGTCTCCAGGTCCGGGGCCTGGCGGAGCATCTGTTTGATCACCGCGATCAGCTCCGCGCGCGTCCGGCGGCGCAGCGCCGTGTCCGCGTCGTCCACCTCGATGAAGTCTCCGGGGCGCAGGCGCCAGGTGAGGAGGAGCGCCCCCACGTGCTTGCAGCGCCCGTCTCCACCGACGGGGCAGGTGCAGCCGGACTGGGACACCAGGCCCCGGTCCAGGGTGGCACGGACCTGGTACGAGGTCTCGTCGGAGCCCTCGCAGCGCGCCCTCAGGGTGCTCCCCTGGCGCCTCGCGTCGAAGACCCGACCCTCGCGCACGTAGTCCAGGGCGCGCTCGAAGCTCGCCGCGCCCACATGGTCCCGGAGGACCGCCTCGGTGATGCCAGGCAGATCGGCCATACCCGCGGGAGTGTACCCTCGGAGGCGCTACCGCGTCGCCCCTGGGCCCCGGTGGCGCAGGAGCCGGTCGATTCTCACCAGCGCCGGGAGCGCGGCCTCGGGGACGGCGGCGTCCAGGGCGCTGCCGGAGGGGTCCCACACGGGCACCCTGAGGGGCCCCAGGGGGACCCATCGGAGCGCCGCGAGGTGCTCCTCACGCCCTCGGAGGCGCACGGAGGCGTAGCCCCCATCCACGCCGCGGAGGAGGACGTCCGTGTCCTCCACCCGCGGGACGTCAGGGTCCTCGGGGCCCGGAGGCGCAGGGGGCAGAGGCGGCTCCCAGGCCGGACCGTAGCGGTAGGAAGACCCGCTGGAGCACCCCGGGTCGCAGCGCTGCGCCGAGGCCGTCTGGAGCGCGCGCTCCACGGCCCGGGGGAGGTCCTCGGGGTGCACCCGCGCGGTGAGCTCCCGGGGCGCCCCGGAGAGCCCGAGGGCGCACGCCGCGGTGTCCCCGTCCAGCGCCCAGCGCAGGGCAGGGGCCTCGGCGAAGCGCGCGGCGAGGGCCTCCAGGGCCAGCGCCTGGGTGCGCGTAAACGCCGCAGGGGCCGCGCGCTCCGGGCCCACGAGGCAATACCCGCGGGAGTCCCGGAAGCGCGCCAGGGAGCCGCCCTCGGCGTCCGTGGAGGGCGCCCGGGGGTGCCCCGTGCGCTTGCGGCAGTCCCGCTGGTGGAGCCGGTTGGCCGCGCAGCTGCGGCGCCGCGAGAGGGGCACCCCGGGGAGGTTCTCGTCCACGCACCGGGCGACCTCGTCCGCGAAGCGCGGGTCGAGCAGCGACGCTCCGGGGGGCCCCACGGGGACCTCGACCCCTCGGGCCGCCAGGAGCGCCTGCGTGGCGTGATCGACCCTGAGGCCCGTGAGCACCACCTCGTCCACGGAGCCCCGGAGCGCCCGGAGGTACGGCGCGAGCTGCGGGAGGCTCGTCCACGCGGGGTGCAGCGGGCGGAGGAGGAGCACGGCCCGCAGCCCCGCCTCCCGCGCGAGCCGCAGGAGCGCCACCCGGGCCTCCGGAGGGACGCGCTCCACCCGGCCCGAGGTGTCCGCCAGGCTCGCGTACACGGTCACCGCAGGTCCGTCGCACCGCGCGATCCGCCGGAGCGTGGCGAGCGCCGGGGGCACCTTGCTGGTGAGCGACACCTGGTTCAGGAACCCTCGCCGGGCGAGGCCCTCCACCAGCGCGGCGGTGGCCTCTTCGTTGGCGGAGAGGAACGGGTCCGAGTGATCAAAGAGGTGCAGGGCCAGGTCGCCCACCGCGTCCCGGTGCGTGGAGAGCACGTCCAGGACGCGCTCCACGCGCGCCAGGGGGGTGACCCTGGTGGGGTCCCCGAGGCCGTCCCCGGCCAGGATGCAGTAGCCACAGCCGAGGGGGCACCCGTACGAAGGGTTCACGGAAACGCGCTGGCGGTGGCCGTAGACCGTGACCGCCGCGAGCGCGGGGGGCCGACCCTCCGGAGTCCCCACCCAGACGATGTCCTCCGTCAACGGCACCACCGCGCGCTCCTCTGGACCCCTAAGCATACCCCAGGGGGCTCACCGGCGGGGCCGCCTTCCAAGCCACGCCACCCGGGCCCTGGCCTCCGCCGTGGCCAGGAGCTCCAGGGCCCCCTTCGTGGCGGCCAGGCGCCGTGTCCGGCGTGCCAGGCGCAGGCAAGCGAGGACCCAGGGGAGGGCCTCCTCCGGGCGCTTCGCGCGCAGGTCCCCGAGCCACGCGTTGAGGACGTCGCCCAGGACGGCCTGCACCCGGTCCCGGTCCCTGGGGCGGCGGGCCTCGTCGAAGCCTCGCTCGGCGCCCCGGAGGGACCGCGCGGCCCCCTCGTGGTCCCCGCGATCCCGGGCCAGGAGGGCGCGGAACTCCAGCGCGTGGGCTCGGTTGAGCGCGCTCCCGGCGGCGCCCTGGAGGCCGAGGGCCTCGTCGGTGAGCTCCGCCGCGGCGGCGCGCTGACCTCCCTTGAAGAGGAGCCTCGCGAGCGCCAGCGAGGCGTTGCCCGCGTTGACGGGGCTCACCGGCAGGAGCGTCTCCCGCGCGGCGCGCAGGGCCTTCACCGCGGCGGGGAAGGCTCGCCGAGCCGCCAGGAGCCTCCCCAGGGCGAGCTGGCACTGGCCCGCCGAGGAGAGGTCGCCGAGGGCTCGAAAGACGACCTCGGCGACCCTCGCCTGCTCCGGGAGGTCGGGGACCGTGGGGTCCTGGTACTCCACGGACTGGCGCAGGCCGTCGGCGAAGGCCCACCCCGCCGAGGACCGCTCGGCGGTACGGACGGCCTCCCGGGCCGTGGCGCGGGCCTTGTCGGACTGCCCGAGGCGCCAGCGGCTCCGCGCGAGGACCACCAGGGCCTCGGCCTCGCCGCGGACCGGAGCCTGCGCGCGGAAGGTGCTCCAAGCAGCCTCGGCGAGCGCGAGGGCCCCGTCGGCGTCGCCCCCGCCCAGGAGGCTCAGGGCGCGGAAGAGCGTGCACTCCGCCGCCCTCCAGGGCGACCACGAGAAGGCCCCCTCGGCCTCCAGGAAGCACCTCCCGGCCTCGTCGAAGGCGCGGCCTCGGAGCCTGGCCCACCCGAGGTGTACGGTCACCACCGCGCGCGTCAGGGCCCCGAGGTCGTCACGCCCCAGGGCCTCCTCGAAGGACTGCGCCTCGCGGGCGTCCGGCCGAACGGGTTGCACCAGCCAGTCCAACGACTCCGGGGTCCCGTGGTACATCCGCAGGTCCAGCGCGCGCCGGCTCCAGCGCGCGCCCGCCAGCGCGGCGAAGTCCCCCGCCTCTGGGTCCTCCAGGAGCACCACGCTCCGAGGCACAACGGCTCCCTGGGCGCCCTGGAGCGCCTCCGCCCCACGGAGCAGCGGCGGACGCGACGCCGCGGGCAGCGCCCGCCAGTAGCCCTCGGCGCCGCGCGCCCCGCCCCTGGCCACGCGCAGCACGCCGTAGTCTCCATCGCCCAGGTGCTCCAGGTTCCGCAGGAGGTACTCGCCGGTCCGGGTCCCGTCGGGGGGCTTCAGCGTCGCCGTCACACCTCGACCGTAGGCCCTCCGCGTGCGACGCTCCAGCGCGGCCTTGAGGCGTCCCCTCGATCACGCAAAGCTCCTGGTCCCTGCACGCAAGGGCCTGGAAGAGCTACACCGCATCGTGCGCGGGGACGCCACGGACGCCGAGGTGTGGGAGACCCTGGTTGTGCGTGGGTGGATCCCCGACGAGTGGGTGTCAGACCCACAGCGTCGCTATGGCAACTGGTGCACCTTCTGCGGGGCCCTGGGCTTCCGGTTGGAGTCGGGCGTTCCGGAGACGTGCGCGATTTGCGAAGGGGCGACCTTCGAGCGGTCACCGGCGCCGGGGCGTCCGCTGGCCATCGCGCTGGCGTCGGACGTGGCCGGGGTGCGGGCGGCGGAGGCGCTCGCGCGGGAGTTCCTGGAGCGCCTTAGGCCCCTGGGGGTGAGCGCGGGGTCCGAGGTCTCCTGGCGCTACGGCTCGCGGTCGATGCAGGTGGCGCTGCGGCAGTGGCGCTACCTCGGGGCCACGGTGCGCTGGCCCTTCGCGGGCTACGCGCGGCAGTCCTTCGAGGTGGCCGTGCAGGTCGATGAGCGGGCGGCGCGGGAGAGCGCCTGGGAGCCGGACCCCTTTGATCCGCTCTTCCGGCTGTATGAGCTGGGCTACGCGGTGGACACGGTCCTGCGCGGGGGCGTGGTGCTCGCGGCGCCGTGATGGCGCGGGCGGGAATACGCTACAGTCCCGCCCCATGAGCGAAGCGGTGCTGGAGGTCAAGCGCGAGGACCGGTTCCCCACGGGGATCCCGTACATCGTGGGGAACGAGGGCGCCGAGCGCTTCTCGTTCTACGGGATGCGGTCCATTCTGTACGTTTACCTGGTCTCGCTGTTCCTTCGCTTCGTGGACGAGGCCGGGCTCCCCGCGGCGGAGGTGGCCGCGGCCAAGGCCCGCGGCACCGAGGTGATGCACCTCTTCATGGCGGGCGTGTACGCCTTCCCGATGCTCGGGGCCATCGTGGCGGACCGCTACCTCGGGAAGTACCGGGTGATCCTGTGGGTGTCCCTGGCCTACGTCGCCGGGCACGGCACGCTGGCCGTGGCGGGGCGCCTCGGGGCCCTCGGGAGCTTCGGCGCCGCCGAGCTGGGGATGTTCGTCGGCCTCGCGCTCATCGCCTTCGGCGCGGGCGGGATCAAGCCGTGCGTGAGCGCCAATGTCGGCGACCAGTTCACCGCGGCCAACGGGCACCTGGTCACCAAGGTCTACCAGATCTTCTATTTCATCATCAATTTCGGGAGCTTCTTCGCCACCCTGCTGATCCCCGTCCTCAAGGACAGCTACGGCCCCGAGGTGGCCTTCGCGGTCCCCGGCGTGCTCATGGCCGTGGCCTCGGTGGTCTTCTGGGCGGGGAGAAACCGCTTCACCCGCGTGCCCCCGAAGCCCGGCGGAGCCATCGGGCTCCTGGACGTCGCCGTGGCCCTTTTCCTCTTCATCCCCTTCGCGGCCTTCGCCTTCTTCGACGTGATCCCCCGCTTCGCGGAGTACCTCACGGGCTCCGGGCCCGTCACCCTCGGCGGCGCCGCCAGGACCTTCGTCGCCCTCGGGTGGAAGCACTCCATCGTGGCCGCGGTGAGCCTCTGCCTGGGCCTGGTGCTCTTCTCCGTGCGTCAGGCCCGCGCGCCGGAGGCGGGCTTCCTCGCCGTGGTGCTCTACGCCCTTCGCCACCAGAAGGAGCGCAAGGACGGCCAGCCCTTCCTCGACGTGGCCGAGGCCCGCTACGGCGAGGGCTGCACCGAGGGGCCCCGGGCCGTCCTCAAGATCATGGTGGTGTTCTCCATGGTGAGCGTCTTCTGGGCCCTCTTTGACCAGCACTCGTCCACCTGGGTCGAGCAGGCCCGGCAGATGGACCTCACGGTGCACGCCCCGGGCAAGGTCTGGGCCTGGGCCACCGTGGGCGTGCCCGCGGTCTCGGTCCTGGGCGGCCTCTGGCTCCTCCTCTGGGTGTCCAACGTGACGGTCCCTCGCAACGTCGCCCTCGGCGCCCTCTCCGTCGCCGGCGCCTCGCTCCTCGGGGCCATCGCCTGGCAGCTCGCCGCTCCGAGCACCACCACCCTCACCCTCAAGGCCTCGCAGATCTCCGCGCTGAACCCCCTGATGGTGATGTTCATCATCCCAGGCCTGAACGTCGCCGTCTGGCGGCCGTTGGAGAAGCGCAACATCACCGTCAAGCCCCTCCAGAAAATGACCGCGGGGATGTTCCTGACGGCCCTGGCCTTCGTCCTCGCCGCCGTGCTCCAACGGCGGGTGCAGGCCGACCCGGGCCACGTCTCGGTCCTCTGGCAGGTGCCCCAGTACCTCGTGGTCACCGCCGCCGAGGTGCTCGTCTCCGTCACGGGCCTGGAGTTCGCCTACACCCAGGCCCCCCGCACCATGAAGTCCACCATCATGGGCTTCTGGCTCCTGTGCGTCACCATCGGCAACCTCCTGGTGGCCTTCCTCGCCCCCCTGGAGCGCCACTACCCCCTGTCCAGCTTCTTCCTGCTCTTCGCGGGCCTCATGGCCGCCGCCGCCGCCATCTTCGCCGTCCTGGCCTCGCGCTACCGCGGCCGTACCTGGCTCCAAGGCTGATTTCGGACAAATTGTCCGAAATGTGTTGGATTCCCATTTCCATCGCTTTCGGGGAGAGTGCGGCCATGCGCGGACTTACGTTGGCGGGTTGGCTCCTCGCGATGGCTCCGGCGGTGGCGGGGGCCCAACCCCTGGGGACCGAGCCCGGGACGGTCTCCTCCCAGGGGCAGAGCATTGCCCCGGTGGTGTCCTGGGGGCACCGGAACCAGTTTGGCTTGAGGGTGGGGCTGAGCATGGGCTACCGCCTCACGATTCGGTACGAGGACCGCGGCGGCAGCGACCCCTGCGACGACATGGAGAACAAGTTCTGCGCCCAGGTGGCGCCGTTGACCCTGGACACGGGGCTCGGCTTCGGGGTGAGCGAGGGCCTGGAGATCGAAGGGCGCTTCCGCCTCGGGGTCATGGCCGAGTACGACGGCTCCAGGCCCCTGCAGGCGGGCCTCGGCATCAGGGCTCTGGGCACCACGGACCGGCTGCGCTTCGTCTTCGCCGTGGCCCTCCTCGGGGACTTCTCCGGAGGGCACCTGAGGGCCAGCAAGGAGTTCGATTTCCTGGTGCGCACGGAGCAGGGGCTGCACTACGACGTGACGCGCAATTTCGGTTTCTACCTGGCGCTCGGGGAGACCTTCAGCTTCCTGCGCAACTTCTCCTTCGCCATCGACGGCACCATCGGGATCCAGGGGCGCCTTCCACGGTAGACCCGCGCGGGCGCTCGATCGTCCAAAGGACCTGAGCGCTCACCCGCTCCCTTGGGGTGTGCTACCACGGCGGTTGATGTCCACGGCGAGCGCACAGGGTCCGGTGGGGTCTTGAGGAGCCCGAGGCTGCGCGCCCTCGCGGCGGTGCTGGTCACGGTGCTGGCCTCCTGCGGCGTGGCGTACCTCCTGGCCCGCGCCCTCGGGTGGCCTCCCGCGCCGCTGCACCTGGACCTCACGCGCCTGCCCTGGATGGGCGCGCGCATGCCCCGGGAGCCCGTCGAGCTC
This sequence comes from Deltaproteobacteria bacterium, assembly GCA_016218725.1. Taxonomy (GTDB): domain Bacteria; phylum Myxococcota_A; class Polyangia; order Polyangiales; genus JACRDB01. Next base: position 37,773 of record JACRDB010000119.1, read on the forward strand.
CTGGAGCCCAGGGCCCTCTTCGGCCTTTCGGCGGCGCCCTTCTTCGCGCTGATCGCCGCGTGGAGCATGACGGACCTGCCGTGGTCCCAGCGGCTCCTGGGGGTGCTGTCCCGCGTGGCCTTCGTGGCGGCGCTCCTGGCGGCGCTCGCTCGCCCCACCAGCACGGCCCAGAGCCACCGGGTGTGCACGGTGTTCCTGGTGGACGTGTCCGACAGCCTCACGGACGAGGCCCTGGAGGACGCCCGCGGGAGCGTCGAGGGCGCGCTCCGGGCACGCGGGGACAACATCGTACGGCTGGTCACCTTCGCGCGCAGGCCCCGGGTGATCCCGGTGCCCGAGGACCTCTCGGGCGGCGCCAGGCTCCCGGCGTTTGCGCGCCATGACCTCGCGCCGGGGGTGCCGTCCACCCCGGAGAGGCCCCGCACCGGGGCCGGCGCCGGCACGGACCTCGGGGCCGCGCTTTCCCTCTCCTACGGGCTCTTCCCGCCGGGCTTCCTGCGCCGCGTGGTGGTGCTGTCCGACGGCGTCCAGACCGAGGGCGACGCCCTCGGGGAGGCCTCCCGCGCGGCGCGCTTCGGGGTGCGCGTGAGCGTGGTGCCGTCGCGCCGGCCCGCCCCGGCGGAGGTGGCCGTGCGCGAGCTGCGCCTCCCGGACCGCCTCAGGGTGAACGAGCCCTTCGAGGTGCGGGCCATCGTCTTCGCGAGCCGCGCGGCCAGGGTGAACGCCACGCTCCTCCAGGGCGAGGCGGTGAACGGCCTCGAGGGCACCCGCACCCAGGCGCTCACCCCGGGCGAGAACGAGCTGCGCTTCCGCTCCGTGGTGCGCGTCCCGGGGGACGTCACGTACAGCCTCCAGCTGTCGCCCGAGGGGGGGCCGTCAGCGGACCGCTTCCGGGAGAACAACCGCTACGTGACCACGGCCACGGTGCCGGGGAGGCCCTCGGTGCTCTACGTCGAGGGGGACCCCGGGCGCTCGCAGTACCTCCGCGGTGCCCTGGCCGGGGACTTCGAGGTGGAGACGCGCTCGGGGCGCGAGTTCCCACAATCGCTCCGTGAGATGGAGCGCTTTGACTTCATTCTCTTGAGCGATGTGGGCGCCGAGAGCGTGTCCCCGGGCGCCCAGGACGCGCTCTCGCGGTACGTGAGGGACCTCGGCGGTGGCTTCATGATGGCCGGCGGGCCCCGGTCTTTTGGTCTGGGTGGCTGGCAGGGCACCGAGGTCGAGCGCCTGCTCCCGGTGCGCATGGACTCCGAGCGCCGTCGGGACCAGCCCTCGCTGGCCCTGGTCCTGGTGATCGACCGCTCGGGGTCCATGCAGGGCCGGCCCTTGCAGCTCGCCCAGGGCGCGGCGCTGGCCACGGCCCGGGCCCTCGGTCCCGATGACATGCTGGAGGTGATCGCGTTCGACTCGGAGCCCGAGCGGGTGGTGCGCATGCAGGCCGCGCGCAACCGCGTGCGCATCGAGGGGGACATCTCCCGGCTGCGCCCGGGCGGGGGCACGGCGATCTTCCCGGCGCTGGACGCGGCCGCCCGGGACCTGGCGGTCACCCGCGCCATCACCCGCCATGTGATCCTCTTGACGGACGGCCAGGGCCAGCCCGACGAGCCACCACGAATCCGCGAGGTGGTGCAGTCCATGGTGGCCGACGGGATCACCGTGAGCACCGTGGGCATCGGCACCCAGGTGGATCGTCCGCTCCTGGAGCAGATCGGCCGCACCTGGGGTGGTGGCCGGGCCTATTTCACCTCGGACCCGAACAACCTCCCGCAGATCTTCCTTCGGGAGACCAACCTCGTGGCGCGCAGCGCGGTGATCGAGGAGCCCATCTCACCCAGGGTGCGAGAGCCCGCGAATTTCCTCCGGGAGGCCGGAGCCGCGGGGATGCCCTACCTGTACGGCTATGTAAGTACGAGGGCCAAACCCTCTCCGGTGCAGGTGCTCCTGGAGACCGACGGGGCGCCACCGGAGCCGCTCCTGGCGCGCTGGAGGGTGGGGCTCGGGTGGAGCATGGCGTGGACGAGCGATGTGAAGAACCGCTGGGCGGTGGAGTGGATCCGGTGGCCCCGGTGGCAGGCCTTCTGGACGCAGCTGGTGCGGGAGCACATGCGGCAGAGGCGTCGCCACGAGCTGGGGCTGCGGGCGGAGGTGGTGGGGGGTTACGTCCATGCGTCGGTGGACGCGATCACCCATGAAGACCGCTTTGACAACGGGCTGGTGAGTGAGTTGACGCTCCGGGGACCGCAGCCCGGCGGGCGCGAGGACCGGGTGCCGCTCCGGCAGACGGCGCCGGGGCGCTACGAGGCGACGTTCCCGCTGGACCGCTACGGGGCCTTCTCGCTCCACGCGCTGCACCGCAGGGACGGGGTGGTGGTCGCCGAGAGCCACGGTCGGGTGGACAACCCCTACCCCCGGGAGTACGCGGTGCTGGCGCCGGACCTGGCGCTCCTTGGCGCGCTGGCGCGCTCCACGGGGGGCCTCGTGGACCCGTCTCCGCGGGCGGTTTTCGACGCGCGGGGCGAGACCCTCAGGCACCCGAAGGCGCTGTGGTCCAGGCCCCTGGTGGCTGCGCTGGGGATCCTGCTCCTGGACCTGCTCCTGCGCAGGGTGAGGCTCTTCGATCGGGACTTCCGTCGGGTGAAGAAGGGCCGGTGAGGGACCGATGCTGCCCAGAGGCGCGGGGAGCGGGTGGACGGTCTCTGGACGGTGTGTGGTGGCGGCGCTGGCGGTCGGCTGTGGCGCGTGCTCCACCACGACGTGGGGGCGCGGGTATCGTGAAGTCGTGGCTGGGTGGTCGGCGACCTGCGCGAGGACCGAGGATCGCTCTGTGCGCTGCTGGGGGATCCCGCAGATCGCGGATGTCCCGAGGGTCCTCGCGGAGGTTGCTCCGACAGCGCCCATCGCGGTGAGCGCCGGCTTCGCGTGCGCGGGCCATGGGGAGAGGGAGATCCTCTGCTGGGGCCTCAGCGGGGGCTTCATGGCGAGCACGCAGGTGGTGCTCCAGGCGCCGGATCGAGTCGTCCGCCTCGTCGCGGATCCCTGGGGTTTGTGCGCGCTCGGGCAGGGCCTGGAGGCGTGGTGCTGGACGCGCGGGACCCGAACTGGGGACAGGCCCCGGGTCGTCCAGCTCCCGCAACCAGCCATCGAAGGCGTGATGTTCTTCCCGCTCATGCAGAACCTCTGCGTCCTGCTTCAGGACCACACTCCGCGGTGTGTGGCGGGTTCCTGGGGTTGCTTCGCTGGCCGCTCCGACATGTGTCAAGACCAGTCCTGGGCGGTCTCGGCGCTCGGTGGGGGAATCGCGGGGCGCTGTGCGGTGCACGGTGGACGGGTCTTCTGTGGTGGACCTGTCATCTCTTTATTACGAAGTTCCTGGGACCTGGTCGAGGTCTCCGGGCTCCCGCCGATCCGCTCGGTGGTCGTGGGCCTCCAGGCGTGCGCGCTCGCGGTGGACGGTTCCGTGTGGTGCTGGGGGGACAACGATGGCCCAGGTCTCCACGGTGTATTCCTGTCCTCGGATTTTCGCAGGACTCCCCACCGGATCCAGGATCTCCCGCCGATCCGCCAGGTGTCGTCCTTCGGTGGCCACGTCTGCGCGCTGGACTACCAGGGCAGCGTGTGGTGCTGGGGTCGCAACGCTGACCGCGAGTGCGGCTGCGGAGACGGTCGCATCCAACGGACTCCGTGTCGCGCCCTTCCGTGAGCGCGAGGTAGAGACGGCCTTGAATTCTTGACCACCGACCTAGGCCCGCGCACGGCGACCTCACCCCCCGGCCCCCTCTCCATTCATGGAGAGGGGGAGATAGACGAGAATAACCCGTTGGAATCACAGAGGATTTTCCTCTCTATCTCCCCTCTCCATTCATGGAGAGGGGGCCAGGGGGCATAGGCGCCAGGATAAGGGCTTCGAGGTCTGAATTTCAGGCACTTCAGGCGGCGGATGGGGCTTCGAGGACGGCGCAGTCGGCCACCGCGCCGCCGCTCCGCCCTGTCTTCTGACGCTTTTTTGCCCGGGGTGCGCCAGCGCAACGGTCTCCGAGGTCGCGTCGCTCACCCCGGGCTACGGAAGGTGGTCACCGCGCCTCCGCGCGGTTGCGCGCAGTGCGGTCCGAGTGTTCTCAAGCGCCGAGGGGGTTTCCGCGCGAGGAGTGCTCCCGCGGGCACAGCACGCGCCTCTCCAGTCCGCGTCGCCATGCCTCCCCACTCCGCCTCCCCGAGAGCTCGCTCCCTGCAACCGCGCGGAGGCGCGGTGACAGCCTTCCGTAGCCCGGGGTGAGCGACGCGACCTCGGAGACCGTTGCGCTGGCGAACCCCGGGCAAAAAAGCGTCAGAAGACAGGGCGGAGCGGCGGCGCGGTGGCCGACTGCGCCGTCCTCGAAGCCCCATCCGCCGCCTGAAGTGCCTGAAATTCAGACCTCGAAGCCCTTATCCTGGCGCCTATGGGGCCTGGGGGTGAGGTCGTCGTGCACGGACTTACGGTGATGTCCCGTTCTTGTCTCAACGCGCGGCCAGGTCCTCGATCCGGTCACGCTGATCGAGCCGGTCTCGTAGGAGGTCGCGCACCTCCGTGACCGCGTGCGCCACGGCGATCAGCTCCGTCGCGAGGCGGGTCTCGGTCTCCCCCTGCCGACGCTCCAGCGCGCCGAGGCGCGTGCCGTGCTCCTGAAGGAGCCCGCGGTGCTCCTGGAGGAGCGCCCGGTGCTGCTTCAGTTCGTCGCGGATCTCCTGGAGCACCCTGAGCGTCGGGCTCACCTTGTCAGCCATGAACGAGAGTATGCATCACACCGATGGGCGCGGCCAGGGCTGCGCCGGGACCCGAAGCCCCAGCCGTGGCCTCACGCCGCAATGGCCTTGGCCCGCCCCGCCCAGCGGTTGAAGCACAGGAGCGCCACCACCCCCACCAGCACCGCGAACCACAAGGTCGCCAGCCGCACGAGCAGCGTGGCCGCCGTCGCATGCGCCTCCGGGACGTCCGCCGCCAGCGCGCGCAGGAGCGCGATCATCATGCCCTCGGTGCCCCCCACGCCCCCCGGGAGCATCGCCACGGCGCCCGCGATGGTGGCCGTGGAGTACACGAAGAACGCCACCGCCGGGCTCACCGCATGTCCCACCCCGCGCAGGATCACCCAGAGCCCGAGGCACTCGCAGCCCCAGGCCACCACGCTCAAGAACGTAGGCCAGAGGAGCGCCGCGGGCGACGCCAGAATGCGCAAGGCGTCGTAGGCCGTGCGGAGCTTCGGCGCCAGCCTCGCCCCAATGGACACCCGCCCCACCAGCGAGAGCGCAAGCTCCCCGAGGGGCCGCACCAGCACGAAGGCCATGATCCCCCCCACCAGCCCAAGCGCCGCCAGCGCCGGGAGCGTCCCGCCCGGGAAGTACAAGCCCCCGACCCCCACGATGAGTATCAACGAGGTGAGGTCCGTCAGCCGGTCCGCCACCACGATGGGCGCGCTCCGAGCAATGGGAACCCCCCGCGAACGCAAGAGCAGCCCGCTCTTGAACACCTCCCCGGCCTTCGCCGGGGTGATGGACATCACGAAGCCCGACAGGTGGATCGCCAGGCTCTCCCACCACGGGACACCAGTGATACCAAGCAATTTCAAGTAGTATTGCCACTTGAGAAAGCGCAGAAGATAGTTGGTGAACGCCAGCGCCAGCGCCAGAAAAAAGGTCCACCAGCGGTAGCCCGACAACACCAGTCGGAGCTTGCCTACATCACCCCACAGCAGGATGGCGCCGTAGACCAGCACCACCAGCACCGCCACGAAGACAAGCTTCTTCGCGGTCACGGATCCCTTCGCGCCGCTCGTCGCCGGGCGCGCACCGCGAGGAAGAGGCCGAGCGCCACCGCCAGGAGCGCCAGCGCCGCCAGGAGCCGCGGGTCCAGCGCCACCAGGCCCCGCCGGAGCGAGCCCGCGGGCGGACGGACCAGCTCCACCCGCTCCTGGGCCATGAGAAGCAAGGTCGCCGGGTGCATCAGTCGTCGGAGCGCAGGCCGTGCTTGCGGAACAGGTCCCGGAGGTAATGCCGCTCGATCCCCGCCAGCGCCGCCGCCCGCGAGAGGTTCCCCCCGGTGCGCGCCAGGAGCCGCTGGAGGTAGTCCTTCTCGAACTCGTCAATCAATGTCCGCTTGGCCTCCTTGAAGGGCGTCAGCGGTTCGTTGGGCCCAGGTGCCATGGACGGCGTCGAGCCCCCGGAGGACGGCGCAGGCGCGATCCTCGCGCGCTCCCCGCACAACATCCGCTCGAAGGCCAGGTCCGCCGTGGTGATCACAGCACCTTCGGCCATCATGGCCGCTCTCTCTACGGCGCTCTTGAGCTCTCGCACGTTCCCTGCGTACTCCCGACGGACCAGCTCGGCCATGGCCTCCGGGGAGATGGCCCGGGCGCCCTGGCCATTGGCCGGCATGCGCTGGAGGAAGTGATAGACCAGCAGGGGGATGTCCTCCGGCCGGTCTTTCAAGGGAGGGATCGTGAGCCGGGCCTGGGCGAGGCGGTAGTACAGGTCCTCGCGGAATTTGCCCTGGTTGATCATGGTGCGCAGGTCCCGCCAGGTGGCGGAGATCACCCGGACCTGCACCGGCCTTGGGGTGGTGCTGCCGACGCGCACCACCTCGCGCCGCTCCAGCACCCGGAGGAGCTTGGGCTGGAGCTCCAGGGGCATCTCGCCCACCTCGTCCAGAAAGACCGTACCCCCCTCGGCGGCCTCGAAGACCCCCACCCGGCGCTCGCTGGCGCCGGTGAAGGCCCCCCGCTCGTGGCCGAAGAGCACGCTCTCGGCCAGGGTCCCGGGGATGGCCGTGCAGTCCAGCACCACGAAGGGCCCCTGGGCGTACATGCTGGAGTCGTGGACGCCGCGGGCGGCGAGCTCCTTGCCGGTGCCGGTCTGGCCCTCCACCAGGATGGACAGGTCCGTGCGGGCCAGGCGGGCCAGGGTGGAGAAGAACTCCCGCATCGCGGGGTTCTTGCCCCGGAGCTCGCCAAAGGCATGCATGTCCGCGATGGGGGTCTCGAACGCGGCGTCCAGGTCCACCCGGAGGATGGTGCTGCCGACCTCCAGGGTGGCCCCGGACGGGATCACGGCCTTTTCCATCCTGGCGCCGGCGTAGAGGGTGCCATTACGGCTCTGGAGGTCCGCCAGGCGGATCCCGGCGTGGTCCTCGGAGGCCCCGATCTCCAGGTGAAACGACGACACCGTCGGGTCCGAGAGCCGGAAATCGCACCCGGCGCTGCGCCCCACGATGGTCCGAGGCTGGGCAAACACCCCGCTCTGCCCTGCGTCCGCCCCGGCAATCACCGACAGACGCACGCCTCGCGCCTGCGGGCCCCGGATCCGGTCGGGGTTTACGATCCGGGTGCTCTCGACGTCCCGGGTGTTTGAGTCACGGCTCACAGGTGCAGTGTGCCACTGGTGGGCGCCCTTCTGCCAGCGGAGTACACAAGGTACGCTCCCGCGCGTGAACGACCCCACCAAGGGGCGACCGCCCAGGGACCCCGCCCGGCGCAAGGCCTTCCGGGAGGACGTCCTGAACCTCCCGAATGTCCTCACCATGGGCCGGGTGGTAATGATTCCCGTGGTGCTCTGGTACCTCACCCGGGGCACCCCGGAGAGCGCCTACATCGCCGCGTGGCTCTACGGCGCCGCCGCCGTCACGGACCTCCTGGACGGGTACCTGGCCCGAAAACGCAACCTGGTCAGCGTCTTCGGGAAGTTCCTGGACCCCCTGGCGGACAAGCTCCTGGTCATGGCCACCCTGGTGTACATGGTCCAGCTCGGGAGAATCGCCCCGTGGATCGTCGTGGTGCTCCTGGGCCGGGAGCTGTCCGTCACGTCCCTGCGGTCCATCGCCTCCAGCGAGGGCGTGGTCATCGCCGCGGGGGAGACCGGAAAATGGAAAGCCGCCCTGCAAATGGTCGGGGTCCTGGGGCTGGTGCTCCATTTTCGCTTCCCCGTGGTGCCCTTCTGGCCCGAGGGGGTGGACCTGAACCTCTGCGGCCAGTGGCTGATCCTCCTGTCCATGGTGTTCTCCGTGTCCTCCGCGGTGGAGTACGTGAGGCTCTTCGTCCTCGCCGTCGAGGCCAAGGAGCAGCGCCGTAAGTGACGCCTGGGGCGCGTCCTACGCGCTCACCCAGGGCACCGGAAGACGAACTCGCTGCCGCCGCCCTCCCGCGGCAGGATCAACACCTCGCCCCCGTGGGCCTCGGCGATGCGCTTCACGATGGCCAGCCCCAGCCCCGTGCCCCGGGCCGTGTCCGAGTAGAACGCCTCGAAGAGCTTCTCCCGCTGGGCCGGGTCCACCCCGGGGCCCCGGTCCAGGACCGCCAGCGCCACGGTGCCCTCGGCGCGCCGCAGGGCGAGCTTGACCTCGGCCCCGGGGCGCGACACCTGCGCGGCGTTGCGCAGGAGGTTCCAGGCCACCTGCCGGAGCTGGGCCGGGTCAACCCTCGCCACCAGCTCCTGGGGGGCCTCCACGGTGATGGTCACCTTGGCCTCGGGGCCCCCGGAGGAGCGCGCCAGCGTGGCGATTTCCCGTACGAGCTGCACCAGGTCCGTGCTCCGAGGCTCCGCGGGGCGGGGCCGGGCGAACTGGAGCATGTCCGTCACCAGGTCGTTGAGCCTGGCCACGTCCCGGGTCACCGTGGTCAGGAGCTTGCGCTCCTCGTCGGACAGGGGCGCCGTCTCCCGCACCAGCTCCACGCACCCCAGGATGGCCCCGAGGGGGTTCCGGATCTCGTGGGCGAGGCCCGCCGCCAGGCGCCCGAGGGTCGCGAAGCGCTCAGCGGCGGCGACCTCTCCGCGGAGCTTCTCCTCCTGGGAGCGGTCGTCCACGACCACCAGGCCCCCGCGCACCACCCCGTCGCGGGTATAGAGCGGGGTCGCATGCCAGGACACCGGCACCATCGCCCCGGAGAGCTCCAGCATGGCGTCCCCGTGGGCGGCCTCGCCCACGCCCGCCACCACGTTGCCCGGCACGAAGGGCATGCGGTCCGTCACCGGCGTACCCAGGAGCTCCGGGGCCGAGGGCCCGAGCATCGTCGCCGCGGAGGGGTTGATCCCGTCGATGCGCCCCTCGGCGTCGAAGGTCACCAGCGCCACGGGCGTCGACCGGATCACGTCCTCGTAGAGGGCCACCACGTTGGCCCGGGAGGCCTCCGAGCGCACCAGGGCGTCGCCCGCCAGGAGGAGCCTCTCGGCGAGGCTCCCGCCGATGGCGGCGATGAGCACCACGGCGGTCACCGTGACCACCATCTGGTAGGTGGTCTCCACGGCGTTGGGGGTGACGTACACCTGGTCCGACAGCGGCCTCAGGATCCCCGTGGACATGAGAATCCCGAGGACGGCGTAGGCCCCGAGGCCCAGCACCGCCGTCCAGAGGGTGCCCACCCCGCCCAGGACCAGCGCCGCCGTGAGCGTGCTCAGCCCGAAGAAGCTCGACAGCGGCGAGCCCGCCCCGCCGGTGGCGTAGGTGAGCACGCTCCACGCCAGGAGGTCCCCGGCGATGCTCAGCGTGGTCAGGAACTTGAGCCTCGGGAGCGACGCCCGGTGGATCTGGAGCGAGTACCCCAGGCTCGCCAGATAGATCGCGATGATCACGCTCAAGAGGAGCCTCGGCGTGGGCCCGTCCAGGCCCCGGCCCTCGGCCAGGTGCACCGCCACGGTGCCGCCGAAGATCACCGTGCACACCATCACCCGCGCCGCGGTCAGCCACAGGAAGCGCGACCGCACCTGCGGGTCGCTGTGCCCGACGACGGTGAGCGGCTCCGGGTGCGTGCTCGGCGCGATGGGTCGCCTACTCCGCCTTGATGTTTCCCGCCAGGGTGAAGATCGGCAGGTACATCGCGATGATCATGGTCCCGACGCTCCCGCCGATGAACACCATCATCAGGGGCTCCAGCAGCGCCGTCATGGAGGCCACCGCGACGTCCACCTCCTCCTCGTAGAAGTCCGCGATTTTATTGAGCATTGTGTCCAGCGCCCCGGTCTGCTCGCCCACGGCGATCATCTGCACGACCATGGACGGGAAGACCTTGGCCTCCTCCAGGGGCTCGGCCAGGTTCTTGCCCTCGGCCACCTTGGCGCGGGCGGCCAGGAGCCCCTGCTCGATCACGAAATTGCCCGAGGCCTTGGCGACGATCTCCATGGCGTCCAGGATGGGCACGCCGGAGGACAGGAGCGTGCCCATGGTGCGGGTGAAGCGCGCCACGGCGATCTTGCGCATGGTAGGCCCGATGGCGGGCATCTGGAGGATGAGCTTGTCCAGGAACACGGTGCCCGCGCGGGTCTTGGCCCAGCGCTTGAGGGCCGAGATGAACACCACGATGCCGCCGATGATGTACGCCACGTTGTCCGCGACGATGTGCGACATGTTGATCACGGCCTGCGTCAGCGCCGGGAGCTCGCCGCCGAAGTCCTTGAACATCTTCTCGAAGGTCGGGATGACGAACACCATCATCACGCCGATGACCAGGATGGCGATGCAGAGCACGCCGATGGGGTACGTCAAGGCGCCCTTGACCTGGCGCTTGAGCTTGGCGTTCTTCTCGATGTACACCGCGAGGCGCTGGAGGATCGTGTCCAGGATGCCGCCGATCTCTCCCGCGCGCACCAGGTTGCAGAAGAGCACGTCGAAGATGGCGGGGTGCTTGGCCAGCGCGTCGCTGAAGGTCAGGCCCCCCTCGACGTCGTTCTTGATGGCCCGGAGCACCTTGGCGAAGGCCGGGTTGTCGTTCTGCGAGGAAAGAATGTCCAGGCACTGCACCAGCGGGAGCCCGGCGTCGATCATCGTCGAGAACTGCCGGACGAAGATCACCAGGTCCTTCTCGGTGATCGTGCCGCCGCCCTGGAGGTTCAGGTCCAGGAGGCCCTTCTTGCGGACCTTGACGGGGGTGAGCTGCTGGGCCCGGAGCTTGACCAGCGCGCCGGCCTCGTCGTCGGCGTCGATGGTGCCGGTGCGCGTCTCGCCCCCGCGGGTCTTGGCCTCGTAGACGTACGTCGCCATCTATCTCCCTCGATGGTAGGGGGCTTTCCTCCCCCCGTCAAAAACCGCTAGCGTCCCCCCGAGGGGGTGGCGCGCGTGGCGTTCTCCAGGATCTGCTGGAGCTCGACCACGTCGCTGGAGCGCCCCATGGCCTCCTCCAGGGTGATCTGCCGGCGGAGCACCAGGCCCGCCAGCGACTGGTTCATGGTCTGCATCCCCGTGGCCGCCTGGCCGACCTGCATCAGCGAGTAGATCTGGTGGATCTTGTCGTCCCGGATCAGCGCCCGGATCGCCGGGGTGGGGAGCATCACCTCGCAGGCCGCCACGCGCCCGGGGCCCCCCGCCCGCGGGAGCAGGATCTGCGTGATCACCCCCTGGAGCACGAAGCTCAGCTGCACCCGGATCTGCTGCTGCTGGTGCGCCGGGAACACGTCCAGGATGCGGTTGATGGACTGCCACGTGGAGTTGGTGTGCAGCGTGGCGAAGACCAGGTGCCCCGTCTCGGAGATGGTGAGCGCGGCCTCGATGGTCTCCAGGTCCCGCAGCTCGCCGATGAGCACCACGTCCGGGTCCTGGCGCAGGAGGTTCCGGAGCGCGTCCTTGAAGGACACGGTGTCCGTGCCCACCTCCCGCTGGTTGACCACCGAGGACTTGTTCGGGTGCATGTACTCGATGGGGTCCTCGATGGTGAGGATGTGCTGGCGGGTCTCCGTGTTGATCCGGTCGATGATGGACGCCAGCGTGGTGGTCTTGCCCGCGCCGGTGGGGCCGGTGATGAGCACCAGGCCCCGGGGCCTGAGCCCGAACTCCGCCACCACCGGCGGCAGCCCGAGCTCCTCCAGGGAGAGGATCTTGAACGGGATCGCCCGGAAGGTGCCCGCCACGGCCCCGCGCTGCATGAAGAGGTTGGCCCGGAAGCGCGCCAGGTTCTTCACCCCGAAGGACAGGTCGATCTCGTTGGTGCGCTCGAAGCGCGCGCGCTGCTCCTCCGTGAGGATCGAGTAGCACAGCCGCTGCGTGTCCGCGGGCAGGAGCGAGGCGAAGCGCCGCAGCGGCGCGAGCTGGTCGTCGCAGCGCAGCTGCGGCGGGGTCCCGGTGGTGATGTGCAGGTCGCTGGCCCCCCGCTCGATCATCACGCGCAGGAGCTCCAGGAGGGTCGGGAGCACGGGCTCGGCGGACTGGACCGTCACGGGCGCCTCAGCTCGCGCTCTTGTTGGAGTCCGAGGCGGTCACGCGGGTGATCTCCTCGATGGTGGTCATGCCCTCCAGGCACTTCCCGATCCCGCTCATGCGCAGGGTCTTGAGCCCGCACCGGATCGCGCTCACCTTGAGCTCCGCGCTGGACGCCCCCTGGAGCACCATCTCCTTGAGCTCGTCCCAGAAGGGCATCACCTCGTAGAGCGCCACGCGGCCCTTGTAGCCCGTGTTGTTGCACGTCTTGCAGCCCACGCCCCGCATCATCCGCGCGCCCTGGAGCTGCTCCTCGCTGAAGCCCACGTCCCGGAGCGTCTCCACGGCGACCTTGGTCTCCGTCTTGCAGTCTTTACACACCCTCCGGGCGAGGCGCTGGGCGAGCACCAGGTTCGTGGCGGCGGTGACCATGAAGGGCTCGATGCCCATGTTCAGGAGCCTGGAGATGGTGCTCGGGGCGTCGTTGGTGTGCAGCGTGGACAGCACCATGTGGCCCGTGAGGGCGGCCTTGACGGCGATCTCCGCGGTCTCGAAATCGCGGATCTCGCCCACCATGATGATGTCCGGGTCCTGCCGGAGGAAGGACCGCAGCGACGCGGCGAAGTTCAGGCCGATGTCCTCCTTCATCTGGACCTGGTTGATGCCCGGGAGGTTGTACTCCACCGGGTCCTCGGCGGTGGAGATGTTCTCCGTGACCTTGTTGAGCTCCGCCAGGGCGGAGTACAGCGTGGTGGTCTTGCCGGACCCCGTGGGGCCCGTGACCAGGCACATCCCGTAGGGGTTGTGGATGGCCTTCATGAAGAGCTCGAGCTGGCCCTTCTCGAAGCCCAGCTTGGTCATGTCGAGCTGGAGGTTGCTCTTGTCCAGGAGCCGCAGGACGATCTTCTCGCCCCAGATGGTGGGCAGCACGCTCACCCGGAAGTCCATCTCCTTGCCGCCGGCGACCTTGAGCTTGATGCGCCCGTCCTGCGGGAGCCTGCGCTCGGCGATGTCCAGCGAGGACATGATCTTCACGCGCGAGGCGATGGCGTTCTTCATGCGCAGGGGAGGGCTCATCTCCTCCCGGAGCACGCCGTCCACGCGGTAGCGCACGCGCATCTTCTTCTCGTACACCTCCAGGTGGATGTCCGAGGCGCCCACCTTGATGGCGTTGAGCAGGATCGCGTTGCAGAGCCGCACGACGGGCGCGTCCTCGCTGGCCTTCTCCAGCTCCAGGACGTTCACCGAGTCCGCCTCGTCGGCGCCGAACTCCACCGCGTCGGCGTCGATGTCGCCGATGAGCGTGTCCACGTCGATCTGCTGCGCCACGGGCTCGGCCTTGGCGAACATGCGGTCCAGGGCGGCGCTGATGGCCGTCTCGCTGGCCACCACGGGCTCGACGTTGTACCCCGTCAGGAACTTGATGTCGTCGAAGGCATGGAGGTTCGTCGGGTCGCTCATGGCCACGATGAGCGAGCTGCCCGCGCGCGAGATCGGGATGATCCGGTGCTTCTCGCACACCTCCCGGGTGACCACCCGCCCGAGCTCCGGGTCGAGCTCCACGGCGTTCAGGTCCATCGCCGGGACGCGGTACTCCTGCGCCAGGAAATTCGTGATCTCCTTGTCCGAGATGAACCCCAGCTTCGCCAGCGCGTAGGAGATGTTCTTCCCCGTGCGCTTCTGCTCCTCCTGGGCTTGCTTGAGCTGCGCCAACGAGATTCGCTTCTCGCGGACCAGCAGCTCGCCCAGGCGATTGCCGCTCGACATCGAAGGCCTCCTTGATACGAATCCGTGGGACCCTAAGCCTGGGGTTGCCCACGGGGCAGACCTTCACTACTTATCACGTTCCCGCGAGGTCCTTCCATGTGGTCGTGGCTCACACGTTGGCTCCGGTCCGGCTCCGCGGCCGAGAAGGCCGAAGCCGAAGGCCGGGTGGACGAGGCCGCGAGGCTCTACGTCGAGGCCGGCGAGCGCGCCGAGGCCCTCCGGGTGCTCCTGCGCGCCGGAGAGACCGCCCGCACCCTGGAGGAACGCCGGGGGTTCTATGTTCGCGCCTATGGCCTCGCTCGGACAAAAGAACAAAAAAATGACGCAGAGCACGGTCTTGCAATGGTCACTCTGGCCGAAGGCGAGACGCACACGGTGCGCACCGAAGAAGATCGCCGGAGGCTGGAGGAGGCCGCCGGGGTGCTCGAGGCCGCCGGGTCCTTCCGCGAGGCCGCGAGGGCGTACGGGCTCCTGGACGACCGCGACGCGGTGGTGAGGGTGCTCACCCTGGCGGGGGACGTGGAGGGCCTGGAGCGCGAGACCGAGCGCACCGAGGAGGTGGAGCGCGTGGGCCTCCGGCGCAGGAAGGCCGTGGAGGAGTTCGAGGTGCTCTGGCAGGGCGGAGACCGGGGGAGGGCCCTGGAGATTCTCACCCGCTGGGTCACCACCCACGGGGACGACCACGAGACCCGCAGGCTCCTGGACGCCCACGCAGCGCGTTCGCTCAAGGGGGCGATGTGCGACATGGTATTGGGAGGTGTGCGTTGGACGCTGGTGTGGCGCTTCCCGGTGGTTCTTGGTCGGGAGGGGGACGTGGTGCTGCGGGGCGGGAGCGTGTCTCGCAGGCATGCGAGGTTGCTGAAGACCGACGGGGGCTTCGCGCTGGAGGACGCCGAGAGCCGCGCGGGGATCGCGCTGGACGGCGTCCCGGCGGCGGGGTCGGTGCCGCTCCTGGACGGCCACACGGTGTCTCTGGGCGGAGACCTGGCGCTGAGGGTCGGCGCCGAGGGGCCTCACACCACGCTGGAAGTGGACCGTGGGATGGACCGGGGGCGGCGCTTGCTCCTGGTGGCGGGGCCCTGGGAGACGCCCTTCGGGGCTGTGGCCTTCGGGCCCCTGGGGCCGGAGCTCTCGCCTCGGGAGCCGGTGTATCTCAACGGCCGGAGGGTGGCCCTGGCGGTGACGCTGGCCTCCGGGGACCTGGTGGAGCAGGGTGAGCACAGCCTCCGGGTGGGCGCCGACGGCGCCCCAAAGGGCCAGTAGGGGCGCCCCGTGGGACTGTGGTCACGGCTGAAGGGCCTCTTCGGGCCCGACCCGCCGCCGCAGGATGCGCTCCTGCGCACCTCGGACGCGCCGCCTCCGCCCGTGAGCGTGCCCGCGGCGACGGAGAAGAACGCTCCCAGGCCCGAGAAGAAGCCCGAGGACCCGCTGGGGCTCCTGCGTCGCATGGCGCCGGAGCAGGCCGTGAGGGAGGCCCTCTCGCGGGTGGAGCGCACCACGTCGGCGCTGGAGGCCCAGGCCCTGGCCCGGTGGCTCCGGGAGAACGCCCGGAGCGAGGCGCTCCCGGGACCGGTGAAGGTCGAGCTCGCCGAGTGGTTCCTGGCCCGGGCGGAGCTGCCGCTGGCGCGGAGCATGCTGGCCCAGGTGGCCTCGGGGCCCCTTGGCCACGCGGCCCCGGCGATGCTCCGCCTCGGGGACCTGTGCGCCCAGGAGGGCGACGACGACGGGGCCTCGCGCTGGTACGAGAGCGCCCTGGCGCTGGACCTGGAGTTCCCGGGGGCCCGGGAGCGCCTCGCCCGGCGCAGCCGCACGGCCCGGGCGGGCGAGGCCGGGGCGACGCTCCTGGCGCCGAGCTCCGCGGCGGGCCTCGGGCGCTTCGAGCTCCTGCGGGAGCTCGGCCGGGGCGGGGCCGGGGCGGTGTTCCTGGCGCGGGACAAGCGCCTGGGGCGCGAGCTGGCGCTCAAGCTCTACCACCCGCAGGCGCGCGCGGACCGCAACGCCCGGCTCCGGGGTGAGGCCCAGGTGGCGGCCCAGGTGGGCGGCGCCTGCGCCGTGCGGGTGTACGACCTCCTGGAGGACGTGGGGGCCATCGCCATGGAGCACTGCGCCGGGGCCTCGCTCCGGACGCGCATCGCGCGGCGGGACTTCACGCCCGAGGTGGCCCGGGCGTGGCTCCGGGACGTCTCCCAGGGCCTCGCGCGCACGCACGCCCAGGGCTGGGTGCACCGGGACCTGAAGCCCGGAAACGTGCTCCTGCGCGGCGACGGGCGCGCGGTGCTCACGGATTTCGGGCTCTCCCGCCAGGCCGGGAGCCTCGCCCCGGCGATGGAGGGCACGCCCGCGTGGCTCGCCCCGGAGGCGCGCGGCGGGGGTCCGACGGACCCCCGGGCGGACGTGTACGCCTTTGGCGTCCTGGGTCTGGAGCTCCTGGGCACGGGTGACCCGGTCCTGGGCGCGCTGCTCGCCGCGTGCGCGCCGCAGGACCCGGCGGCGCGCCCGGCGGACGGCGAGGCCCTGGTCGAGAGGCTCGTGGCGCCGTGAACGCCGTCGGGCAAAGGCTCTCCGCGCGACTTCTGGCGCTGGCTCTCTTGTCCGGCGCGCCTCGGGCGCGCGGGGCGGACACCTGGGAGACGCCCTTCCCGGGGGTGAGGCACCTGCACCGGGTGACCGCGAGCCAGAACCTGCACGTGGTGCTGGCGGACCTGTGCGCGGCGGGCGTCTCCGTGCGGGGCACGCGCCCCGAGGAGGCCGGGCGCACGGTGGCCGCCCACGGCGCGGCCCTCGGGGCCCAGGCGGTGATCAACGGGGACTTCTACAACCCCTCGAACCCCCGGCAGGTGGACGGCCCGGTCATGGGCGAGGGGGTCCCGTGGGGCGGCCGGGACCACAGCTACGTGGCCCCCGCGGGCTTCGGCGCCGGGCGCGTGGAGCTCAGCCACCACAACAACACCGCCGGGACGGAGCCCTGGATGCGCGAGGTGGTCTCCGGGCACCCTACGCTCCTCGATGACGGCGCCCGGGTGGACAACAGCGGGGACACCACGCTGTGCGTGCCGAGGCACCCTCGCACGGCGCTGGGCATCACCCGGGACCACCGCACGCTGATCCTCGCGGTGGTGGACGGACGCGCCGCCGGGAGGGCCGGGATGACCTGCGCCGAGCTCGCGGACCTCCTCGCGGAGTTCGGGGCCTTCGACGCCATGAACCTCGACGGCGGCGGCTCCAGCGCCCTGTGGCTCGGCGGCCGCGGGGTGGTCAATCGCCCGAGCGATGGACGGCTCCGCACGCCCGGAGACCACCTGGCGCTCTTCGCAAGGGGTGCGGGGCCCGCGCCGCAGTGTCCGCTCCCGCGGTGCAGGCCCCGCTGTGACGGGACGGTGCTGACGGGGCCGGACTGCGGCCGAGGGGACTGCGCGGCCTTCGGGTCCCGGTGCGTAGACGACGCCCTGGGCGCGCGTTGTGCGTTTGCGTTCTGCCCCGACACGGGGGTGAGGGACGTGTGCTGGGCGGGCTCGCGCATCGGTCGCTGCGCGGACGGCGCGCTGACGTCCCAGGGGGATTGCGCGGTGTACGGATCCCGGTGCGTGGCCGAGGGAGCGAGCGCGCGGTGTGTCTTTGGCGCCTGCCCGGCCACGGGGGTCCTGCGCACCTGCCTGGACGCCCGGCGGATTATCACCTGCCGGGACGGGGCGCCGACGGACCTGGGCGACTGCGGGGCCTTCGCGGCGTTCTGCTCGACGGCGGTCACGCCCGCGCGGTGCGTATCGGTGTTCTGCGCGCCGGACGAGCGCACGGCGCCGAGGGCGTCTCGGAGCTGCTGGCTGGAGCCCGGCCAGGTGGCCGTGTGCGACGCCGAGGGGGCCCTCTCGCTGGAGCGCTGCCCAACCGGACAGCAGTGTGTGGTGGCCGGAGGCGCGCGCTGCGTCCCGGCGGTGTGCCCCCCGGAGGGCGAGGCCACGGCCTGCGTGGAGGGCTGGTGGCTGGGCACCTGCCGAGGCGGCACCGTGGTGGAGGCTACGGACTGCCGGGCCTTCGGCGGGCGGTGCCTCTCGGTGGCGGGGACCGCCGCGTGCGAAACACCCGACGCAGGCGTCGTTTCCGACGCGGGCAGCGGCGCCGACGCGCCGGTGGACTCGGCCCCGACGGACGCGCTGGAGCCCACGGAGGTCGGCCCTGGCGACGCGCCGGACGGCGCATCGAGGACCCCCGGAGGGGCCCCCGGCAGGGACCCGGTGCTCGCGCCGATGGACCCCTCGGGCTGTCGCTGCGAGGCCCCGGGTGCGGCGCACGCCCCGCGCCTCGGCGTCCTGGTGCTCGCCGCGAGCGCCCTCGGGCGCCGTCGCAGGCGCGCGATCGCGCCTTGACACGGGGTGGGGCGGGCCGACACTGTGCACACCACCGAGCGATCGGTGGAGGTGCAACCTCGTGGAACGCCCCTCGCTGCTCCTGGTGGACCCGGACCCTCGCAGCACGCGCGTGCTGGAGGTGGCCCTGCGCAAGGCGGGCTACGCGGTCAAGGTCACCAGCACCGGCGCCGAGGCGCTGGCCGAGGCCACCCGCGCGCTGCCCGCGCTCCTCCTCGCGGAGACCGTGCTCCCCGCGGTGGACGGTGAAGCCGCGCTGGACGGCTTCGAGCTCTGCCGCAGGGTGCAGGCCCTGGCGGGCGGCGGGGGCGTGCCGTTCATCTTCCTGACGAGCTCCAGCGCCGTCGAAGACAAGGTCCGAGGGCTCCAGCTCGGCGTCGAGGACTACCTCACGAAGCCCATCTACATCAAAGAGCTCCTGACCCGGGTGCAGCTTGTCTTCTCAAGGCTGCAGCGGTCGGGGCTCCAGAGCTCGACGGCGCGCCACGGGTTCACGGGCGAGCTGGCGGACATGGGCCTGGTGGACCTCCTGACCACGCTGGACCTCGGCCGCAAGAGCGGCACGCTGGCGCTCTCCGGGCCCTTCGGCAAGGCCCAGGCGCGCTTTCGAGACGGCCGCGTGCTGGACGCCCGCGCGGGCTCCCTCCGCGGGGAGCGGGCCCTCTACCGCATGCTGGGCTGGACCGAGGGGCGCTTCGAGGTGCACTTCGGCGCCGTCGACGAGGGCGAAGTGACCCTGGACGCCAGCACGCAGGTGCTGCTCCTGGAGGGCGTCCGTCGGCTGGACGAGTGGCAGCACCTCCAGGAGTCCCTGCCGCCGCTGACCCTGCCCTTCGACCCGGTGCCCCGGCAGAGCCAGGAGGTGCCTATGGAGGCCGACCCCATCCTGCGTCACCTGGACGGCACCCGCAGCGCCCTGGAGGCCCTGGAGGCCTCGGGGCTCGGCGACCTGGAGGCCCTCACGATTTTCTCAAGGCTCTACCACCAGGGGCTCGTGCAGGCCCGGAGGCTCTCCCTGGGCCTGGGAGACAGCCTGCCGGAGATCCTCTCGGGGCCCACGGAGCCGGAGGGCCTCTCCCCGACCGAGCTCCAGGTGCCCAGCGACCAACCCCCACCCCCGGAAGAAGAACTCGAGCGGGTGCTGGATGGCATGACGGCTGCTTTTCGTTCAAACCATAAGACGGTGGAAGCATCCCAGGAGGGTGCGGGGTCCCCTCACCCTACCCCCCCCACCCCCCTCGGAAGCGATCCAGAATCCACCGGTCCAGCCCAGGAGCAAGACGTGGCAAAGCACAGAGGCAAGCGCGGCAAGAGCAAGCGGGAGTCCATGGCCCCCGGCGTAGCCACGGCCAGCAACGCCGCCATCGAGACGGAAGAGCCGGTGGCACAAACTGACCCACCGACCTCCATGGTGGCGCCCCGGACCGAGGCTTTGTCCGCTCCGCCGGACAAGACCGTGAGGGTCGAGGGCAACGTGATTCACTTCCCGAAGCTCACGCCGGAGCCTGCGGAGGCGCCGCCGCGGGTGGGCCAGGTGACGCTCCCCGCGGGCTCCATGGCCCCGGAGGAGCCTGGCAGGGATTCCTCCCCCCCCGCGGAGCCGGGACCTCATGCGTCCACGGCGCCGCCGGGGAGTACGCCCTCGGAGCCTGCGCCGGCCTTCAGCGAGCCGGAGGCCGCCTGAGCCGAGGGGGCGCCCGCGGAGAAGGCCCCCGAGGCGGAGGCGAAGCCCACCCCGGCGACGCGGGTGTCCGTGGACGAGAAGGCACCGGACAAGGCCCGGGCCACGGACGACCGCAAGGACTCGGTCAACCGCAAGCGCGAGGACCTGAAGCGCGACCGCAAGGAGAGCCTGTCCACGCACCTGAGCGACGAGGCCCGCGCGTTCTTCTCCGACGAGGCCTACGAGAAGGCCTACAAGAACGAGCACGACAGCTTCGAGGACCTGCACCCTACGCCCGAGCACCCCCACGAGGCCGCGCACTCCCGGCGCTGGATGACCCTCACGGGCACGCTGCTCTTCGGGATCATCGCCATCCTGGCCGGGGGCTACATCTACACGCAGACCGCGGTGCCCGAGACCGTGGTGGACACGCACCGTATTCACGTGTCGGATAACATCCCACCCCCCGGGGAGATTGTGCCGCCGGTGGTGACTTCGCCGGGTGGCAGCGCTGCCAACGCGGGAGGCAGCACGCCGCCCGCGGCCACGCCGACGGCCACGCCCGAAGCGACGCCTGGCGCTGCGACGGCGCCCGCGGCGCCCGGGACTGAACCCGCGGCCACGGGGCCGGCGCCGACGCCGGGCACGGAGCCCGCGGCCACGGCTCCCCCGGTGGCCACTGCACCGGCGACTGCGCCTGCGCCGGCCACTACGCCGGAGCCGACGGCGCCCACGGGGACGGCGCCCGCGGTCGCTCCCCCAGCGCCCCCAGCGCCGGCGGCGACGACGCCCGCGCCCGCGCCATCGGGCCAGACGCCCGCGCAGCTCCTCGCGGCGGCGAGGGCCTTCCGCGGACCGCTGGCGGGGCGCATCGCGGCGTACAACACCTACTTCGACGCGGCGCCCACGGACACGCGTACGATGCTCGCGCTGGCGATGCAGATGGCCGAGGGGTCGCATTTCCCGGAGGCCGAGGCGCTCGCCACGAGGGCGACGGCGGCGCAGCCCACCAGCGGCCAGGGGTGGTTCATCCTCGCGTTCGCGCGCAAGCACCAGAACAACCGCGAGGGCACCGCGGAGGCCCGCCGGCGGTGCACCGCGCTCGGAGGCCAGTGGGCCAACGAGTGTCGGGCGTTGTAGCACACAGCCTACATTTTCGTACATGGTCGGGAATTCGCGTACCTGAGAACACCCGTGCTAGCGCGGGGCGATGTTGCTCCCTGCGCTCCTGACGGTGGTCGCCCAGCTCGCGTCGCCCTCCGAGGCGACGGTGGTCTTCGCCGGGGACCTGGTGCCCCACGGAGATGTCCTCTCCTCGCTCCATGCGCACGGTGAGGCCTCGCTCGTGGGGCCCCTGGCGGGGGTGCTGGCCCGGGCGGACCTCGCCCTGGCCAACCTGGAGACCCCCAGCGTCGAGGCCCTCCCTGAGAGCCCTGACGCATCCCTGCGCTTCAATGTGCACCGGGACTTCCTCCGGGGTCTCGCGCTCGCGGGCCTGGATGGGCTCACCCTCGCCAACAACCACGGCTATGACCAGGGCCTCTCGGGCGTGACCGAGACGCTCCGGGCGGTGCGCGCTGCGGGTATGACCCCCATCGGCGCCGCCGACGCCTCGGGAGACCCGCTGGAGCCCGCGCGCTTCACCGTGGCGGGGGGCACGCTGTGTGTCGTGGCCGCCACGCGCATTCTCAATTTCGAGGTGTCGCCCATTCGTCCAGGGGTGCCTCGGCTGGGGATGGCCCGCTCGGACCCGGGCCTCGACGAAGAGCGCGCCTTCCTCGCGCGGGTGCGCGACGCCGCACGCACTTGCGACGCCGTGGTGGTGTCGCTCCACACGGGCGTGGAGTACACCGACCGGCCCGAGCCCCGGGATCGGGTGTTCTTCCGCGCCGTGGCCCAGGCGGGGGCGGACGTGATCGTGGGGCACCACTCACACACGCCCCACCCCGTGGAGGTTGTCCGGGTGGGCGCGCGGGAAGTGCCCGTGTTCACCTCCCTCGGGAACCTGGTGAGCGCCCAGGGCAGCGCCGCCGAGCGCGCCCCCCTGGAGCCCGACGAGCCCTTCCAGGTGGTGAGGGACCCTCGCACCCGGGAGGGGCTCCTGGCGGTGCTGCGCTTCGCGCCGGTGCAGAACGCCCCCCGGAGGCTGCGCCTCGTGCGCTGGGGCTACGTCCCCCTCTGGATCCAGAACGACCGCGAGGCCGCACGGCGCCAGGGGGCAATGGTGACCATCTCCGCCGCGGCGATGCCCTGGAACGGCGGCCCCAGGGGCTTCCTCCGAGGGCGCTGGGCGGGCCTCGTCCGTCGCGTGGGAGACGCCTGGCTCTACCCCCGGGAGCTCCTCCCCGGGGCCGACACCGCCTGGCCCGAGGAGGCCACCGCCCGCTCACGGTGACGGCGCTGGCAACCTCGCGGGCACCGGCGCCACCGCGCAGCGCACGCCCCGCCGCAGCCGCGAGAGCGCGCAGCGGGCGCCCACATACAACAACGTACGCGTGGCGTCATAGGCCACCATGGACGGCGCCGCCGGGTCCGTGTCCCCGCGGAGCGAGAGCGCCGGCTGCGGCGACCGCTGGAAGGTCACCCCGTCCCAGGAGGCGGCCAGGCCAATCGTTCTGGCGGGCGCTCCCCCGTCCAGGGACGGCCCCGTCGGGTCCCTCACGGTGAAGAACACCCGCCACAGGGTCCTCCCCGTGGGGGTGACCTCGGCGTGGAGCGACGGGTCCTGCAGCGCCTCCGGGGCGCCCCCGTCGGGGGTCCCGGGGCGCACCAGGGGGTCCCTCCCGGAGGTCTCCGGGCGGGCGTCCACCCGCGTCCAGGGGCCACCGGGCAGCGGGGCTCGCGCCATCCACAGGGCCCCGGCGCTCGCGTACACCAGCGTCAAGGCGCCGTCCGGGCCCACCAGCAGCGACGGCGCCGTCAGCGTGCCTTCACCGAGCGTGGGCTCCGCGGTGAGCACCGGGTCGGGCCTCGAGGTCCAGCGAACGCCGTCCGGGCTCGTGGCGAGCCCGAGGCCCCCGGCGCCTTCGTAGGCCATCACATACGCGCCTCCGAGCCTCGCCACCGACGGCGCCTGGACCCGCTCTCCCTCCCAGGCATGCGACGGTGCGTAGACATCCTCGAGGTCCCCGACGGGGCGCACGGCGTCACGCAGGACCGCCCTGGCGATGGTGTGAGTGCTCCTCCGCAGCCGGCTCACCCAGACGGTGACCGCGCCGTCGGGCTCCCGCAGCGCCGAGGGGTCCTCGGCCAGGCCGTCGAAGTCCACCACCACGCAGTCCCGGTCGCCGCTCTCGGCGCTGGTGAGCTCGCGGTAGGGGCCCGTGCGGTTGTCCGGGAGGTTACGGTCCCCGGCGGCGTCACCGCCGAGCGTCCCGCAGGCCCCGAGGAGCGACGCCAGGACGGGAGTGCGCCAGCGAGGGGCCATGGGTCGCCCAGGAGGGTACACCCGCCGGGGGGAGTGCTACACTCCCCGGATCCCAATGGCGGCCTGTCGCTTGTTCCTCTCCCACGAGGCCCTGGAATCCTGGATGACCGAGGGCCGGGTCGAGGTGGTGGACGACGTCCTCACGGACAACACCACGGGTCAGCGCTTCCAGCTCACCGAGGGCGTGCGCTTCCTGGCCGAGGTCACCGGCGCGGAGGACGCCCCGGGCCTCGTCGGCAAGGTCAAGGACCTCGCCCAGCTCGCGGAGCTCCAGGGCGAGTGCCAGCATGACTCGGTCATCCTCGGCGACAACGCCTACCAGGTGCAGCCGGGCTTCGTCGGCGTGCCGGACGCGCCCCAGGAGGCTCCCCCCGTCGAGGGCGAGAAGAAGCAGGCCATCGCCGCGCTCCAGGCGTTCTTCCTGAACAACGTGAAGTAACCCGGTGGGCACCGTGGCGGATACGGCCTTCGGGGTCGCGGCGCTGCTCTACGGCGTCGCCGGGGCGCTGCTCCTCTTGCAGCTCTCCGGCGCGTCCGCCGCCCCGTGGGTGCTCAAGGGCGGCCCGAGGGCGCTGCTCCTCGCGGCGGCGTGCCACCTGGCCTACACCGCCGCCGAGTGGAGCGCCCGCGCCGCCGGTCCCTTCGCGTCCCTGGGCGAGGCCCTCTCGTCCCTGGCCCTCCTGGTGGTGCTCGCCATCCTCGCCGTGGGCCGCTCGGAGCGGCGCACGCAGGTGGTCGGGGCCTTCGTCGCCCCGCTGGTGGTGCTGCTCCTGCTCGCGTCCAGGGTGCGCCACGGCCACGCGCCTCCCCACCTCGGCGGCGCCATCCTCGTGGCCCACATCGCCTCGGTCACCGTCGGCACCGCGGCCTTCTCCGTGGCCTTCGCCATGAGCGTGGCGTACCTCCTCCAGGAGCGCCAGGTGAAGAAGAAGCGCCTGGGTGGGCTCTTCCAGCGCCTCCCCTCGCTCGATGTCCTCGACCGGGTCGCCTGGCGCTCCGTGGCCGTGGGGCTCCCGGCCCTCACCCTCGGGATCGTCTGCGGGCTCTTCGTCGGGCACCGCGCCCAGACCTCCGGGGCCCCCGTGGTCACCTGGCAGCAGTACGTCGCCCTCGGGGCCTGGGCCCTCTTCGCCGCGGTGTTGCTCCTCCGCGTGGCCGCGGGCTGGAGGGGCCGCCGCGCCGCCCTCGGGACCATCCTCGGGTACCTCGGCGCCGTGCTGGTGCTCGTGGGCTACCTCCTGCGCGGAGACGCCCCGTGAGCGCGGTGGTGGTCGTCGGAATGAACCACCGTTCAGCGCCCGTGGCGCTCCGGGAGCAGCTCGCCGTCCCGGCCGAGGAGCTCGACGGCGCCGTGCGCGACCTGGGCGCGCTCGAAGGCGCCCGGGAGGCCCTCCTGGTGGCCACCTGCAACCGCGTGGAGGCCTACGCCGCGGGCCCGGACCCGGACGCCCTGGCGCGCTCGCTCCGGTCCTGGCTCGCGCGCCGCGCCGGGGCCGCGCTGGAGACCTACCTCTACGAGCACCGCGGGGAGGGCGCCGCGAGGCACCTCTTTCGGGTGTGCGCCAGCCTGGACTCCATTGTCGTCGGTGAGCCGCAGATCCTCGGGCAGGTGAAGGAAGCCCACGCCGCGGCGGACGAGGCCGGCACCCTCGGGGGGGGCCTCGGGAGGCTCGTCACCCGCGCCTTCCAGGTGGCCAAGAGGGTGCGCACGGAGACCGGCATCGCCGCGGGGCAGGTGTCCGTGGCGAGCGTGGCCGTGGACCTCGCCCGCGGCATCTTCGGCGAGCTCCAGAATCGCCGCGTGCTGGTGGTGGGCGCTGGAAAGATGGCCCTCGGGGCGGCCCGAGGGCTCCAGCGCCACGGCGCGCTCCTCGCGGTGTGCAACCGGAGCTACGACCGCGCGCTCAAGCTCGCCCAGGAGCACGGGGGCACCGCCCACCCCCTCACGGACCTGTCGCTCCTGGTGCAGGCCAGCGACGTGGTGGTGTGCTCCACGGCCGCCACGCGCTTCGTGCTCACCCGCGAGGAGCTCCAGGCGGCGATGAAGAGCCGCCGTGGACGCGCCCTCTTCTTGATAGACATCGCCGTCCCGCGCAACGTGGACCCCCGCGCGGGGGACCTGGACAGCGTCTATCTGTACAACGTAGACGACCTGGAGAAGATCGTCGGCGAGGGGCTCGAGGGGCGCTCCGTGGCCACGGCCCAGGCCGAGGCCGTGGTCACCGAGGAGCTGCGGCTCTGGCAGCGCGAGCAGCAGGCCCAGGGGGCCGTGCCAACGATCGCGGCGCTCCGCCAGCGCTTCCGGGCGACGGCCCAGGCGGAGCTGGAGCGCTCCCTCGTCGGGCGCTTGAAGCACCTCGGGCCCGAGGAGCGCCGCGCCCTGGAGGCCATGCTCGACGCGACCATGAACAAGCTCCTCCACGCGCCCACCATGGCGCTGAAGGCCCAGAGCGAGGGCCCCGAGGGGGGCGCCCTGGCCACGGCCACGAGGGCGCTCTTTGCCCTGGACGACGCGCCGGAGGGCGCCCAGGGCAGCGCACCGCCGACCCCCGAGGCGCGCAGGAAGGCGACGGGATGACCACGCTGCGACTGGCGACAAGGAAGAGCGCCCTGGCCCTGGCCCAGAGCCGGATGGTGGCCCGGGCCCTGGAGAGCCTCCACCCCGGGCTCTCCGTGGAGGAGGTGCAGCTCACCACGCAAGGGGACCGCGTGCAGGACCGGTCGCTGGCGGCCATCGGCGGCAAGGGGCTCTTCGTGAAGGAGATCGAAGAGGCGCTGCTGGAGGGTCGCGCGGACCTCGCGGTGCACTCCATGAAGGACCTGCCGGCGACGGTGCCCGAGGGCCTCACGGTGTGCGCGGTGCCCAACCGCGAGGACCCCTTTGATCTCCTGGTGACCCGCGA
The DNA here is from genome assembly GCA_016218725.1 of Deltaproteobacteria bacterium. GTDB lineage: Bacteria > Myxococcota_A > Polyangia > Polyangiales > JACRDB01. Next base: position 64,042 of record JACRDB010000119.1, read on the forward strand.
CGGCAGGGGCCTGGACGCCCTGGCGCCCGGGGCGACGGTGGGGACCAGCTCCCGGCGTCGTGAGCTCCTGCTCCTGGAGGCGAGGCCGGACCTCACCTGCGCGCTCCTGCGAGGCAACGTGGACACGCGTCTCCGGAGGCTGGAGGAGGGAGCCTACGACGCGATCGTCCTGGCCGCCGCGGGCGTGCGCAGGCTCGGGCTCTCGGTGCGGGGCGTGTCCCTGGAGGGGGCGCTGCTGCCGGCCATCGCCCAGGGCGCCCTGGCGCTGGAGGCCCGCGAAGACGACGCCCGCACGCGCATGCTGGTGGCGCCCCTCGACGACCCGAGGACCCGCCTGGAGACCCACGCCGAGCGCGCGGTGCTGCGCGCCCTGGGAGGGAGCTGCGTGACGCCCGTGGCGGCCTACGCGCGCCTCGCGGGCGATGGCGCCATGCGCATCGACGGCTTCCTGGCCACCGAAGATGGCTCCCGTAGGGGAAGGGCCTACAGGTCGGGAAAGGTGGTAGCTGTAGCCTCCGCCGAGGCGCTCGGGCGCTCGCTGGCCGAGGGGCTCGCGGCGGCGTTGGGGTGACGAGAGGGCTGGCCGGGGCCTTCGGACGCTGAGGACATACCATGGGGTCGCCATGTCTCTGACAGTGAGGCTGTTGTTGGCGCTCCTCATCCCGGTGGCGCTCTGCTTTGGTGGCTACAGCTATCTGAACGCGCAGCTCCGCCGGGCGGAGATGCTCGAAGAGGCCTCCCGCGAGGTGAGAGATCACGGGACGATCCTGGAGGTCGCCACGGATGTGTTCCTGCGCGACCACCGGCTCATCGAGATGGCCGAGCTGACGGAGAACCTGTCCCGCGCCGATCGGCTCCTGGGGGTGCTGATCTACAACGCGCAGGGAGACGTGGTGCAGTCGTCGCGGTCGGTGCGGTCCTACCGGGGGTCCTTCGGGGCGCTGGTCTCGGAGGTCAAGGCCCGGAGGCGCCCGAGGGCCCTGGTCCGGGGCCGGGTGTATGTCTACGCCATCCCGATCGGGACCTCGAGGAGCGCGGCGCCCAGGGGCGTCGCGGTGCTCCTGAGGGACCTGGGTTACATCGATGCCAACCTCGTCGAGGCCGTGCGAAACATCCGTAGCGCGGGCCTCGTGGTGCTCTTCGTGATCGCGGTGAGCACCTGGCTCGGGGTGCGAAGGACCGTGGTCAGGCCCGTGGGGCACCTGCTGGGCGCCGTCGAGCGCGTCGCCGCGGGGGAGCTCGACGCGGGCGTGGTGGCCTCCGGCGGTGACGAGCTGGGGCGCCTGGGCGTGGCCTTCAACCAGATGACGGCCTCGCTGCGCAAGGCCCGGGACGCCCTGGAGGCCAAGAGCGCGGCCAACGTCGCGCTGGTCCGCCGCCTCCACCACGCGCAGCGCCTGGCCCTCATCGGTCAACTCGCGGCGAGCCTCGCCCACCAGGTCGGCTCGCCGCTGAACGTCATCCTCGGGCGGGCCCGCTACGCGCTGAAGCAAGGGGGTCAGGGCCCGCGGGACGCGAGGCACTTCGACGAGATCCTCCGAGGCGCGGAGCGGATCTCCGGCGTTATCGAACAGCTCCTCCAGCGGGCGCGTCGGGCGAGGGGTCCCAACTGCCCGGTGGACCTGCGCGAGCTGGCTCGGAGCACGCTGGCCTTCGTGAGCGCCGAGTGCGAACACCGAGGCATCGCTACCCGCCTCCTCGCGGAGGACCCCGTGGTGGTCCAGGGGTCGCCCGACGAACTGGAGCAGGTCGTTCTCAACCTCTGCATGAACGCCATCCAGGCGCAGCCGAAGGGTGGACGCATCGAGTGCACCGTCCGTGCCGAGGGCCAGGAGGCCACGCTGGTGGTCCTGGACGCAGGCCCGGGCGTGCCGACGGCGCTGCGGCGCCAGATCTTCGAGGCCTTCTACACCACCAAGGGACAGTCCGAGGGCACCGGACTGGGGCTCTCGGTCTGTGAGGAGATCGTCCAGGGCATGGGTGGCTCGATCCTTGTATCTGACGCTGCAGGTGGTGGTGCTCGCTTCGAATTGAGGCTCCCCCTCGACGTCAGGGCACCCCCACCAGGAAGGCTACCGTGAGCGAAGCGATTTCACCGGCCCGGATCCTCGTCGTGGACGACGACCGCGCCCTGGCGCGCTTCATGGTCGAGGTCCTTTCCGATGCGCACCACGAGGTGGCGTCCGTGCAGTCGGCCACCGAGGCGCTCTCCTGGCTGGAGGGTGAGCGCGTGGAGCTGGTGGTGACGGACCTCCGGATGCCGGGCCTCTCGGGCCTGGAGCTGATCGACCGCATGCGGCAGGACCACGCGGGCGTCGCGGTCCTCGCGGTGACCGCGTATGGCTCCATCGAGACAGCGGTCCAGGCGATTCGCCGCGGCGCCTCGGACTACCTCACCAAGCCCTTCGAGCCCGACGCCCTGCTCCTGGCCGTGGACCGATGCGTCCGCGAGCGGCGCCTCCAGCAGGAGGTCCGACGGCTGCGCTCCGAGGTCGATCGGCGCTGCGGCTTCGAGGCAGTGGTCGCCCGGAGCGTGGTGATGCAGGAGGTGGTCGCCCTCGCGGAGCGGGTGGCGGACAGCCCGAGCACGATCCTCCTGACGGGGCCGAGCGGGAGCGGCAAGGAGGTCCTCGGGCGCGCGATCCACCAGGCCTCGCGGCGGCGGTCCAGGCCCTTCATCGCCGTGAACTGCGCGGCGATCCCCGACGCGCTCCTGGAGAGCGAGCTCTTCGGTCACAAGAAGGGCGCCTTCACCGGCGCCATGGCCGACAAGCCCGGGCTCTTCCAGGAGGCCCACGGCGGGACCCTCTTCCTGGACGAGATCGGCGACCTCCCCTTGCCCCTCCAGGCCAAGCTCCTGCGGGTCCTCCAGGACCACGAGGTGCGCCCCGTCGGCGCCAACCGTGGGACCTCCGTAGACTTCAGGCTCCTGGCGGCGACCCACCGGGAGCTCCGCGAGGAGGTCGCGCAGGGGCGCTTTCGCCAGGACCTCTTCTACCGATTGTGCGTCATCGAGCTGGTCCTCCCGGCCCTCGCGGATCGGCCCGAGGACGTGGTCCCCCTGGCCGAGCGCTTCCTGGGCGACGCCTGCGGCAGGCTCCAGCGGGGACCCTTCACGCTCTCCGGGGAGACGCGGCGGGTGCTGTGTGCGTATGACTGGCCAGGCAACGTCCGGGAGCTCCAGAACGCGATCGAGCACGCCGTGAACATGGCCATGGGCGATGAACTCACGCCGGAGGACCTCCCCGCCGTGGTCCGGCGGCCCCGCGAGGCGACCTTCCTGGACCGGGCCGCCGAGCAGCAGTTGACCATCGCGGAGCTGAACCGGACCTACGCGCGGCGCGTCCTGGCCATCGTTGGAGGGAACAAGAAGAAGGCCGCGACGCGGCTCGGCATCGATCGCAGCACCATGTACCGCTGGCTCGGCGACGATCCGGGAGACCTCTCCGAAGACGAGGACGCTGCCCCGAAGGACAAGTAGGAAAATCCGGCATGTGTGGGAAAATGCAACAACGAGGGCGCCCGTGGGCATGAAATGGCCGTGACCCTGGAGGAGGGCGAGGTGCGGCGCGGCGGTCCTCCCTGGACCCTCGCGGACCTGGGCGTGATCGGAAACTGCCAGTTCTCGGCGCACGTTCGCCGCGACGGCGCGATCGTGTGGTGTTGCCTGCCCCGCTTCGACTCGCAGCCGGTCTTCGGCGCGCTGCTCGACGAGGCAGGAGGGCGGTTCTCGATCCGACCCGCTGGGGGCGAGCCCGGGGTGCAGCGCTACCTGCGAAACACCAACGTCCTCGAGACGCGCTTCGACACGCCCGACGGGGCCTTCCGGATCATCGACTTCGCCCCGCGGTTCTATCAACACGAGCGGACCTTCAGGCCCACCAAGATCGTCCGCATGGTGGAGCCGCTCTCGGGGACCCCGCGCCTCCGAGTGCGGTGCGACCCGGTCCTGGGGTGGTCCAAGGCGCGGCCGCTTCAGGAGAGCGGCTCGCACCACCTCTCGTTTCATGGCTATAGCGCCGAGCTGAGGCTCACCACCAACGCGCCGCTCTCCTACCTTGACGACGAGCCCTTTGCGCTCTCCCGGCGCCACGACTTCGTCCTCTCGTGGGGCGCGCCCGTCGAGGAGCCTCTGGAGGCGCTCTGCGAGCGGTTTCTCCGGGAGACCGTGCGGTACTGGCAGACCTGGGTCAAACACTGTGACGTGCCGACCATCTACCAGGAGGAGGTCCTTCGCTCGGCGCTCGCGCTCAAGCTGCACTGCTTCGAGGACACGGGCGCGATCGTCGCGGCGTTGACGACGTCAATCCCGGAGTCGCCCGGCTCGGGCCGGACGTGGGACTATCGCTACTGCTGGCTGCGCGACGCCTACTACGCGCTCGGAGCGTTTCGCCTCCTCGGTCACTACGAAGAGCGCGAGCAGTTCCTGCACTTCCTCCTCAACATCGCGTCCTCCTCTCCGGCGCTCGAGCTCGCGCCCCTGTACCGGATCGATGGCAGACAGGACCTCGAGGAGCGCATCGAGGGGGGCTGGGCGGGCTACGGGCGAGAGGGCCCAGTCCGCGTCGGGAACGCGGCGGCGGCGCACCAGCAGCACGACGTCTTTGGAGAGATGGTCCTGGCCTTGACCCCGCTGTTCCTCGACGCCCGCTTCCGGGAGCAGGTGACGCCGCAGGTCCTGGAGCTCGTCGCGCGGCTGGCGCGGAGGGCCATCGAGCTCGCGGGGCAGCCGGACGCGGGGATCTGGGAGTTCCGCTCGGAGTGGCGACCGCAGACCTTCAGCTCCCTCATGTGCTGGGCCGCCGCGGATCGAATGGGACGCATCGCCGAGGTCCACCGGCCCGGGGACGCGGCCGAGTTTGCGCTCGCGGCGCGACGGATCCGGGAGGAGATCCTCGCCAGGGCCACGGACCCCTCCCGGGGCTGCCTCGTGGCAGACTACGGGGGCACCGAGGTCGACGCGGCGCTGCTGCAGGCGGTCACGCTCCGCTTCCTCTCGCCGGAGGACCCTCAGGCGCTGGCGACGGTGCGCGCCGTCCGCGCGGACCTTGAGAGGGATGGCTGGCTCCGGCGGTATCGGACCAACGACGGCTTCGGTGTCCCCTCCGTGGCCTTCTCTTTGTGTACGTTCTGGCTGGTGGAGGCGCTCCCTCGCCTCGGGCTCGAACAGGAGGCTCGCGCCGTCATGGACGGCGTCTCGGCGATCCGGTCCCCGCTCGGGCTCCTCTCCGAGGACCTCGACCCTGGGGACGGGTCCATGTGGGGGAACTTCCCGCAGGCGTACTCGCACGTCGGGATGATTCACGCCGCGTTCGCCGCGGCGCCGCGGTGGTCCGAGTTCGGCTCCTGACTGGCGGCGGGGCGCCTGTGGCCGACCGGCGCGAGGCACTCACCGACCCGTGGCCAGGAGGGTGAGGAACACCGCGAAGAGCGCGACGAGTGCGGCGCCCTCGATCCTTCGAAGCGTTCGAGGGCGCCTGAGCAGCCACACGGCGAGGACCGTGAGGCCAAGGAACGCCGCGAGTTCAGTCTGACCGGGCGCGGCGACGACGGGGCGCGCGAGGCCGGTGACCCCAAGGATCAACAGGACGTTGAAGATGTTCGAGCCCACGACGTTGCCGACCGCGAGGCCGGCGTGGCCTCGCCACGCCGCCACCACCGAGGCGGAGAACTCCGGGAGGGAGGTGCCTACCGCGACCACCGTGAGGCCCACCAGGCGGTCACTCATCCCTGCGTACCGAGCGACTCCGACGGCGCCCTGCACGAAAAGATGCCCTCCTCCGACGAGCGCCAGCAATCCCACGAAGATCATGGAGAGCTGGAGGAGCGTGGTCGCTCGGTGAGCGGGAGGGCGCTCTCCCTCAGCGAGCTCCGCCGTGGCGTGCCCTGGGGGCCCCAACGCGCGCGCCATCGCCGCGCGCGCCATCATCCCCAGGAGGACCAGCGCCGAGAGGACCAGGAGCCCGGCCTCGCCGCGGTCCAGGCGACCGTCGCGAAGAAGCGCCGGGACGGCCAGCGCCGAGAGCAGGAGCGCCGGCACCTCTCTGCGTTGGAGGGAGGCATCGACCTGCGTAGGCACGAGGAGGGCCGTCAAGCCCAGGACGACGCCCAGGTTGGCGATGTTGGACCCGAGCACGTTCCCGAGCACCACGGCTCCCCGCCCCTGGGATGAGGCCGTCACGCTCACGGACAGCTCGGGCAGGGACGTGCCGAAGGCCACCACGGTGAGGCCGATCAAGGTGTGGGAAGCGCCGACCGCAAGCGCCAGCCCGACGCCTCCCTTCACCAGCGCCTCCGCGCCGACGTAGAGCAGCAGGAGCCCGCCCAGGAGCGAGAGGACGTCAGCGAGCACGGGGCTCCCGACGGTACCACCCTACGGTCCGAGCTACGACCGCGACCGCGATCACGAGGAGCGCGGCGGCCAGCACACCGAGCCGAGCCGCGTCGAGGAGCGGCCCAGGCGGGAACGCAAGCTCCGCGAAGAACAGGGAGATCGTAAAGCCAACTCCGCCGAAGACTCCAACCTGCACGACTCCCCACCAGGATGCTCCGGCCGGCAGGGTCGTGAGGCGGAGGCGCACTACCAGCGCAGACGCCAACACGATCCCAAGCGGCTTGCCGACGACCAGACCGACGACGGTCCCGGCGACGACGCGGCGCGGGCCCGCCGCCAGGGGCTCCGAGCCTCCCAGGGCGACGCCCGCGTTCGCGAGCGCGAAGAGGGGGAGCACGACCAGGCCAACGACAGGACGCAGCGCCTCTTCCAAGCGGGCGACGGGGGAGATGGCCTCGCGCCGAGCGGCGACCAGGAGCTCCAGCGCGGGGGTGGACCCGGGATCGAGATACGCCCCCTGCTTCGCCTGGACCTTGAGGTCGTCGCAGGCGTCTTGAGCGATTCTGGCGAGAGCGTCGAGCTTGACCCCGGGCTCTACCGACATCAGGAGGCCGAGGCTGACCCCGGCCAGGGAGGGGTGGACACCAGCGTCGTGGAAGCCCACCCATAACAGCGCACCCGGGAGGGCGTAGGCGGAGGCCCTTCGCACGTCGTGGCGCCGTAGGACGCCAACCAGCGCGACCCCGGCGAGGGAGATCAGGAGGCCAGGCCATCCCAGGGGACGGCCGTAGAAAGCCGCGATCACCGCCACGGCGCCGAGGTCGTCGAGGGTGGCGATCGAGACCAGGAGGGCGCGGAGGGTCGGTGGCGCTCGCGGCGCGATCACGGTGAACAGCGAGAGCGAGAAGGCGATGTCCGTCGCGGTCGGGATCGCCCAGCCGGGTGCGCCAGGGAGCCCGCGATTGCAGAGGTAAAAGATCAAGGCCGGGGCGACCATTCCTCCGGCAGCCGCGGAGACGGGGAGCGCGGCCCGGCGGACCGACGCCAGGACGCCCTGGGCAAGCTCTCGGCGGAGCTCCAGCCCCACGGCCAGGAAGAAGAGCGTCATCAGGACGTCGTTGACCCAGAGGCGTGCCGGGAGGGCCCAGCGGTGCGCCCCTACACCAAGGGAGATCGGCGCGCGCCAGAGCTGCTCATAGGTAGGCCCAAGCGGTGAGTTCACCCAGAGCAAAGCGAGGGCGGTCATTGCGAGGAGGGTCAACCCCGGGAGCATGTCCTTGCTGCCGAGGCCTCGACTCCCAGGGGGAGGGGACCGGTCGTGGCCCACGGTGGGTTCAATGCTCACGGTCGGGCGCGTCCTGAGTCGGCTCAACGTCCGCTCGTAAGGGCTGTGTTTCGCGGGCGGGCGCGGCCCCCGCAAGCAAGGACCTCACGGCGGCGACGTCGTGGAGGCGCCAGCGCGCAATGGACGGGCCGACGCCGACCTTGATGGACAGTCCATCAGGGGGCACCCCGCGGAACAGGTCCTCGTCGGTCTGGTCGTCGCCGATCGCGACGATGAGGATCCCGGGGTGCTCCGCCAACAGACGCGCCGGGACCAGGCCCTTATGCACTCCCCGACACCGGAGTTCGAGCACCTCCGCGCCGTTGACCAGCGAGAGGTCATGGCGCTCCGCGAGGACCTCGAGGTCGCGGCGGAGGTCCCGGAGCGGCGCCACCACGCGGGCTCGATCGGCGATGCGATAGTGCCAGGCGAGCGTCGCTGACTTGAGCTCGAGGTGTGCTCCAGGCACCTGCCCCGTGGCCTGAGCGATGACCTCCGCGGCCAGGGGCAACCAGGAGGTGTCCACGGAGAGCGTCGGTGTCCAAGTGGAGGCGCCGCGGGCCTTCCTCCACAGTCCGTGCTCCGCGTTCAATCCGACGGGGAGGGACCCAAGCCACGCGTCGAGGACCGCGCGCGACCTGCCGCTGACCACCTCGACCAGGGCCCCCGGGGCGGTGGCAAGGCGGCCGAGGAGGTCGAGGACTTCGGGATCCGGTCTCGCGTCCCCAGGGCGATCCACGAGTGCGACCAGGGTCCCGTCGTAGTCCAGGAGCCAGGCCACCCGGGGGTCGCGAGGGAGCGCCCCACGAGGAGCGATGAGCGCGAGGAGCTCCTGGAGCGTCCCGGCGCAGCCATCGCTCACCGCGACCGCTCCCGGCGCGGCAGGCTCGTGGCTCATCCTCCCCCCGCCTCGGAGAGGCGGCCAAGGAGCCGCCCTCGCTTCTGGAGCTGGGCCGCCTCCACGAGCATCCGCCCAGCCCAGCGGTAGACGTTCCGGTCGGCCACGAGGGCGCGCATCGACCGCAGCCGGTCCCGCTGCTCGACGACTGGCATGACGAGCGCCCGGGCAAGCGCGGCGCTGGCCTGAGGGAGGTCATAGGGGTTCACGATGAGCGCCTCGGTGAGCTCCCGGGAGGCGCCCGTGAACTGGCTCAGCACGAGCACGCCGCGCTCGTCGTCCCGCGCGGCGACGAACTCCTTCGCGACAAGGTTCATCCCGTCGTGGAGGCTGCTCACGTAACATAGGTCCGCTGCGCGCAGATACCGAAACACCTCCGGCGGCTCGTGGTGTCGGCGCAGCAGCACGATGGGCCTCCAACCGCTGCGCTCCCAGCGGTCATTGATGGACTGCACCAGATCCTCGATGCGATCGTTGAGGGCGCGGTACCGTTCGATGCGGGTGCGGCTCGGCGCGGCGAGCTGCGCGAAGGTGAACCGCCCGCGGAACTCCGGGTGGCGCTCCAGGAGCTGGTCGACGGCGCTGAGGCGCTCCTCGATGCCCTTGGTGTAGTCCAGGCGATCGATCCCGACGCCCAGGAGCGAGCCCTGGGCCAGGCCGAGCTCCTCGAAGACCTGCCTCCGGCAGAGCGGCGCGGCGGGCACGCCGTCCAGTCGGTGCACGGGCCACTCGATGGAGATCGGGTACGGGCGCACCAGGGTCCGTTGCCCGCGCTGCACCACGGCGCTGGACTCGCGGTCAATTCGGGCCTCCAGGAAGGCGTCCACGCTGTCCACGAAGTTGTTGCAATGCTGCCGGGTGTGGAAGCCCATGATGCTCGACCCGAGGAGCCCGTCGAGGATCTCCTCGCGCCACGGCGCGATGCCGAAGCGCTCGGCGCTCGGCCAGGGGATGTGCCAGAACGTCAGGATCGTTGCGCGGGGCAGCCTCGCGCGGATCATCTTCGGGCACAGCGCGAAGTGGTAGTCCTGGACCAGGACGATCGCGTCCTCGCGCTCGATCTCGGAGCACACGGCGTCGGCGAACTTCTGGTTCACGGCGACGTACTGCACCCAGTCCTCCTGACGGAACTGCGGGCGGGTGTCCGCGGCGTGGCACAGCGGCCAGAGGCCCTCATTGGAGAGGCCGTAGTAGAATCCTGTCTCCTCCTCGGCCGAGAGCCAGAGGCGCCGGAGGGAGAAGCTCTCCTCCCCCGGAGGGACCCGTATCCTCCCCTGGGGGTCGGAGGTCTCCCGGTCCGCGGAGCCGCTGCCGTTGGCGATCCAGACCCCCGAGCAGGCTCGCAGGACCGGCTCCAGGGCGGTGACGAGGCCGCTCGCCGGGTGCAGGACCCGGACGCCCTCCGGGGTGTGCTCGTGGATGTAGGGCTCCCGGTTCGCGACGAGGATCACCCGCTCACCCTCGAGGTGCGTACGGAGCACCTCGCGGAGCCGCTCCGGCGACCACACCGTGGCGCTGTCCTCGACGCCGACCCGGTCTCGGGCGAGGTCTCCGACCAGCGCGCGGAGGTCCCGGACCAGCGGCTCGAACTCCCGGGGTGTCGGGCCGACGAGCGCGAGCCGAAGCTGGCTGTTCCACCCGAGCCACGCCAGGCGGCTCGCGATGGTCGTCAGGAGCGACGCCGCCAGCGCCAGGAGGACGAAGGCCGCGAGGGCCATGCGCCCGGTGGTCTGCTCGCGCCGCGCGAGGAAGGAGAGGTCGTGCGCAAGCACCACGAAGCCGCCAGGGGAGATCGCCACGGCGTAGAGGTGAATGGTCCCTCGGTGGAGGTCCATTGTCGCGGACCAACGGTCCCCGCCCTCCCCGGTGCTGGTCCGGAGCCTCTCGGCGAGGGCGCCACAGGAGAGGGGCTGTGGGAACTGCTCCGTCGCCGCGAGGCGCTCGCCATCCACCGTGCACGCCGCGGCCCCGAGGATGCGCTCGTCGCGGGTGATGTCCTCCAGCGTGGCCAGGAGCGTCGCGTCCTGAGAGGTCCAGTGGCGCTGGAGGCCTCGCCGCGCGCTCGTCACCGCCAGGTTGGCGCGGAGCTCGACGTCGCGCTCGAACCATCGCCGCGTCGTCGCTGCCAGCACGCGGTGGGCGCCGAGGCTCAACAGCCCCAACGCCAGGAGCATCAAGGCTCCGCCAAGGATCTTGTGAATCCAGGGCCCGTGCCTGGCGGTCGCCCGCCGGAGGAAGGTCAGCGCCTCGGTCATGCCGACGGCGCGGCGATGCAATCGCGGGTCCGCGTCACTCCAGCTCAGCGGAGACGGAGACGGCGCCGCCCTCGACCTCGGAGGTGGAGCTGGAGATGGTCATGAGGCGGCGGAAGGTGCTGGCGGTCATGTCGCCGTCCAGGTCGCCCTGGGCGTCGATGGTGTTGGCCGAGGTGCCGCCGGAGCCACCCGTGGTGACCGAGTAGCGATAGTACACAGCCTTGTCCGAAGCGAACCCGATGGCCGGCCAGCCCGACTGCGCCCAGTCACCCAGGACCCTGGCGCCCACGGGGACCGCCGAGGGCTGTGCGGCGCACTGCACGAAGCTGGTGGCGGTGGCGCCCGCGATCTCCGAGGAGCGGTTGTAGTAGGCCGTCTCGCCCTGGAAGATGGCCTGGAGGTTCTGGTTGGCCTCCGAGGTCTTGCTGCGCTTCACGTAGCGGGTGAAGGCCGGGATGGCCACCGCGGCCAGGATCCCGAGGATCAC
>JACRDB010000118.1 GCA_016218725.1 Deltaproteobacteria bacterium
AACTGCTCGGGCGTCTGCCGCGACCTCCTCACGGACAACAACCACTGCGGCGTCTGCGGCCGCGCGTGCGCCTCCGGGCAGGTGTGCTCCGCCGGGGTGTGCACCGTGTCCTGCGTCTCGGGCACCACCAACTGCGGGGGCGTGTGCCGCGACCTCCTCACGGACACCAACAACTGCGGCGCATGCATGCGCGCGTGCCCCTCGGGGCAGGTGTGCTCCGGCGGGGCGTGCGCCGTCTCCTGCGTGGCGGGCACCAGCAACTGCTCGGGCGTCTGCCGCGACCTGCAGACCGACACCAACAACTGCGGCGCCTGCGGGAACGCCTGCGCCGCCGGGAGCATCTGCGCCCGCGGGGGCTGCGCCGTGTCCTGCACCGCGGGCACCAGCAACTGCTCGGGCGTGTGCCGCGACCTCCTCACGGACAACAACCACTGCGGCGCCTGCGGGCGCGCGTGCCTGCCGGGCTTCCTGTGCTCCGGCGGCACCTGCAACGTGACCTGCGCCGCGGGGCTCTCCAACTGCTCGGGCGTGTGCCGGGACCTCAACACCGACAACAACCACTGCGGCGCCTGCGGCACCGTGTGCCCCGGGGGCCAGGTGTGCACCGGCGGGCGCTGCGTGGTCACCTGCCAGCGCGGCCTCACGGACTGCGCCGGGACCTGCCGGGACCTCCAGGGGGACAACAACAACTGCGGGGCCTGCGCGCGCGTGTGCCCCGCGGGCCAGGCCTGCGTGTCCGGCGTGTGCTCCACCACCTGCGCGGCGCCCCTGGTCAACTGCTCGGGCACCTGCCGGGACCTCCAGAATGACACCAACCACTGCGGGAGGTGTGGAAATGTATGCCCGAGCGGGCAGGTGTGCGCCGCTGGCGTCTGCGGCATCGCGTGCCCCTCTGGGCAGACGGCGTGCGGGACCTCGTGCGTGTCCCTCACCTCGGACCGAAACAACTGCGGGGCCTGCGGGCGTATGTGTCCCTCGGGGCAGATCTGTTCGGGCTCGGCCTGCGTGACGAGCTGCGCCACGGGGCTCACGGCGTGCGGGACCTCCTGCCGGGACCTCCAGACGGACAACAACAACTGCGGGGCCTGCGACCGGCGGTGCACCTCGGGGCTCACCTGCGTCGCGGGCACCTGCTCGCTGGTGTGCCCGTCGGGGCTCACGAGCTGCTCGGGCGCATGCCGGGACCTGCAGGTGGACAGCACCAACTGCGGAGCCTGCGGGCGCGTGTGCGCCTCCGGCCAGGTGTGCTCCGCCGGGAGCTGCGTGGTCACCTGCGCGTCGGGCCTCACCAACTGCTCCGGGAGCTGCACCAGCACGGCCACGGACCCGATGAACTGCGGGGCCTGCGGCACGCGGTGCCCGGCGCGGAGCAACGCGGTGTCCACCTGCGCCGCGGGCACCTGCGGCTTCACCTGCAACGCGGGCTTCGCGGACTGTAACCGCAGCGCCTCGGACGGCTGCGAGGTGGACACCGGGAGCAGCGTCTCGAACTGCGGCGGCTGCGGGGTCACCTGCTCCATCACCAACGGCGTGCCCGTGTGCAGCGGCGGGGTGTGCCGGGTGGGCTCGTGCAACACCGGCTTCGGGGACTGCAACGGCGTGGCGTCGGACGGCTGCGAGACGAACCTGAACACCACCAGCGGCCACTGCGGCGCCTGCGGGCGGGCGTGCCCCTCGGGCGGGATGTGCACCGGCGGGAGCTGCGGCGCCCGCTGCAACACCGCCGCCGCCAGGGTGCTGGTCTACGGCCCCGGGGGCACCCAGGGGAGCACCATGTTCCCATCGGGCACGGTGACCACCGTGGCCAGCGCCTCCATGTGGAGCTCCATGACCACCGCGCAGTTCAACCAGTATGACGTCCTCTGGATCGACGGCGGCAACTGCGGCGGGACCACCTCCAGCGTGTATGGGCTCGCCCAGGACACCCAGGCCGCCTGGGGCCCCGCGGTGCGGGGGCGCATCGTGCTGGTCACCGGCGACCCGGACTACCACCGCGACGGCGACGCGCGGATCTTCTACCAGAACTCCGTCAACTGGCTGCGGGGCATGGGGCGCACCTCGGACGGTGGCCGCACGGGGCTCTTCTTCTCCTGGGGCTGCACCACCTACACCGGCTCGGTCTTCAACGTGAGCCGCGGGGCGCCGGAGACCTTCACCGGCGTCCTCGGGAGCCCGCTGACCACCAACGTGACCAACCCCTGCTCGGCCTCGCTCACCGCCGCCGCGGCCACGCACCCGGTGATGGCGGGCTTCCGCACCTTCTGGGGCTGCCCGATGCACGGGACCTTCCGATCGATCCCGTCGGCCTACGTCACCCTGGCCGTGAGCTCCGGGCTGCCGAGCCTGATCGCCCGGGAGTCCCCCGAGGCCTGCGTCCCCTGACGGCGAGGGTCCCGTCGGGGTACGCTGGGCCCACCCCGATGAGTGCCATCGTCCGTCCCCTCGGTCCCCACACGCCGATCCTCGCCGAGAGCGCCTTCGTGGCCGACACCGCCGCCGTGCTCGGCGAGGTCGAGCTGGGCGAGGACAGCTCCGTCTGGTACGGCTGCGTCCTGCGAGGCGACGTCGGGCTCCTCAAGGTCGGCCGCCGCACCAACATCCAGGACCTGACCGTGTGCCACGCCACCACGGACCACTCGTCCATGGTGCTGGGTGACGAGGTCACCGTCGGCCACCGGGTGATCCTCCACGGGTGCACCGTCCACGACCGGGTGCTCGTGGGCATGGGCTCCATCGTGCTGGACCTCGCGGTGCTGGAGAGCGACGTGGTGCTCGGGGCGGGCTCGCTGGTGCCCCCGAAGGCGCGGCTGGAGAGCGGGTGGCTCTACCTTGGCAACCCTGCCCGGAAGGTGCGGCGCCTCACGGACACCGACCGCGCCATGATCGAGACGGGCTGGCGCTCCTACGTGGAGCTCGCCCGGAGGCACCGCGGGGCCTAGCGGCAGACCGCCGCCTGGCCCATGGTGACGATGTCCCCGAGGCAGCCGATGTACCCCGTGACGCAGGCCCCGCCGCCGGACATCGCTTCCATCTGCAGGCGGCCCATGTAGCAGGTCTGGAGGGCCGCGATCTGCCGCCCGCACATGGACATCACGCACCCGACGTCCATGCACCCGGAGCTCATGGCGCAGCTCTGGATGGCGCCGGCCTCCGTCGGGCAGCACGACTGCTGGTTGGCCGCGAGGCACTGGGCGCAGCCCATGTCCGCGTTGACCGCCGCGGTCTGGCAGCGGGCGTCCATGGCCCCGCAGGCGCAGAGGGCCGTGCGCACGCTCATCCCGCACTCGCCGAGCCCGCTCGGGGGAGGCCGGCTGGTGTCCGGGCGGGTGCCCGTGTCCGCCGGGACGCCGCTGTCGGGCCGGGCGCCGGAGTCCGTGGGCGCCGTGCCCGTGTCCCCCATGGCGGTGCCCGTGTCCGTGGGCGTGGTCCCCGAGTCCGTCGCCGGGGGGAAGCTGCTGCCCTGGCCGCCACACGCCAGCGAGGTGCCCAGTACAATGCCAAGAATCTTCCAGGAAGCCTTCATGTTGGTTCGTCGCCTCCGCGCGAGCCTCCGGGCCCGCGAGGCCCCCCCTCTACCGCAGGTCCCGCGGCCGGGGCAACACCCTCCAACGTTGGCACCTCCAGCGCCCGGGTGCGGCGCCGGGGCGCCTCCAGCGTGGCTCGGAGGAAGGCCAGGAGGTGGCGCACCTCGCGCGGGGCCCCCTCGGGGACCGTCGTCTCGCCCAGCGCCACCGCCAGCGGGAGCCCCCGGCGGTAGAGCCTCCGGTGCAGCTCCGTAAGCTCCCGGAGCAGCGCCTCGGAGGCTCCACGGCGCAGGAGCCCCACGGTGTTGAGGCCCCGCACCCGGGCGCGGTCCCCCTGCACCACATGGTACGGCGGCACGTCGCTCTCCACCCTGGCACCCGCGGCCACGAAGGCCCCCTCGCCGACGCGGAGGTACTGCGCCACCGCGGCGAGGCCCCCCAGCACCGCGTGGGCCTCGCAGACCACATGCCCCGCGAGCTGTACGCCGTTGGAGAGCACCACCGCGTCGCCCAGCGCGCAGTCGTGGGCGATGTGGGCCCCGCACATGACCAGCACCCCGGAGCCCACGCGGGTCACGCCCCCGCCGCGGGCCGTCCCCCGGTGCACGGTGCTGTGCTCCCGGAAGTGTGCGTCATCCCCTCCCACGAGGGTGGTCCGTTCGTTCGCATACGAACGATCCTGCGGAGCGCCACCCAGCACCGCGAAGGGATGCACCTCACAGCGCGCGCCCAGGGTGACCCCTTGGTGCACCACGGAGTGCGCGTGGAGCACGCTCCCGGAGCCCACGCGGGCGCCCTCCAGCACCGCGAAGGGCCCCACGGAGACGCCCTCCCCGAGGGACGCCTCGGCCGCGATCACCGCGAGGGGGTGCCGGTCCATCGCAGGGAGCGGTAGCGCAACCCTCCCGCGCGTCAACCGCGCCGCCGCCGCGAGGCCTCGCGGGTGAGCCACGCCAGGGCCCGCAGCCACTGGGCCCGGGGCCTCGCGGGGTAGCCCCCGAAGGTCGCGCCCGGAGGGACGTCCGAGGTGACACCGGAGCCCCCAGCCAGGCGCGCCCCGGCGCCCAGCACCAGGTGGTCCCCGACGCCCACCTTTCCGCCCAGGAGGGCCCCGGGGCCCACCGTCACGCTCCCGGCGAGGCCCGTCTGCCCCGCCAGAAACGCCCCCTCGCCGACCTCGGAGTTGTGTCCCACGTGCACCTGCGCATCGACCCTGCAGCCCCGACGCAGCACCGTCGGTGAGAGCGTCCCCTCCGCGATGGTGGCGTTGGCGCCGACCCACACGTCGTCCTCCAGCACCACGCCCCCCCGGTGGGGCAGCCACCGGGAAGCGCGCTCTCCCTCCGGGACAAAGCCAAACCCGCGGGCTCCCAGCACCGCCCCGGCGTCAATCCGACAGCGTTGTCCTACCTGTACGTTCTCAGACAATACAGACCTACATCCAACTACAGTGTCGTCTCCAACGGCCACCCCGGGTCCGAGCACCGCCCCGACCCTGAGGTGGCAGCGGGCCCCGACGCGGGCGGTGCCATGGACGGAGACCAGGGCCTCCACGGCGGCCGAGGGATCAATGAAGGCGCCGGGCTCCAGCACCGCGCTGGGGTGAACGCCCGGCGGTGGGGGCGGAGGGAGGAGGGCCTCCAGCACCGCCGCGAGGGCCAGCCGTGGTGTCGGGTGAAGCCAGCGATTGGGCGCGAGCGCGCTGGCCTGCGGCGCGAGCTCCCGGGAGGTCAGCACCGCGCCGAAGGTCCCCCGGAGCCTCTTGAGCCACCGCAGGTCGTCCAGGACGCAGAGGGCGTGTGCCTGAGACTCCCCGGGGCGATCGGTGACGCCCAGGAGCTCCGCGGCAGGGTCGCCGTCCACTTCGGAGCGTGTCCCGAGGCGCGCATCCACCCGCGCGACGAGGTCCCGGAGCGTGGTCGGGAACACCGCGAGGGGCCGTCAGGGTTGGTTCTGAGCCCTCGGGTGCGGCGAGGCGCCGCCGGTGCCCGGAGGCCGCGCGCCCGCGTCCCGCCGAGGGGTCGCCGGAGGCCGAGCGCCCGCATCTCCCGCTGGGGCCGCGGGCGGAGTGGGGGTGGCGGGCGTGGCGGGCGCCTGCGTGACCGGGTGCTGGGCGTTGTACTCTTGAATCACCCGGTCCGTGAGGTCCAGGTGCGTGGGCGACCAGACCACCGCGCCGGAGTCGAGAATCACCGTGTAGCCGTCCGCGGTGCCGATCTGCCGCACGACCCCCTGGAGGTTCACCAGGATCTGCTTGGTGAGCTCCGCCTCCTTCTGGGCGAGCTGGGCCTGGTACTCGTTGAAGCTCTGCTGAAGCTCCAGGAAGGCCTTGCTGTACTCATCCATGCGCTTCTGGAGGGCGTCCCGAGAGAGCACGTTCTTCTGCTTCTCGATGTCCTCCTTCATGCGCTTGAGCGCGTCCTGCCGGCCGTTGAGCTCCGTCTGGCGGTCCTCGAAGAGCTTCTTGAGCTGGTTCTTGGCGCGGCGCCCGTCCTCCGTATCGAGCAGCGAGCGCTGCATGTCCACCACGGCGATGCGCACCTGGGCGTAGAGCCTGGGGGCGCCCACGGCCAGCACCAGGGCCACGATCACGGCCAGCGCGCGGCTGCGGGAGCGCTCGGTGGCCAGCAAGGACGTGAGGCGATTCAACGTGAGGGCTCCCGGGAAAAGAGCCCGGACCCTGGCATACGGACCGCCAGAGGGTCAAGGGTGCGGGGTCCGGGCGCGGGGCCCCGACCCACGCGCTCGGTCCCGTCAGGTAAAGCGAAGGCCGTTGTCGATCCGGTACTTGATCCATTTGTAGCCGAGGACCGCCCCGGCCCCGAGGCCCACGGCCCCGGCCACCGGCGCCCCGGCCACCATCAGCGCCACGGCCCCGACGGTGGTCGCCGCGGCCACCACGGCCTTCTTCTGCGCCTCTTTTTCCTTCGCCTGTTGCTGCGGGCTCGCCATGGTCAGACCTCCACCAACAGCGGTACCATAGCACCGCCGCGGCGCTAGGTCCCGCCAGGTCCCCGCGGCGCGAGGCCGATGCCCTCGTAGGTGAAGCCCTGGAGGTGAGGCTCCAGCGCCGCCCAGACGTTGCGCCCGTCCACCAGGATCCGGCGCCGTAGCTGCGACGTCAGGAGCTCGAAATCCGGCGTGCGGTACTCCTGCCACTCCGTCACCAGGCACAGGGCGTCCGCCCCCACCGTGGCGTCGTAGGGGTGGTCCACGAAGATCACCTTGGTGGCCAGAGGCCCCAGCGCCGCCCGGGCCGCGCTCCGCGCCGCCGGGTCGTGGGCCCTCACCTCCGCCCCCGCCGCCACGAGCTGGGCGATCAACCGCAGCGCCGGAGCCTCCCTCACGTCGTCCGTCCTAGGCTTGAAGGCCAGGCCCCACACCGCCACCCGAGCGCCCTCCACGGCCCCGAGGTGCCGCTGGAGCTTCTCGAAGACCACGTCCTTCTGGCGGCGGTTGATCGCCTCCGTGGCCTCCACGATGGCCAGGGCGCGCCCGTGGCTCCGGGCCAGGGAGCATAACGCCGCGATATCTTTAGGGAAACAGCTCCCTCCATAGCCCCCGCCGGGGAAGAGAAAGCGGCTCCCGATGCGCTGGTCGCTGCCGATGCCCCGGCGCACCATGCCCACATCCGCCCCCACCACCTCACAGAGCGAGGCGATGTCGTTCATGAACGAGATGCGGGTGGCCAGCATGGCGTTGGCCACGTACTTGGTGAGCTCCGCGGAGCGAGGGTCCATGAAGAGCAGCCGCTCGCCGGTGAGCTGCAGCGGGGCGTAGAGCTTCTTCATGGCGGCGCGCGAGGGCTCATCGCGGACGCCCAGGAGCACCCGGTCCGGGCGGAGGAAATCATGGACGGCGTCGCCCTCCTTGAGGAACTCCGGGTTGGAGATCACGCTCACACGGCCGGAGCCCTCGCGGTCGAAGAGGGCCTGCACCCGGTCGTTGGTGCCCACCGGGACCGTGCTCTTGAGCACCACGAAGGCGTCCCGGCGGAGGTGCTCGGCGAGCACCGCGGCCACGGCCATGACGTGCGAGAGGTCCGCGCTGCCGTCTTCGCCCTGGGGGGTGCCCACGGCCACGAAGACCATGTCCGCGTCCCCGAGGACCTGGGGCAGCTCCGTGGTGAACACCAGCCGCTGCTCGGCCATGTTTCGGCGGACAAGCTCTTCGAGACCGGGCTCGTAGATCGGGAGCTCCCCGACCTTGAGGCGCCGGATCCGGTCCGTGTCGCTGTCTACACAGGTCACCCGGTTGCCAAAATCCGCGAAGCCCGCGCCCGCCACCAGGCCCACGTAGCCCGCTCCTACCACCACGATCCGCATGACCGCGGGCGCCTAGCACCCTTTTCCCCCCGGTTGCAAGGGAGCTACCCTCGGCCACCGTGACGGACCCCACCCCCGACGGCCCCACCCCCGACGGCCTGCCCCCGGACCCCTCCCAGCTCCTGTGGGTCGAGGGAGCCCTGGTCCCGTGCTCGATCCTCCTGGAGGAGCGCACCGGGCCCATCTTTGCGAGGCACCGCTACGAGACGCGCATCGCGCTGCGTACCAGCGCCTCGGGCCTCCACCTGGAGGCGAGGGACCTCGGGGAGTACCAGGACGAGGTCGCCCAGCGGGACCTCTCGTGGCAGGGACCGGTGCCCCGGGAGGCCTACCTGGAGCTCTGGAATGGACTCCTCCAGGCGGAGGTCTTCTCCCTTTCCAGGGACTTCGTGGGCGCTCTCAGGGGCCGCCCGGGGATCGTGCCCTGCTGCCTGGAGCTCACCCTGGGGGAGGCCCGGGTGCGCTTTGATTACCTCCTCTCGCAGGTGCACTCCTTCGCGTTCTTCAAGCATCGGAGCGCCATCCACGCGGTCAAGGGGCTCCTCGCGGTGGCGCGCACGGGGGGCGCGGGAGGTCCTGGCACTCCCGAGGGGGTCTTGTAGTATCGCGCCGCCGCCGGGGTAGTGGCCCGGCCAAGGAGAATAGCTTCCGCCATGGCTGTCGTTGCCCCGAGCGACCTGCTCCGCGCCGAACTCGAACGCCTCTTTGACCTGGAGGCCCTCCAGCGCCTGGCCCGGGACCTCCTGGGCCTGGACCCCGACGACGTCGCTGCGGGCGCCAACCGGGGGGCCTACGCCCGGGCCCTGGCCGAGCGCTCCCTCAAGGAGGACATGCACGAGGCCCTGGCGGACGCCATCGTCTTCGCGGACCGCGACGCCGAGGCCCGGCTCCGGCCGGTGTACGAGGGCCGCCCCGCCGAGGACCTGGCGCCGGGGACCATGGTGGCCGGCTGCAAGATCACCAAGAAGCTCCACGACGAGGGCTTCGGCACCGTGTACCAGGCCACCTCGGGGGACGGAAAACCCTTGACCCTCAAGGTGTTGCGCGAGGGCAGGGTGCGTGACCGCCGGGGCCTCCAGCGGTTCCTCACGGCCCAGCGGGCGCTCAGGGATGTGCAGCACCCCGCCGTGCAGCGCATTGTCTCCGCGGGCGTCCTCCCGGACGGGCGCCCGTACCTCATCGCGGAGCACATCGACGGCCAGCTCCTCTCGGCGCGCCTCGGGCGCACCGGGCCCATGCACGTCAACGAGGCCAAGACCTTCCTGGGCGCGCTCTGCGAGGGCCTGGACAAGGTCCACGCGGCGGGCCTGGCCCACGCGGACATCCGCCCGGACCACGTGGTGCTGGTCCGTCGGGAGGGGACCCTCTCGGGCGTCCTGGTGGACTTCGGCCTCGATCGCCTCGGGGGTGTACGGCCCGGAGCGCTCGACCAGGCCAGCCTCTTTGTGCTCCTCGGGAGCGCCCGCACGCTCTCGCCGGAGCGGGCCCGGGGGACCTCCGGAGCGGACGCCCGGAGCGATGTGTACGCCCTCGGGGCCCTCACGTACGAGGTTCTCACGGGCAAGCCCGTGTTCTCGGGCGCAACGGCCATGGACACGCTGGTGGCCCACATCGTCCAGACCCCGGAGCCGCCCAGCAAGCTCGCTCCGCGCGGGTGGGTCTCCAAGGACGTGGACGCCGTGGTGCTCCAGAGCCTCGCCAAGGAGCCCGAGCACCGCTACGCCTCCGCGGGGGGCTTCTTCCACGCGCTGATGGACGCCCTGCGGGGCAAGAAGGCCGCGGAGCTCACCCCGGAGGAGTTCACCGCGCGCAAGACGGCCCTCGCGGAGGCCCCGGGCGACGAGGAGAGGGCCCAGGCCCTGGAGGCCTCGGGGACCCACGGGGTGCTCTGGACCGAGGTCGCCCTTGGCCTCCGCGAGGTGGGGGACGGCTGCGAGGACGAAGCGGCGAAGAAGGCCCTCCGCTTCCGCCTCGCGAGGGTGCTGGAGGCCGAGGTCAAGGACCTGAAGGCCGCCCGGGAGGTGTATGAAGCGCTCGCCGCGGGAGAGGGCGGCGACCCGGTGGCCAGGGCACGGAGCCAGGAGCTCCGCAGGGCCCTGGCCACACCCGAGGAGCGCGCGGAGATCCTATTGGAGGACGCCGACGCGGAGACCCAGCCGACGGCGAAGGCCAGGGCCTACGGGGAGCTCGCGAAGCTCTACGAGCGTGAGCTCAAGGACCCGGAGGGAGCGCTCCACGCGTACACCCTGGCCCTGACCGAGACGCCCTCGGATGGAGACCTGGTGACGGAGATCGAGCGCCTGGGCGGCGAGGACAAGACCCGTTGGGGCGAGGTGCTCCAATCCGTGGCGGGGGCGGTCCAGGGCAGGGAGCCTGGCGACGCCGTGGCGCTGCTCCTGGTGGTGGCGCGCTGGTACCAGGAGAAGGTCCAGCGGTCGGATTTTGCCCTCGGGTGCTACACGCAGGCCCTGACCCTGGTGCCCGGCCAGGACGCGGCGCTGGAGGGGGCCGCGGGGATCTACCGCAAGGCACAACAGTGGCCGGAGCTCGCCGCGGCGCTGGTGAAGCGCGCGGACGCCCAGAAGGACGGAGCCCGCGCCCAGGCCCTGCGCGCGGAGGCCGCGGACCTCTACGACGCCAGGCTCAGCGACCGGGCCAGGGCCCGGGAGCTCTGCGAGAAGGTGCTCGCGGAGGACCCCTCGCAGCCGAAGGCCGTGGAGGTGCTGGAGCGCATCCTGCTCGGGCTCCAGGACCACAAGGGCCTGGTGGCGCTCCTGGAGCGCAAGGCCGGGGCGCTGCAGGGGGAGGCCCGCGCCGAGGCCCTGAACGAGCTGGCGGAGGTGTACGAAGACCGCATCGAGGACCCGGTGAAGGCCGCGGAGTTCTTCGAGCAGGCGCGGGAGGCGGACGGGCGGAATGTCGCGACGCTCAAGGGCCTGGAGCGCTTGTACGCGCGCTCCGGGGACCACGAGAAGCTCCTGCGGTGCCTGGAGGCCCAGGTGTCCGTGGCGGCGACGCCGAGGCAGAAGGTGGAGCTCAACCTCCGCGTCGGGGCGATGTACGAAGAGGAGTTCGTGGACCACGGCAAGGCCGCCGCGGCCTACGAGGCCGCGCTGGCGCTGGACCCGGCCCACGACGCGGCGATGGCGGGCCTGGGGAGGCTCTACAAGGTCCTGGGGCGCTGGAGCGACCTGGCGGAGCTCCTGGAGAAGCACCAGAACATGGTGGAGGACACCCGTCGGAAGGTGGACCTCCTGCTCGCCCAGGGGAGGGTGCTCCTGGACCCTCTGGGGGCGAACGAGCGCGCGGCCAGGGCCTTTGAGCGAGTGCTGGAGCTCGACAAGGGCAACACCGCCGCGCTGGAGAGCGTGGGGCGCATCGCGGCCCAGCGGGGGGACGTGAAGGCCGCGGCGGAGGCCTGGGAACAGCTCGCGGCGGCGAGCAAGGGCCCCGAGGTGAAGGCCGAGCTGGTGCTCCGGATCGCGAAGCTCTTCGAGGAGAAGGGCGACCGGGACGGCGCCCTGGAGCGCTACAAGCAGGCGCTGGACCTGCAGCCGGACAACACCGTGGCCACGGCGAGGCTGCGGGAGCTGTACGCCTCCCGAGGAGACGCCGGGGGGGCCATCGAGATGCTCCAGCGGGAGATCGAGAACACCGAAGGGAGCAACCAGCGAGCGGCGCTCTGGACCGAGGTGGCCAGGGTGTACCGCGACCGGGTCAAGGACCGGGACAAGGCCCGGGACGCCGCCCGCAAGGCCGTGCTCCTGGACGGGACGCACGCCGAGGCGAGCGCCTTCCTCGGCGAAATCCTCTTTGATGACGGGGACTTCGGCGAGGCAGCGAAGCTCCTCGCGGCGCGCGCCGGCCACGCCAAGGAGCTCCCGAAGGACGAGGGCCTGCACCTGGTCTTGCGCTACGGCGAGGCGCTGGCCCGCAGCGGGGATGGCGTGAGGGCGCTGGATGCCTTCCGGGTGGCGAGGGACATCGCGCCGGAGGACCGCGAGGCGCTCCAGCGCGTGGCCCACGCGACGTTTCAAGCGGGTGTATACACCGAGGCGAAGAGCCTCTACGAGGACCTCCTGCGGCGCTACGGGGCGGAGCTGGAGCCCGGGCCGAAGCTGGAGGCGCTCCTGGAGCTGGCCGAGGCGAGCCAGAAGACCGCGGACCTCCCGGCGGCGGTGAAGGCCTCCCACGACGCGCTGGAGCTCGACGCCCGGAGCGTGAAGGCGCTGGACCTGGCGTGCGCGGCCCACGGCGAGGAAGGCCGCTGGGACGAGGTGGTGCGGTACAAGCGCCGCAGGGTGGAGCTGGCCTCCACGGACGAGGAGCGCTACGCGCAGAACCTGGAGCTCGCGGAGCTCCTGTCGCAGCGGCTGGCGGACCGGGCGGGTGCGGCGCGGGCGCTGGTGGCGGCGAGCGAGGTGCGCAAGGACGACCGCAAGATCCTGATGCGGCTCATGGGGCTCTACTCCGAGGAGAAGGACTGGAGCCGGCTGGTGGAGGTGATCCTGCGCCTGGCGGACAAGGTGGAGGACCGGGCGCAGCTGGCGAAGTACTACTTCACGGCGGCGCAGCTCTCGGACCTGCACCTGTCGCGGGCGGAGGAGGCCCTGGACTACTACGAGATGGCGCTGGAGAACGACCCGGCGATGGCGGGGGCGCTGGAGGGCCTGGCGCAGCTCCGGACGCGCACGAGCGATTTCGAGGGCCTGGAGAAGAGCTACAAGAAGCTCCTGGGGCGGCTGC
Organism: Deltaproteobacteria bacterium; assembly: GCA_016218725.1. Lineage (GTDB taxonomy): Bacteria > Myxococcota_A > Polyangia > Polyangiales > JACRDB01. The sequence continues at coordinate 12,596 of JACRDB010000118.1, forward strand.
CGGAGAAGGCGCCGTCGAGGGCTGCGCTGCATGCGCGGCTGGCGGAGCTCTACGAGACGAAGCTCAAGCAGCCCGCGGAGGCGATCGCGGAGTACGAGCGCGCGGCGGCGCTGGACCCTGCGGGGCAGGACCACGCGGAGAAGCTGGCGGCGCTCTATGTTACGGACACGAAGCGCTACCACGACAAGGTGCTGCTGGCGCACCGGGGACTGCTCCTGCGGGACCCGGTGCGGGCCCCGAGCCTCCACGCGCTGCGGAGGGTATACACCGAGGCCCGGCGCCCGGACGAGGCGTGGTGTTTGTGTCAGGCGCTGGTGAGCGCCAAAGCGGCGGAGCCCGAGGAGGAGAATTTCTTCAAGAAGTTCCGCACCGAGCGCCCCGCGGTGGCGCAGGAGAAGCTCACCGACGAGCGCTGGGTGAAGGAGCTGGCGCACCCTTCGCAGGACGCGCTGGTGACGGCGGTCTTCGCGGCGATCCAGCCGGCGGTGCTCGCGGCGCGGGCGGTGGCCCCTGGGGAGTACGGGCTCTCGGACGCCACGCGCATCGACCCGGCGACGGACTCGGGGCAGATGGCGCAGACGCTGCACTATGCGTCGGGGGTGCTGGGGCTCAAGGCGCCGCCGGTGCATGTGCTCTCATCGGACCCGGCGGGGCTGTCGTTTGCGCACCTGGAGACGCCGGCGCTGTTCCTCGGGCAGACGGCGCTGGCGGGCGGGCCGCCGAAGGCGCTTGCCTTCATCGCGGGGGCGCGGCTGTCGTATTTCCGTCCGGGGCACTACCTCCGGCAGCTCGTGCCGACGGGGACGGGGCTGCGGGCGTGGCTCTTCGCGGCGATCCGGGTGGTGCAGCCGACCTTCCCGGTGTCGTCGGACATCGACGGGCCGGTGGAGGAGAACACCCGGGCGCTCAAGGGCAAGCTCTCGGGCGGGGGGCTGGAGCTCCTGGCGAGCCTGGTGGGCAAGATCGTCCAGGGAGGGGCGTCCCTGGACCTGAAGCGCTGGACCCTTGGCGTGGATCTCACGGCAGACCGCGCGGGCTTCCTCCTGGCCAACGACCTGGCGATGGCGCTGGCAGTGATCCGCGCGACACCCGATGGCCAGGCCAGCGCGCCGCAGGCCGAACGCACGCGGGAGCTGCGGCTCTTCGCGGTCTCCGAGGAGTACTTCCGGCTGCGGGAGAACCTCGGCATCGCCATCAAGGCGGGTGGCCCGTCAGCGGCCAACGCCGAGGGTGCTCCGGCGACCTAACCGCAGAGAGGCTCTGCGCTGCGGCGCGGGCATCGGTCCGGGCCGCCGTAGGAGCCGTGGTCACCCTTCCGCGAAGAAGTCTTCGATGCGAGATACCGCAACGGCCCTCGCGATCCAGCGGTCCAGGGTGGCGATGTCCGCGCACCCATGGATGCGCTCGCGCGCTATGTCGGGCACCGCAAGGCCCCTGGCCTCCAGCACCGAGAGCAGCGCCTGGGCGCGCCCTTCGACCTGGCCGAGGCGCTTCCCCCGAGCCTCACCGCGGGCCTCACCGCGGGCCTCTCCGCGGGACTCGCCCTGCTGGACGACGGCGGTGATCTCGGGGTTGTTGCGGGCGATGAGCGCCTGGGCGATGGCGCGCTCGCCGAGGAGGTCGTCCACGAGGGCGCCGACGGGGACGGGGACGACGAAGCAGGGGTCCGTGAGCACGGCGGTGAGCGCCAGGCGGTCCCACGCGCCGCGGGTGACGCTCCATTCGTAGATGGCGCGGCTGGCGACCTCCACCACGAAGGCGCGTCGCAGGCCCCGCGCGAAGAGCTCCCGGGCCTTGGTGGTGACGTGGGACCAGCTCTCCGTGTCCTTCACCTCGAAGATCAGCTCCTCCACCTGACGCCCACCGGTGACAGGGTCCCGGGCCTTCGGGAAGATGCTCACGTCCGGGGCGAAGTCGCTCCCCACGGAGGGCCGGGTGAGCATCTCCACGCTGCCCTTGTACGCATCGTTCAGCACGTTCCCCAGCACCTTCGGCAGGTCGAAGTGCTGCGAGCCGTGGGGCTCGTTGGCGGGCATGAGCGCGTAGCGCTCGCCGCCCACGAGCTCCTCGCGGCAGTCCTCCGCCAGCAAGTGGTCATCGATCGCGGGCAGGCTCTGCTCCCGCCCTGGCGCCACCAGCGCCCTGGCCGACGCTCCGGTAGCCAGCAAGACCGGTCGCTGCGACGCCATGACGGAAGAGTCTATCACAGCCCCCTCGCCGCGCAGCCCGCAGGACCGCTCGGGGCCCTACAGCCCCAGCGGCAGCCCCGTGCCGTCGGCCCCCATGCCCGTCTCGCTCATGGCCTCCGCGTGGATGCGCTGCGACCAGGCGCCGTCATTGCGCACCGGAGTGACCGTCGGGCGCGTGTACGTGTCGTTCCCCGCGGCGTCCAGGAAGAGCCCCACCGTAGGCCGCATCAGGCGCCCCGGGTCCATCAGCGTCTCCAGCGCGGCGTTGCCCAGCGTGAGCGACGACGCCGCGGTGTATCGGTCGTCGCCCCCCTCCTCCACGAAGATCCCCGCGCCGTTGGCGTTGCCCGCGCCAAGGGCCAGGTTCGGCACGTGGTACTCGTCGCTCTCCGGACCGAGCGCGAGGAAGATCCCCAGCGAGAAGTCATGGCCCGCCCCCGCGGTCATGTTCTGGCGCTCGGTCATGGTGTTGTGCACGTCCCTCCCGCCGCCGTCCACCAGCGCCCCGTAGGCGAAGTGGGCGATCCCTCCCTGCACGTACCAGCGCCCGTCGTAGCGGTCGTCGCCCGCTCCATCCAACAACAGCCCCATCCCGCCCCAGTAGCCCGTCCCTTGTCCGAAGACCCCCGTGGTGTAGCGGTCATTCCCCGCCCGGTCCCGCAGCACCGCCAGCCCACCCGACATGTTGATCCGGTCCGCGGTGCCGTCCGCCCGGCGCCCGAAGCCCGCCCCTTGCGTGAACGACGAATTCGACCCCATCGTCTGCGGCGACGGATAGAGCACCGGCGTCACCACGCTGTTCCACACATCGTCGCCGTCGCGGTCATACAACAGCCCCACCCCCTTCACATACGCGAACGCCTGCGAGAAGGCCCAGGCCCGGTACCGATCGCTCCCCCCGGCGTCCACCAGCACCCCCAGGCCGTTGATCCCCGCGCCCTGGCCCCCGGCCTCGACGTCGTACTCGTCGTCGCCTCCGTCGTCGTAGAGGCCGCCTACGCCGAGCGCGCCGAAGCCCTGACTCATCCGCAGCGAGCGGTAGCGGTCGCGGCCGCCGCCCAGGTCATAGAGCAGCGCCACCCCCAGCCTCGCGGAGCCCTGGCGCCCCACCTCGCTCAGGGACAGCCCGCTCCCGGCCGTGCCGCTCCGGGCGCGACCGCCGCCGTCGCTCGGCAGAACGGCCTCGATGTCCAGCGGGTCTCGCTGCACCGCGTAGCCGTAGGTGTCGCTCCCGCCGAGGTCCACCAGCACGCTCACACGGTTGTCCGGTGAGGCGTTGGCCGCCACCGGGGCCTCGTAGGTGTCGTCCCCTCCGAGGTCTACAACCAACACCGTCTCGTCATAGCCCACCACGTCGTAACGGTGCGAGGCCCCGTCCCTCACCACGATCCGACCGAGGGCCGTGTCTACATTGTACGACACCCCCGTCATGCCTCGAAACGTCGCCCAGTCCGTGCCCTCGATGGTGGCGGCGAGGCCGAGGGCCTCGTCCACCGGGAGCTCGACGTCACCGAGGAGGCTGCCGAGGAAGAGCGCGTCGTTGAACGATGGGCGCAGGTCCGAGCGCCCCGTGGCCAGCACGATGTGCGGCGCCACGCGCCACAGGAGCGCGCGGTCCGAGGGCTCCGTGGCGAAGCGCAGGCCCCGATCCCTCGCCTGGGCCGCGCGATCGATGGCCACGATGATCCGCGCCAGCGCGCGCTGCAGGCCAACGGGGACGTCCTCGGCGTCCCGCTCGGCGGCGGCGCGATCGATGGAGGACCCGAAGTGCTCCCCGAGCGCCGCGGTCGCGTCCACCAGCGGGCTCGCGCCCTCGGGCATCGCTGGCGGCGAGGGGAGAGGGCGTCCCCGGACGCGCCCATCGGCCCGCAGCTCCGCCGCGGCAGAGAGCGCCGAGCCCAGGGAGGTCACCGTGCGGTCCAGCGTGGGGCCGAGGTCCCTCGACCAGCGAAGGCCCGTCAACCAGTCGCGGTGCACCCGATCGAAGACCGGCAGGCGGAACCGGTCCCGAGTCACCTCCGGCGGGAACGCGTTGAGGTTCGCCCCGGAGAAATACAGGTTGCACCGCGTCCAGGTCGCCTGCGACAACGCGCGGTCCAGCAAGGTCTCTCGCGCCCCCGCCACGCACTCACAGTCCAGCGGCACGCAGCGCCGTCCGCGGGCGCCCAGCTCCAGGCAGCGCGAGCCCTCGCCGCACGCCGCGTCGTCGGCGCAGGCGCGGGTGCAGAAGCTCCGGGTGATCGCCGGGTCCGCGGGGGGGATGCACTCCATGCCCGAGGGGCAGCTCGCCCCGTCCCCGCAGCGCTGCCCTACGCCATTCGCGGCGCCCACCAGGCCGCAGCCCTCGGGGCCCACGGGGTCGTCGGGGACGCACGCCCGGAGCGTGCCTCCGCCCCGCAGCGGCAGCACCCGGCAGCGTTGCCAGCCGTTCTCGCAGTCCGAGTCGCGGTTGCAGGGAGGCACGCAGAGCGCTTCCCGGCCCGGCACCAGCGCGCAGCGGTTGTAGCGGCCGGTGCACCCGGTGGCTGGGCACGGCGACCCGCGGCGAGACTCCATCGGGATGCAGCCCGCGGTGGGCATGCACACGGGTCCCCCGAGCCTCGTCGCCGTACAGCGACTGGCCACGCCCCCGGCGCACGCCTCCCCCACGGTCTCGCACGGGATCGCACAGCCCCGCAGGCGCGGGGCCCCCATCGGGTCGACCTCCGTGCAGCTCCCGCCCTCGCCGCACTCGAAGTCGTAGTTGCATGGCATGCATGTGTACGGCGCGACCTCCACGGGACCGGCATCGGTCGCGGGCGCGTCCCCGGTGTCCAGGGGGAGAGCGCCGTCCTGGCCGTCCGTGACGGTGTCCGCGGCGTCGAGGGCTGCGTCGCCGAGGTCCTGTGGTGAGGCGTCCCCGGGGGGCGCCGAGGGGCCGTTCGTGCAAGCGATGGAAAGCAGGGCGAAGAGGAAGATCCGACGGTCCATGGGAGCTACAGGGTAACGCCAGGGGAGGGACGGAGAATGTCCATCCCGGCGCTTTTCGCAGACCGAGGGGAGGGGTACGGTACCCGTCCCCTCGGGGCACCGCCTCCATGACCCTCCTGGCTACCGTCACCATGCTCCGGAGCCTCTGCCCCGAGGAGGCCATCCTCGCGGGGAGGGCCCTCCTGGAGCGCAGGGCCTTCCGTCACCTGAGTCGCACCGAAGACGGGCAGTTCCTGCTGGGCGAGTGCCTCGGGGGAGCGCGCCTTCCGTACGCCGTGGCGGTGGACCTCGGGGCGGGCCCGGAGCCTGTCTCCCGCTGCACCTGCGGGGCGAAGCACCAGCCCTGCAAGCACGCCGTGGGGCTCCTCCTGGTCGCCAACGCGGGCGCGGAGCCCTGGGCGGTGGCGCCCCCTCCTGCGGACCTCCTGGAGCGTCGGGCGAAGGCCCGCAGGGGCGAAAAGAGCGAAGGGGCCGCGCGCTCCAAGGCCCCCTCCAGGACCTCGCAGGTGAGCAACGCCCGTCGACTCCAGAGCCTCCGAGACGCCGTGGACACCGCGGAGCGCACGGCCCTGGACCTGGTCACGCCGGGCCTCGGGGCCATGGATGGGTCCACGCTCAAGGCCCTCCTGGAGCTGGCCGCACAGCTCGGGGACCACAAGGTCCCGGGCCTGGCGGGCATCGCCAGGCGGCTCGGCGCGGCCTGCGCACCGGAGGTGCGAGGGAGCACGGCGGACCACCCCGGGAGCGCGGAGAGGCCGCCGTCCAGGGTCTTTTCGGGGATGACACCGGAGGCCCGGAGGCGCGCCCAGGGCGCGCTCCTCCTGCGTCTCTGGAGGCTCTCGCAGTGGGCCAGGAGGAGCCTGGAGGCCCTCCCGGAGGGCGCGGAGCCGCGCCTTGGGCCGGCCCTGGACTCGGCCCTCGGCCACTCCTGGCAGCAGGAGGAGCTGCGAGAGGCGGGGCTCGTCGCCACGGACCTCACCCTGCTGGAGCTCGCCCAGGAGCGCGTGGACGACGAGGTCTCGGGCCTCTCCTCGGCCTCCGGGTGGCTGCTGGACCTGGGCTCCGGCGCCGTGGTGGTCGAGCGTACGAGCTACCCGCTCCGCGCGCTGGAGTCTCCGAGGGTGCGTCACCGGCCCTCCCGCCGGGGCGTACTGTTCGTCCCGGAGGCGCTGTATTACCCGAGCGAGGGCCTCCATCGACGGTACCGCGCCTTCCCCGAGGAGGGCGTCACGGAGCGGCCCCTTGAGGCCACCGACATCGCTCGCGTGCACGCCTGCGCGGAGAGCCTCGGCGCGGCCCTGGAGCGCCACCGTCAGGCGATGCTGCGCTCGCCCTTCGTGGACGAGGGCGTGTTCCTCGTGCGGGCGAGGCGCTTCGGAGCCATCGCCGGGGCGCTCGTCATGGAGGGCTCCGAGGGCCATCGGGTGGCGCTGCGGGACCCTCGGGACGATCGCTCGGGGACCCTGGACAACACGCGCCACGTAGCCGCCGCTCACGGGCACGGCGCGGTGCTCCTCCGGTTGCGCTTCGAGGCCGCCGAGCAGGGTGTCTTCGGGCAGGCCCTGAGCTTCGTGACGGACAGCTCCATCGTGCGCCTGGGGCTGTGATCGCGGCCACGGCAGCACCGCCGGACCGCATGGCAGCGTCGGCGCCAGAGGAGCTCGCCGCGAGGGGCCCGTCCCGCGCTTCGAGCCGCACCCAGCGCCGTATCGTGGGACCGGCGCGCCCTCGGGAGCCCAGAGCCCCGGGGCGCTTTGCCACGCCCGGGGAATTCGGTACCGTTCCTTTCCTCATGACCCTGCGGGACGAGCTCCGGGACCTGGAGCGCAACGCCACGAACCTCCTCTTCGCCGGTGGTTCCGTGGCGGCCCTGGACCCTGACGTGAGGCGCGCGGCCAGGAGGCTTGGCCCGCTGGCAGGGACCCTCGGAGCCCTCGGGGCGCTCGCGGAGGCCCTGCGAGACCGGCCCCGCAGGGAGGCCGCCCGCGCCCTCCTCAACCTCGCCTCGGCGGCCGATCGCGTGCAGCGCGCGATGGCGCAACCCCTTGCTACGACAGGCGAACTGGAGCCCCTGGCGCCCTCTCCGGCGCTGGACTCGCCGCTGCCGACGGAGGAGGTCGAGGCGCTCCATCGCGCGCTCACGCAGCGGTCCATGGTGGGCCGCGTCGCCAGGGTGCGAGAGGCCATCCGCGAGGGACGGGTGAGGGACCTGCGTCTGGTGAGGGCGTGGCTCGGAGCCCTGGAGGACCCGACCCTCGGGGCCATGGTCACCGAGGAGGTGCTCCCGCTCCTGGGGCCCTCGGTGGCCGGAGCGGTGCGAGAGACCCTCACCATGACCGGCGGCGATGGAGACGCCCGGAGGCTCCGAACTCTCGTGTCCGTGGAGGGAGCAGGGGCCCTCCAGGACCTCCTCCCGGCGCTGGAGGCCGGGAGCCCCGCGGTGCGCGCGGAGGCCCTGGCGCTGCTCGCAAGGATCGAGCCCGCGAAGGCGTTCCTCCGGGCCCGCGCCCTCTGCCGCGAGCCCGGCCCCGTGGAGCTCCGCGCCGCCGCGGCCATGGTGCTCGGTGAAGACCCCGACGACGAGGCCCTGGCCTGTCTGCTCCTCGCGCTCGAAGACCCCGAGGGGAAGGTGCAGGAGGCCGCCGCCGCGAGCCTCGGGCGCAGCCCCAACCCCTCGGTGACGCCCCGGCTCCAGGCGCTGCTGGAGGAGCCCCACACGGCCTCCGACGGCCCCGCCTCGACCCCCGACGCGACCCCCGCCGAGCGCCTCGCGGCGCGGCGTCAGGCCCTCGCGGTCCGCGCGGAGAGGGAGGCGCGGCTGGCGCTCCAGGCGCGGGTCCTACGGGCCCTGGGCGCGCGAAGGGACGGCCTCGCGGAGGTGCCTCCGCGGCTCCTGGAGCACCCGGATCCCAACGTGCATCGCGCGGCAAGGCGCGCGGCGGTGGCGCTGGGTCACGGCGTCGCCCTGGAGCGCGTGGCGTCATGGTTGGACAGCGCCGACCCGGAGCGCCGCGGCGCCGCGGTCCGCGCGGTGTTTGCCCTGGAACCCTCGGAGGCCTTCGAGCGCCTGGGCCCGAGCCTCACCCCCGAGGCCGTCCGGCGCGACGGAGGGACGCTCCTGGCCACGATCTACGACGTCCTGGTGCACGAGCGAGACGGCGAGGACCCTCGCTGGACCGAGCGCTCCACGGGCCTCCTGAAGGAGCCCCTGGCGCAGTCCTGGTGTGTCGAGTACCTCGCCTCGCGGGGCGCGAGGGACAGCATCGACGCGCTGGTGGAGCTCCTCCGGGAGGACTCCGCGGACCGTACGACGGTGCTCGACGCCCTGATGCGCCTCGGGGACGGCAGGGCCGTGGAGCCCATCCTCGACCTCCTGGAGCGGGACCTCGGTCCTTCGAACTGGTGGGCCCTCTGGGCGCTGGAGTCCCTGGACGACCCGTCCGCCGCCCCGAGGCTCCAGGTGCTCTCCGAGCGGAGCCAGGAGGTGACCACGGCGCGCACCCTCCGCGAGCTCGCCCAGAGGCTCCAACGCGACCGCGGCTCGATCCCTCCACCGGCCGCCCAGAAATGATCCCCAATGAAAAAGCCTGAGACCCCTGGAGCCAGCGCGCTCCTCCGCGCCACCGCGGAGACCATCTTCGCGCACGAACTGGAGGCCCTCGCCCGCGAGGACCGCCATGAGAGGCCCCCGGGCTGGAGGCTCTCGCCCCGCGCGGTGGTGACCTACCTCGTCGGCGGGGCGGCGGGGGAGACCCTCATCGAGCCCAAATACATGGGCCCCGGCGCGCGCAGGATCGTGGAGATCGCCGTGGCCACGCTGGCGACGGACCGCGCGGTGCTCCTCGTGGGGGAGCCCGGCACGGCCAAGAGCCTGCTCTCGGAGCACCTCGCCGCGGCCATCTCCGGGGACTCCACCAAGGTGGTGCAGGGCACCGCCGGGGCGACCGAGGAGCACTTTCGATACACCTGGAACTACGCGATCCTCCTCACCCGCGGCATGGTCCCGGAGGCCGTGGTCCCAAGCCCCGTGTACCGCGCCATGGAAGAGGGCCGGATGGTGCGCGTCGAGGAGATCACCCGGTGCCCCTCGGAGGTGCAGGACGCGCTGATCACCATCCTGTCCGAGAAGGCCATCGCCGTGCCCGACGTGGACCTCCTGGTGCAGGCCCAGCGGGGCTTCAACCTCATCGCCACGGCCAACCTCCGGGACCGCGGCGTGAACGAGATGTCCGCGGCCCTGAAGCGACGGTTCAACCTCATCACCCTGCCGGTGCCCACGAGCCTGGAGGCCGAGGTGGAGATCGTCGAGCGGCGCGTGCGCTCGCTGGGCTCGCAGCTGTCGCTCCCTGCGCAGCCCCCGGCGGCGGAGGTGATCAGGCGCGTGGTGCAGGTGTTTCAAGAGCTCCGCCGGGGCCAGACCACGGACGGCAGGCAGAAGGTCAAGAGCCCGAGCGGGGTGCTCTCCACCGCGGAGGCCATCTCCGTGCTGGGCCACGGGATGGCCATGGCGGGGCACTTCGGCGACGGGGAGGTGCGCGACCGGGACGTGGCCGCCAGCGTCCTCGGGGCCGTGATCAAAGACGACCCGCGGGACGCGGGGGTCTTCGTGGAGTACCTGGAGAACATCGCGAGGCCCCGGGGAGGCGCCTGGCTGAGCTTCTCCGACGCCTGCCTGGAGCTCCTCCGGCAGGTGGGGTGAGGCGGTGCCCCCGAAAGCCCCGAGGAGACCGAAGAAACCCACCGAGGGCCCGCTGGGGAGGGTCTTTGGCGTGCGCCATCACTCGCCGGCGTCGTCGTGGCACCTGCGGCGGGTGCTGGCCGCGGTGGACCCCTCGGCGGTGCTGATCGAAGGCCCCTCGGACGCCAACGGGCGCCTGGAGCCCTTTGTCCACGGTGAGACCCGGCCGCCGGTGGCGCTGTTCTCGGTCCCCAAGGGGGGCTCCGGGGCGCCCGTTGTGTACCCCTACCTCGCCTGGTCACCGGAGTGGGTGGCCGCCCGCTGGGGCCTTGAAAACGGCCGTCTGGTGCGCTTCATCGATGTGCCTTCGAGCACGCTCCTGGCGTGGCTCTCGGAGGCGAAGGGGAGCCCTCGCAGGGACCCCCTGGACGCCGCCGCGGGCGTGGACGGCGACGACCAGGAGACCTGGTGGGAGCGGGGCTTCGAGCACCTCGACGACCCGGAGGCCTTCGATGGCGCCATGGCCTCGCTGGAGGAGGGCCTGGCGGGCTACGAGAGCGACGCCCCGGAGGAGGTCACCGCCACGCGCGAAGCGTACATGCGCCGCGCGATCCGGGCCGTCATCGAAGAGGGTCACGAGCCCTCGAAGGTGCTGGTGGTGTGCGGGGCGTCGCACGCGCGGGCGCTGCGCTGGGAGCTGCCTCCCATGAAGGACGGCGACGCGCGCAGGCTCCCGAAGGTGGACGCGGAGCCTACCTGGATGCCCTACAGCCTCGCCCGCGTGGCCGCGAGGGCCGACGGGGCGCCCGCTCCGGGGTACCAGTCCCTGCTCTGGGAGGGTCGGCTCCGTGGGGGCTCGCGCACCGTGGCCTCGCGCTTCCTGTCGGCGGTGGCGGGGCTCCTGCGGGCCGAGGGGAAGGTGCGCTCCAGCGCCGAGGTGATTGAAGCGGTGCGCCTGGCGGAGGCGCTGGCCGCGCTGTCCGGGGCCAGCGCCCCGACGCTGAGGGACCTCCTGGACGCGGCCACGGCGTGCCTGGGAGGGGGCTCGCGGGAGGAGGTCGAGCGCTTCGTGCGCGCGGTGGCCGTCGGGGACCGGGTGGGCTCGCTCCCCTCGGTGGGCCACCAGACGCCGCTCCAGGCGGACTTTGCGAAGCAACTGGACGCCCTGGACCTCACCGCGTGGCGCCGGGACGGCGAGCCGAGGCCCGTGCAGGGCGTGACGGGCAAACCCTGGCTGGACCTGCGCCCGAGGGCCGGGGTGCTGAGCGAAGAGGCCGCCCTGAAGGACCTGCGGCGGTCGGCGTTCCTGCACCGCACGGTGCACCTGAGGCTGGGCTTCGCGGTCCCGGTGGAGAGCGTGCGGGACCAGAACACCTTCAAGGAAGCCTGGCGCGCGGGCTGGAGCGCCGAGTGCGAGGTGCGCCTCGCCGAGCGCGCCGAGGACGGGGAGAGCGTGGAGGCCGCCGCGCGCAGGGCCCTGCGGCGCGCCCTGGCCGCGTGTCACAACGTCCGGGAGGCCGCGCGCCTCGCGCGCCAGGCCCGCGAGTGCGACCTCCTGGACGCCGCCCAGGAGGCGTGTGACCGCGTCCAGGCCCTGGCCGTGGACGAGGGGAGCTTCGCCTCGGTGGCCGACGCCGTGGACGAGCTGGCCACGCTGGTGCGTGCCCGGGACGTGCGCCAGACCTCGGTGGAGCCCCTGCGCCCATTGCTTACGCAGCTCTTCCTCCGGGCGTCGCTGCTCCTCCCGACGGCCTCGCGCTGCGCGGACGACGAGGCCACCCTCGGGGCGAGCCTGAAGGCCCTGGAGAAGGTCGAGCGCGTGGCCGCCCTGGAAGACCTGGGCGCGGACCCCTCGGCGGTCTCTCGCTGGGACGAGGCCCTGCGTCAGGTGGCCCTCGGGGACAGCTCCAACGCCTCCCTGAGCGGCGTCGCATGCGCGATGCTCACGGCCCGGGGGAAGCTCCCGGAGGCGCTCCTGGACGAGGCCCTCACCCGGAGGCTGTCCCCCGGCACCGACGCCCAGCAGGCCGCGGGCTACTTCGAGGGGCTCCTGAGCCAGAACCGGGACGCCCTTCTCGCTCGCCCGAGGCTCTGGGACACGCTCTCGGGATGGATCGAGGCCCTGGAGCCGAGGGCCTTTCTGAGGGCCCTGGTGCCCCTCCGGAGGGCCTTCGCGAAGCTCAATCGCGACGAGCTCCATCGGGTGCAACAGGTCCTTGCCGGGGTGTGGTCGGGTGTAGGTGAAACACCGGAAGAAGACACAGCGTATACGCCAGAGGAGCTTGCCTCCGTCGGGGCGCTGTTGGAGGGGCTGGTGCTGGAGCCATGACGCCGGGCGATGTACCTCCCGGGGACCGCTACCAGCGCTGGAGGCTGGTGCTTGGTCGCCGCGCGGAGGAGGGTCTTGAAGCCGCTCGCGGGGGTGAGGGACCGCTCCTGGAGGGCCCCCAGGAGGCGCTGGACGAGGCCCTTGCGACGCTCTACGAGCCCGAGGTGGAGGAGGAAGAGCCCGAGGCGAGGGGGCCTCGGACGGCGTCCCTTGGCGCGAGCGCCCCGAGGGTGGCGCGCTGGCTCGGGGACGTTCGGCGCTTCTTTGACCGGGACGTGGTGGCGCTGGTGCAGCGCGACGCGATGGCCTCCAAGGGCCTCAAGGAGCTGCTCATCGAGCCGGAGACGCTCGGTCAGGCGGCGCCGTCGGTGGAGCTGGCGGGGCTCCTGCTCACGTTGAAGGACGCGATCCCCGAGGCGTCGCGGGCGACGGCCCGGAGGCTGGTGGCGGAGGTGGTGGAGGAGGTGCGGCGGAGGCTCCAGGCGCCGCTGGCGTCACAGGTCCGGGGTGCGCTTCGCAAGGGTCGCAAGGCCCGCAGCGGGAGGCCCTCGGACGTGGACTGGGCGCGCACCGTGAGGAAGAACCTCCAGCACTGGGACCGCGAGAGGCGCGTGCTCATTCCCCGGGAGATGGTGTTCCACGGCCGCAGCGAGCGTCGCCGGGAGTGGCGGGTGCTGGTGTGCCTGGACCAGTCGGGCTCCATGGCCGAGAGCGTGGTGTACGGCGCGGTGCTCGGGAGCGTGCTGGCCTCGCTGCCCTCGCTGGAGACGCGGCTGGTGGTGTTCGACACGGCGCCGCAGGAGCTTGAGGGCCTTGGGGGCGACGCGGTGGACCTGCTCTTCGGCATCCAGCTCGGGGGCGGGACGGACATCCGTCGGGCGGTGGAGCACTGCGAGGGGCTGGTTTCGGAGCCCTCGCGCACGCTCTTCGTGCTTGTGTCGGACCTCTTCGAGGGCGGCGACGCGGCGGCGCTGGTGAGGGCCTTTGAGCGCCTCGTGGGGGGAGGGGTCAAGGCCTTGTGCCTCCTGGCGCTCTCCGACGCGGGGACCCCCGCCTACGACGAGGACCTGGCGCGCTCCCTGAGGGCGCTCGGGGTGCCGTGCTTCGCTTGCTCGCCCCGGAGGATCCCCGAGGTGCTGGCCGCGGTGCTGGGCGGCGCCGATCCCCTGCGCGCCGCCGACGCGGCCTTCGGGCGGTGATGGTACGCTTCGGGCACCATGGCAGACCAGGAACGAGGCCGCAGGCTCCTCCAGGAGCTGGCGCAGAAAGTACGCGACAAGACCACCCCCCAGGGGGACCCTCAGCTCAATCAACGGGGCCTGGACATGGTGGAGGCGCTGGCCCGGGACCTCACCGGGGCCGAGGGCTTCCCGGGGCTCCACCTCTTCCGTGACAGCGCCGAGCGCTTCCGGCTCCAGCGCGAGCGCAAGAACGCCGAGGTCACCGTGGAGTGGTTCCGGGACATCGGCGCCATCGAGCTCGGCGGCGAGCGCAACGGCTCCCGGCCGAAGCCCATTCGGTACCTCTACGACGAGCCCGCGGGCGTCTGGCGACGGATGACCGGCGGGGGCGACCTCTACGAGGACCTGGTGCTGCTCCTGACGGAGTTCCTCTACCCCGAGGTGCGCTAAACCGCGTCTACCTTGGAAACCGTAGTTCTGCGGCCGAGCCGCGTCGCGCCGCGGCGTATCGAGTAGGGACCCTCGGTTACCCGGGGGCCCCTCTCACAGAACCGTGCTTGTGCTGTTCACACACGGGGCGTCCGCCAT
>JACRDB010000123.1 GCA_016218725.1 Deltaproteobacteria bacterium
GCGGGGTCGGCGGGACCGCTCCCCCCGGGCGCCGGGGCGCGCGGCCTCCGCCGGGGGTGGGGCGGTGGCGGCCGGGGTTGGGCGGGGGAGGCCGGGATTGGGCAGTGGCGGCCGGGGTTGGGCGGGGGAGGCCGGGGTTGGGCGGTGGAGGCCGGGGTTGGGCAGTGGAGGCCGGGGTTGGGCGGTAGAGGCCGGGGTTCGCCAGGCTTGGGGTCCATGAGGTCGCGTCGCTCACCCCGGGCTACCGAAGGCGGTCACCGCGCCTCCGCGCGGTTGCAAGGAGTGCGCTCCGTGCGTTCTCAAGCGGCGAGGAGGTTTCGGCGCGAGGGGTGCTCCCGCGGGCGCAGTACGTGCCTCTCCAGTCCGCGTCGCGATGCCTCCCCACCCCGCTTCCCCGCGAGCACGCTCCCTGCAACCGCGCGGAGGCGCGGTGACCGCCTTCGGTAGCCCGGGGTGAGCGACGCGACCTCATGGACCCCAAGCCTGGCGAACCCCGGCCTCCACCGCCCAACCCCGGCCTCCACTGCCCAACCCCGGCCTCCACCGCCCAAACCCGGCCTCCACCGCCCAACCCCGGCCACCACCGCCCAACCCCGGCCTCTACCGCCCAACCCCAGGAGAAGTCCGAGCTCCACGGCGCCCTGGGGATCGGTCCCGACGACACCGCAAGGTGATGGCGCTTGACGCCTACGGGGCCGGGGGGTGAGGTCGCCGTGAATAGATTGTCTTGAAACAGTCCCTACGCTCGCGGTCCGGGACAACTCCCGCGGTGTCGCTCACCGCCCCCGCGCAGCACCGACGGTGAACGGCACCGAGGCCCCGAGCTCGAGCACCAGCCCGTCGTTGTTCTCCGCCTCGTTGACGTAGCCCGCCCAGCCCGCGCCCAGATAGAAGTTCACCACCCCGAGGCGCAGCTCCGGCCCGGCGAACACCGACCACCACAACGTGGCAGGGATGTTCGTGGCCGTCGAGCCCTGCACCCTCGCCCGGGTGAACAGGTCCAGCCAGGACACCACCCTGTACCCCAGGCCCAGACCTCCGTAGCCCCCTCCCGCCACGCGCCCGAGCGCCGTGCGGCCATCCACCGCGCCCGCCGCGCAGCTCGCGGTGAGGTCGTTGTTGTTGCCGCAGCGCTCGCCACCGCGCCCGACGCCCGCGCCGAGCTCGCCGTCCAGGGTGAAGTTCCTACCCAGTCGGTGGCTCGCCCGAAGCCCCGCCAGGCCCAGCACCCAGTGCTCGCTGGCGTCTACGTTCACCTCCAGCCGCACGCTCCCCCCAACCGGCAGGCCCACCCCGCCCGTGCCAAGGCCCCGGTTCCCGACGCCCACCGCCACCTCGGCCTGCCCCGGACCCAGGCGCCCGGGAGCGCCGTAGTGCGTACTGCGAAGGGGAGGTGCGTAGCTGGCGTTGCACCCCAGGAGCGCCATGCCCGAAACCGCAGGCAGCCACCGTCGGTAGTTCATGGTGGACCTGAAAGCTGCAACAGACGTACCCACCACGCGATCCCGCACCCCGTGCAGACCGCGCGGTGGCTCGGCGGGGAGCCACGGCAGACCGAGGCGCCAGGGCCCCGAACGGCTCTCTACGGGGTGTCAGGGCGTCCCTGAGGATCCCTCCTGGGGGTCGCCCTCGGCCTGGGGGAGCTGCCTCGGGGCCGCCTCCGGGCTCCCGAGCCGCGGGGCGTAGGTCAGGAAGCGCTCGCGCTGGTCGTCGGCCAGGAGCTCGACGGCGGCCCGGCGGTGGATCGTCGTGGCCACGATCATCAGCGAGCGCTCGACCTTCTCGATGGGGTTCACGTTGCCCTGGATCACCGTGTCCGTCAGCGTGCGATCGAAGCAGTGCGTCGCGGCGATCACCACGTGGAGGCTCGCGTCTTCAATGGTCAGGGCGCCGGACTTTGTGAGCGCGTCGAGGAGGTCGAAGGCCCGGTTCTTCTCGTCCTTCTGCTCCTTCTCGGCCAGGGTGGCGGTCACCGGGGACGCCAGGAGGCCCCTCTGCGCGCTCCGGGTCCAGAGCTCCCCGGGGTTGATGATCGTCGGCCGCAGCGCGCTGTCCTCGTCGAGGGCGTCGAAGCGCCGGTCCAGCTCCGCGGGGATGCGGGTGTAGTCCAGCGCCTCGCCGGGCTCGCCCCCGGGCGCCGCCTCACCCGAGGCGCGGTCGGTGGGCGGGCGCGCGGCGGCCTCGGTCTTCGTCGCGGCCGGCGCGGGCTCCGGGGGCCTCGCAGCCTGCGCAGGTTGCGGGGGCGCCATGGGCTGGGCGGCCGTCACGGGCGCCGGGGGAGGCCGTCGCGCGGGCGGAGGACCCGCCGAGGGCGCTGGCGGCGGGGCGCGGTTGGGCATCCCGGCGGGCATCCGCGGCGGCCCCCCCGGCGCCGGCGCCGCCATCGGCGGAGGGATGGGAGCAGCGCCGGCCATCCCCTGCGAGAAGTCCGGGGCGTAGCCAAAGGAGCCCATGGAGGGTGGCGCCATCGGCGTCTGGTTCATCTCCGCGAGCCGCAGGGCCTCCCGCTCCCGGGCCTCTTCGATCTCGCGCTGCTTCGAGAGGGAGATCATCTCCTGCATGCGCGCGACGTACTCCTTGACCAGCCGGAGCTTCTCCTGGGGAGCGGTTTCCGCGGGGCCGTCGTAGGAGAGCAGGTCGCTCGGGATCTGGTACTCCAGGAAGAGGCTCGTGAGGTCCTGGGTGAGCTTGATCTCCTTGGTCAGGCTGTCCGGTGGGAGCTTGAGGAGCCGCTCCAACTGGGGCTTGAGCTGGAGCACGCACACGCCGAAGAGGGTGCTCTCCAACTGCATCCCCCGGAAGGCCCTGGCGAAGCGCTGCTGCTCGGGGGACAGCGACTCGATGGCGTCGCGGAACTCCTTCGGCGTGGGGAGCTGTTCGAGCATCAGCGGGATCTTCAGGAGGTCCTTGTTCTGGACGATGATCCCGTAGCGCGGCTCGAAGAGCTCCGCCGAGGCGATCCGGCCCACCAGGAGGATGAAGCTGCTGTACTGCCGGGCCCTCGCGACCAGGTTCAGCGCGAGCTTGCCCGAGCCCGAGAACTGGTGCGACACCCAGCCGTGGAGGTAGCGGTCGCCCAGGAAGGCTACCCGCGTGGCCGCGTCCAGGGCGAAGTACATGGGTCTCACGGCCTCGGTCCGGGTCACCGTGGTGAGCACCGGGTCGGGCATCGCGCCGCCCGCGTCGGCCTCCAGGCTCAGCACCCCCTCGGGGTCGTGGTCCGGGCGGCGCACCGCGTGGGAGAAGGGCAATGGGCGGTACGCGGGCCGCACGAGCTTGCGGTGGTGGAAGTCCATGTAGCGGGTGAAGTCCGCGGGGCCGAGCTCCTTGCCGATGGCCGCCACGAGCTGCCTCCGGAGCATTTCCTCGACGTAGGTCACCCCGTCCAGGAAGTGCTGGCACAGGCGCCCCGCGTGCTGGAGGATCACCAGGAGCCCCGCCTCCACGGCGGTCACCACCGAGGCGTCCCGAGGGAACACCCGGCCGAGCTCCATGCACTTGCTCGCCAGGCTCCGCTGCTCCTCCGCCAGGAAGGCCTCCAGGTGCGACAGCGGCAGGAGCCCCTCGTCCTGGGTGTTCCCCTGGCGCGCGGGTACACTGGAACTCTCGAAGAGGGGCAGCACCGGGTTGAACACCTCCCGGTCCGTGAGGGCCGACAGGTCCAGGCCGTGCTCCGGGTGCGCCGTGAACAGCTCGTTCAGGAAGTACCCCCGCACCCGCCCGCACCAGCCGTAGAGCTCCTCGAAGGCCCTCAGGGCCTCCTCGACCTCGTGGTTCCTCCGGGGGGTGTGGCAGCTCGCTCGGGTGCGATCAATCGCGAAGGTCGCCCGGTGGTTCGGGTCCAGGTGCCGCAGGAGCCACGTGACGTCCACGTCCAGCGCCGGGCGCACCACGGTCTGCAGGCGCGGGGTGCTGTTGGCCGCGGTGCGGAGCTCCAGCGCCCCGCGGCGCCCGAGGAGCGCCAGGGGCTGCTCCTGGAGGTTCCCGACGAAGGCCACCAGGGCGTACTCGAACTCGAAGCTCCAGTGGTACTCGGTCACCGTGGTGATGACCTTCTCCGTGGTGGTGCTGGTGGTGCCCAGGAAGCCCCGGCGCTCGGTCACCCGCTCCTCGGCGGACTCCACCTTGCGCACCTGCTCCCGGAGGAAGCGGCAGTCCTCCTGGGCCTTGAGCCGCAGCGTGACCGACCTCGTCCGGGCCTCCTCCCGGAGCCGCCCGAGGTGCTCGTGGGACAGCCCGATGCTCTGCAGGCACTGCACCAGCGAGGCGATGGCCGCCCGGCCCAGGAACTCCACCAGGTGGTACTTGTCGTCGTAGCGGTGGGGCACGTCCGCCGCGTAGCGCGGGTTCCTGGTGTTCTCCAGGAGCGTCCTGATGCGCTTCAGGGCCGCGTCCACCCGGCCTCGGAAGTCCGTCTCGTGATAGCTCTCCATGGCGCCGCCCTCCTTCGGGCGGGGCGAATCATGGAGACCCCCTCGCCCCGGCGTCAACGGCGCACCCGCTGCGGGGGGAGGAGGGCCCCTCTCGGGGGCTACTCCCATAGGCGTGAAGCGCCATCCCGTAGCGGCATCGTCGGGACCGATCCGCCAAGGCGCCGTGGAGCTCGGCCTTCGCCTGGGTTTGGGCGGTGGAGGCCGGGGTTGGGCGGTGGATGCCGGGGTTGGGCGGTGGAGGCCGGGGTTGGGCGGTGGAGGCCGGGGTTCGCCAGGTTTAGGGGTCCCTGAGGTCGCGTCGCTCACCCCGGGCTACGGAAGGCGGTCACCGCGCCTCCGCGCGGTTGCAGGGAGCGAGCTCGCGGGGAAGCGGTGTGGGGAGGCATGGCGACGCGGACTGGAGAGGCACGTGCTGCGCCCGCGGGAGCACCCCTCGCGCCGAAACCCCCTCGCCGCTTGAGAACGCACGGAGCGCACTCCTTGCAACCGCGCGGAGGCGCGGTGACCGCCTTCCGTAGCCCGGGGTGAGCGACGCGACCTCAGGGACCCCTAAACCTGGCGAACCCCGGCCTCCACCGCCCAACCCCGGCCTCCACCGCCCAACCCCGGCCTCCACCGCCCAAACCCAGGCGAAGGCCGAGCTCCACGGCGCCTTGGCGGATCGGTCCCGACGATGCCGCTACGGGATGGCGCTTCACGCCTATGGGGGGCTCACTCCTCCCGGCCCTTCAGGTCCTCCAGCCGGGTGCGGAGCTTGCGCCGGGCGCGCGCTTCAAGCTGCCGGGCCCGCTCGCGGGAGACCCCGAGGCGCCGCCCGAGCTCCGCCAGGGAGAGCTCCTCGTCGGCCATCATCCTGTGCTCCACGATGAACCGCTCGCGGGCGTCCAGGTGCGAAAGGGCGCTCTGCACCCGGTGGTCCAGCAGGGCCTCCCGGACCGCCAGGTCCAGCCGCTCGTCCTGGGGCGCCGTCGGGTCCTCCAGCAGGTCCACGGCGGCCACCTTGCTGTCTTGGAAGGCCGCCTGGTCCAGGGAGACGTCCCGGCCCTCCAGGCGCTGCATCATCTCGTCGAGGCGCTCCCGCGAGGTGCCGAGCTGCGCGGCCAGGGCGTCCAGGGCCTCGCTCCCGTCGCCCACCATGTTGGCGATCCGGGCCCGCTCCCGGCGGAGCCGGAAGAACATCTTGCTCCGCAGGGGGCCGCTGCCGGAGCCCACCATGCTCCAGCTCCGGATCACGTGGTTCAAGATGTACGCCCGGATCCAGTACGCCGCGTACGTCACGAAGCGCGTCCCCTTGTCCGGGTCGAACTTCTTGACCGCCGTCACCAGCCCGACGTTCCCCTCGCTCACCAGGTCCCCGAGCCGGAGGTCATAGCGCCGGTACTGCACCGCGATGGCCACCACGTAGCGCATGTTCGCCCGCACCAGGGCCTCCGCCGCGCCCGCGTCGCGCTCGTCCCGCACCTTGAGCGCAAGGGCATGCTCCTCCTCCCGCGTAAAGGACGGCAGGTCCTTCACCCTGGAGATATACCGGCTCAGCGTCGCGTCGCTCTCACTACCCATCGTCGGTGGACCCTCGATGTTACCAAAAGGTAACCCTCCACCGCCATGGGATGCTCCCGGAAGCGTTCACGTTCCTTTCGAGACCTCACCCCCCCACATGCGCCTACATCAAGCGATGCCGAATTCCTTGATTTTGTACAGCAGGGCCCGGTGGGAGATCTCCAGGAGCTCCGCGGCGCGGGTGCGGTTGCCCTTGGTGCGCTCCAGCGCCCGGCGGATGAGAATTTCCTCGATGACCCGGGTGGTGCGCTTGATGGACAGGTCACCCTTCTCCAGCTCGGCGGCCACCGGGTCCGAGGGCTCCCGGATGGAGGGGTCCAGGTCCTGGAGGGTGAGAATGGGCCCCTCGGCCAGGACCAGGGCCCGCTCGATCACGTGCTCGAGCTGCCGGACGTTGCCGGGCCAGCCATAGTCCTGGAGGACCCGCGCCGCCGGGGGGTCCACGCCCGCGATGGCCGTGCCGAGCCGCTCGTTGAAGCGCTGGACGAAATGGTCCACCAGGAGGGGGATGTCCTCCCGGCGCTGCCGTAGCGGCGGGATGGTCAGCGTCAGGACATGGAGCCGGAAGTACAGGTCCTCCCGGAACTTCCCGGCCTTGGAGAGCTGCCCCAGGTCCTTGGCGCTGGCGCCCACCACGCGCACCTCGGCCTTGCGATCATGGACGTCCCCGAGGCGGCGAAAGACCCCCTCGGCCAGCACCCGCAGGAGCTTCACCTGGAGGGGCAGCGGGAGGTCCGCGATCTCGTCGAGGAAGAGCGTGCCCCCCTCGGCCTCTTCAAAGAGCCCGCGCTTGTCGGCGTTGGCGTCGGTGAAG
This sequence comes from Deltaproteobacteria bacterium, assembly GCA_016218725.1. Lineage (GTDB taxonomy): Bacteria > Myxococcota_A > Polyangia > Polyangiales > JACRDB01. The sequence continues at coordinate 6,808 of JACRDB010000123.1, forward strand.
GCGCCCTTCTTGTGCCCGAAGAGCTCGCTCTCGATGAGGTTCTCCGGGATGGCCCCACAATTGACAGCCACGAAGGGCCTGGACGCCCTGGGCGAGCGCTGGTGGATCGAGCGCGCCACCAGCTCCTTGCCCACCCCGGTCTCCCCGGTGATGAGCACCGTGGTCTTGTACTGCGCCACCCGGGCCACCGTGGCAAAGAGCTGCTTCATGGCCTCGCTGCGGGCCACCAGGCCGTCAAAGCGGTTGTCCCGCGCGATGGCCGCCCGCAGCTCGCGGTTCTCCCGCCGGAGGGCCTCCCGCTCGGCGGTCTTCTTCAGCGTGAAGCCCAGGTCCGCCGGCGCAAAGGGCTTGTTGATGTAATCCGACGCCCCGCCCTTGATCGCCGCCAGCGCGTCGTCCCCCGAGCCGTAGGCGCTCATCACCACCACCGCCGTGGTCGGCCACGCCTTGCGGACGTGGGCCAGGAGCTCCAACCCCGAGCGCCCGGGCATCCGCACGTCCGTCACCAGGAACTCGTAGGCCTCGGCCTCCAGCAAGGGCAGCGCCTCGTCCGCCGAGCCCGCCACGGTCACCTCGTAGCCCTGCTTGCGCAAGTACGCCTTGAGCGCCAGCCTCAGGCTCTCCTCGTCGTCCACCAGCAACACGCGCGCCATCGCCTGGGAGTGTACAGGGCACCGGCCAGGGAAGCATCTGCCAACCCGGGTTGGCAGGGCGGGCGCTCCAACGCGCTGGAACCAGTTGAATTCCCTGGGTTCCCGGGGACCCGCCGGGCTGGCGTGGGGCGTGCAGGCTGGGATCGGGTGTTCGCCGGTACGGGGTTGTTGTATGGTCCCGGGCTGGTATGGTCGGGCGGTTCACCTGTGGAGTGCTGGAGGAGAGCGGTATGACGTTGCGGCAATGCTTGTCCGGGCTGGGCCTGGTGCTGGTCCTGTGCCTCCCGGTTCTGGGGGTGGGGTGTCTGGACCGGCCGGTGGCGGCGCCGGACCCGAAGCTCCAGTCTGGCGTGAGCCTGCCGGTGGTGAACAACTCCATCGACTCGGTGGACATCCTGTTCGAGATCGATAACTCGAACTCGATGCGGGACAACCAGGCGCAGCTCGCGGCGCAGTTCCGGATCCTCATCGATACGCTGGTGAACCCGCCGGTGAACCCGATGACCGGTCGGCCGCAGTACCCGCCGGTGAAGAGCATGCACGTGGGGGTGGTCTCCTCGGACCTGGGGACCCCCGGGAGCACGGTGCCGTCCTGCGCCAACCAGGACCAGGGGGACGACGGGCTCCTGAACCCCATTCGCAACGGTCAGGCGATCCGTACGCACCAGCCGTGGACCACGGCGCCTCCCGGGGTGCGCCCGGCCCGGTGCACCATGGACCCGAACCAGTACCCGAGCTTCCTGACCTTCGACGCCAACAGCACCAACGCGGAGATGTTCCGGGAGGACTTCGTCTGCAACGCGTTTCTTTCCATCCAGGGCTGCGGCCTGGAGCAGCAGCTGGAGGCGGTGTACCGGTCCATCGTGGTGCACAACGCGCGGGAGATGCCCGGCAACACGGACCCCAACGCGGGCTTCATCCGGAACAACGCCGTCTTCGCCATCGTGATCGTGTCCGACGAGGAGGACGGCTCCGTGCGGGACTGCCGCTACGCCGAGCGGGACGCCCGGGGCCGCCCGCTCCCGTGCCAGGACGCCCTCTCGGTGTTCGACAGCACCTCGCCCAACTGGTCCTCGGCGGACCTGAACCTGCGGTTCTACATGTACCGCGTGGGCTCTCCCCAGGACCCGACCTGGCCGCTGGACCGCTACATCGACCCGGCCAACCCCAACCGCGGGTTCCTGTCGGTCAAGCCCGGGCACCCGGACCAGGTGATCTTCGCGTCCATCGCGGGCGTGCCCATCAACCTGCCGATGACCTCCAACGGCGCCGTGGACTACGACATGCTCCTCGGCCGCGACGGCATGGGTGGCTTTACGGGCATGAGCCCCGAGGGGCCCGTATCCATGCAGCAGGCCAACATGGACCCGATGTGCACCCAGCGCGTGGTGCCCGCGTGCCGCCGCGAGGGGTCGAGCTTCGACCCCAGGGCGTGTGACACCACCGCCCAGTACTTCGCCTGGCCGTCCCGGCGCCTCGCCGAGGTCGCCCGGCGCTTCGGGCAGAACGGCACCATCAGCTCCATCTGCCGGAGCAACTACTCCGACGCCCTTCGGCAGATCGTGGAGCGGATCCAGCAGCGCCTGGCGGGTCGGTGCCTCCCGAGGGCCCTCCAGACCACGCCGGAGACCTGCGGCGGCAGCCGCACCATGAACTGCGCCATGCCGGGCACCCCCGTGCGCGTCAACTGCGTGGTGCGGGAGACGCTCCCGGCCACGGTGCGCGCGTCGGAGTGGTGCGTCGCCTCCCACGGCCGGTCCCCGGCGGGCCGGGACCGGGCCACGGGCCGCGAGGTGTGCCAGGTCACCCAGGTGGAGGTGCCCCTCGGGGGTCAGGCCCCGGCCGGCGCCCACGGGTACTTCTACGACACCTCCCCGGATCCCTCCGCGCCGGAGTGCCGCCAGCGCATCTCCTTCACCATGGGGGACTCGCTGCCCAACGGCGCCGAGGCCCGCATCGAGTGCGTCCAGACCTCGTCGGGTACCAACTGACATGACCGACTGGAAGACCATCCTGGTCCCGACGGATTTCTCCGAGGGCTCCCGCGCCGCGCTCACCATGGCCGGGGAGATCGCCACACGCCACGGGGCCCGGGTGATCCTGCTCCATGTGATTGACCTCCCGCCGGGGCTGGACCCCGGGAGCATGGTCCGCCCGGAGGGCTCGGCGGTGTCCATCCCGCTGGTGGACATGGCCCGGGAGCAGGCCCTGGCCTGGATGGAGAAGGACCGCGTCACGCACCTGGCAAAGACCGAGGACGTCACCGTGAGGGTGGAGCTCGGCTCGCCCGTCGTGCAGACCGTGCTGGACGTCGCCCAGAGCGTCGGCGCGGACCTGATCGTCGTCGGCACCCACGGGCGTACGGGCCTGGCCCATATGGTCCTCGGGAGCGTCGCCGAGAAGATCGTTCGGATGGCCGACGCGCCCGTGCTCTCGGTGCGGCGCTCCCGGGGCTCGAACGCGTAACGGATGAACCGCGCGGCCTTCCAGGAGGCGCTCCTGGCGATCCTGGAGCGCAAGGCCCACCGCAGCGACGCGGCCCTCGCCCGGGGGGCCATCCCCCGGGAGCGCTTTCACATACACCTCGAACAGGAGTGGGAGGTCTTCGTGCGGGACTTCCCGGTGTTCCTCGGGAGGGCCTACGTGCAGTGCCCGCTGGCGCCCGTGCGGCGCGCGCTGGCCGAGAACCTCTACGAAGACGAGACCGGGGGCCTTTCCGCCGGGCGCCCGCACCCGGAGCTCTTCCTGGAGCTCCCTCGGGGGCTGGGCTTTGACCTCGGGCGCTTCGAGCGGGTGACGCTCTTGCCTGGTTCGCGGGTGTACCGCGAGACGCTCGACCGCTGGACCCTGGGGGAGGGCTGGGAGCCCGCCGCGGCGGTGGCCACCCTCTGGGTCGAGGGCACGCGCTTCGAGCGCGGCGAGTTGGACCCCACGGCCCCCCGGAGGCCGATGCCGCCCCTGGAGGAGCACCCCCTGAGGGTGCACTACAACATCCCGCTGGAGGCCCTGAGCCTCCCCAGGGCGCACCGGGCCGTCGAGGGCGGCCACCGCCAGGCCGCCTGGACCATGATGCTGGACCACGTCCCGGAGGCGCGCCACGGGCGGGTGCTGGAGGCCCTGGAAGACTGCCTCCGGGGCTGGACGGCCTACCGCGACGCGGTGGCCGAGGCGTGCGGGGTGGCCTGACGCCTCTTCATGCCTTCAGGCCCTTCTGGGCGATCCATTTGTTCATGTACACGGCGCCGGTGTCGTAGGCCTTCCGCATGTTGGCCTCCGCGGTGCTCTCGAAGAGCCCGCCGATGGCGAAGATCTTGGCCTCGACGGTGACCTCGATGACACGGCGGCAGCGCCCGTTGGGCAGGTCCGTGCACTGGATGGTCCCGCTGGTCAGGAGCTTCTCCGCCATGGTGCTCGGGATGCCCTTGAAGGTCGCCTTGCGGGCCTTCTTGTCGTAGCGCAGCTCGTCGGTGAACTTGAAGCTCGACCCCAGGGCCTTGGCCACCGGCCCCGGCACGTCCATCTTGGGCGTGGAGATGGTCCGGCGGAACACCTCGGAGTCCGTCTCCCGGAGCTCCAGCACATTGAACTCCGGGAAGGCCAGGGCCTGCTTGAACAGCCCCTCGTTCATCTCCTTGTCGAACATCACCTTGGACCAGAAGGTCTCCACGGTGCAGTCAAACTCGTGGGTCATCGTGAACTTGTTGGCCATCGCGCGCTTTGCCTCCAGGGGCAGTGACCTAGCGCCCTTTGGGGGCCCTTGTCCATCACCTCCCTGTGACACCTGCGCCGCAGGGGACCATGTCGGAAAGTGTCGGATGGCTCCCGCGGACCGCTACGCTTCGGCCATGACCAAGGACCGTGGGAGGCCCCTCGGGGCGGTGGAAGAAGTGCTGGCCGTGGCGCGCTCCCGGCGAGACCCTCGGGTGGAGCTCACGCTCCCGGAGGAGGGCGCGGCGCCGGTGGCCCTTTGCCGGGTGGCCGTGGTGCGAAAGGTCTGTTCGGTGCACGACGGGGACGTTCTCGGCCCCCCTGCGGCGCCGAGACCGCAGGCGAAGCCCGTCCGTCTGGAGGCTCCGGCGGGGGTGCGGGAGGTCCTGGCGCTCCGCGTGGGTCGCCGGGACGGCCGTTGAATCTCCTGGCGGGGGGGACCACAATCACCGCCATGCCGCTGCGCTTCACGCCGATCCGTCGGTACATGTCCTCGCCGGTGCGCTCGCTCCAGGTGGACGCCACGCTGGCCGATGCCCACGCGATCCTGCGCGAGCATGCGTTCTCGTCGCTGCCGGTGCTGGACCCCAAGGGGACGCCCGCGGGGGTGCTCTCGCGCACGGACCTCCTGCGGGTGGGGCGGGTGACCGAGCACCGCCCCGGGCGGGCGTCGCTCCTGGAGGTGCCCGACCGCCAGGTGGGCGAGGTGATGTCCTCGCCGGTGGTGAGCCTCGGGCCGGACGACACGGTGCGGGCTGCCGCGGAGAAGATGGTGCGCCACCGGATCCACCGGGTGTACGTGGTGGAGCACGGGCGGCTCGTGGGGGTGTTCTCCACCCGGGACGTGATGGCCGCGGTGAGGGACCAGCGGATCGCCACGCCCATCAACGAGTTCATGTCCACGCCGGTGCTCACCGTGGACGTGGCGGACACCGTCGGGTGCGCCACGGACCGGCTCAGCGAGGCCCGCGTGGCGGGGCTCGTGGTCACCGAGGACGAGCGCCCCGTCGGGCTCTTCACCCAGACCGAGGCGCTGCAGTCCCGCGAGGACCCGGCCTCGACGCCCGTCGAGGACCGGATGAGCTACGCGCTCCTGTGCATGGACCTGAAGACCCCGGTGCACCGCGCCGCGGCCCACGCCCACGCCACCCAGGCCCGGCGCGTGGTGGCCGTCGAGGGCCGCAGGATGTGGGGCCTGCTCACCGGCGTGGACTTCGCCCGCGCCGCCACGGGCTGAACGCTCACCTCGGCTCACCGCAGCTCACCGCAGGGGCGCCTCCAGGAGCGCGCGGGCGATGCTCTCAAAGAGCCCCTGGCGCGGGTCCCGGGCGCGGAACACCAGCCGGAACCAGTCCGAGGTGCACACCACCTCGGGGAAGAGCTCCCGCAGGCGCCCGTCCCCGAGGGCCTCGCGCACGAGGTACCGCGGGAGCACCGCCACGCCGCGGCCGTCGAGCACCATGCGCTCGATGGCGGCGATGGTCCCCATGCGCAGGACCCTGCCGAAATGCAGGCGCTCGCCCCCACCGGGGGCGTCCACCCAGTAGCGGAACAGCGGGAGCTCCGGGCCCGCGTCGAGGAGCGTGTGCCTCCGGGCGTCCTCGGCGGTCTCAAAGGCCACGGCCCCCAGGAGGGCGCTCGCGCCCACAAAAGCGTACTCCTCGCGGTGGAGGCGCACGGCGTCCAGGCGCCCGTCGGAGTAGCGGGTGGAGGTGACCGCACAGTCAATTTCGCGCGTGCGCAGCCGCAGGAGGAGGTCCTCGCCGGAGGACACATAGAGGTGGAAGGTCACCGCGGGGTGCCGTTGGCTCAGGGCGTCCAACTGCGGCAGGAGCCACGAGAGGCCGAGCTCGTGGCGGGTCCCCAGGACCACCTCCAGGGGCACGGCCAGCTCGCCCCGCGCGGCGCGGGCGCAGTCCCGGGCGGCGTCCAGGGCGCGCTGGGCATAGGGCAGGAGCGCCAGGCCCTCGGGCGTGAGCTGCACGCTCCGGGTGGTGCGCGCGAAGAGCTGCGTGTCCAGGGCGCCCTCCAGGAGCTTGATCCGCTGGCCGAGGGCCGCGGGCGTAAGGTTCACGGAGCGCGCGGCCTGGCGGAAGTTCAGCGCCTGCGCGGCGGCGACGAAGCACCGCAGGGAGTCCAGGTCCGGGAGCATCGCGCCCGATGGTGCACCCTCCGGGGGTGGGGGTTCCAGCGCCGTGCACGGAAGGCGCGTCGCGGGCGGAGGGCGTGGTACAGTGCCCTGTCCGCGGCGCCGGAGGCCCCGCGGCGTGACCCATGGCCCTCCCCTGCCCGCGCTGCGAGTTCCCCAACGCGGACCAGGCGCGCTACTGCGCCGGGTGCGGCGAGCGCATGGACTTCGGGGGCACCCTGGACCCCAGGAGCCGGGGCTCGGACCTGCCGCCGGACCCTCGGGTGGGCACCATGCTCCTGGACCGGTACAAGGTCCTGAAGGTCGTGGGCGAAGGGGGCATGGGCCGGGTGTACCTGGCCGAGCAGCGCATGGGCGCGGTCAACCGCCGGGTGGCCATCAAGACCATGCACGTGGACCTGCGCGCCGAGGCCCTGGCCGCCCAGCGCTTCCAGCGAGAGTGCGAGACCGTGGTGCAGCTCTCGCACCCGAACACCATCCAGTTCTACGATTTCGGCGAGCTCCCGGACGGCGCGCTGTACATCGTGATGGAGTTCGTCGAGGGGGTCTCCCTGGGGGAGGTGCTGGAGGAGGGCCCCCTCGGGGTGCAGCGGGTAGACCGGCTCCTGGTGCAGATCTGCGGGAGCCTCGCCGAGGCCCACCAGCGCGGGATCATCCACCGGGACCTGAAGCCCGGGAACATTCACATCACCGAGCGCGGAGGCCAGAAGGACTTCGTCAAGGTCCTGGACTTCGGCATCGCCAAGAAGCTCGACGCGCCGCCCACCGGGGGGCCCGTGACCATGCAGGGCACGGTGCTCGGCACGCCGCCGTACATGGCACCGGAGCAGTTCAGCTCGGGCACCCTGGACGCCCGCGCGGACCAGTACGCCCTGGCCGTGCTCACCTACGAGATGCTCTGCGGCGCCCTGCCCTTCGAGGGCCGCACGCCCTGGGAGTGGGCCACGCTGCACCTGCAGGCCCAGCCCCGGCCCTTCGAGTCCCACGCGGCCACCCGGGAGCTCCCAGGCTTCCGCCGGGCCGCCGTGCTCAAGGCCCTGGCCAAGCGCCGCGAGGACCGCTTCGCGGACGTGCTGGAGTTCCTCCAGGCCTTCACCGGCATTCGGGACGTGCAGTCCGCCTGGACGCTGGTCACCTCGGGCTCGCACCTGGTGGCCCAGCGGGACTCGCCCTCGCCCGTCGTCCCCGCGACGCCCTCCCCGGAGCCCGCGCCTGGACCCTTCCCTGCGGCGTCGACGCCGCACCCCTCGCAGGGGCCGTGGAACGCGGGTCCTGGGAGCTCCGGGGGCTTTTCGTCGGGGGTGCCTCCGGCGCCGATCGTGCCGTCGGTGGTGCCGCCGGGGCCGCCGGGGCCCGTGTGGAACGCCGCGCCGGAGCCGTCGGGGGAGCGCTTCCCGACGGGGGCGGTGGTGCTCTTCGGGGTGCTGGCGCTCCTGGCGTTCTCGATCCTGGCGGTGGGCGTGGCGGTGCTGATCGTGCGCAGGGACGACGCGCCCTCGAACGACACGGTGTCCCCGTGGGGGCAGCGCCCTCAGGGGGTGGGGGTGACGGACACGGACCGCGCCGCGGGGCCTCGGGACAACGTCTTCGCGGTGGTTCCTCCGGGGTCGGCGCTGACGCTGGAGGCTCCGTCGGGGTGGCGCTTCGTGGGGGATGGCCACGCGGGGGGTGACATCGAGGTGTGGGCCGACCCCGCCCGGCCGGGGCTCTACTGGGTGGAGGTGCAGGACACCGACGGGCGCTGGGTGCTCGCCGCGGAGCACATCCGCGGGCCCGTGGCGGTGGACCTGGACCGGCTCCATGTCCGGGGCGCCGTGAGGGTGCGGGTGCAGAACCGCTCCATGGCCCCGGTGGCCATCGACGCCATAAAGGGCCTGAGGGTCGTGCGTTAGGGTTGCTGACCAGTCCTTCCAAGGTGGTTGTCGGGAGAGCGGCGCGCCTTGGTCAGAGAGGGTCAGGACCTAGGTAGAGCTCCACCCGATCGAGGAGGTCGAGCGCGGCGGCCTCGCTGCGGACGAGCGCGAGGTCGAGCCCGGGGAAGGCGTCCTTGATGGCGAGCACCGCGATCCCACCAATGATCGCCGCGGGCCGACCGAACGCTGCAAGGAGGCGCTTCAGGCGGCGGAGGCCCGACTCAAGGCCCTCGGTCACCGCCGGCTGCGCGCCCGGAGCCGGCGGTAGACCTCCCAGGGCTCGTCGGTGCGGGACGGTGTGGAGCCTGGGGCACGGGCGAGTTGAAAGAGCACCGCGGCATCGGACAGGCGCTCGGCGGGGGTCCTCGCCGCGTCTGCCTGGTGGTTCCTGCGGCGCAGCACCGCGAACGCCCTGGACCGCTCTCGCAGCACCCTCCGAGGTTGCCGCATCGCGGCCGAGTGGTCCAGCGACTCTCGGCAGCGAGGGCTTGTGTCAGGGCGCGAGGTCCGCGCCCTCGTGGCGGGTGATGTGGAACTCCACCCGGCGGTTGGCGGCGCGGCCGTCGGCGGTGAGGTTGGCCCGGAGCGGGCGGTCCGGGCCATAGCCCTGGGCGACGAGCCGTCCGGGCGCCACGCCGAGCCGCAGGAGGTGCATGCGCACGGCCTCCGCGCGGCGGCGGGAGAGCTCCAGGTTCTGCTCCCTCGGGCCTACGTCGTCGGTGTGGCCCTGCACCTCCAGGGCCTGGAGCTCCGGGTGCTGCTGGAGCAGCGCCGCGGTGGTCTCGAGGATCTGGAAGCTCCGCCTCCCGACGATGCGCTCGCTGGCCGGGAGAAAATTGATCGGGTCGCTACCGACGCGCAGCACGCTGCCTTCGATCACCACGTCCGAGGCGCCGTCGGGGCAGCCGTCGGCGTCGTCCCGGCCGTTGAAGGTCTCTGCCTCCGTGGGGCAGCGGTCCTGGGAGTCGCGCACCAGGTCGTGGTCGCGGTCCCCTTCGGGGCACCCCGGGCGCGTGGGGTCCGGCGTGCGCCCGCCGGAGGCGCTCGGGCACTGGTCCCGGTGGTCTCCGACGCCGTCGCCGTCGCCGTCGGGGTCCGGGCAGCCCGTGCGCGTGGGGTCGGGGTGCTCGCCCTGGGCCACGGTGCGGCAGCGGTCCCGAGGGTCCACCACGCCGTCTCCGTCGGTGTCCGGCGCGGGGCACCCCGGCCTGGAGGCGTCCGGGATGGCCCCTTCGGGCTCCTGGGGGCACTGGTCGTTGGCGTCGAGCACGCCGTCGAGGTCCCGGTCCGCCGAGAGGGGCGAGTGGAGCTCCGGGGGCCTCGGGGAAGGGCGCTCCCAGGGGTCCGTGGTCACCCCCGGCGGAGGAGCCCGGAGCGCAAAGGAGAGCCCCACGGTGACGAAGCGAGCGTCCTCGGGGTAGCGCTCGGCGGCGCCCTGCTGGCGCTCGGGCTGGAGCACATGGCCGTAGCGCACCGACGGCCCCGCCGAGAGCGAGCGGGAGACCGGAAACTCGAAGCCCAGGCCGAGGTCAAAGCCGAGGCGCTGGAGCTCTCCCGTGAACGCAGGCCCTGCGTTGATGGAAAGGATGAACCTCCCGACGTGACCGATGGGCGGCTCGAAGAGCAGCCCCACGGTGGGCAGGAGCACGGCGCCGAGGTCCTGCGTGGCGCTCGGGAAGAACCACGACGACACGGAGAACTGCAGCGCCACCGGCGACTCCAGGGTGACCGAGAGGCGCGCGGTCCCCTGCCACGCGGTGCAGTAGCCCTTGACGTTGCCGTCGAAGCGCGCCGGGTCGCTGTTGCGCTGGTACTCCGACAGCACGGTGCCGTAGCCGCCCTCCAGGCGCAGCGCGAGGTGGTGGAGCCACGGCTCGGCCCGGGCCGCCGTCGGCAGCGCCAGGGCGCACAGGAACCACGGCCACCGTACGGGGGCTCGCGTCATCACCGGTACACGGTGGCGTGCCCTCGCGGCGATGACAAGTTCCTTGTGCGCCCTCGACGCCGCACCGGTCGGGTTCCTTGACCGCCCGGCCCTGCTGCGCTGACGATGCTCCCACCGTGCGCGCACTCCTCCGCCGCTCCCTCCCTCTGGCGCTCTGGGCGCTCGGGGGCTGCGCGCGCTTCGGCGAGGCCGTCGTCGGCGGCGCCGCGCCGGACGCGGGCGGCGACGGCGCCATCGATGGCGCCACAACGGACTCCGCCTCGACGGACTCCCGCCCGCAGGACCTGGGCACGGACACCACGGCCATGGACGCCCCGCGAGACGTCTCCACGGAGCCCCCCCCGGACGGCACTGCCATGGACCTCCCCGAGGACTCGGCCCCCGGGGACGCTCCCCCCACCGACGGCCCTCCCACCGACGGAGGGTGCCTGCGCGACGAAGATTGCACACCCCCCGGCGACGGAGGCACAACCAGCACCCCGGTGTGTGACCCTGTACGACATGTGTGCGTGGGCTGTGTACGGGACGCCCACTGCCCGAGCGGGATGCGCTGCGCGGGGGACAGGTGCGTGCTGGGCTGCGCGGACAGCGCGCGCTGCGCGGCCGGGCAGCTCTGCTGCGAGGGGCTCTGCGTGGACGTGGAGCGCGCCGCGGCCCACTGCGGGCGCTGCGGACGGGCGTGCGTGGTGCCCGGGGCGCTGCCGGCGTGCCGCGCCGGGGTGTGCGCGGTGGAGCGCTGCGAAGAGACCAGGGCCGACTGCGACGGGGACGCGCGCAACGGCTGCGAGGTGGAGCTCCGGACGGACCCGTCGCACTGCGGGGCCTGCGGGGCGTTCTGCCCGTCGCGCCCGAGGGGCTCGGGCACCTGCGTGGGGGGCCTGTGCGGGCTGCGCTGCGACCTCGGCCAGGGGGACTGCAACGGCGAGCCGTCGGACGGCTGCGAGACCAGCCTCACGACCAGCGTGGTCCATTGTGGGCGCTGCGGAAACCGCTGCGCAGGTCCGCCGCACACGGTCTACGGCTGCGCCTCCGGGCGCTGCATGCTGGAGCGCTGCGAGGAGGGCTTCGGGGACTGCAACGGCGACCCGGCGGACGGCTGCGAGGCGGAGCTGCGCCGCGACCGCGCGCACTGCGGAGCCTGCGGCGTGGCCTGCCCCGCGGGTGCGCCCTGCGCGGACGGCGCCTGCGGCGGCGCATGCGCGCCGGGCTCCACCGCATGCGCGGGTCGCTGCGTGGACCTGTCCTCGGACCCAGCGCACTGCGGGGCCTGCGCCGCACCCTGCCCGACGAGGCCCGGCGCGGCGGCGCTCTGCGCCCTCGGGCGCTGCGGTTACGCGTGCGAACCAGGGCGCCTGGAGTGCAACCGCGTGGCCGACGACGGGTGCGAGGTGCGCTCCCTGGAGGACCCGGCCCACTGCGGAGGTTGCAACCAGGCATGCCCCGCCGGGGCCCGCTGCGTGGGCAGCCGGTGCGTGCTGTGAAGGCCCTTGCGCACCTTCACCAAGGTGGAATGCAGTCGTTGACCGGGGCTTGGAAGTTCTTTACAGTGGTCAAGAGAGCGCCGAGAGGAGTGTTTCCCTCCATGGCTGTCGCGCGACGTACGAAGCAGGTCGGCGGTGCGGTCTCGGTGGCGGACCCCGAGGACCGCTGGCTCGGGGCCTCGGCGCTGGGCCGCGCGGTGGTCTCTCAGAGGCTCCACCGGGGGCCGTCCCAGGCGCTCTATCTGTGCCAGGGGCGCGGCGGGGTCGGCGGGGCCTTCACGCTCCGGGTGCTCTCCGCGGGGGAGCCCGCGCTCTCGGAGCGGGACGTGGTGGTGCTCACGGACGCGCTCGATCGCCTCCGGGGGCTCCAGCACCCGAGGCTCACGCGGCTGGTGGCCTTTGACCTCGGGGCGCCCTCGGCCCTCCTCCTGCACGCGCGGCCGGAGCGCCCGAGCCTGCGGGAGTGCATTGACGCCGGCGCCCTCCCTCCGCCGCGGCGCCTGGTGCGCGCCCTGGCCCACGCCGCCGACGCGGCGGAGTACGTCCAGCGCACCCTCGGGCCCCTCGCGCAGAGGCTCCTCCTGCCCGAGGAGCTCCTGGTGGACGGCGAGCTCGGCTGGCTGGACGGAGCCGGTGTCCTCGGGGCCTTCCTGGCCGCCGGGAGGCTCCCGGAGCGGCCCTCTGGGCTCCTGGAGCTCGGCTATCTCGTACCGGACCCGTGGTGGGAAGGCGCCCCGGCGAGGGCGAGCGTGTTCTCCCTTGCCAGCACGGCCTTCGAGGCCCTGACGGGACAGCTGCCCTTCGGGCGCTCGGGCCCCGCAGGGCTCCTGGCGGAGCTGCGCTCGGGCACGCTCCCCACGGTGTCCGCGTGGTGCCCGGCGGTGCCCGCGGCGGTGGACCAGGTGTTCGCCCGGGCCTGGAGCCTGGAGGGCGAGGGCTTCGACGCGCCCGGGGGCTTCGTCAAGGCCCTGCGCGTGGCGCTGGAGGACGAGCCCGGGCGCTCGCCCCTGCGCAGCGGAGTCCACGCGGTGGGTGACGGCTACCACGACGACCCGGAGCTCAGCCCCACCCTCGAAGTTCCCGACGCCCTGGTCCCCGCGCCCGCTGTCACACCCTCGCTGGAGCCCCCTCTGCCGTCGGTGGAGCCCGCCTCCGCGAGGGTCCTTCCCTTGCGGCCCGCCAGGCCCCCGGGGCCCGTGCGTTCCTACGACCCCTCGTGGGAGATGCTCGGCGTCGAGTCTTCGCCTCCGGAGCCCCCTTCGCTGCCGCGAGCCCTCCGAGACGATCGCACCCCGGAGGTGTCCTACGACCTGGACTCGCTCCGGACCGACCACCCGATACTCTCCACGCGCGCCGAGCCCACGGCGCCTACGCCGCCCACGGCGCCCACGTCGGAGTCGGCGCCGGACATCACCCTGGAGCTCCCGGACTCCACGCCGGAGCTCTCGCAGCTGCTCCTGGAGGACCTGGCCCCTGCGCCCGAGGACCCCACGCCGCTCTTCGGGCCCATGGGGCGTCCGACGGAGCTCACCGTCTCGCAGAGGGTCGCCGCACCTTCACCTACACCCATCCCTTCGCCCCTTCCGAAGCTCTCTCCAGCGCCGGAGATCGCCGCGCCGCGCATCGTGAGCGTCCCGTTCGCGCGCCCGGAGGTGGCGCCGGCCAACGAGAGTGGCGCCTGGCGGGCGGTGCGGGCGGGCGCCTTTGAGCGCACGACGCTGCGGGTGTCGCGGGTGCTGGGTCTTTCCACGGTGCTGGCGGCCATGGTGGCGGCGGCGCTGTTGATCTCCGCGACGCGCACGCTGGACCGGTACACCGCGGCGCTGGAGCGCGCCCGGCAGGCGCCCCCCTCGCCCGCGGCGGTGGTCGCGTCCCCCGCGGCGCCGCTGGCGCCTTCGTCACCGCCCGCCGCCGTGGCGATGGCGCCACCGGCTCCGGCGCCTGTTGCGACGCCCCCCGCGACGCTGACGGCTCTGGCTCCGGCGCCCGCGGGGCCCTCCCTCGCGGGGCCCACGGAGGCAGCGAGGCAGCGGGTGCTGGCGGCGGTGCGCGCGCGGGTGAACGACTGCGTCGAGGGCATGGACGAGCGCCGCGTGGTGATCGATGTGACCTACGAGGGCGCCACGGGCGCCGCGCAACGGGTGAGGGCCCACGCGCCCTTCAACGCGGCGCCGCTGGGGCCCTGCCTGCAGAGCGCGGTGCGGTCGGCGCGCATCGGGGCGTTCCCGGCGCCCAGCTGGGACACGCGGCTGGTGTTCCCGATCGCGCAGCCCGCCTGGATGCGCCCGGCGCCCTGAGGACACCGTGTTCGCGATCGAGCTCCTCCCGGCCCAGCACGGTGACTGCCTTTGGGTGGAGTACGGCGCGCCCACGACCCCCCACCGGATGCTGATTGACGGCGGCACGCCGGGCACCTTCGGGGCCCTCCGCGCCAGGATCGAAGCGCTCCCGCCCGGGGCCCGACACCTGGAGCTCCTGGTGGTCACGCACATCGACGCGGACCACATCGGCGGGGCCCTGGAGCTGTTGGAGGACGAGGCCCTCGGGGTGACCTTCGGGGACGTATGGTTCAACGGTTGGGGGCACCTGCCGGAGCCCGACGGCAAGCGCAATGCGCGGCAGGGGGAGGCGCTCTCCAGGGCCCTTCGGCGGCGGGACCTGCCCTGGAACAAGGCCTTTGACGGCGCCGCGGTGGTGCTCCCGGAGGGGCCGACGCTCCCGGCGGTGACGCTCCCCGGGGCGATGACCCTGACCCTGTTCTCCCCTACCGCGGCCACGCTCACGCGGCTGCGCGGGGCCTGGGACCGGGAGCTCCGGAGGGCCGGGCTCACCCCCGGCGGGGCCCCGGCGCCCGCGGCGCGCACCAGGACGCGGGACCTCGGCCCGCCCGACGTCGCCACGCTGCTCCAGAAGCCCTTCACCCAGGACGAGGCCGAGGCCAACGGGAGCAGCATCGCCTTCCTGGCGGAGCACGACGGGCGGCGCTGCCTCTTCACGGGCGACGCGCACCCCGTGGTGCTGATGGAGGCCCTGGAGCGCTGGTTCCTGACGCACCCGGAGCCCTCGCTCCGGCTGGACGCCCTCAAGGTGCCTCACCACGGCAGCGAGAACAACCTCAACTGGGAGTTCCTGTACCGCATCGAGTGCCCGCGGTACCTGGTGTCCACCGACGGGGGTGTGTTCCACCACCCGGACCCGGAGGCCCTGGCGCGCATCGCCCGCTACGGCGGCCCCGGGGCGGAGCTGTGCTTCAATTACCGCTCGGAGGAGACCGCCCCCTGGGGGCACCCCTCGCTGGCCCAGCGCTGGGGCCTCCGGGCCCGCTACCCCGACGGCGACGGAGGGCTCCGGGTGGAGCTCTGACCCGGTCATTCATGTTGACACTCGTAGCCCGCTGAGGCCATGCTCGGGTGGTGACCACCACGGCAGAGCTGAGCACCATCGCCCGGAGGGTGTCCTACGCGAGGGGGCTGCGCGGGCTCTCGCTCCGGCGCCTCGCGTCGGGCGCGGGGGTGTCTCACGGGACGATCTTTGCGATGGAATCGCGCGACGCCGACGACGCGTCGGTGTCCACCATCCGGGCGCTGGCGCGGGTGTTGGACGTACACCCGGCGTGGCTGGCCTTCGGCATCGGGGCGGCGCCCCGCCCCGAGGAGCCCGCCCCGGAGCCCCGTCGGTAGCGTACAATACGGTTGACGCCTGCGGGGCCGCCGGGGCCTCGGGGCTCCCCTCACCGACACAGCCCGATGCCCGCCGGCGGCGCCTCTCCCGCCACCGCGGCGACGCAGCGGGCGCCGCAGCCGAGGCGGACGCAGTCCTCGTCGCTCCGGCAGGAGGAGGCGCAGCCGGGGCCGCAGAAGCCGTTGCATGCGCGCCCGTTGGTCGGCACGCACAGCATCGACGCGAAGAGGTCGCCCATGCGCCACTCGCAGCGCCGCCCCCCGGTGCAGTCCTCGTCGCCGTCGCACCAGGCCACCAGCGCGCCCTCCCTGGTGCAGGGAAGCACACCGCTCTGCGGGATGCATGCGGGCTCGGCGCCGGGACACCGCAAGCAGCGCTGGTCGGCGTTGTCGCACACGAGCTCCCGGCACCGGGTCCTGCCCGCGACAGCCGCGGCGTCGGGGGCGTCCGCCACCGCAGGGGTATCCTCGGGTGGATTGCCGTCGGTGACCTCCGCGGCGCCGTCGGTGGCGTCCGGGACACCCGCGTCGGCGCCGACCACGGACGCGCAACCCGATGAACACACCAGGACCACGAACCAGGTCGCGCGAAGGCTCATGCTACCCATTGTCTCATGGTCGCCCATTGCTCCGAAGCGCAAGACGCCCGCGCGGCCCGGACCGTGCGGGCCACCCGATTTTCGCTCTGAGAGGCACCGGCTGTCACCGCGACAGTGCCCCTTCACCGAGGGGAATCGGCTTCAGTGCCGGTGACCCGGGTGCCCATGCGTGGGCGGCGCAGGCGTCGTCGGGGTCGGCGGAGCCGAAGGAGGGCTCGTCGGCGCCGGAGCCGACGTGACAGCCGCGTCGGGTGTAGCCATCGAACCGGAGGGCGTGTGCATCGCGCCGCAGGTGCCGCTCTCGTGTCCCGCACCGCAGGACGCCATGGCTCCATGGCCTCCAGCGTCCTGCGTCGCCACGACCGCCGCGGTCGGGGGAGGCGCTTGCGCCGCCGGTGGCTGCGACGAGGAGCACGCCGGGAAGGACGCTGCCAGCGCGAGTCGGAGGGCCAGCCGGGAGGGGAGCATTCGATGAGTCATTCGCAGTGCGCTCGCACCGGCTGTGCCAACCGCCCGCCGGGTCCGTCCGTCGCGAGCGGGTCCCTGCGGGCTCAAGGGAGAACGCGACCCTCGGGAGCCCCACGGGACGCGCGCTGTAACCCTGCGGATCACAGTCGCCGGGGTGGGTGGAGCCCACCCGGTCACACTCCTACGGCGCCACGGCCGGACGACGCTCAAGGCGCGGTGGTACGCACCAGCACCGCGTCGAGCGCCAGCGAGGCGCCGGAGGCGCGCGTCGAGACCCGGACAAAGCGCCCCGCGCGCACTCCGAAGCGGTCAAGGTCCACCAGCGAGGAGCCCTGCACCCCGTCGGCCACGGCCACGAACACGTTGTGCCCTACACCGATCTCCACGCGGTACGGCCCCGGCGCCGACGAATCGACCACGACCTGCAGGTCCGGCGCGGCGGTGCCGTCGGAGACCAGGTGCTCTTCGGCGGCCATCTGGAGCGTGAGCATCCCGGCGTTGATCGTCGCGTAGCTCCCGTCGGGCGAGCCCAGGGCGCTCTCCGCGGCCACGACGCCGGCCCGGTAGTGCACGATCGGCATCGCGACGGACGGCAGCGCCGGGAGCGGTTGCGCGGCAGGCGGCGCCGGCGGCGCCACTGGGACCGGCGGGACCGGCGAGGCCACCTGCTCGGGGACGGGCCTGGGCTCGCTCTGCGCCGGGGAGGGCGCCGGACGCCGCCGAGCGGGCGCCGGGGCGCGCTGCTCCGTGGTGTGGAAGAACAGCGCCGTCACACCGACGCCGACCGCGAGCGCCAGTCCGGCCACCGCGACCAGCGGGAGCCACCCACTGCCTGCCGACGGCGCCGCAGGAGCCCTGCCCTGCGGCGCAAACGGCGGCGGCGCAGCCTGCAGGGCCCCCGGCGGGACCGACGCCATCGCTTGTGTAGGCTCGGGCCCCGTAAAGGGCGGCGGAGCCCACGCGGACGAAGCCGCCGTCGCCGGCCACGACGGCGGAGCCGCCGGGAGCTGCACCGTCTGGCCGCAGGTCATGCACGCCGGGGCGCCTGGATGAAGCGGCGCGCGACATCGAGAACACCACCCGGTCATGTGATCTCCCCTGCGGCGTCCACCGCGCAGCGACCCGACGGCGACACTATGCGAGCGGGTCCCGGGGGCGGTCAAGCGACCAGTGTGACATCCGGAGAGGCGCCGGAACGGTTTCTGCTTGACCGCCACGACCGCAGAGGAGCCTCACTTTGTCCATGCCAGGCTACAAGGCCGTCTCCAGCGCGCGCCCTCCAGGGGAGACGCCGACCTGTGACCCGCGCGGTCACAGGTCCCTCCCGTCCTGGGTGCCGCTTGTGTGGTGCGTGGGGCTCTGCGCGTGCTCGACCCGGTCGGTGCCAGACCGCTGGCCCCGGACCGCCGCGGCGTCGCCCGAGGCGCCGGAGCCATCGCCGGCTCCGGGTCCCGCGGCCCTCGCGGGGGACCCGCCGCTGCCTGGAGAGAGCGTCGGGGCCTGGCACGGCCTCGCGCCGACCCCCAGTCCCGACGGGGGTGCGCCGGCGATGCCCCCGGACCACCAGCACATGCACCACGGAGGCAAGCATGCGCGCTGAGCGGCTCCCGACCCTCGCCCTCGTGGCGCTCACGGGGTGCGTGGCGACCTCGGTCCGCGAGGACCTCGCCCGGGTGCGCGAGCGCGTCCGCGGGCCCCTCCCGTCCGAGGCCGCCGTGCTCGGAGACGTGGACCCGAACCCCGACGCGGAGCTCCGGCGGCTGCTCGCCGCGCCGCTCACCGTCGACGACGCGGTGCGGGCGGCGATGGCCGGGAACCGCCAGCTCCGGGCCACGCTGCGGGAGCTCGGGATCCCGCGAGGGCGGCTGCTCCAGGCGTCCCTGCCGCCGAACCCCGCGGTGGAGTTCGACCTGCGCTACCAGCAGGACCGCTCGCAGACGCTCCAGGGGGACCTCACGGTGGAGTTCGCCCTCACCCGCGCGCTCCTGGCGCCGGCGAGGGCCTCGGCGGCGCGGTCGGAGCTTGAGGCCGCGCAGGTGCGCGCGGCCGGGGCGGTGCTCGAGCTGGGCTTCGCGACGCGGGCGGCGTTCTTCGCCGCGCAGGCCTCGCAGGAGCGCCTCGCCGTCGCCCAGCGGTCCCTGGACGCGCTCGCCGCCGGGCGCGACGCGGCCAGGGCCCTGGTCGGCGCGGGCAACGCCCCGGAGCTGGAGCTCGCGGCGCGCGAGGCTGCGTACGAGACCGCGCGGGTCGCCGTCGCGGAGCTGGAGCTGGAGGCGCTCGACCGCCGCGAGGCCGTGGTGCGGCTCCTGGGGCTCCGCGGCGACGAGGCCTGGAGCGCGCGGGGCGCGCTCGCCGCGGTCCCGGACGAGGCGCCGCTGGCGGGGGCCACGGAGGCCCGCGCGCTCCGCGCCAGCCTGGAGCTGAGCCTCCTGCGCGCCAGGATGGACGCCGCCGCGCGCAGGGTCGGCCTCTCCCGCGCCGAGGGCTGGCTGCCGGACATCACCGTGGACGTCCACGGCGAGCAGGACGGCACCTCGCTGGAGCTCGGCGGAGGCGCGCGGGTCACGCTTCCCACCTTCGACCGGCGCCAGGGGCAGACCGCGGCGCTGGAGGCGGAGTTCGACGGGCTCCTGGAGCGCCACCACGGCCTCGCCGCGGACCTCCGCTCGGCGCTGCGGGTGGCCCGCAACCGCGTGCGCTCTTCCCACGCCAGGGCGCGGCACCTGGACGCCGTGGTGCTCCCCGCCAGGGCGCGCGTGCTGGAGCAGACCGTGCTCCAGTACAACGCCATGAACCTCGGGCCCTTCCAGGTGCTCCAGGCCCGCCGGGAGCAGCTCGACGCGGAGCTCGCGCAGGTGGAGGCCCGGCGGGAATACTGGACCGCCGTGGCGGCGCTGGACACCCTGCTGGAGGGCTGGCGCGTCTCCCCCGGCGGGGGCTTCTCCGCGCCGGGGTCCATGGGAGCGTCGCAGGACACACCCGAGGGAGGTCACTGATGCACCGCAGGTCGTTCATGCAGGTCGGGGGCACCGTGGCGGCGGCGGCGTGGCTGGCAAAGGCCCGCGAAGCCCAGGCTCAGCCCGCGGGCGTCCAGGGTCCTCCGGGCCCCGCGCCCGGGACCACGCCCGGGGGCTCCCCCGCGGTGGTCGCGCCCAACGGCGAGACCCTCCCGTGGAGGCTCGTGGGCGGCGTAAAGGTCGGCCACCTCGTGGTGGGTGCCTTCGAGCACGAGTTCGCGTCGGGCCTGCGCGCCGAGTGCTGGGGCTACAACGGCCGCACCCCCGGCCCCCTGCTCGAAGCCACCGAGGGCGACCGCGTGCGGATCTATGTCACCAACCGCCTGCCGGAGCCCACCACCGTGCACTGGCACGGGATGGTCATTCCCGCTGGGATGGACGGGGTCTCCGGGCTCACCCAGCGCCCCATCCCTCCGGGCGAGACCTACATGTACGAGTTCACCCTACGTCATCCAGGGACGTACATGTACCACTCACACCACGACGAGATGATCCAGCTCGCGCTGGGGTGTGTGGGGATGTTCGTGGTGCACCCGCGGGCGCCGCGGGGGCCGAGGGTGGACCGGGACTTCGCTTTGATGCTCCACGAGTGGAAGGTCACCGCCGGGGCGCGGCGGCCGGACCCTCTGGAGATGAGCGACTTCAACGTGCTGACCTTCAACGGGAAGTCCTTTCCGTCCACGGAGCCGCTGCGGGTGGGGCGCGGGGAGCGCGTGCGGATCCGGCTGGGGAACCTGAGCCCGATGTCGCACCACCCGATCCATTTGCACGGGCTCTGGTTCAAGGTCACGGCGACGGATGGGGGTCCGGTGCCTGCGTCGGCGCAGCGGCCGGAGACCACGACGCTGGTGCCGGTGGGGAGCGTGAGGGTGCTGGAGCTCGTGCCCGAGGAGCCCGGAGACTGGGCCATGCACTGCCACATGACCCACCACGTGATGACCCAGATGGGGCACGGGATGCCGAACATGGTGGGCGCCGACACGCGAGCCCTCGACGCGCGCATGGCCCGGGTGGCGCCGTCGTACATGACCATGGGCACCACGGGCATGGGCGGGATGGCCCAGATGGGGATGCCCGCGCCCTCGAACAGCGCGCCCATGAGGGGCGGCGCCGGACCCTTCTCGCACATTGACATGGGCGGGATGTTCACCGTGCTCCAGGTCCGCGAGCACCCGAACACGCCGGATCCTCACGGCTGGTACGAGCACCCCGCGGGCACCGTGGCCGGCCCGGCCGACGCCGAGCGGCTACGCGCCGACGGCATCGACCCCGCCGCGGGCGCCCCGAGGCGGTGATGGCGCGGGCCCCGCGCGCGTCCCGGTGCCACCGCCCGCGGCGGGCGTGACGCTGCGGCGCTTCACGGGCTGCGGCAACGGCATCGTCGTGCAGCTCATCACCGTCGAGGGCGGCGTGCACCGGTACATGCTGCCGGAGCCCAGGATGCCCACCGCGCGCCTGGTGCTGGACCTCTTCGCGCGCTTCTTGCTGCCGTAGGGAGCGTCGGGGCGTGGAGCGCCTTGGAGCCGTCCAAGGGATTTGAACCCTCGACCTGCGGTTTACGAAACCGCTGCTCTACCCCTGAGCTAGGACGGCAATGGGGAAGGGACAGGCTCTCTATCATATCCCGCCCCTCGCGCAAGGGGGAGCGACACCCCGAGGTCGGGTTTACACTCACCGGTCGGGGGGCGTATGCAACCCCGGTGATTGATCTACGCTCGGACACCGTGACGCGCCCCGGCGAGGCCATGCGCCGCGCCATCGCCAGCGCCGAGGTCGGCGACGACGTGTACGGTGAAGACCCCACGGTCCGGCGCCTGGAGGCCCGCGTGGCCGAGCTCCTCGGCAAGGAGAGCGCCCTCTTCGTCACCTCGGGCACCATGGCCAACCAGCTCGCGCTCTTGACACACTGCCGCCCCGGCGACGAGGTGGTGGTCAGCGAGGGCGCCCACTGCGCGTGGTACGAGTCCGGCGCCGGCGCGGCCCTCGCGGGCGTGCAGTTCGTGGTCGCGGGAACCGGGCCGTGCTTCTCCCCGGAGGCCCTGGCCGCCGCCCTCAAGCCCGACGTGTACTACTACCCCAGGAGCCGCCTCGTGGCCCTGGAGAACACCCACAACCGCGCCGGAGGGCAGGTGCTCCCGCAAGAAACCGTCGCCGCCGTGGCCCGCCTCGCCCACGACCGGGGCCTCGCCGTCCACCTCGACGGCGCCCGGCTCCTCAACGCGTCCGTGGCCTCGGGGGTGGCTCCAGACGCCCTCGCGGCCCCCTCGGACTCCGTGTCCCTCTGCCTCTCCAAGGGCCTCGGGGCCCCGGTGGGCTCGCTCCTGGCAGGCTCCAGGGACTTCGTCCGCGCCGCCCACCGCTTCCGGAAGATGCTCGGCGGGGGAATGCGCCAGGCGGGCGTCCTCGCCGCCGCGGGGCTCTACGCCCTGGATCACAACGTCCAGCGCCTCGCCGAGGACCACCAGAGCGCCAGGCTCTTCGCCGAGGAGGCCTCCCAGGGGCCCGGGCTCACGGCCCACGCACCCGAGACCAACATCGTCCTGGTGGACCTGCCAGGAGACCCTCGGGACGCCCCCGCCGAGCGCTTCGCCGCCCGCTGCGAGCCTCAGGGCCTGCGGCTGTCGGTCTTTGGCCCCGCGAGGCTCCGGGCGGTCACCCACCTGGACGTGACCCCCGCCCAGGCCCGCGAGGCCGGGCGCATCGTCGCCCGCGTGGCCGCGGGGTGAGGCCCGGCGCCGCCCTCGTCCTGGGCGCGGCCCTCGCCCAGACGCCCGCCTGCGCGCCCTCGCGCCCCCTGGCGTGGCAGGCCTCCATGGCCGAGGCCTCCCGCGCCTTCACCGCCGGACGCAACCGCGAGGCCGCCCGGGCCTGGGACCTCGCCGCCACCCAGACCCCACGCGCCAGGGACCGCCAGGAAGCCCTCTTCCTCGCCGCCATGGCCCTCGCCCGGGACGGCGACCCCGACGGGGCCCTCGCCCGCCTCGACGCCGTCGCAAGGGACTCGCCGGACTTCGAACACGGCGCCCGCGCCCACCTCGAAGCCGCCAGGATCCGGTACGCCCTCCCCGCCCAACGCCAGAGGGGCCTCGATGAGCTGGAAGCGCTCTGTCGCACAAGACCCGACACGGGACCAGCTCGCAGGGCGTTGTCTCTCATTTCCATACACCTCGATGAAGAAGACCCGACGAGGGCGCGCTCGCTGGCCTTCCTGGCAAGGCTCCGGGGGGTGGTCCAGGGTACGGGGCTGGAGGATGGGGTGCGCTGGGAGGAGGCCGAGAGGCTCGCCCGAACGGGCCGGGAGACCGAGGCGGTGGAGGCCTACGAGGCGCTGCTCACGGCCATCCCGTACCCGCGCAACCGCCACTGGGACGACGCCTCGCTGGCCGAGGCGAGGCTCCTGCGCGAGAGGGACCCTCGGAGGGCCCTGGCCGTGCTCAATCGGGCCCTGGCCGTGCGGGAGGTGTCCCTCAGCAACGGGAGCTACGAGGCCCCGCGCTTCCTGGACTGCGCCATGCTCCGGGGGGCGCTCCTCGTGGCGCTGGGAGAGCCCGAGGCCGCGGCGAGGGCGTACCACTTCGTGTACACGGATTTCCCGACCGCGAGGCAGCGCGATGACGCGCTCTGGGCCGAGGCCGAGGCCCTCGGGGGGAGCGCGCCGGAGCGTGTCTGCGGGGTCCTGGGGACGCTCCTGCGGGAGTTCCCGTGCACGCGCTTCGGGCGGCGGGCCCTGGCGCGCTACGGCCCCTGCGGGCCCCCGCCGGAGCCCTCCCGGGAGGGCAGGGCCCGCTGCGAGTGAGGCGCGGTCAGTCGTCGTCGAGGGGCTCTTCCTCGTCCTCGTTGAGCTCCTCTTCCTCGTCCTCGTCGAAGTCGGCGTCGTCGTCGTCGTCGGCGTCGGCGGCCTCGACGGCCTCGAACTTGAGCTCGATCTCGGCCTCGGAGAACCGGGCCTCCAGGAGGTCGAAGAGCTCGTCCACGTCCTCCCCGGACCACTCCTCCAGGGCGTCCCCGAGGAAGTCGTAGAAGTCCGTGTCGATCCGGCGCTCCAGCTCCTCGACTTGATCCTCGGAGAAGCTGTTCATGATGTCCTCCCGGAGGGTCTCGGTGTCCCCTTCGTCGATGGCATCCTGGGCGGAGACCCGGATCTGCTTGACCGCGCGCTTGTCGAGAACGATCTCCATCTCTCCTCTGCCCTCGCTAAGGCCGTGGCGAGTATCCCACCGCCCCGGGGTTGTCAACACTCTCGGCGAAGGCCCTCGCGAGGGCCCTGAAACTGCTATCTTCCGAGGGGTGCGCGTCGGACCGAAGGCACCCGTGGCCGCGAGCGGGCTCCTGGCGGTGCTCGTACACACCCCGCCCGGGTGGTGCCAGGCCCCGGCCCCGGAGGCCTTCCCCGAGGGGAGATTCCAGCCGTACCTGTTCTACCTCGGCGCGCTGGACACCTCGGCGCTCCTCTACGCCGACGAGGTCTGCCCCGAGGGCACGGGGCTCTGCCCCATCGGCGGCGGCGGGGGCCTGGTGCTCGGCGTCGGGCGGAGGTACCGCCGGGGGCGCGAGTGGGTGGTCACCGGTGACGTGACCGTACGCAACGCCAGGAACCTCCTGCAGTCCGCGACGCTCACCCAGCTGCGGGCCGAGCACCGCTGGGTGCTGGCCTCGCCCAGGACCAACCTGGAGCCCTACGCGGCCCTCGGGGGGGGCGTGCTGTGGTACGGCGAGCGCTTCGGCGCCACCACCGCGGGCCTGGTCGTGGGCGCCACCGGCGGCGTCGGGCTGTACCTGTCGCCCTTCTTCCGGGTGGACACCTCGGCGCGCTTCGACGCCCTGCGCTTCCTGCCCTTCCGGACCGACGACGGCATCCTCCGGGGCTCCGGGGGGGTGGCCACCCTGCTCTTCACCTGGTTCGTCGGCGTGACGGTCCTGGGGCGCTGACCGTCTCTTCGGGTTACAGCGCGCTTGACGGTGGGCCGTGCGGGGGTGTCCAATCCCCGGCGATGACGTGCGGCAACTGTGGGCGGCAGAATCCTCAGGGCGCCCTCTATTGTCTGGACTGCGGCCAGCGGTTGCGCGACCCCGCCCAAACCCCGGGGAGCCCGATGCCCTCCGGGGGCGCCGCCCCGGGCCCCTTCCCCGCCTCCGGAGAGCCCGCCCAGGCCGCCGCCCCTCGGCCGTCCAATGAGCGCTGCGCCCGCTGCGGCGTGGACAACCCTCCGAGCATCAGGTTCTGCCGGATGTGCGGCAACCAGCTCCAGACCCCCGAGGCCGCCGCCCTCGCGCCTCCCCCTGGCGCCCCGCAGGCCGCGCCCCGGGCGGTGCCCTGCCCTCGGTGCGGCACCTCCGTGGACCGCGGGGCGTCCTTCTGCGGCGTCTGCGGGCTCCCCTCGTCGGAGATGAACCTCGCGCCCCCGGGGTCCAGCCTCCCGGCCCCTGCGCTGCCGCCCGCGCCCGCACCGCCGCAAGCGCATGCGCCCGTCCTGGCCCAGGCGCCCGTGCCGGCGCAGGCCCCGGCAATGGCGCCTACGCCTGCGCCGCCGTCGGTGGTGGTGATCCCGCCGCCAGGCAATGCCCCGTCGCCGCCCGCGATGGCCGCCCCCGTGGCCCCAATGATCCCCACGGTGCGCCCGGCGCAGGTCCAGGGCACGCCGGACTCCGCCCGCTACGACGCCCGCACGGACAACTTCGGCGCCGCGAGCGTCCAGGGCGTGCCGCAGCTCGTGACCATCCTCAAGGATGGCTCCGAGGGGCCCACCTACCGCCTCACCAATACCACCACGGACATCGGCCGCTTCGAGGGCAACGTCACCCTCCCGGATGACCCGTACCTGTCCCCCCGCCACGCGCGCATCGCCCGCAGGAACGACCGGTACTACCTCCGGGACCTGGGGAGCGTGAACGGGATCTTCTACCGTATCCGTGAGCCCGCGGAGCTGCACCACGGGGACGTTCTCCTGGTCGGCCAGCAGGTGCTCCGGGTCGAGGTGCTCACCGACGCGGAGACCTCCCTCGGGCCGGTGATGCACTACGGGGTGATGCTCTTCGGCACGCCGGAGACCCCACGGATGATGCGCCTGGTGCAGCTCACCAGCGAGGGCATCCCCCGGGACGTCTACCACCTGTACCGCGATGAGACCGTCCTGGGCCGTGAGTCCGGGGATATCGTCTTCACCGACGACGTGTTCCTCTCCCGACGCCACGTGGCCTTCCGGCTGGATCGCCAGCAACGGCGGCTGGTGGTGCGCGACCTCGGGAGCTCCAACGGCACCCTGGTGCTCTTCCGCGGCGAGCGAGAGGTCACCGACGGAGACCTCTTCCGGATCGGTCACCACCTCTTCCGCTTCGACGCCTCCCCCCGCGGCGGCAATGGCGCCCCTCGATGAGCCACGACGCCGACCAGCCCGTGAAACCCTCGGAGCCCGAGGTCGCCACCGCCCCCATGGAGCCTGCCTCGACGCCCGCGGAGCCCGCCGCCAGCGCTCCCCCGGCCCCCGAAGCCACCACCGCGGAGGCCCCCGCACCCGCTCCGACGGAGACGCCCAGCCCCCCCACCGAGGGCAGCGCCGCCGGGCCCGCGCTTGAGGAGAGCGTCACACCTGCGCCCACAACACCCGACACGCCCCCACCCGCCGCGCCCGAGGTGACCACCCCGGCGGCTCCGGTGGAGGTCGTGGCGGCCGCGTCGGCGGAGGTCGTGGCGGACGCGTCAGCGGAGGTCGTGGCGCCCGCGCCCGAGGCCACGCCCGAGGCCGCGCCCGAGGCCGCGCCCGAGGCTGCGCCCGAAGCCGCGCCCGTACCCCCGGCCCCGGAGCCGGTCGCGGCGCCGCAGGAGGAACCCACGACGAGACCCGAGGACGCCACCGCGGCCCCCTCGGGCGAGGTCGCGTCGACACCCTCGGAGCCCTCGGAGCCCCTGTCGGACCTGCCGCTGGGCCCGGCCCTGTCGCTCCGGATCGCGGGGATGACGGACGTCGGCAGGATCCGCGAGCACAACGAGGACAACTTCCTGATCGCGGAGCTCAGTCACCGCACCCGGGGCATCGACCCGGAGGGCGCCACCTGGACCCTTGGCGAGGCCGGCGCCGTGTTCGCCGTGTGCGACGGCATGGGCGGAGCCCTGGCCGGCGAGGTCGCGTCAAAGATGGCCGTGGACGTGGTGCACACCATCGTGAGCGAGGGCAAGACCCCCGGGAACCGCGAGCAGTTCGCCCACCGGCTGGTGACCGCCGTGCAGGAGGCCGGGGCCAGGATCTACCTCGCGGCCAAGAGCAACCGCGCCCAGCGGGGCATGGGCACCACGTCCACCGTGGCGGGCATCCATGGGACCACGCTCTTCGTGGGCCAGGTCGGAGACTCCCGGGCGTACCTCTTCCGCGGAGGGAGGCTCCGGCAGATCACCAAGGACCAGTCCCTGGTGTCCAAGCTCATCGAGGCCGGGCAGCTCACCGAGGAGGAGGCCGAGAGCTACGAGCACTCGCATATCATCCTCCAGGCTCTGGGCACCGCGGACTCGGTCTCCGTGGACCTGTCCTACGTGGACCTGCGCCTCGGGGACGCCGTGCTCCTGTGCTCCGACGGGCTCTCGGGGCTCCTGTCCAATGACCAGCTCCGGGAGACCCTCGCCGCCGTGGAGGACCCCGCGGAGTGTTGCCGCAAGCTCACCGAGCAGGCCAACGAGGCCGGAGGCCATGACAACATCACCGTGGTGGTGACCCGCATCGACGGCGGCGTGCCGTCACCATCGGCCGAGGAGCCCACCCCGGGGTACCAGCCCTTCGTGCTGTCGGAGCCCGTCGAGGCCCTGGTGGCAGGGAGAGCCAGCACCACCATGAAGGTGCCCGACCTCCCGCCCCCCGGCGTGGACTTCAAGCGCGCCCACATCGCCTCCGACGACGACGACGATTTCGAGGTCCCCGAGTCCCTCCCGCTCAAGACCGAGACCCCGAGCGAGGAGAAGCTCCCGGCGGTGCCCTTGCAGGACGGCGGTTGGGTGGGCTGGGCCCTGGTGGCCCTGGGCCTGGGGCTCCTGACCCTGGCGAGCTACTGGAGCTGGCATGCCAACGCGCCCTCCGAGGAGCCCCCTCTGCCACCCCCGGCCGCGGAGCACTCGGCGCCCTCCCGCGGGGGGTGACGCCGGGGCTCCGGCGTACTGTATGGAGCCCTCGCCATGCACCTGTTGAGGCTCTATCAGGAGACCGGCGCCCACGCGGGGCGCACGCTCCAGTTCGACAAGCCCAGGGTGCGCCTGGGCCGCTCCCCCGACAACGACGTGGTCTTCGACCCCAACGTGGACCTGGACGCCTCCGGGCACCACTGCGAGCTCCAGTGGGACCAGGGCGCCTGGGTCGTGGCGGACAACGCCAGCCGCAACGGCACCTACGTCAACGGCGTGAAGGTCCAGCGTCAGCGCCTGAACCCCCAGGACCTGGTGGAGTGCGGCCGCGGAGGGCCCAGGCTCCGGGTGGACCCCTCCGGGGCCGCGGTGACCGTGGGAGGCCCCGGCCTGGGGGCCGCCGCGGGCACCGTCGCCGGAGGGCCGGCCTACGCGCCCCCCGCAGCGCCGGCGGTGCCCCCGCCGCCCGCGCCTCCCGCCCAGGGCCCGCTCTCCGTGGGCGAGGTCATGACCTCGCAGCTCCCGCCAGGGGCCCAGGTGGGCAAGCGCACCATGGCCTTCATGATCGATCAGGCCCTGGCCCGCGCCACGGTCCGGCGCACGTCCCCGGCGCTCAAAGTGGCCTTCGGGGCCCTCACGCTGCTGGTGGTGGGGGGCCTGTCCGTGCTCGGTTTCTACGTCTGGGATGAGCGCGAACAGCGCGACGAGGACCGCCGCCGCCCCGCCAACACCGGCGGGGATCCCAGCACCGCAGGCGCGCGGCTCGCCGCAGCCAACGAGGGTTCCATCTACCTCCTGGCCTTCGCCCGGCCCAACGACCGGGACCGGGGCTTCTGCACGGGCTTCGCGGTGACGGCCACCCACATCGCCACCAACGCCCACTGCGTGCGCATCGCCCAGGACGAGGAGCGCCGCGGCGCCAGGCTCTTCGCCCTGCGCACCAAGACCCCCGGGGTGCGCATCCCGGTGAGCCTCGCGTACCTGGACGCCCGATGGCAGAATCGTCAACAATCTCGCGGGGGTACAGGCTACGATGTAGGTCTCGTGCGCGCCTCCCAGGCGCTGCCCTCGTGGGTGCGGCTGTGCACCGACGAGGAGCTCTTCGCCCTCCACGAGGGCGACGCGCTCTTTGTGTACGGCTTCCCCGGGATGACCATGAACGAGGCCTCGCCGGTGGCCACCATCACCCTGGGGCTCCTGAACCGCGTGACGGATTTCTTCGACAGCGTGTCCACGCCGCAGGGGGCCCAGAAGCTCCAGCACAGCGCCCAGACCTCCGGGGGCTCCTCCGGGAGCCCGATCTTCCTCCCGTCGGGGGCCGTGGCCGGCATCAACGCCGGGAGCCTCGCCGACGACGAGCGGCAGATCGTGGTGGACCCGGTGACCCACCAGCAGCGCGAGGTGGAGGTCAACCGAGGGTCGAATTTCAAGTATGGCATGCGGGCGGACCTCCTGCGGCAGGCGCTGGCGGCCGTGCAGGACCTGCCGCGGTAGGCGCGTCACGGGCTCGATTTCCGAGGGGGATGCGTCTATCCTTCGGGCAGCGCAGGCAGTGGGCCACCGAGGGCCACGCCAGAAGGCGGTCTCGAGGCAGAGCATGGCCAGGTTGGTGATCTTCGGCCAGGATGGGCAGACGGAGCGGGACCTGACGCCCGTGAACACCCTCGGGCGCCACCCGAACAACTCCATCCAGCTCCTGGACCGGATCGTCTCCAAGGAGCACTGCGTGGTGGAGCAGCGCGGGGGGCGCTGGATCCTCCGGGACCTCGGGAGCCTGAACGGCACCTACATCAACGACCAGCGGGTCTCCGGCGAGGCCATGCTCCAGCACGGCGACCAGCTCGCCCTCGGCAACACCCGCGCCATCTTTCAAGACCAGGGGCCCCCGCCCCCCACGCACCAGGGCCTCGGCCCCAACGTGAACCAGCCCCTGCCCGCCACCCAGGGGGGGCCCCCGTCGCCGTTCCGCGCGCCAACGCCCGCGCCGCTGCACCCCGCGCCCACGCCCCACGGCGCGGGCGTGGCCCCGCACCCGGTCGCCGCGCAGAACCACCCGCAGGTTCCCCCCCCCCAACCGCAGGGACCGTCGCACCTGAACCCCTTCCAACAGCTGGCGGCGGCCCACGGCGGGGGCTCGCCCTTCGGTCAAGGGGCGAGCTCGCCCTTTGGACCCCAGGGCCCCAACGCGGCGCAGCCCCCGCAGGGGATGGGGCACACGGCCCAGGCCCGCAGCCCCAACGCGCCCGTGGGGCCCGGTCCCGCGGGGCCCCTGCCTCGGCCCTCAGCGCCGCCGGGGAGGCCGCAGGGCGAGGCCGGCGGCGGTGGCGCCTCGGTGCAGCACGTGACCATCGGCGGCGGGCAGATGGAGTCCCACGTCCGGACCAAATTCGACGTGCAGATGCAGCAGTTCCTGCCGGAGAAGATGATCACGGACCCGGAGGCCCTGCGGCGCGACTACGAGAAGCTCCGCGTGGCCAACGAGCTCCAGCGGGCCATCGCCGGGGAGCTGGACCTGGACCGGCTGCTCAACCGCATCCTCGATCGGTCGCTGGAGCTCCTCCAGGCGGACCGGGGCGTGGTGCTGCTCTACGAGGGCACGGAGCTCAAGGCCCGGTGCAGCCGCGCGCGCCGAGGGGGGCCCGAGGAGTTCATCATCCCGCGCTCGGTGGTGGGCCAGGTGGTCAAGGAGAAGGTCGCGCTCCTGACCAACGACGCCAAGAAGGACTCGCGCTTCGTAGAGAGCAAGTCCATCATCATCACGGGGATCCGGAGCTCCATGGCGGTGCCGCTCCTGTACAAGCAGGAGCTCCTGGGCCTGATGATGGTGGACTCGCAGAACCCCAACGCCTTCGGCGAGAAGGACCTGCAGATCTTCACGAACATCGCCAACCAGGCGTCGCTCTCCATCGCCAACGCGGCGCTGGCGGTGCGCATCGAGGAGGAGGCCATCGCCCGGGCGCGCTTCCAGCGGCTGCTCTCGCCGTCCATCGCGGAGCTGGTGGTGAGCGGCAAGGTGGAGGTCAAGCAGGGCGGCGAGCCCCGGCAGACCACCATGCTCTTCACGGACATCCGGGGCTTCACGTCCCGCAGCGAGACGATGCCCGCGGAGGAGATCGTGGCCATGCTCAACGACTACTTCGAGCGCATGGTGGAGATCGTCTTCGCGTACGAGGGCACGCTGGACAAGTTCGTGGGGGACGAGATCATGGCGCTCTTCGGCGCGCCGGTGTCGCACCAGGACGACGCGGTGCGCGCGGTGCAGACGGCGCTTGCGATGCTGGAGGAGCTGCGGCGCTTCAACGAGGAGCGGGAGGCCCGGGGGCAGCCGAGCTTCGCCATCGGGATCGGGATCAACACCGGGGAGGTGGTGGCGGGGTACATCGGGAGCTCCAAGGCCATGCAGTACACGGTGATCGGCGCGCCGGTGAACCTGGCCTCGCGGCTGTGCGCCCACGCCGCGGGGATGCAGATACTCATCGCCGAGGACACCTGGCGCGAGGTGCGGGAGTACTTTGACGTGCGCGAGCTGGAGCCCATCAAGCCCAAGGGGATCGCGCAGCCGGTGAGGGTCTTCGAGGTCCTCGGAGAGCTCTCCCGAGAGGGCTGAGCGGAGGAGCGCGCGCCGTGGCCGTCCTGGAGTTCGAGCGCCCCCTCAGGGAGCTGGAGGAGAACCTCTCGCGGCTGCGCAACGCCGCCGAGGCGGTGGACCCCGGGGAGCTGGAGGCCCTGGAGGCCAAGGCCCGGGCGCTGCGGGCGCAGCTCTACGGGGACCTCGGGGCCTGGGACAAGGTGCAGCTCTCGCGGCACCCGGACCGACCGTACACGCTGGACTACCTCCAGCGCTTGACGGAGGACTTCGTGGAGCTCCACGGGGACCGGCTGTACTCCGACGACCACGCCATCGTCGGGGGCCTGGCGCGCTTCCGGGGCCGGTCGGTGATGGTGGTGGGCCACCAGAAGGGCCGCGGCGTCAAGGACGCCATGCACCGCAATTTCGGCATGCCCCACCCCGAGGGCTACCGCAAGAGCCGCCGCTTGATGGAGCTCGCCGGGCGCTTCGGGCGGCCCGTCTTGACCTTCATTGACACGCCGGGGGCCTACCCCGGCCTCGGGGCCGAGGAGCGCGGCCAGTCCGAGGCCATCGGCCAGGCGCTGGCGACCATGGCGACGCTGCCCGTGCCCATCATCGCGGTGGTGATCGGCGAGGGGGGCTCCGGCGGGGCCCTGGCGCTGGGCCTGGCCAACCGGGTGCTCATGCTGGAGTACGCGACGTACTCGGTGATCTCCCCGGAGGGCTGCGCGTCCATCCTCTGGAAGGACGGCTCCCGCGCGGCCGACGCGGCGGTGGCGCTGCGCATCACCGCGGAGGCCCAGCGGCACTTCGGCATCGTGGACGAGGTGATCGCCGAGCCCGAGGGCGGCGCCCACCGGGACCACGACGACGCCGCCCTGCGCGTCGGCGACGCCCTGGAGCGCCACCTGCGCGCCCTGGAGTCGCGCCGCCCGGAGAACCTCTGCCACGAGCGCTACGAGCGCTTCCGCAAGCTGGGGCGCTACACCGCCGGCGACCCGGAGTGAACCGAGAGGGTATACACGATGTATACTCTTGTGACGACCTCCCTCCGCGCCGCCGCGGCGGTGATCATCGCGTCGCTCGCCGCGTCCACGGCGGTCGCCCAGCGCAGGCCGCGCAGACCGACTCCTCCCGTCGAGGCGCCCGCGCCGCCCCCACAGGCCACGCCGGTGACGGCCGTCACGGCCTCGCGCGCCCCGTCCCCCGCGGAGGCCGCGACGCCGGAGGCGCCCGCCCCCGAGGCATTGGTTACGCACCGGGCGCGCCGCACGGCGCTGGAGGTGTCCCTCGCGCTGCGGGGCTTCACGCGCACCTTCACCTGGACCGATGACCTCTTCGGTGAGCTGCGGCCGTACACCCTGGCCGTGGCCCCCTCCGGCCAGGGGAGCGTGGAGTGGTACCCCGCCGCGCATTTCACGGACACCTTCCTCGGGGACCTCGGGCTCACGGCCCGCGCCGAGGGGGCGTTCGCCCTCGTGTCCCGGGACTCCGCCGGGCGCGAGTACGCCACCAGCGCCTGGGGGCTGAGTGTCGGCGCACGCGTGCGAGTGCCCGTGGGGGGCGTGGAGTTGGGGCTCCTCGGCAGCTACGGGTGGAGCACCTACGCCGTGGAGGCCTCCGGGGGCGCCAACGACCTCGGCGTGCCCGCGGTGACGTACGCCTTCGGCCGGGCCGGCGCGGACCTGCGGGCGCGCCCCGCGGAGCGCTGGGCCCTGGCGGTGAGCGCGTCGTGGCTCTTCGTGCAGGGCACCGGCGACGCGCTGCCGGACGCCTTCCCCAATTCCCGGGCCGGCGGCGCCGAGGTCACCCTCGCCGTCACCCACGCGCTCACCGACGCGCTGGAGCTGCGGCTTCAGCTCGACGCGCGGCGCTTCTTCCACACGCTGGACCCGCGGCCCGGCGACCGCTGGGTCGCGGGCGGCGCGCTCGATCACCAGGTGGGCTTCGGGCTCGGCGTGGGCTGGCGCCTGCCAGGGGTGTAGCGAGCGTGCTGGGCGCGCGTCCGCCCCGTTACCGTGTCGTGATGCATAGATCTTACCTATTCACGAACGCGGCCCTGCCGCTGAACGACAGCGCCGCGGAGAACTGCTGGCAGCGCCCCTCCCGCCGGTCCAGGTCCGCGATCGTACGGATGTAGCTCCGCGCGAGGTTCATGAACGCCTCCGGGATGTTCAGCGTCCCGATGATGTCGCTGAGCTGGCTCACGCTCATCCCGCCACCCAGCACCCCCGTGAGCGCCCCGTCCTCGCCGAGCCTCGCCCGGAGCCTCCCGCCGTGCAGGTCCAGCACGAAGCGCGCGTCCAGCACCGCCACCGCCACGCTCCCCTCGAAGGGACCCGCCTCCAGCACCCCCTCGTGGATCCGCGCCCGCG
Source organism: Deltaproteobacteria bacterium (assembly GCA_016218725.1). Lineage (GTDB taxonomy): Bacteria > Myxococcota_A > Polyangia > Polyangiales > JACRDB01. Next base: position 40,471 of record JACRDB010000123.1, read on the forward strand.
TGCGCGTCACCGGCGTGTCCGGGATCGGGTCGTAGCTCTGCCACGGGTCCAGCATCCCGTCCGCGCCCACCGTCGGCACCCCCTGCACCCGCTGGAAGATCATGTCCACGCACGGGTCCTCGCGCTCGTCGTCCACGCCCTCCAGCGTCACCGCCATCAGGAGCTGGCCGTTGTTCACCGCCGCCTGCACCAGCCCGTCCACCGCCCCCTGCGTCTGCAGGTCCAGGAGCGCCGCGAGCTGCGAGAGCTGGTTGTCCACCCCGCGCAGCCCCTCCGGAGAGACATAGTCCGGCCTGCTGCACGAGGCCATATCCCCCATGGGGGTGTCCCGACCATCCAGGTCAAAGCCCTCGCTCACCCCCATGCGCTCCCGCGCGAACACCACCCGCGTCATGATCGTCCCACGCGAGGCCCCCCCCCCACACGCCTCCGGCGACGCCACGTCCGCAGCGTCCGCAGGCAACCCGCCCGCGTCTCCCACCTGCGGCGGCGGATCGCTGCACCCCACAAGGCCCAGGAGCGCCCCAGGCCACAACCATGACGCCCGCCCCCGCCTCACCGCAGCACCGCCCCGAGGGGGTCCGTCACGCGCCCCGGCCCAACCCCGAAGTCCGTCGCCCGGACCTCCATCGCCCGCAGGATCGCCAGCGACACCCGGCTCGCGTTCTCCCCGGACGTCGAGCGGTAGTGAACCCCCGCGCGCACCGCCCCGTTGCAACCCCCGCACAACAGAATCGGGTAGTTGTCAATCGCGTGGGTGCGCCCGAAGGAGCAGTCCGTCGTGGCGAGCACCAGCAGGTGATCGAGCAGCGTCCCGTCCCCCTCCCTCACGGCCCTCAGGGCCGACAGGAAATACGCCAGCTCTTCATGGATGGACACCAGGATCGTGTGCACCTGCGGCTGGTCCCCGGGCTCGTCGTGCGTAAGCTGGTGGTGCCCCGCCGTCGCCCGACCGTACAGCGTATTGTTCACCGGCTGGCTGAACATGTTGAAGAACACCCGCGTCTGGTCGCACGCCAGGGCCATCACCAGGAGGTCGCTCACGGCCCTGGAGATCGCCCGCGTCTGGGGCCTGCCTTCCATGTCCGGGAAGGCCTCCGGCGGCGCCATCGGCCGCGCGCATGCCGCAAGGTTCGGAGGGTCCGCCTCGAGCCTCCCGATGCGCTGCTCCAGCCCTCGGACCCCGTCCAGGTGCTGCTCCAGGCGCTGCCGGTCCGCCGCGCCCAGGCGCCCCCGGAGCCGCCCGGCCTGCCCGGACACCGCGTCCAGGACGCTCCTCCGGAGCGCCAGCCTGGGGTCCGCCGTGGCCATCTCTCCAGGGAGCCGGAAGCCCTCACCGAACAACCGATTGAACAGCGCCCGAGGGCTCGTCTCCGGCGGGTTCACCTGGTTGGGGCCCGTGTACGACAGGCTGCTCGTCGAGCGCTGGACCCCCACCTCCAGGGACCGGAAGCGCGTCGCGCCCCCCACCTCCTGCGCGATCAACTGGTCGAGCGACGGGCGCAGGAAGCTCCCGCCGCGCGCGTTGTCTCCAGACAAGAGCCCCGCGGGCCCCGAGCCGTGCGGCGAGTCGTTGGTGGTCATCACCCGCGTCCCGCTCACCACCGTCACCTGATCCCTCAACGGCATCAAGGGCATGAGCTGCGGGGACGGCGTCCAGCCCGCCCCCTCGGTCGTCGGCACCCAGCGCTCCGGGAGGACCCCGTTGCCCCAGAACCACACCCCGAAGCGCTTCGGGAACCGCGTCCCGCCCGCGTAGGCCGTGCCCGTCGCGTTCATCATCGCCTCCAGGGGAGGCAGCGCCACGGAAACGAACCCCGCCCCGAGCATCCCCCGGAGCACCGTCCGTCGTGACAGGAATGGCTTCATCATGGCATCTCCGCGGTGGGGCCGGCGCGGCGGAAGCCGTCGCTCGTGGCCAGGGCGAACATGATCTCCCGCAGGCGATTCCCGCGGGTCTCCGCGAAGGCCGTCAGCCGGTCGATCTCCGACAGCTCCGGGTCGCCCTCGACGTGCCCCGTGGCATAACGGTACAGGTGCGTCACCATGCAGCTCCCGGCGTCCGGGTGCTCCCGGAGCCTCCGGGTCAGGTCCTGGAAGTCCCGGAAGTCCATCCCGTCCAGCCTCCCCGAGGCGTCAATCACCACCCCGTTGTCCATCCGACGGAAGCGCCCGATGGCGTCAAAGGGCTCAAGCCCCAACCCCAGCGGGTCCATACGAATATGACACCCGGCGCATGCCTCTCCGGAGAGATGCAGCTGCAGCCGCTCCCGCAAGCTCCTGCGCTCCATGGACGGCGCCGGAAGCGCCGTGTTCACGTCTACCGGCGGCGGCGGGATGAACCCGCAGAGGATCCCCTCTCGGATGAAGCGCCCCCGGAGCGTGGGGCTCGTCGCCACCGGGTGGGACCGCAAGGCCAGCACGCTCACCTGCCCCAGGAGCCCCCGCCGGGGGCTGTTCTCCGGCAGGGTGATCAGCCGGAAGCCGTCGGTCTCCCGCGCGGGACCGGGCACCGCGTACACCGCCGCCAAACGGTGCGTCACGTGGGTCTCCCGGGTCACCAGGAGCTCCCGCCAGTCGTCCTCCAGGTCGAACGCCATGCGCTCGAAGTCCCGCAGGGTCTGCTCCCTCGCGGCGGGCCCGAGCTCCGGCGAGAACGACGGGAAGAGCTGCGTGTCCTTGGTCAGGTCGTCCAGGCGCGCGAGCTCGAGCCACTCGGTCACGAAGCTCCGCAGGCCCCGACGCGCCTTCGGAGACAGAAGCAACCTCCGCGCCTCCGAGGCCAGGCCCTCCGGGGTGTCCAGCGCCCCTGCGACCGCAGCGTCCAGGAGGGCGTCGTCCGGGGGGCCATTCCAGAGGAAGAACGCGAGCCGCGAGGCGAGCTCGTGACCGACGAACACCCGGCGGTCGGGCCTCGCCCGGTCGGGCACCCCGAGCTCCACCCGGAAGAGGAAGTCCGGTGACTGGAGCAGCGCCGCGAAGGCGAAGCCCAGCCCCTGGTGGAAGTCCCCGAGGGTCATCGCCGCCCGGCGGGCCACCGCCACCAGGGCGTCGAGCTCCTCGGGGCTCAGGGGCCTGCGCCAGAGCCTCCGGCCAGCGGGCGCCAGCGCCGCGCGGGCGCATGCGTCGTCGATAGGCCCCGCGGGCGTGCAGCCCACGGTGCGGGCGCGCCGGGCGGGCACGAGGAGCTGCTCCGCGAGGTCGTACGCCAGCGCCTCGTACTGCTCCACGCCCCGCGGCGAGATGCTCGCCTCCGCCGCGCCGATGGACGCAAAGCCGTCCACCACGGAGTCCGGCTCCATGGGGCGCGAGATGGCGATGTCTTCACCGTACAGGTCTTGAATGCAGTTCCTGTACTGCGCCTGCGTAAGCCTCCGCAGCGTCGCCCTGGGCGGCTGGAATTCCCCCCCTCCCGGCGCCACCACCAGCGGGCGGTCCGGGGCGGGGCGGTCCGCGGGGAGTGTGTCCCTGGAGACGTCCGCCGTGACGTCCCTCCCCGCGTCCTGCGGTGGCAGGGGCGGAGGAGGCGGCCCCGAGGGTTGCCCACACGCCGCGAGCGCCAGGAGCGCGCCCGAGAGTATCCGTCGCTTCATCGCAGGCTCCTCCGTTGTACGGTGACGCGGTCTGACAACACGGTCCTCCCTTCGGTGAGGTCCACGATGGCCATGGAGGTGTCTCGCAGGACGTGCCTCCGCGCAAAGGCCAGCACCCAGGCGCCGAGGATCCGGGGCTGGTCCTCGTCGGGGATGTGCTCGCAGCGCCCGATGGCGAAGAACTGGTGACACGCCCCGCGGATGTCCACCCAGGTCAGGTCCACCTCCGGCGTCGAGCGGTACTGCTCCTCGGCCCCCACCGGGTCCTCGGAGCCGCTCAGGGACAGCATCGGAACGCTCACCCCGCGGTGCCCCTCGGGGCCGAACCAGTCCCGCGAGAGCGCGCCCGCCATGGGCACCGACGCCACCACCCTCGGGTCCGTCACCCCTCGGGCGAACACCGCCAGGTCCTCGTCGGTGCACGGCAGCCCCGCGCCCCCGTCGCTCATGCACCGGCCTCGGATCCGGGCGAGGTCAAAGCGCGCTCCGGACGAGGCCCACACCGTGTGGCTCCCGAAGCTGTGCCCCGAGAGCAGCACCCTGGTCGCGTCCGCCGGGGAGGCGAGGAAGCCCGTCACTGGCGCCATTCCCAGCGCGTCCAGCGCGGTGGACACGTCCCCGCTGCGGAGGTGGTAGATGCTCGCGGGCCTCACCATGGGGGTGTCCCCGGTGGTATTCCCGGTGTGGTCCGGCGCGATGGACACCCACCCGTGCGAGGCGAAATACCGCATCAGGAACGCGCTGGAGGCCCCGAAGCCGCGGTCCCCGTGCGAGAACACATGCACGGGGTAGCGCTCCCCGGCGTGCACCGCCGGCGCCGCCGGGGCGTCTACGATGGCCTCCCGATCGAGGAAGAGCCCGAAGTACCGCGGGTGGTCTCCGTCCAGCGCCAGCGTCGGGTACCACAGGTGCAGCGCCACCGTGCGCGCGGCGCGCGTCCCCGCCGGCGTGTACGTGTGCCTCCAGGTGCGGTACCCCACCCGGAAGGGCCCCGCCCTCGACGCGTCCCACCCCAGAGGCTCGCGCGGCAGAGGCACGTCACCCAACACCAGCGTGTCCGCAGGAGCATCACCCGCCGCGGTCACCTCCTGCGGGGTGTCCGCCGCACCCCCTCCGTCGGTGGGTGTGCCCTCGCGCTCGCACCCGAGGAACGCCAGCGCGAGGAGGACCCTTCGGAGCATCGGAGCGAGACGATACCACCCCTGTAGCCGATTTGTCCTGAAGATCACCGCAGGGGATGCGGGTCCGAACGCGAGGCCGCGCCGACGTGCGGTGAGGGCACCGCGGGAGTCGTACCGTACCGCGTGCGTAGGTGACCGCGGGAGTTGTCCCGTACCGCGAGCGTAGGTGACCGAGTAGGGACCACCGCGACCCCCCGGACTCGCGGCACGGCGTAGGAGTCGAAGGGACGTTGAGCGTGTGCCGCA